>JAKJEM010000001.1:201882-239762 GCA_022705425.1 Planctomycetota bacterium
CGTCCGGCAGGCACCCCGGATAGCCCGCCGGTTCGCCGTGGCGCGTGGCATAGGGGCGGACTTGCTTCAGCGGGAAGAAGAGTCCCGCCCCGTCCTGCGCCGGGACATTCCCGCCGAGGACTACGACCAACGCCAGCGCCGCTCCAGCAGCCTTCAACATGTTTGCACTCCCGGATGAGGTTGTGAGTCAACGCCCTTGCGGCAACGGTTGCCGCAACCGGTACCGGAGAACATCATATTCTTCTCTGCGCGTTTGTCAACACGCGGACTTCCCTCGGGGTTCAGTTCCCCACGCGCAGCAGTACGCGACCCTCTCCCAACTCCCCCTCGCCCAAGGTGGCCTGCGCTCTGCCCTCAACGGCCTGGGTCTTGAGAGGGGACCAGGTCTTGCCGTCGGGGCTGACCTCCAGGGAACGCCCCTTGAGCGCCATGGTGACGGGCGCATTGGCGCGAAGCTCGAACAGGCCGGCTTCCAGCCGTCGCAGCGCCGCCGCCGCCGTCAGGTGGAGGGAGTCGCCGGGTCCGTAGTCGTAGAAGCGCACGGCGGCCCTTCCGTTGCCGTCGCTGTCGGGGAAGTCGGCCGGCGTCAGCTTCCGTCCGTCCACCGTGAACTGATAGGTGTCCCCCGGCAGGGTGCTGCGCCAGGAGCGCGAGCCGTCCTCATTCCGCAGGGTCTGCTCGGCGTAGGGCCAGCCGGGATGCGGCGTCTTGAGGGCGTCAAGGAAGGTCAACGGGTGCTGGCGGTAGTAGAAGCGCAGCCCGTCGGCGCCGACGCGGGTCACGTCGAGGTCCAACATGTGCTCGCCCGGTTCCTTTCGCGCCACGCTTCCGTCCTCCTTCAGGTAGCCCACCGGCACGGCGGCGACCATGCGAAGGGTGCGGCGTCCGTCGCCATCGGCGTCCTTGATGTCGTCGAGGGACATTCGCCCCAGGTGCCGCCGCCACTCCGGCCAGCCGAGGAACATGTAGCGGTCGCCTTTGGCGACGGTCACGCGCCCGAGGACGCGACCGGCCTCGTTGACGGCGGTCATCCCGTCGTAGTAAGCGGGGTGATAGCTGTGCAGCGGGGGATCGAGGTCGAGGACGGCCGCGCCGTCCTCGCGCACATAGCCAATGCCGCCCTGGTAAACGGCGGCGCCGCGGTCGAAGGTCAGCCGCAGCCCGTCGGGGTCCTTTCCGGCGCGGGCGACGCGGTAGCTGGTGGCGTGGCGGCGGCCGTCGGTGACATGGAGTTGCTGCCCGGTCAGGAGGCGCGCCGGATGCGGCGCGGCGACGACGATCTGAAGGCGGTCATAGTCCGACGTCCCGATCACGGCCTGCCATGACGGCGCGGCGAAGGCCAGCGAAGCTTCCGGGCTCGAAAGCAGGGGGCCTCCGACCAGGGTCATGGCGTGCAACCCCGTCGCGTCGCGGCGGAGGAAGGCGAATTCCCCGGAGACGCGGAGGCCGCCATCGAGCGCCACCGGCGTCGTCCCATCCCCCTGGTAGAGCACGTCGGTGAAGCCGCGGCGCGTGACGACCTCGAAGGCCGCCGCGCGCGGACCGACATCGAACGGGCGCACGGAGGAGATGGTCGGCTCGCCGGCGTATGCCTGGATGATCGCCGGCCACGCCGTTTCGGCGACGCCTTCGCGCCGGACGTAGAGGAAGGGCCAGTCGAACTCGCGCCCGTTGGCCATGTCACAGAACCAGTTGCCGGCCATCACCTTGTCGCCGCCGTGTCCGAAGAGGTTGACCCGCGTGTACTTGCGGGGAGAGGCGGGGTCGTAGTCCTTGCCGAGCATCTTCTGCTCGACGTTGTTGAGCGTGATTTCCTTCTCGCGCGGGGTGACCTTGTCCTGCGCGCGCCGGAGACGCCAGGTGGCTTCAAGGGCGTCCTTCGCCGCACCCTCGAAGTGGGAGCCGGCGCGGTGGGCCTTCAGGTAGTCCTGCGCCGTCTCGGAGGCCGCCGGGGCCAGCGGCGCATTGACGACGAACTCGTCCGGCGGGCATCCTTTGAAGCACCAGGTATGTACCTTGCCCCCGGCGACGCGGAAGAGGTCGAAGATGTAAGCCTCGGCGGGCTGTCCGTCGTGGCCGTCGCCGACGGCGACGAGCGCGACGCCGCGGCGATAGAGGGAGACCTGCGGCTGGGCCTCGGAGCGCGCCGAGGCCCGGGTGAACTGCGCGCCGGGGCCGGGCCAGAAGGTCTCGACCCAGGCCGTCCCGGTGCTGTTGCGCGGGCCGCCGGTGAAGTCGCCATCGTCCACCTGGACGACGTTATGAACGTAAGTGGTCATGCAACTCGGCTTGCCGTACTGGGCCATCGTCCGTCCGCCCAGGTCGCTGAGCATCCGCAGGCCGTGGGAGTAGAACTGAAGATCGAGGCTGTCGGGATGGGCATGGCCGGAGGCGACGCCGGTGCGGAGGGTTGCCGTGCGTTTGAGGAGGGGGTTCGGGTCTTGCGCGCCTTCCTCCATGACAACCAGCCCGAAACCGCCCATGACGCGCGATTCCTGGTGCAGGAAGGGGTCCCTGGCGGCTGCGCCCGTCTTCCGGACTTCGGCCCACTCGGCGTCCGACATGCCGTTCTGGCCGACGCGGTTGAGGAGGAGCCAGGCGAAGCGCGGGTCGCGCTCCCGATGCCAGGCGTCGCGGAAGAACTCCGCGAAGTCCTTGAGGTCGGGGTTCTGGCGGCGCGGAGAGTCCGGGCCGGCCACGTCGCCGAGGTTCGAGCTGAACCCGCCGGCGACGTACATGTCGAAGAGGCTGCCCGGCATGGCGGCCAGGAGGGGGTAGCGTGTCGCGTCGGCGATGTCGTACTTCGGGTCGCCGCCGGCCTTGACGCAGCGCGACAGGGCGCCGGCAATGTCGCCCAGTTCGCCGACCGATTCCCCCGGCGCGTAGTAGCTCGAACCGATGTAGTTGAGGCCGTCGCGGCTGTAGCCGCTGATGATGAAGTCGGCGAAGCCGCTCAGGCTGTCGCGCAGGTAGATGCGGCGGAAGTAGGTCTCCAGGTACTTCTGCCCCACCGGGTTCGGGCCGAGGACGACGCCGGCCCAGGGCGTGACGGTGGAGTAGAGGACGTGTGTGATGCCGTCCTCCCCGGCGCGCTGGGCGAAGTAGGTGTCGAGCAGCGTCGCCACGTCCTCCGGCGTCCGCACCCAGGGGATGAATCGGCCGACGCGGCGGGCCAGCTCCGCATTCCCCTGGATGAAGGGGAAGAGGGCGTCGTAGCTCTGGAGGATACGCACCACGGTGCGTGTGCTCCAGCCTTCGTAGCCCGTGCCGCGTCCGAGCATGTTGCTGCAATCGAAGCGCTTGGACTTTCGGACGACGTTCGACACGGTGAAGGCCTGGTAGTCGTAGCTCGCGTAGTGATAGGCGAAGGCGGCGAGGAGGAAGGCGGCGTCGGCGGCGGCTTCGGTGTCGCCGATCAGGAGATAGCGCCCCACGAGGGAGTCGGGCACGTCGTAGCCCGTCTCCAGCGCGCGGCGTCCGGCGTTGAAGCGCGCATTCATCATCCGCGGCAACATCCCGTGCATGCCGGTCTTCGAAATGCCCCAGGCCTCCTTCTCGAAGAGGAAGCCGCCCTTGTCCTCGGGGATCGGCCAGGGCTTCGGCAGGGGACGGTTGGCGTTGTAGTCGGCGGCCGTGTATTCGAGGCCCAGGGTCTTGTTGACGAGCTTCCAGGTCTGATCGTAGCCGCGCAGTCCGGTCGCCTCCCATGCGCCGATCTCGGCGCCGCCGGCCAGTTCGCGGGCGCGGGCGGCCACCTTCTCCGCGTCGGCGGCGGCCAGGGGGGGCATGCTCAGGTGGACGTCATTCTCCGGCTGGGCGTTGAGGGGCATCATTCCTGCCCAGATGGCGTCGTCGCGCGCATCGCGTTCGGCGGGGGTCAGCGGCTGCGCCCGGAGGGGGCGCGGCGTCTTCTTTTCCCGCTCCGCTGCCTCGCGCATGGTGGCGATCTCCTCCTCCGTGCGGAGGAGGCGCTTTGTCTTGACCGGTCGGAAGACGAAGCCGCCCAGGGCGTCGCGCAACTGGATGCGGTCCACCAGGATCTCTACCTGGCTTCCCTCCGCGACGGCGATCTCGGCCGTATAGTGCCCCCGGGCGGGGACGTGGAAGTAGAAGCGGGCCACGTCGTTGTAGTCCTTGTCGAAGGCGGCGCGCACGCCCCACGTCTCGCGCGTGTCGCCGGGACCGCGCAGTTCCATGCGGACGTTGAGGGGACGGAGCCATCCTTCCACCCAGGCGTCATCTGTCGTCACCCGCGCCAGGACGTAAACGACGTAGAAGCTGCGGTCCAGCTCGCCGAAGTCCACGCGAAAGACCGGCGCGCCGACGCGCGCGCGAATGGCCACGCCGTGCAACGCCTCCGGCTCTTTGACGCGCGCCTCGGCGGGGATGCCGGGGCAGGCCGCGGCGTCGAACTCCTTCACCAGCGGCGGCGGGTTCTCGATCTGCATCAGTGTGTCCAGATGACCCGCTGCGCCTCCAGCCAGCGCAAAGGCCGCGACCGCCGCCCACAGGGCGCGCTTCCCTCTTCGCATGTGCAGTCTCCTTCTCCGGCGGCTTGCGGGGACGGCATTCCCCGCCGGGCCGCCCGGTCTTGCCGCTTCTGCCGACGCCCTTCACCCGGTCGAACTCAGGCCGGCTTCCTCCACAGCGTCAATCGGTAGGGGTATCCCCTGGCGCCCAGGACGTTCACCGTGCGGATGGTGATCGCATTGACGCCGGGGTGCAGCTTCCAGGTCATGCCGTCCCGGAATTTCTGCGCCGGACCGTCGTCCAGGCGGAACTCGAAATGGTCGAAGAAGGTGACGCCGACGGGGCGCGCGGCTACGCGGAGGACCTCCCCCGGCTTGTGCCAGGTCATCGTTACCCTGGCGCGGTTGCGGCTGGGATAGAGGGCGGCCAGATCGGTCACCTGGAAATCGTCGGCGCCCAGGATGCCGGCGTTCTTCATGCGGAAGGCCGTCCGATCCGTGGGGCGGAAGTAGTAGGCCGACGGCCCCGGGTTGCGCCAGTCGCTGCGTTCGCGTCCGTACTCGCGCGTCTTGTCCACGCGCACGCCGATGTGGTCGTAGCAGGCAAAGGGCCACGAGCCGTACATGGGATTGCCGGAGGTGATCGGCGCCTCGACCAGGCGCTCGCCGCGGCAGAGCATCGGGCGCACGTCCTTGAGGGCGTCGGGATCATATTCGATAGCCTCATGGCGGCGGATGATGTCGCCGGCGCCGAGCAGGGCGCCTCGTCCGTCGGCGAAGAGGTGGCAGGTATCGTGCCAGGAGGCGTCGCAGATGACCCAGCGGTCCTGGTCGCTCAGGTGCGCTTCGAAGGAGCTGTGTCCGCGCACCTGGATTCGGCGCGCGTCGAAACCCATCGCCCAGAAGACCTCCTCCATCATGTGGGCGTAGCCGCCGCACATGCCGCCGGCCTCGCCGCGGCGGATCGCCGGCAGCAGCTCGTGCGCGCGCTTCCAGAAGATGTGCCGCTGGTCCCCCGCCGGCCAGGGCCAGTACCACGTGTGGGGCCACGTCATGCCGATGTGCGAGGTGAGGCCGGCGAAGAGTTCCACGCCGTCGCGGCATCGAGCGACCACGGCCTCCAGACCGCAGACCTCGCGGTTCTTCCGCAGGTCCTCCAGCCGGTCGGGCAGTTGGACGAGACCCAGGGGATCGGGGCGGATCGGGGGGTTGTCGAGCGCCAGCGCCTGGATTCCCGGCGCGGACGGGAAGGGCGCGGCGACCGTTTCTCCGCGTTCATTCAGGCCCACGGGACCGGGCAGGTCCATCGGCGCATTCCAGGTCTTGACGGAGCGCACCCATCCCCGGAAGCTCCCGTTCCAATGGCGGAAACGCGGTTCGGAGGCCATGCCGCCGATGGAGAAGGGGACAAAGGTCTGGCGGAAGGCATTCCAGAACAGCCGCCGGCGGACGACCTGTTCGGGTCCGCCCTCGGCGCGGAGGACGAGCGTGAAGCCGACGCGGTGGTCCCAGGAGAATCGCAGCGTGTATTCCGTCCTGGGTCGGAAGGTGACGAAGTTGTTGAAACGGCGTCCGTAGAGGTTGAGCGTCACGGTGTCCGACGCCAGTTCGATCAAGGGCTGATACTGACCCCAGGCCTGCACCAGGGGGCCGGCGGGCGCGCGGCCCGGCGTGAAGACGATCTCCAGGGTTCCCGCCGCGTCGTCAATCACTCCGCCCGAGGCCAGCATGAAGCCTCCCTGCGCCGGGGGGAAGCGCAGGCCGCGCCTGGGGTCGAGCGCGCCCGTCGGCGCGGGCAGGTCGCCGTGTGTCCCGAAGGCCGCCGCTCCGACGACCGGCGTCAACGACTTCGTCAGGTCCAGATGCAGTACCGGTTCCACGCGTTTCCTCCTTATCATTTCGGGTCGTCCGTCGTCTGTCGTCCGTCGTCACGGCGCCACTTCGTGATCCTCCACCGCGTCGGCGAGGGGCTGGTAGATTCCGGCGGGGTTGGCGCCGACCATCCCCGCCTGGAAGGAAAGGGCATCCGCGCGCGTCAGGCCCGCGACCATCCCCGGCGTCAGCAGGCGCACCTTCCGCCGCGCATCCATGCGGCGGACGCATTCCTCGATGCTCTCGTCGCGCGTCATCCAGTCGAGTGCGTCGCAGGCCGTCAGGTCGAGGGGCAGGGTGTAGAAGCGAAGGGTCTTCTGGCCGGCGAGGTTGAAGTAGAACTCGAAGTAGGACATGACCAGTTCGCGCAGGGTGCGGTAAACCGCCTCGCGGAAGCGGAGGGTTGTGAAGTTCGACTTCCCCACTGCGCCCCAGCGTCCGTCGCGGCGGTAGAGCGCCAGGAGGTGGTCGTCGTCATTCCAGGCGATCAGGTCCATGACCAGCGGCGTGTGGCCGTGGCGTCGCAGGGCAGCGGCGGCGAAGAACGCCCCGTCGGCGCAGTGGGCCTTCCGGTCGCGCATCACGCGGCGGGGCGAGCGGTAGAAGGGATCGGTGCTGTAGGGGGTCTCGTCCAGATAGGCCTGCACCGCTGCCGGCGTGGCCAGTCCGTCGAGGACGTCCAGCTCCGCCGGGGTGAAGGCTTCGGCCAGAGAACGGCTCTGCATCCGGGTTTCTCCGCTACAGACGCAGCCATCCGCGCGGGGTCTGGCCGCCGAGGGACGAAGACCCGGGCCTGGACCCGGGTCGGTTCGTCGCGCAACGGTTCAGCCCCGCCGGTCAGTGCGCGGCGGGCGGCTCGTTGGACTTCAGGACGATACGCGCGTCCACGGCCATCGCTCCCTCGCCGCGGGCGAAGGCCAGGAAGGGGTTGAGGTCAATCTCGACGATCTCCGGGAAGTCGCTGGCCAACTGCGACAGGCGCAGCAGCCCGTCCACCACCGCGTCGAGGTCGGCCGGCGCCTGGCCGCGCACGCCCTTGAGCAGGGCGATGGAGCGGATTTCGGACACCATGGTTTCCGCGTCGGCGCGGGTGAGCGGCGCGATGCGGAAGGAGACGTCCTTGAGGACCTCGACGTAGATGCCGCCGAGGCCGAACATGATCATGGGGCCGAACTGCGGGTCCTTGGTCATGCCGAGGATCGTTTCGCGCCCGCCCTTGACCATCTGCTGGATGAGCACGCCGCGAATGTCGGCCTTGGGCATCTTGCGGCGCACGTTCTCCATCATTGCCGCGAAGGCTTCGCGCACTTCCTTCTCGTTCTGCAGGCCCACCTTGACTCCGCCGACGTCGGATTTGTGCAGGATGTCGGGGGAGGAAATCTTCATCACGATGGGGAAGCCGATCTTCACGGCCGCGGCGACGGCCTCATCCGCCGTGGGGCAGAGCACGCTGGAGGGCAGGCGGAAGCCGTACGCGGCGATCACCTCGCGCGCTTCCTGTTCGCCGAGCTGGAGGTGTCCGGAGGCGCGCGCCTCCTTGAATCGCGCGGCGACCGCCTTCCTGTCCACGTTGAAAACGGGCACCTCGCCCTGGGGCGATTCGACCCACATGCGCTGGCGGTAGAGGGCGTCCATGGCCGAAACGGCGCGCTCGGGGAAATGGTAGGCGGGGATGCGGTGGTCCATCAGATAGCGGAAGCCCTCCTGCGTGCGCGGGCCGCCCATGAACGCGGCGACGATGGGCTTGCCGAACTCGCGGGCCGCCTTGACGATAGCCTCGGCGGTGGGCACCGGCTCGGTGCTGGTCTGCGGCGTGAGCACAACCACCACGCCGTCCACGTTCGGGTCCTTGAGGGCGGCGCGGATGGCAAAGTCGTACCGGTCGGCCTTGGCGTCGCCGAGGACGTCAATCGGGTTGTAGAAGTTCGCCGCCGGGGGCAGGACACCGCGCAGCGCGTCCACGGTCTCCTTGGAGATCTGGGCCATCTTGAGCCGGCTGCGTTCGACCGCGTCGGTGGCGATGATGCCGGGGCCGCCGGCGTTGGTTACGAGGGCGATGTTCGGCCCCTTGATGCCCTTCTGGCAACTGAAGGCCAGGCCCCAGTCGAACATGTCCACCACCTCGCGCGCGCGCAGGATGCCGCACTGCTTGAAGGCGCTGTTGTAGGCGTTATCGGAGCCGGCCAGGGCCCCGGTGTGGCTGCTGGCGGCCTTGGCGCCGGCGGCGGAGTGGCCGGACTTGAAGATGATGACGGGCTTCTGGCGCGTGACGCGGCGGGCGACGCGCATGAACCCCGGCCCGTCCTGCACCGATTCCACGTACCCCAGGATCACGCCTGTGTCCGGGTCGGCGCCGATGGCCTCCAGGAGCGATGTTTCGTCCACGTCCGCCTTGTTCCCGACGCTGACGAACTTGCTGAGCCCCAGGCGTTCGCCGATGGCCCAGTCGAGCACGGCGGTCCCGAAGGCGCCCGACTGCGACATGAACGCCACGTCGCCCTTCTCCGGCATCCCGGCGGCGAAGGAGGCGTTCAGGTTGAATTGGGTGTTGATCAGCCCCAAGCAGTTCGGCCCCACGATCCTCATGCCCCCCGCCCGCGCCACGTCCGTTACCTTCTTCTCCAGCTCCGCTCCCTCGCGCCCCATTTCCTTGAATCCCGCCGTGATGATGATCAGCGCCCGGACCTTCTTCGCGGCGCACTCCTTCACCGCGTCGAGGGTGAACTTGGCGGGGATCACGATCACCGCCAGGTCCACCTCGCCGGGAATATCGCGGACGGACTTGTAACAGGTCAGCCCGAGGATCGGCTCGCCCTTGGGATTGACGGGGTAGAGGACGCCGCTGTAGTTGTAGTCCACGAGGTTCTTGAGGACGTCGTGCCCGAGTTTGCCCGCTTCGCGCGATGCGCCGATGACGGCTACGGACCTGGGTTGGAAGAAGCTTTCGAGCATGGGGGACCGCACTTCCTGGTTTCTGGGTTGACAGACTCCGACCACCCGCGCGGGCGGCTCGCACAGGTAGCGGATTGTAGCACCTTCGGACAAGCGACTCAACTCCATTCGTCGCGCGCAGTAGGACGCACAAAGGCAATCGCTGCCGCGCCGCTTTGCGCCGGCCGCCGGCATCGGCTATCATCCACGCTCGGGCGCGGTCGTCCCCGGCGTCGGGTGGAATCGGAGGTTTCGATGAAGTTCGAGAATCCGTATGCGATCTTCGGACGGGAATTTGCGTGCGAGTGCGGCCGGACGCACCGCGTCGCTCCGCGCGAGGTACTGTATGCTCCGGCGGCGGCGCTGCGCGCGCCGGAGTTCTGCGCCCGCGCCGCGAAGGGCCGTCGCGCGGCCGCCGTGATGGACCTGCGCACCCGGCGCGTCGCCGGCGAGGCCGTCTGCGACGCCCTGTCGCGCGCCGGTTGGACGGTGCAGGTCATCGTCGTGCCCGACCCGGCCCCGGAGCACTCCCCCGTGTGCGACGACCTCACGCGCGACCGCATCGCCGCCGAAATGGGGCCGGTGGACCTGGCGGTGTCCGTCGGCGGCGGCGTCATGACGGACCTGGTCCGATGGGTCACCTTCGAGCGCAAGATCCCCTTCGTCAGTGTGGCCACGGCCGCCAGCATGAACGGTTACGCCAGCGCCAGCATCGCCGGGACGGTCAAGGGCGTCAAGTGCCTGATCTACGCTCACGCCCCCGATGCCGTGCTGGCCGACCCGCAGACCCTGCGCGACGCGCCCTTCGAGCTGACCGCGTCCGGGCTCGGCGACGTACTGGCCAAACCGATCAGCACCGCCGACTGGCGCTTCAATCACATGGTCCTGGGCGACTACTACTGCCCCCTCTCCGTCGGCATCGTGGCGGACATCGAGCCGCTCTACATCGAGCGGCCGGAGGGCATTCGCGCGCGCGCGCCGGAGGCCATGGAGGCGCTCTTCCAGGCCTGCCTGCTCACCGGCGTGGCGATGAACATTGCCGACACCTCCGCCCCGGCCTCCGGCGGCGAGCACATGATCAGCCATGTTCTCGACATGATGTGCGCGGTGTACGGCGGCGAGCACGACATGCACGGCCGCCAGGTCGGCGTGGGGACAATCCTGTCCGCGGAGCTGTATCGGCGCGTTCTGGCGGTGGAGAGCCCCGTTTTCGTGGAGCCCGCGTCCTCGACGGATCGCGCCTTCTGGGGCCCGCTGCACGACGAAGTCGAGCCGCATTACCAGGGCAAGGTGGAGCGCCTGCGGCTGGCGGCGGAGCGGCTGGCCGAGGGTGGGACGTGGGACCACGTGCGGCGCACGCTCGCGCCGATGCTGCGGCGTCCGGAGACGCTGCGCGACTGCCTGGCCCACGCCGGCGCGGCCTACCGGGCGGAGGACATCGGCTGCACCCCCGATCGTCTCAAGCGCGCCCTCCTTCACGGGCACGAGATCCGCTCACGAATCACCATCCTCGACCTGGCGCGCCTGGTGGGCGTCATGCCCGCCGCCGCCGACGAGGTCATCGAGCAGTGGGCCTCCTGACCCGGCCTAGTCACAGACCGACGCGGACGCCTTTACGAACGGGAGCGGGAACATGGCAAGGGACTTCGCGAAACGCCTGGCCTCGGGCGAGATCGTCTTGTTCGATGGCGGAATGGGGACGGAGATTGCCGCGCGCGGGGGAACGCCGGGAGCCGCGTCCAACGTGGAGTGCCCCGAGATCGTCCTGGCAATCCAGCGCGAGTATGCGCAGGCCGGCGCGCAGGTCATCACCGCGAACACCTTCGGCGCCAATCGGCTGGCTCTGGCCAAGGGCGGCGCGGCCGATCGGACGCGCGAGTTTATCGAGGCGGCTTGCCGTCTCGGGCGGAAGGCCGCCGGGCGCGCGCGCTTCCTGGCCGGCGACATCGGCGCCACGGGGGAGTTCCTGGAGCCCTACGGCGCGGTTACGGCGGAGGCCATGCGCGCCTGCTTTGAGGAGGCGGCGCGGGCGCTGGCGGAGAACGGCGCGGACCTTTTCCTCGTCGAGACCCTGTCCGAAGCGCAGGAGCTGACCCTGGCGGTGCGGGCGTGCAAGGCCGTTGCGCCGGGGCTGGCCGTTGCCGCGACGATGTCCTTCGATCCGGTGCGGGACGACTTCCGCACGAACACGGGTCTGACCGCGGCCGCCGCCGCCCGCGCCATGACGGATGCAGGGGCCGACGTCATCGGCGCGAACTGCGGCACGGTGACGCCCGAGCGAATGCCCGAACTCGTCGCCCGGATGCGGGCGGCGTCCGACCGCCCGATCCTCATTCAGGCCAATGCCGGCCTGCCGGAGCTGCGGCAGGGGCGCACGGCCTACGGGCTTTCGCCCGAAGACTTCGCCGCCGGGATGGCGGCGGCAGTCCAGGCCGGGGCGCAACTGGCCGGCGGCTGCTGCGGCACGACCCCCGCGCACATCGCGGCGCTGCGGGCGGCCTTGAGCCGGGGGTGAGGGGGGGGGCTTTCTCGCTGCCGCCGATTGACTCCCCCGCCGGAGCGTGTTAGTTTCATATAGAAGAGCGCACGTCCGGGGGTGGGGGAGACGCAGTCGTGCCGGCGCCGGTTCGTCGAAGCGGATTGTCGAAGACCCTTGTCTGGGCGCGGACGCATGAAGCTTGTCGAAGCGATCAACGACCTCGTGACACGCGCGCAGGAAATCCTGGAGGAGGAGAGTTTCGACTCCTTCATGCTTGAACGCGTCTATCGAATCAAGGGGGACATCGTAGATCCGTCCGTGCGCGTATTGCGCGCCCACCCGAAACACGCGCCGGCGGCCGAGGCGCTCCAGGCGCTCTACGTCGCCCTCGAGGAGTACGTCGTCACCTTTCAGATGGCCCCCAACCGGCGCGACGACCGCCGCCACAAGGTCGAGGGCCTCCTCTCGCGTGTCCGGCGCGAACTTCTCCCCGCCGGCGACCGCACCGGCGAGGTCGAGCAACTTCTGGATGAAGTCCGCAAGTGGCAGGTCAAGACGACCCTCGACGCCGGCGGGCGGCTCGTCTATTCCACCCCCGACGGCTCCGTTGTTCCGCCGCGCGACGTCATCACCCGCAAGGTCGGCCCGCAGGTGATTGACCAGGCCGTCAAGGCGCAGCGGCCCTACGCCGACAAGATGCGCCCGCGCGACGTGCGCGGCGAACCGGGCGGCCTCATCGTCCTGAACGAAGGCGAGCGCGCCATCGTCGTCGGAGACCTCCACGGACGCTATGACAATCTTGAGTACATCCTCAAGGACAAGACCAATCTGCGCGACATCCTCGACGGCAGCGCGCACCTCATCTTCACCGGTGACGCTGTCCACCCGCGCTCCTCCGCCATCAACAGCCCCGAAGCCTACGAGGACTCCTTCTGCGTCATGCTCCTCATCATGACGCTGAAGGCCGAGAACCCCTTCAACGTTCACTACCTGATCGGCAATCACGACAACGCCCACGTCGGCGGCTTGCCGGCCGGGCGCGGCCAGGTGCGTCAGGACGAGCTCTTCGAAGCGTTCATCCTCCAGAAGTTCGGGCGCACCGTTTTCGACCGCTACTGCGACTTCGTCAACATGTCGCCGGTTTCGGCCAAGCTGAAAACCCCGACGGGATACGTCCTGCTGGTGCACGCCGGGCTCAGCCCGCGCATCCTGAACGACGCCGGGCTCATCAACATCCTCGTCAAGGGCCGGCAGAGCGTGGCCCTTCAGGACCTGCTGTGGAGCCGCAACTACGAAGCCGCCGTGCTCGACAGGTGCATGGCAAGCGTCGGGGTCAAGTTCATCATTGCCGGCCACACCACGCCGACGGCGGAGCGCGCCCAGCGGTACGGCTTCGAGGTGATCGCCGAGGGGGTGGCCGGGCACGTGCACCAACGGCAGATCATCCTGAGCGCGCAGCACAACATGTTCGGCTACCTGGACGTGGACATGAAGCGCCCGCTGCCGGAGCGCATCACCGACCTGATCGCGCGCGACGGGCGGCCGGCCTTCCGCATCATGAAGCCCAGGACGGCGAACGGCTCGGCGGCGACGCCCGCTCCGGCTGAGCCCGCTCCGGCGCCCGCGCAGCCCGCTCCGGCGTAGAGCCTGCGGCGACGCGCTATCCCGCGGCCCGCGGCCAGAAGCGCAGGGCATCCTCCGGTCGCGCGAGGAGCGCGCGCGCGCCGTGATCGGCCAGTTCCTGCGCCGGACGGAATCCCCACAGCGCCCCGACGGGAAACATCCCGGCCGCCACGGCGGTCTGCATGTCGGTGGCCGTATCGCCCAGGTAGAGGAACTCGACCGGGGCCAGGCCCAGCGTGCGCGCCACCGACTGCGCCCCGGCGGGGTTCGGCTTGTGCGGGATGCCGTCCTGCTGCCCGTGCACCGCATCGAACCGCCAGCGCGGCAGGAAGGCCTCCACGCACTGCGCCGTGGCGTCGTGCGGCTTGTTCGAGAGCACGGCCAGCCGCACCCCGCGCGCCGTCAGCCCGTCGAGCAGCTCCGGAATCCCGTCGTACACCCGCGTCTTGTCCTTCCAGTGGGCGGCATACTCCGCGCGGTACTGCGACAGGCACTCCTCGACCGTCCGCGCGTCGCGCCGGTCCTCCGGCAGCGTGCGTTGCACCAGTGTGCGCGCGCCGTCGCCGACGAAGTAGCGATAGCGGTCCATGCCGTGCGGCGGGAAGCCGCGCGCGGCCAGGACGCGGTTCATCGAGTCGCCGATGTCATCGAGCGTGTCCAGCAGCGTGCCGTCCAGGTCGAACAGCACGGCGCGGAACGGGGGGGGGAAGGCGGGTTGTTTCACCGATGGCTCCTCGGGTTGGGCTTCGGACCGGCAAGGGCGAACGGACGGCGACGCCGGCGGCGTCCGCGCGTCATTCCTGTTGCGGCGGACGCGGGGTCAGTTTATACTTTCGCCGCGCCGTGTCAAACAAGCCCGCGCCCCCTGGTTCGGAGCCGCCCATGAAGCCCTGGAACGCGACCTTTCGCCCCTTGACGCACTACCGCACGCGCCCGCCGACCGATCTGGACGATGTGATGGACTTCGCCCGCGCCCTGGAGGACACGGCGCACGCGGTGACGCAGCCCTGGGCGCTGATGCCCCTGGAGAATGAGACGCGCCCGCCGACGGAGCGCGAGACGCGCGGCGCGAAGACGGTCCGCATCGGCGAGAACGGCCCGTGGATGCGGGCCTGGTGCTGCGCGCGACTGCGCGTGCCCCCGATAGCCGCCCTGGTGGACCCCGCCCGGTGGGGGCGATGGCAGGTGCAGATAGACACCGACGGCCTCGGCGATATCTACGCCGACGGCGCGCTGGCTCATCCGCGGCTCTTTCTGCACGGCACGGCGTTGCTGACGCCGGCCCGCGGGCCCAAGAGCGCGCCGTGGGTCTGCTACAGCATGGATACCACCATCCAGACGGTGAAGTTCGAAATGGCGCGGAGCTCCCTTTCCGGCCTGGCGGAGATCAACGACCTCGTGCGCGACGTGGCGCGTTCCCTCCGCACGGCGGCGAACCTGCTCCTCACGCGCAACCCGCGCGTCAACCGCTTCCTCAAGGGCGAGGTGAGCCTGAACCGCTCTCCCCTGACCGCCGAGGAGCGCGCGCGGCTGACGGCGCAACTGGTGGCGGCGGCGCGCGCGGTGGACGCGGCGGCCTTCCTGCGCGGCGACCTGCGCGCCTTCCTCGACAGCCTGCGCCGCTGCCGCGAGGCCCTGCAGCCGCTGGCGGAGTTCGCCAAGGGGTTCCACCTCTTCCTGCTGGGCGTTTCGCACATGGACCTGGCCTGGAAGTGGCGCTGGGGGGAGAGCATCGAGGTCATGCGCGGCACGCTGGCCAACCAGTTCCGTTTCATGGCCGAGCACCCCGATTTCCATTTTCTCGAAAGCTCGCCCCCGGTCTGGCGCGCCATGAAACAGCGCGATCCCAAGCTCTACCGCGACCTGCTCAAGTTCGCGCGGCGCGGGCAGCTCGAACCGGCCGGCGGGATGTGGTGCGAGCCGGACGGGCAGATGCTCGGCGCCGAATCCTGGGTGCGCCAGACGATCTTCGGCCAGCGCGCCGCGCGCGAGATCTGCGGCCAGCAATCGCGCGCCGGGCACAACACCGACGCCTTCGGCTTCTCCTGGGCGCTTCCGAAAATCTACGCCGGCGCGGAGATGGAGGCCTTCCTCACCCAGAAGCTGCGCTACAACGAATTCACGCTCTTCGAGGAGGTGCTCTTCTGGTGGGAGGCCGACGACGGCACGCGCATCCTCGGCGTCCACACCTACCCCGACCACTACCAGGAGATTGACCCCGACGAAATGGCCGAGGCCGTCCGCATCTTCCATCTGACCAGCGGCGTGCGTTCGGCGGCCCTTCTGTTCGGCATCGGCAATCACGGCGGCGGTCCGCTGCCCGACATGTTCGATCGCGTCCGCGAATGCCAGAAGCTCACAGTCTATCCCACGACGCGCATGGCCGGGATGCATGAGTACCTCGACCACGTCAAACGCCACGAGCCGGAGGCTCTGGCACGCCTGCCGGTCATTCGCGACGAGCTCTTCCTCGAGTGCCATCACAAGACCTACACCGTCCAGGCGCGGACCAAGGCCGACGACCGGCGCACGGAACGCGAGCTGTGCCATACCGAGGCCCTCGGCGTCATGGCCGGCCTCAACCTGAACGACGACCTCCGCCCGGCCTGGGAGATTGAGCTCTTCAATCAGTTCCACGACATCCTCCCCGGCACCAGCTTCCCGATGGTCTATCAGGACGTCAACGACGATTACGCCCGTGCGTACTGGACAATTCAGTCGGCGCGGGGACAGGCCCTCCGGCGGCTGGTCGCGCCGGGGAACGCCCTGTACGTCGCCAATACCCTTCCCTGGCGGCGCAAGGCCGCCGTGACGCTGCACGACGCCGGCGCCCCGAAGAGCGGGCTGGCGCGCGACGACGCCGGGAACGCCTTCCCCTTCCAGCGCACGGGCGACGGCGACCAGATCGTGGCCGTGCTCCCGGAAACGCCGGCCTTCGGACTGCGCCGGATCGCCCTCGGACGGACGTCCGTCCGCAAGCCGGCGGACTTTGCCTTCGGCCCCGCCTGGGCGCGCAACCGCTTCTTCCGCGTCGAGTTCGACCCGAAGAAGGGCTACGCCGTTTCCCTCAAGCTTCCCGACGGCTTCGAACTCGCCGGCGAGGGGATCGGACGCCTCGACCTGCTCGAAGACGATCCCGAGGGCTTCTACCAGACCTGGAACATGAATCTCACCGGGCGCGAGGATATCGCGCGATGCGAAAGCTTTGCGCTGGTCGAGTCCGGCCCCGTCCGCGCGCGCTTCCGCGCCCGCCTTTCTTATGTCCGCTGGGAGAAGAAGAAGGACTTCATGGTGCCCATCATGTGGAACACCCCCGGCGTGGACTACCCGACCTCCTTCTTCACGGTGGACTACATCATCTATCGCGATCTTCCGTGGATCGAGTGCGTGATGGAGGCCGACTGGTGGGAGGACGACACGGACCTGAAGGTGGCGGCCTGGACGAGCCTGCGAAACACGCGCGCCTTCTACTCGATCCCCTTCGGCCAGATCGAGCGCCCCACCCGCCGCGAGACGCCCAGGGAGAAGGGGATGTACGAGGTCCCCGCGCTCAACTGGGCCGACCTGACCGACGGGCGTCGCGGCGTGGCCCTCTTCAACACCGGCCGCCACGGACACGACGCCCTCGCCGGGCGGCTCCGACTGACGCTGCTGACCTCGCCCTACGGGGGCGAGAAGGTCCACGTGCCCGACCCGCTGGCCGATCGCGGACGCCACACGATCCAGTATGCCTTCTACCCGCACGCGGGCGGTCCCGAGGAGGGGAATGTGGCGCGGATGGCGACGGAGTACGAGTATGCGGCGCTCACAGTTTCGGGAGGCAAGACGCGCGTTCCCATCGGAAAGGACCTTCTCTCCGTGGACCCCGACCGCCTGCTGGTGACCGCCGTGAAGGCCGCCGAGGACGGGCGCGGCATCATTGTGCGGGCGTACGAGCCGAAGGGCGTCGAGGTCCCCCTGGAGATCGAAGGCTCCCTCGCGCGCGGACGCCGGACCTCGGTCAACCTTCTCGAACGCGACCTCGGCCCCGTGCCGGAGCGGGTCAAACCGCATCAGGTCGTCTCAGTGCGGGTGGAGCACGGCAAGGACGACGGCGGCGCGGCGGCGAAGCCCAGGCGGAAATGAGCTTCGAGTGCGTCTTCCGGCGGTACTTTCGCGCGCCCCCACCCCTTGCGGTGGAAGCGGGCGCCTTGGCCATATCTGGGGACTGGCCCCTCGGCGCCGGACACAGGAAGGGGTTTTCGGACCGGTCGTGCCCGGCAGCGGACCGCCTCCGCTGTCAGCCCCCTGCGGCATAGTGGGGGTGTGCGGTCCGCGCGGTGCGGACGCGGAGCGGTTCACCCTTCGCAACGAGGCGACGATGGACTACCGGCAGAAGGACATGATCTTCGAGTCCGTTCCGGCGCTGCCGACGGCGGCGCGGCGGGTGGGGCTTTCCTGGGTGCGGCGTCCGGCGATGCCGGGCGTCGAGGCGGCGGAGGAGGTTATCGGCGTCTTCGAGCACGAAGGCCGCCTCTACTGTCGCGCGGCGCGCGCCTTCCGTTTGCGCGGCACGGGGCGTCCGGTGGTCGTGCCCGCGGGGTTGTATCGCGTCCGACTTGCAGGCGTCGAGGCGTCGGCGGTCCCGTGCCTCGTTACCATGCGGGGGCCGTCTTCGATATAATCCCGTCATCCCGCGTTCCGGCGGCGGAGCCGGGTCATGTCGGGAGACCGGTCCTTCGGAGCGGATGCGTTGGCGGGGTTCCTGGAGATTGAAGGCGTCGTCAAGCGGTTCGGAACGCTCGCGGCCGTGGACGGCGTATCGCTCTCGATTGCGCGCGGGGAGTTCTACTCGTTGCTGGGGCCGAGCGGCTGCGGCAAGACGACGCTGCTGCGCATGATCGCGGGGTTCGAGCGTCCCGACGCGGGCCGCATCCGGCTCGACGGAGAGGACATCACCGACCTGCCGCCCAACAAGCGCCGGGTGAACACCGTCTTCCAGCACTATGCGCTCTTTCCGCATCTGACGGTGCGCGACAACATCGCGTTCGGGCCGCGTCTGGCGGGGCGTCCGGGGGGGGAGATTGCGCGCGAGGTGGAGCGTCTCCTGACGCTGATCCGGATGGAGGCCCATGCCGGCAAGCGCCCGGAGCAGCTCAGCGGCGGCCAGAAACAGCGTGTGGCCGTGGCGCGCGCCCTCATCAACCGTCCCCAGGTGCTCCTGCTCGATGAGCCCCTCGCGGCGCTCGACCTGAAGCTCCGTCAGCACATGCTGACGGAACTTGACGCGATCCACGACGAGGTCGGCATCACCTTTCTCTACGTGACGCACGACCAGGAGGAGGCGATGAGCCTCAGCGACCGGATCGCGGTGATGAATCGCGGCCGGGTGGAGCAGGTCGGCGCGCCGGCGGACATCTACGAAACGCCCCGCAGCCGTTTCGTCGCCGCCTTCATCGGCGATGCGAACTTCTTCGAGGGAACTCTCGCCCACGGCGAGCGCAACGCGTGCGTCCTCGATGTCGCCGGACTCGGGCCGGTGCGCTGCCTGAACGACAAGGAACTGCCGTTGGGCCGCCGCGCCTGCCTGAGCGTGCGTCCGGAGAAGATACGCGTGTCGCGCGAACGCCCCGACCCCGCGCTGTGGCACAACGCCTTTCCCGGGCGCGTGCGCGACGTCATCTACCTGGGCTTCCAGACGCGCTACCATGTGGTCGTCGGCGACCGGCTGCTCTCCGCCTGCCGTCTTCACAGCCGTTTCCGGCAGGAGGAGCGGCCCATCCGATGGGAGGAAGACGTATGGGTGGCCTGGCACGCGGACGACGGGTACATGATGGACGGCGAAGGGCCGTCGGCGCTTCCAGCGGCTGAGGGCGAAGCACGTTGATGGACGCGCGGCGAACATGGGCCGACGAGTGGCTGGCCACCCTGCCTTCGATGGCATGGTTGACGGTCTTCTTCGCCGTCCCGTTGCTGGTCGTCTTTGCGATCGCCTTCCGCCCGGCCGATCCTTCGGGCGGCGTCGCAGAGGGCTGGACGCTCGACACGCTCCGGGCGCTCGACGGCGCAGGCTATGCCGCCATTGCCTGGCGGACGCTGTGGATCAGCGCCGTTACGGCGGCCCTGTGCCTGCTGGCGGCTGTGCCGGTGGGGTACGGCATTGCGCGCGCGGAGCGCCGGTGGCGTCACGTCCTGCTATTGCTGGTGATCGTTCCTTTCTGGACAAGCTCCCTGGTGCGCATCTTTGCGTGGAAGGTCGTGCTGCACCCGGACGGCTGGGTCAAGGAACTGCTCGTCGCCTGTGGTCTTGCGCAGCCCGACACCCTGTTGCTGTACAACGCCGGCGCGGTGATCCTGGCCCAGGTGTACACCTTCCTGCCCTTCGCCATTCTGCCGATCTACGCGGCGGCGGAGAAGTTCGACCGCAGCCTGATTGACGCAGCGCGCGACCTCGGCGCGACGAGGTGGCAGGCCTTCGCGCGGGTCTTCGTTCCGGGGATCCGGCGGGGGCTGCTGGCGGCCGCGTTGCTGGTCTTCATTCCGGCGCTGGGGTCCTATGTCGCCCCCGACCTTGTCGGAGGCCCGGGAAACGAACTGATCGGCAACAAGATCGCGCAGCGGGTCTTCGTGGACCGCAACCTGCCGCACGCGGCGGCGCTATCGGCGTGCCTGACGCTGGCGGCGCTGGCGCCGCTGCTGGGCGCGCGGGGGGCGATGAAGCGCAGCCGCCTGCCGTTCTACACGATCCTTGCCGCGCTCGTCTTCTTCTATCTGCCCATCGCCGTCCTGGTCGCCAACTCCTTCAATGCCTCGCGCTATGGCGGGACCTGGACGGGGTTCTCCTTGAAGTGGTACGCGCAACTTGCGCGCGAGACGGTGATCCTGCGCGCCCTGGCGAACAGCCTGCTGATCGCCGTGGGGGCGGCGGTCGCGGCCACGGTTCTGGGCACGGCGGCGGCTCTGGCGCTGCACCGCTGGTCGTCGCGTCTGCAGCGCGCGCATTACGCGCTGATCTATACGCCGCTGGTGGTGCCCGAGGTGCTCATGGGCATGAGCCTGCTGTTGCTCTTCGTGGCGCTCGGGGTGTCTCTGTCGCTGTGGACGATCTTCCTGGCGCACGTCACCTTCTGCGTAAGCTACGTGGCGCTCGTCGTTCTGGCAAGGCTGCAAGACCTGGATTTCACGGTGATCGAGGCCGCGCGCGACCTGGGGGCGACGCGGTGGCAGGCGGCGCGCCTGGCGCTGCTGCCGATGCTCTGGCCCGGGATTGTCGCCGGCGGCCTCCTGGCCTTCACCCTTTCGATTGACGACTTCGTCATCACCTTCTTCGTGGCGGGGGCGGGCTCGACCACGCTCCCGATCCACATCTACAGTATGATCAAGCACGGGTCGCCGCCGCTCATCAACGCGTTGTCCACGCTGCTCCTGGCGGTGACGTTCATCCTGGTCTGGGTCAGCCGGTCGCTTATGGAGAAACACGAATGACGTCGAAGATGAAATGGGCGGCGGCGGGCGCCGTCGCGGCGGCGCTGACGGCGGGGCTGTTCTACGCGCTTCTGTCTCCCGCGCGCCCCGTGCTGCATTTCTACACCTGGGCCGACTACATCAAGCCCGAGCTGGTCGAGCGCTTCGAGCGCGAGCACGGTTGCCGCATCGTGCTGGACACCTTCGACTCCAACGAGACGATGTACGCCAAGATCAAGGCCGGCGCGAGCGGTTACGATCTCCTGACCCCGACGAGCTACATGGTCAAGCTGATGAACGACCAAGGCCTTCTGCAGCCGATCCGGCGCGACCTCGTCCCGAACCTGAAGCACGTGGACCCCGAGTTCCTGGCGGTGACGATTGACCGGACGATGTCGCACAGCGTGCCCTATCTGCTTGGGAACGCGGGCATTGCGTACCGCAAGGACCGCGTCGAGAAGTTCGAGCCGTCCTGGACGGTCTTTGACCGCGCCGACCTGAAGGGGCGCATGACGATGCTCAATGACATGCGCGAGACCCTCGGCGCGGGCCTCAAGACGCTGGGCTACAGCCTCAACTCACGCGACGAACGCCAGATCCGCGAGGCGCGCGATGTCGTCATCCGCTGGAAGCGCAACCTGGCCACCTTTGAGAACGAGGCCTACAAGAGCGGCATTGCCTCGGGGGAATTCCTCGTCGTTCACGGCTACGGCGGCGACATGCTCCAGGTCCAGCGCGAGAACCCCAACGTCCTCTTCGTTCTGCCGAAGGAGGGGTACGTCATCTGCTGTGACGACCTGGTGATCCTGAAGGACGCGCCGCAGGCGGCTCTCGCCCATGCCTTCATCAACTTCCTGCACGACCCCCAGGTGGCGGCGGAGAACTCCGTCTTTACGCGTTATCGCTGCCCGAATGCCGCGGCCTACCCGTTGCTGCCGGAGGATCTGCGCAACGACCCGATCCTCTTCCCCCCGAAGGACCTGTGGGCGCGCGGGGAAATCATCCTCGATCTGGGCGCGGACAACGCCAAGTACGTCAAGGCCTGGGACGAGGTGAAGGCGGCCAGGTAGGAGCGGGGGCTACTCGATCCAGAAGAGGCGCACGTCGTGCCACAGGAAATCGAGCTCCAGCCCGCCGTCGGGTGGTATTTCGCCGCAGAGCGGTTCGTCGTCGGCGGTGGAGTAGATTTCCGTGATCCGACGTCCCGCGAGCTCCGTCGGCAGGGCGATAGCCACAGTCTTCCCCCACGGGTCGGGGTTGACGGCGATGAAGAGATGCGCTCGCCCGAGGGAGCGCAGCGAGCAGTCCAGCGGCGGGCGCTGGGCGGCCCGCTCCGGAAGCTGCACAAAACGCAGGGTGTCGTCCTTCTCCTCCTTTGTCACCGTCATCGCCGGGGCCCAGGGCATGGGCGGAAGGAGCAGCGGCCCCCGAAGGGCGGTCACCTGCGCGTTCAATTCCAGGATGGCGGCGTAAAGGTCCTCGTGCTCGGGCAGGGTCCGGTCCCCCGATTTCCACGAGAAGAAGAGCAGGCCCGAAGCGCCGTGGTTGAGGGCCAGGAAGGCCATCACGCGCAGTTCATCCGGGGTGGGATTCCGCTCCCAGATCGGTGCGGCGTGAAAGGCTTGCAGGACGGCCCACACCGGGCGGTCTCCGGCGGCGCGGCGGGCGGCTTCCACGGCCCAGCCGACCGACCACAGGGTGTTTTCCCGGTCATCGTCGCGGCGGACGGGGTAGAGGGTGGTGGCGAAGATGTCGCAGGCGTCGGCGTATTCCTCGTAACGACGGGGGGAAAGGACGGTCAGGAAGATCGGTCGCGCCGGATCGAGTCGCCGGAGACGCGCCGCCTGCTCGCGGTAGCGCTCGGGGGCCAGGTCGTTCAGGTCCGGCTCGTCGGCCAGGTACCAGGCAAAGAGCGCTCGCGCGCCGCGCGCGTCGGCGACGTCCTCCGCCATGCGTTCGACGCGGATGTAGGGAATCACCCGCAGTCCCAGCGCCTCCGCCCGCGCCAGGTAGGAGGGGGTGGTGTCGCCGTTCAGGATCAGGTTGAACCCGCCCGCCGCCGCGTCGAAGAGCGCCGCCTCGGGCGCATCGTAGAGCCCGATGGGGAAGAAGAGGCGCGAGAGAAGGTGGGCCGACTCGGGCGCGCGGCGGATGATCTCCCGGCGCAGAAGGACTTCCTCGCGCGGTGTGGCGTCGGGCCGCCACATCCGGGCCAGCGCGCGTTCGGCTGCAGTCGTGGCCGAGGCGCATCCTGCGCAGAGCGCCAGCAGCAGGGCGCTGAGCAAGCCGCAAAGGGCGGCGCGCGGGAAGGGCATGGTGCGTCCTTTCAGCGAATTCGGGCCTGTCCGCCGTGCCGGGCCGTCGGGCTGCCGGCGCGCGGCCAGTGTAAGCGTCGCCCGGCGCACAATCAAGGCGTGTCACGGCTTCTTCCCGGGGCGGTCCTTCGCGGCACACGACCGGGCCGATTTGCATTTTTCGTCCGGCGCGGAGAAAATCCGGAAGGGCGTCCGGCGGTTCCCACCAGCGGAGGCACATGAACCTTGCGCGTTGACTGGAAGGCGGTGCGGCGGCAGTTCCTTCTCGACCCCAGGGAGATCTACCTGAACGCGGGGACCTTCAGCGCACTGCCCCGCCCGGTCCTCGAGGCGCAGCAGCGCCTGATGGCTCACGCGGAGGGGAACCCGACGCGTCGCGGCGCGCGCAATCGCCTGCGCCCCCTCTGGCGCGCGCAGCGCCGGGTGGCGCGCTACCTGGGGGCCGATCCCGAGGACATCCTCTTCCACATCAACGTGACGCAGGCGCTGAACCAGGCGCTCTTCTCCCACCCCTGGCCGAAGGGAGGGGAGTTCCTCGCGGGCGACCTGGAGTACGGCGCCATCGTGAACTGCGCCCGCGAGGTCGCGCGCCGCAGCGGCATGTCCTTCCGCGTCTTCCCCATCCCCCGCGAGCCGCGCTCCGAGGATGAACTGGTCGAGGCGGTCCTGCGCGAGGCGAAGCCCGCCACCGCCGGCATCCTCCTGAGCCACGTGATCTCCGCCACGGGCATGGTGCTTCCTGTCGAGCGCCTTGGGACGGCGCTGCGCCGGCGCGGGGTGCGGTTGGTGGTGGATGGCGCCCACGGGCCCGGGCTCGTTCCGCTCAAGCTCGGCAGTACGGACATAGACTTCTACGGAGGCAACCTGCACAAGTGGTTCATGGGGCCGAAGGGGACGGCCTTTCTCTACGTCGCCCGCGACCTGCATCTGAAGCTCCGCCCGCACGTCGTCGGCTGGGGGGGCGTCGAAACGGACCCGCGCAAGCACAAGGTCCACGACGTGAAGGGTACCGCCTGGCCCTTCCAGTATGTCTTCCAGTTCCAGGGGCTGTACGATGCCTGTCCCTTCCTGGCGCTCGAGGAAACGCTGCGCTTCCGCCGGGCGATCGGCGAAACGAACATCCGCCGCCGCATCGCCGCCCTGATCGCCCTCGTGCGGCGGCGTCTGGGGAAGGAACTCGGCCTCAGGGAGCGTTCCCCCGCGCCGGAGTTCTCCGCCGGGTTGGCCGCCTTTGAAGTCCCCGGCGAGTTCGCGCCGTACGGGCTCGAGGAGGCCGTTTTCCGCGCAAGCCGCATCACGGTGGCCGCCTGGAAGGACGCTCCGGGACGAACGCTGTTGCGCGTCAGCCCTGGAATATGGAGTTCCGAAGCGGAGATTGACGCCCTCGCCGAAACCCTTGGGAGGTTGCTGCGCTGATGTCTCACCTGATGGACGTGCTGTGTCGTCCGATTGTTGTTAGTGAGCGAACGCGAACCTACCAGGAAGGGCTGGACCGGGAGATAGACCGGTTGCGGCAGACGTGGGACACCGAACGCGGGCTGATCGGCGCGCGGGGCGTGGCCCTGCCGCACGAGCAGGACCCCGCCTTCTGGCTGCGCCCGGCGGAGGAGCGTTCCGCGCGCACGAGCCCCGAGGCCGCGCGGGTCTATGCGGAGAACCGGGGCCGCAACGGCACCGCGCCGCTCTGCCTGGCGGCCTTCTGCCGGCAGAGTCCCCTCTCCCGCCGTCGCGGCGACCTCGAACTGCTGCGATTCTTCGAGTCGGGGCTGCGCTTCCATCTCGACGCCATGGGCGACGACGCGCATCTCGGGCTCTATGACCTTGCCTCGGAAGGATGGAGCTTCGGGTGGGACGTGGAGGGCTTGATTTACGGCATGGTCTTTGCGCGCGATGCGCTCGATCCGGCGCTGCGCGAGCGCGCCTGCGACCGCCTGCGCACGATGGCCCGCCGCTTCGCCGGCGTCGAGGCCAACTTCAACAACATCGGCTCCTACGGCAACCAGCGCGCCGTTTACGCCCTGGGGCTTGAACTCCTGGGGCAGTTCCTGGACGTGCCGGAGGCGCTGGAGCGGTCGCGCGCGATCTGGGAGGACGTCATGCCGCGCGTGCTGGATGAGTGCGGCCAGGTGATGGAGCAGCACGGCCCCTGTATGCACTACTCCTACACCGCGTTCTTCTACGCCTGGCTCAATCTGGCCGTCCGCGGCGACCGGAGTCAGAACGCGCGCGTGGTCCGCTGCCTGGACTGGTTCCGCCTGCGGCACACGGAAAGCCTCTACCCCATCGCCGGGCCTTCGACGCGGCAGTACAACGAAACGGCGTCGCACGCGGTGGCGGACCTGTGGCCGGCGGCGGAGCAACTGGCTTCATGCGATCCGACGCTGCGCGACTTCGTGGATCGCGCCGTGGCGCGCCACACGCAACGGACCGGTCCCCTCCCGCAGCGCGGCAACGCGGCGGCCCTCCGTTGCGGTACAGGACACGGCGCCGCGCCGACGATGTGGGCCATGCTCATGGCGCGCGAGGACGCCCCGCCGTGCGCGCCGCCGGTCTGGCCGCGCCCGGTGTCGGAGTACTACGAAACAACGCTCCTCACCCGCCGCAGCGCCCTCAAGTACCTGCTCGTCCGACGCGAGTACCAGACGCACTTTAACGTCACCGATTTCATGCCCTTCTCCGGCGTTCAGACCTGGGCCTGGGCGCAGGAGCCGCCGATCATTCACCCCACGCCCCTCTTTCCCTCGACCACACTGGCCTGGGGGCTTGATACGGCCCGGCAGGGCGTCAGCCACAACTGGGGGCTCTTCGGCGCCGGGGCCATGGCCGCCGACGGCATCCGCGTGCTGCCCCGCAATGATCGCGAAATCCTGCGGCTGCTGGCGCGCTACGACCGCCTGTGGCGCTTCGCCTTCTTCACGGACCGCTCGACAGTGCTCCTGGAGTTCGGCGACGTCGGCCCCCGCCGCACGCTGTGGACGTTGAACCGCATCGAGCCGTCCGAGCCGCAGATCGCCGCCGGCGTCGTCGCCTTCGCGAACCGGCGCGGGCGGCTTTACTCCACGCTCAAGCCGCGGCCGAGGCTTGTCGCGCCCGACATGAAGGACCCTTGGGCGGACGGCGTGCGCCAGCTCGAATACGATTGCGGAGACGGCCCGGCGGCCTTTGCGCTGTCCGATGAGAGCTTTCATTTCGAGGCGTTCGCGCTGTCGGAAGGCGTCTTCGATTTCAGCGACGCGGCGGGGCGATACCGTGTGACCCTTGACGCGCGTTTCGGAGAGCCGAACCCCGGCTGTTTGCGGATTGACCCGTGGAAACTCGCCTACGGAACGGTGGCAGAGAAGACGAACTGAATCTCTGGTGTGGAGGACATCTATCATGCGTTGGATCTGCGTACTGACCGTGGCGGCGATGTGCGTTCTTCCGGCGGCCCTGTGCGCGCAGGGGATGGACTACGAGATCGGAGGCCCCCTGGCTGGCGTCAAACTCCCCCTCTTCCAGGGGCAGTTCGGCGAAAAGCCCGGCTTCCCCGGCTGCGTCCCCGAGCTGATCGCCCAGGGGAAGGAAGTGACCGATATGGGGAACACTTACCGCGAGTGGGACAGCCAGGGCCAGGCGCCGCAGTATGAGCTCTATCCCGGCGCGCTGGAACACTGGCGCGCGTATTGGTTCAAGTATTGCCCCGTGCGCAGCTTCTTCGACCGCCAGAGTCAGGTGCGCAACTGGACGGCGCCCGACCTCCCCGGCGCGCGGCGCGAGCAGGTGGCGGAGTACGCCTCGCCCGTGTACTGGGTGCCGCGCCATAACCCGGTCAAGGACACGGGCAAGCGCCTCGCCCCCGTGCCGGTGGTCCGCATGGCCCCGCGCGCGCCGGTCTTCAACCTCGACCTCGGCGACTTGGGCGAGAGCCTCTACGCCGTGCGCGTCATCGCCGCCGTCGAAACGGCGAATCTGCGCCCCTTCCGACGCCCCGTCTTCCTGCGTATGCGCGTCAACGACGGCCTCAAGGGCGAAACGACCGAGTACAAGCGGCGCATCGGGTACTGCGACGAGTTCTACAGCGTCTGCGAGTTCTACTTCCACGCCCCGGAGAAGCGCCGTTATCGCGCCGAGGTCTGGATGGACGCCGCCAGCGAAACGGAACTGCTCGTGCGCAACATCTCCCTCGACGACGTCCTCGCCGGCGCCGAACGCGCAGCGATCAAGACGCGCCCCACCTCCGCCGCCCCCGCCCCGAAGCGTCAGCCCGCGAAGTACACGCCGGAGGACCGCCTCGCCCGCGACGAAGCCCTCTGGAACTACCTGCCCCCCCCGAATCACCAGGGCAGCGGCAACTCCTGGAAGCAGGCCGCCTACTTCGCCATCTTCCCCGATGGCGTTACCTTCGGCGCGGGGGACAAAACGCGCGCCGAAATCGAACAGGAGCACGGCGCCTGGATCGCCCCTGCCGGACTCGTCCAGCAGAACCGCCTTACGGACAACAAGGCGCTCTGGAACCTCTTCCTCGTCAACAACAAGCTCAACCTGACCTACACCCTCGAGGACATGCGCGCCTACAAGCCATTGCCCGATCCCTATCCCTTCAAGGACGACGGCACGGGCCTGTTCTTCCCCGATGAAAAGGACCCGATGAAGGGGCGTGTCGTCGCCGAGGTGGCGATCGAGGTCATGAACCGCATCCGCGCCTATCCCGAGTTCGCCGCCGCCGCCGCCAAGCGCTGGCGCGAGGCGGGGGACGTTGAGGCCGCACGCGACGGCGTGATCGTCCTGGCGCGCTACGCCTGGCTCTTCCCCTCGATCGAATCGGCCACCTACCTCTGCAACCTGACGCGCGACCCCGGCGCCTACGGCCGCAACATGTTCGACCGCCGCCGCGAGGCCGAAGCCATGTTCCTGGGGCATTACGCCAATTACCTGCGCGCTCCCGAGTCCTACGATGCCCTCTTCGATTTCATTCAGGGCAACCAGGAACTCGCCGATTCCATCCGGCGCTTCATCCCCTGGGTGCGGACGCCGGAGGACGTCGTCAAGCTGCTCGACGTGTATCTCGTCCAGACCACCGCCAAGCGCATCCTGCGCTACCAGTGGCACACCAACCCGACGGCCATCGCCGACCTTGCCGGAATCCTGGGTCCGTGCGATACCGTCAAGCCCTGGATTGACTGGCTCTTCGCGCGCTCCTTCATTTATCCTCTGCCCGTCGCCGGCGTGCAGGACCTCATGATCACCGGCTGCGACCGCGAAGGCGCGCAGTACATCGGCTCCACCTTCTACGCCCAGGGCGAAGGCGCCAGCGGCATGGCCGCCAGCATCGAGTCCTTCGTCAAGAAGGGCATCGTTCCCCCCAAGTACGACCTGACCAACGGCCTCCTTTATCCAAAGCCGCTCGCCAAGTGCCACTGGCAGTTCGACATCGTCATGGCCGGGCGCGACTTCGCCCGCATCGCCGACGTCGGCGGCCCGGACAAGAGCCCCGGCGCCACGCTGGGCAACCTGCGCGCCGCCAGCGAAATGGGCTGGCGCTGGTCGCGCGATCCCCGCTTTGCCTGGGTCCTCCGCCACCAGGGGACTCGCAAGGATTACAGCGACGCCGAATGGGCCGAGATCGAAAAGGCCGCCGCCGGCGTCCCCCGCGCCCCCTGGCTCGACAACCGCTCGCGCCAGCTCTACAACTGGTTCGGCGCCCTCGAAAGCGGCCTCGAACACAACGACCCGGCCCTCCGCCGCTGCGCCTACGTCCGCACCGGCGCGGGCATCGGCCACCACCACGCCGACAGCCTCGATCTGCAATACGTCATGCTCGGCCTGCCGATGACCGTGGACGGCGGCCAGCGGCCCGGCTACACCCAGCCCGGCGACAGCGCCAGCCGCGTGCACAATCTCGTCGAGGTGGACGGCCGCAGCATCCGCACCCAGTCGTGGGTCAGCAGCCTGTCCGACGGCGAAGGCGCGCGCTTCCTCACCGCCACCGCCGCCCCGCCCTCCGGGGTGAGCCTCTTCCAGCGCAGCATGGCCCTCATAGACACCGACACCGCGCCGCAGAACTCCTACGTCTTCGACGTCTTCCGCGTCGCCGGCGGCAAGGTGCACACCCACTGCCACCACGGGCCCGTCTCCGACGAGGTTGCCTCGAACGCGCTCGACCTGAAGCCCTTCCCGCCCGCCGCCGCCGGGACGGAGCCGACACCCGAGCAGGCGTACATGGCTCCCTTCCGCGACGTGCCGCCCCGCGCCGGCTCCCGCAACCCGCGCGACATCGCCAATGAGCGCCTGGCCGGCACGGCCCCCGATATCCTCGAAACCACCTGGCGCTACAGCCGCCAGCCCGGACCCGGCTCCGAGATGCAGATGACCGGCAAGCCGCTGACCGACGCCGCCCCGCGCCGCTACACCCGTCTGCACCTCTTTGACACCGCGGGCGCGCGCGTCTTCCGCGCCGACGCCATCTGCTACCAGTGGGACTACAAGTACGTCTGCCAGATGGTCCGCAAGGACGGCGGCGACAAGGAGATCGAATCGGCCTTCGTCGCACTCCATGAGCCCTACGTGGCCGAACCGTACGTCGCCGAACGGCGCTCCGCCCCCATCGAGAACAACGACGCCGACGCCCGACGCGCCGTGGCCGTCGAGGTCAAGCTCAAGAGCGGGCGCGCCGATCTGCTCTTTGCCGATGGCGCCCCCGACAAGACCCGCGCCGTCCGCGCCGCCTTCCTCGGCGTCGAACCCGTGCGCGTCGCCGGCGAGTTCGCCTTCTACTCCGCCGATGCCCGCGGCTTCCGCCTCGCCGCCCTCACCGGCGGAACGCTTCTCAAGGGCCCCGAGGTCGAACTCCGCGCCGCGCAGCGCGAATACGTCGCCCGAATCACCGCCGCCGACTATTTCAAGAAGGTCATCCGCACCGACACCCCGTGGCCGGCCCCCTGCGCGGGCGGCATCGTCGAGGTCATCGCCCCCGGACGCACCACCAGCTACACCTCCGCCGCCGTCGCCGCCGAAGGCCCGGCCGGTCTCATCACGCTGACGCGCGGCGCCGACTACCTCCGCGCGCAGGTCACCGGCGTGGACGAGAAGACCGGCGTCGTCACCGCCCTGCTGGAGCCTTCCCTCGGGCGCCTGCCCGGACTCGACAAGGACTTCGTGGCCTCGAACGAGACGCAGACGAGGTTCTGGCGCGCCGACGTCCTCGACGACGGCGCCTTCCGCCTGCGCGGCGCGCCGGTGACGCGCGCCGACTTCGGCCCCGAGGGCGCGCTGCGCCTGTGGGAATACGGCGTCGGCGACCGCCTCCGCCAGTCCACCGCCGTCACCCTCGGCCGCCGCGAGGTCGAAGGCGCCGACGCCGCCGGCGGGCTGCGCCTCTACGAACTCGCCTCGAACGTGGATGTCGTCGTGACGCTGCCGGGCCGCTCCGCCGAGGTCGGACCCGCCTGGAGCCAGATGCGCCCCCTCGCCGCCTCCGCCGCCGACGGACGCATCACCCTCTCCTTCAAGGCCGCCGACTTCGTCGGGGAGGGAAAGCTCTGCCTGCGGGTGCGATAGCGCCAAGTAGTCCCGCCACGTGCCTCCGTCCGGCGGGCCTCTTGAGGCTGCCTCTCTCAGCCGCGCGCGTCGGCGGGGCAGATGTCGTACGCATAGACCGTGGCCCGGTCCATGTGGAGTGTGGCCTGCACCGACCCTCCCTTGGCGCCCGGCGCCAGCAGGTCGCCGTCCTTCCATGCCGCAGGGGCGGCGAGGCTGCTGCCGGTGAGAGGGATCGCGTTCTCCTCCGTTCTGTCGGGGAGATTCGCAAGTGACACCCGGATGGAGCCGCCCGGCCGGCACTCATGGTTGAGGAGGAGGCGGCAGGGGCCGCGCGCGCCGTCGAGCTTGAGGGTGAGCGTTCCCACAGGATCGCTCCGGAAGCCGAAGAGCCGCCATTTCGGCCACCGGGCCACGCCGATCCGGGCCATGCCGCCGTCAATCAGCGTCTGCTTGAGGCGTTCGTCAATCTGCCATTTCTCATTTATGTACCACCCGTGCGTGTGGGCGCTGGCGGAGAAATAGAGCCATTGTTCGTCGCCGACCTCGACCGGGCACGACGCGGTGTAGATGCCGCCCTGACCGAAGGGGCAATCGGCGTGGCTGATGAAATCGGGGCGTCCCGGCAGATGGACCCACCGGTCGCCGCGACCGGCTTGATAGGCCAGCGTGACGTCAACGACGCCGAAGACGCCGAACTCGCTGCCGGCCGTGCGCGGCAGGCTGTGGCGGAACTGCCAGAGGAATCCCACCGTGCCGGCCCCGGCGGGCATCATGCCCATGCCGTAGTAGTCGCCGCTGACGAACCCCCTTGCCGCCGCGGCGATGTCGTCATATTCGTCCGGCATCAGCGCGGCGTGCGCCTCCGACCATCGTCCGTCGCGAAGTTCGGCATTCCAGATGGAGCGCCGCGGTATTCCCCTGATCCGGGGCGTGACCTTCAAGGCGACGATGCCGCGCCTCTGGCCGGCGTGGTAGATGCTGTTGATGACGTCCGAATGGTACCACTGCGGCGTCGGTTGGTCGTACTCCCAGGTCAAGCCGTCGGCCGAATGCGCCGTGAAGTAGCCGTAGCCTTTCAGCCCGGCGCGGCTGCCCTGGTGGCCGGCCCCCGTACACATGGTGGCCCGATACCGGTGACTGGGCGAGGCGTCCGGGTCAATGAAGACCGTCGGCGGATGGCCGCTCATGGCGACGAGGTTGTTGTCTGTGCCCTTGTCGGCGTAGTTGACGAGACCGAGCTTCGGCTTGCGCCAGTCGAGGCCGTTGTCAGACTCGGCGTAGCCGACCAGGTCGCAGTTCGCCCCGTTCCAGTCGCGCGGCCACGCCTGGTACCACATGCGATAGATGCCCTGCTCGCGCAAGATGGTCCCATAGAGCGACGTGCCGGCGCCGTCAACGAAGGAGTCCGGCCCCAGGAGAGGCTCCGGGTGGATCGTGGGCTGCCGCTGTATGAAGGAAAGCCTGCCCGTTGTCTTTGCGATTTCCGTTCGCGACTCGAATAGCAGTTGCATGTCTGAGAGCACTCCGCTCTTCCGTGGAACGCGCCACAGGACGAGGCCCCTCGCGCGTCGGACGGGCCGCACGGCGCGACGGCAGCCTACTTCTGCAACGGAGCGAAGTCAAGGTGGTCTGGCCGGGGTCGGCAGGGGCGGGAGGTCGCGCCCTGAATGCCCACGGCAGAGCGCAGTCCTCCGACGCGCGGCGGGGTTCTTCACGATTCGGGCGTCGCTTGACTCCCTTCGCGACGCCTGATAACCTGTCCTTCACCCAGCGGCGGGGTAGCTTAAAGGCTAAAGCGGAGTCTTCATAAGGCTTAGAGTGTGGGTTCGAATCCCACCCCCGCTACCATCTGAACGAGACCCGGCAGCGCGTCCCCAAGATGCTCTGCCGGGCTCGTGTTTTCTGCCGCAGGGCCCCCGCAATCCGCCGTCCGCCCGGTCGCGCGAAGTCCCCGAAGGTCAATCCCCTTCGGCCAGGGCCGGCGGCGTCTTCGGCGCGGCGGTGTCATTCGGCAGACCGAGCTTCTCGCGGATCCACCGAGCAAGGATCGCCGCGTTCTCGCGCGAGACGCCGTGCCCCTGGTTCGGATCGGGCAGGATGCTCTTCGGCGCGGTGATGACGTTGTAGGCGGCATAGACCGAACTGGGGACGCAGGTCGTGTCGAGGTAGCCCATGCACACGATCACGGGCACGCGGATCTTGCGGGAGAAGTTGACGGCATCGAAGTAGGGCAGAATCTTCGTCATCGCGGCGATCTGCTCCGGGGTCATCTTCCGGCGCGCGAGGTCCCCCAGTACCTTGGGCCATCCGGGCGCGCGTCCCTGAAGGAAGGCGGTGTGGTCGCACAGGCCGGGGATGCCGATGCTCGCCGCGGTGATGTTCCGGTTCAACCCCGCCAGCACCAGCCCCATCCCGCCGCCCTGGCTGCCGCCGTGGTAAACCAGGTGCTTGCCGTCGAAATCCTTGCGAGCGGCCAGCCAGTCAATGGCGCGGTCAATCCCCAGGATAGCGCGATAGAAGAAGTATTTCTCCGGCGCGTCCACAGCGGCGGCCACGCCGCCTTCGCGGTTTCGGTAGCTCTTGTAGAACTCCGGCGCAAGGCCGAGGTCGTGGTCATAGACACCCATGAAAAGACAGATCGCCTCGTTGCCGGTGATGGCGTTCATGCGACCGTCGAGGAAGTCCTCGCGGGGCTTGCCGACCCCCGCCGGGGCCACCGAGACCCAGGCGGGATAGCTCTTGCGGCCCGTCTTGGGGACGAGCAGATAGCCGTAGATGCGGGTGTCGTTGATGTTGGCGAAGCTGACCTTGAAGGTGTCCTGCTTGTCGTCGCAGCGGGCCTGGATGCGTTCCATTCGCACATCGGGGGGAATGCGCGCCAGTTCCTCCCGCCCTCGGGTCCAGAAGGCGTCGAAGTCGTCGGGCATGGCCACGACCGGCGCGATCTTCTCCGGTTCGCAGGCCGCAACGGCGAGGGCGGAGACGTACACCGTGTCACCCTGCCACTTCCGCCCGATCGCGTTCAGGCTGACGAATCCCGGTTGGGTCATCGTGTGTTCGACCCGGTGGGGCGCGGCGCCGATCTCCACGCGCGCCGTCTCCGCCAGCGCCTTGCCGCCGTCCAGGGTCAGGCTCACGAAGACCGTCATGGCCTCCTTCGGCGGCGCGCCGTCGTCGAAGGCGCACCGGATGGTGAAGGCAACCGTCTCGCCTGTGCGGTAGAGGGCGCTGGGGCGCTCCTGGGATACGAGTACCTTCGGGGGCTTCGGCGCGGGCGCTTCCTGCGCCAAGGCGCAAGCGAACAGCCCCGCGGCTATCGCAACGAGAAGCGCGGCGGCGCGTCGTTCGGCAAGATGGGCGGGATTCATGGCAGTCCTCTCTGTGCCGGTCTCATGGGAAGATCGGGGCGCGCTGAACCCGCGGCCTGCCCGTATCCAATGGGGATTCTAGCAGGGCCGGGGGTACGTCACAAGGGGCCGGTGGACTGCTCCCTCCCTCCGGAGTGCGGCGCGGACGCATCTCATCGGAGGCGAAGGGCCAAGTACAGCGCCAGGCCGGCCACGAGGCACAGGGCGCTAACGACCAGGAGGAGCCGGTCCCGCCCCGAGCCCGCAACGCCCGGCTCCGGGGGCGGTTGGGCCGTGGCGGCGGTGGCCGCCGGAAGGGGCGCCGGGGCCGTCGCGCCGGCAGCATCGGCGGAGGCCTTGCGCTCCGGATCGAGACGCTCCCGCACCTCCTCCCTCATCAGTCTTCCCGCGTGATCCCATAGTGCCACATATTCCGAGGTAGCACCCATCGGGGCTGCGAAGCGTTTCACGTGCCCCTCGGCGTGGAACTCGATGCTTTCGGCATCGGGGATTCGGCGGAAGTGTGTCACGAACTTGCCGGCTGCGTCGTACTCCATCTCGAACCCGACGGCGGCCGGGTGCTCCTCTCGCATGGCATTATCCAGATACACGCGCTTCGTAGCCCCCGCCATGACCCCCGTGTTCGGCTGATAGGAGACGTGTAGCCGACTCCGCACGCCTTCCCTTTGCAGCGTCCGGCGGTCCTTGGCATCCTTCGCGCGGCCCCTGGAACTTGCGACGACGGCGGTCATTTCGCTCTGCGCGAGGGCGCAGGCGTGCAAGGCCCGCTGCAACTGCACGCCCATGACTCTGGCCACGTCTATGTCCTGTGGGGCATCATACGTTCGCAGGCGTGCCCAGAGTTCGTCCACTTTGTCCCGAAGGCGCTTCGTCTCGCCCGAATGTTCGAGCGCGGGGTCACGGCGCACATTGTCGCGGACGAGCCGCCCCGCTTCGTCCCACATCGCTTCGTATGTCGTCAGGCGCTCGCCCGTTTCGTTCAGGACAACATAGAACTCCCTGGGACGACCGCGGGAGTCGAAACGAATCCCCTCGCCGCCAGGCCAACGCGTGAACCGTGTGGGTCTCGTCGTATCGGGATCAAAGGCTATGCTATATCCGATGATGGCCGGATGACCGGTATAGCTTCCCTTCACGGCGACAACGTGCCGGCTGGCGTCGCTGGGCGGTCCCGATGGGGACTGAAAGTTCACGCGAAGCCCCGTCTCCCGTTCCAGGAGGTACCACGGGCCGTAGGGCTCTTTCGCACGCTTGGCCGAAGCGTCCGAGGCCACCGTGGCGACCTCCGACTGCGCCTGTTGGCAGGCGTAGAGCGTTCGTCGCATCAGAAGGGTCGCAAGTCTGCCGACGTCCGCGCGGGCCGAGGACTCGATCTGTGGCCATTCGGGCTGCACGTCTGCGCCCGCTGCGACCGCCGCCAGCGCAAGGACGACGAGCGACGCGCCGAGCAGAGGCGGGGTCCGGAAGAACAGCATCATGATCTACGGCTCTCCTATGGACTCCGCAGAAAGGACGCCAGCGCTGGCGGCGTATCCAGTAGCGTCGTTATGTTTACACCCGCACGGGCGCTGGCCTCCTTTGTTTTCACGACGCAGTTATTGAGAACCACGTGATACTCCCCTGGTTCCGCGTCTAGAGCCCTTGCATAGTTAATGGTCGCCGTGAGACGCGTAAGGGTCACATCCCAAGAGTACCATACGTCCACCGGGTGGTTGCCTTGGCCGTCAACGCGGAGTTCGCCTGGCCCGACCGCTTGGCCGTCTCGGGAGAAGTATCCTGGCGTGGCGTTTGCCCAGGGTCGCTGGGGCGGGGGCAGTATCTCCTCCGCACCCAATGGGGCGAGCTGAAGTCCCCACCACCCGTGCCCAATAGGGAGCAAAGAGTCGTGGGCATAGGCGCGGAAACGCGCAGCGACCACGTAGATTGTTGTTGTCTTGGACGACCCCCCGCAGGAGCACGTCAACACAATCTTGTTCGCCGCTCCTGAGCTAAAGGTGCGTGTCAACTTTCCCGTTCCCGTTCCGCCGCTCAGAGACCAAGTCGGGGGCAGCAAGTCTTCCGAGAGATTCGGACTCGGCTCAGCGCGCACCGTCACGTCCACGGGTGTTCCGACGGTTATGGAGAGGTAGAATAATCTGGTGTCGGGATTCTGGTCTCCATCATCAACTTCAGCGCCCGCCGCCGGCAGAAGGGATACCACTTCCACGACGTTGACCGTCACGCTCCACGGCGTACCGTTGCCGGCCCGACACGTGATAACCGTCGTGCCTGATGTGGCCTTACTGACCGTGCGTTGAAGAGCGCTCGTGCCGGACCCGCCCGTCCACGACATGAACCCCGCCCGAAGACTGCCGGCATGGCTGGTGAGGGTCGCTGAGATGGCAATGTCGCCGGTGCCGGCCTTAGCCACAGATACCGTTGCGCCGTTCGCGACCGGTGTGCCATCAACCGCCAAGTGAGCAATGTCAACGACATAGAACGTCCGGCTCGGCGCGCCGTGGCTGCCGTCATCGGGGCACTTGGCCGCCAGCGTGAAAGTGCCCGTCGCGCTCTTGGCGCCGGAGACCGTGGCCCAGGCGGCGTTGGCCCCCTCGCCCCCGGTGAGCCCCTGCGCCTGGGTGAACTGCGCGTTGTGCGTGCCGGTGCAGGGGCTGCAGAGGGCCGTATAGCTGATCGTCTCGTTCAGCCCCCAGACATCCTTGCCGTCGTTGCCGTTGGGGCTGATGGTGAGGCCGTAGGTGGGGTCCGCCGCGCACACCCCCGCCCAGAAGAGCAGCCCGGCCAGGAGCGCGCCCGCCGCGCCCTGACGCGCCCTGCGATTGCCGCCCGCGCGCCATGTCCGCAACATGCTCCGCCCTCCCATCCGAATAAACTATACCCCAACGGGGTCGCCCCATTTCAGCGGCGCGCCCCCGTACGACTACAGCCGCAGAATATCCGCCGGGTCCTTCAGGCCCTTCAATCCCTTCTCGAACGGACGCATCCGGATCGCGTCTATCGCGCGCCGCACCTGCCGGACCCAATCGTCCTGCCCCGGATACTCCCGGATGACTCGTTCCAACCGCGCTATCGCCGTTGCATCATGGGACTCCCCGCCCACCACCAGGATCCCCCCCGCGTTGACGAGGTAGTTGGCCTTCTCCCGCTCCGTCGGTGCCCGCCGGGCGCACTCCAGCCACACCTGCGACGCCTCTGCGTGCCGCCCTGAGTTCGCCAGCAGGTCGGGCAGCGACCGCCGCGCCAAGTCCGCCGCGCGGCTGTCGGGGTTCAACTCGATGACCCGACGAAACACCCGCATCGCCTCGTCATGTTGCCGGTTCTTGGCGGCACAGCAACCGACCAGCCACAGCGCGGTTAACCCTCGCTCGTGCGTGGGATAGCGCGCCAGGAGGACGTCGCAATAGCTCAGCGCGCCGACGAAGTCATTCGCGGAGAAGAGCGTCTGGGCCTCGCCGAGTATCTCGCGCGACGCGATGTCCATGGCGGCGGCCTGGGCCTGTTCCGGCGTCCTTCCGCGATGGAGTTCCTGCCGGCGTTCGAGTTCGCCGTTGTAGTCGGCGTAGGCGACGTAGGCCTCGCGCGCCTTCTGCGCCTCGCCGAGTTGCGTCCAGCAACGGCTGGCGAGTTTCATGCTGCCGTACGCCTCGTTCGTCATCGGCCACTTCGCTTTGAGCTTCTCGCAGAGGGCGATGATGACCGGCAGGGCGTCGCGCGGGCCGTCCTTCCGCGCCGTGTCGGCGTCGAAGGCGGCCTGGAGCGTCTGGAGGGCTTCGCCGGGCGTCTTCGCGACGAGGAAGGATTCCTCGATGGCCGACCGCATCGGCGCAGGGGCGGGGGGCTGGGCGATCGGCGGCGGGGGCGA
>JAKJEM010000001.1:239864-259722 GCA_022705425.1 Planctomycetota bacterium
GCGCCGCCGGCGGCGGGTGCAGCGTTCGAAGGCCGACCGCCGTCAGGCCGGCCAGGCCGATCACAACGAGGAGGCCTGCGGCCGCCCGCGCCAGGCGACCTATGCGACGCGGGGCTGTCTGCCGCTCCATGTCGGGTGTCAGGCGGGGGATATCGGCGGGTTCGGTCATTGAGCGCACCTCCTCGCGTTCCGGGGACGGGATGGATGCGACGCGACGCGTCTCCTCAAGGGTCTGGCGGCAGGCGGGGCACTCGCGCAGATGGGCCTCGGCTCTCGCAAGGGCCGCCGGGGAGAGCCCCGCGCAATCTCCAATCGCCAACGCCACGACGCATCCTTCGTACCTCTTGCAGCCCATGAGATGCGACCTCCTGCGATCCACCTGTAGTTACCATAATATCGTATGAGGGGGCGGTTATGTTACAGCGTGAGGCCGGAATTCGTTCCGGGCAGCCGGCGCGGACGTTGCCGTTGTTGGGGGAGGGCAGCGTGGCGCGACCGCGCCGGAACCGCTGTATGGCGGCGACGCGGCGGGACCATCGCGGTCCCCTCGTTCAGTTGCGAGAAACAGCAGAGCCGCCAGCGTTGCAAGTGTCGCGGTGGTCACGCCGAACAGCCGGAGTGTTCTTTGTTGTGCAAACATGACCCGAGCGACGCGCGCTGTGCCCAGAAGGCGCCCGCCCATTACGGTGCGACGCGACCCACCGGTCAAATGCGCAACGTCGTATGCATGAAGCGGAGGTGCTCGTTGGACGATGCAGCGCATAATAGCATACACAGCACGGAGAAGCAAGTAGTGACACGAATATCCGTAACCGCTCAGTCTCTCGGGGTGTGGCACAGCCGCCGCGGCTGTGGGAGCGGCTCCATCAGGGCAGCACAGGCGAGGGCGCCACAGGCGCTACGCAGCACCGGCGCTGCGCCGCCGCGCAGCCGTTGCGCAGCCAGTGTGCCACACACGGGCCAGTGGCCGAGCCCCCCCAAGACTGACCGGACACGTCGGGGAGGCGTCGGCCTTTGCATCCTCCGGCCCCGGGCACTACTATGGTGGGGTGGTATGACCATGCGCGTCCCGCAACCTGGTCCGGAGGTCCCATGCGACATCTCCTGTTGCTGTGCCTTCTGTTGTCCGCCGTCGCCGCTCGCGCGGACTACTTCCAGCGCGTTCCCGTCAAGCCCTTCGAGAAGGACGCGCACACGCTCTTCCTGGCCACCTTCGATCAGGGGGCGGAGCGGGCGGACTTTGCGCGCGGCGAGGCGGCGCTGACGGTGAAGAACGCCGCGCTGACGGACGGCGCATTCGGCACGGCCCTTCGGTTCGGCCCCGGCGGGGCTCTTTCCATATCGCCGAAGGGAAATCTGCTGCCGAAGGCCGGCACCATCGAACTGATCGTCCGCGACGACCATGCGTCTCTGCGCCACATGCTCTTGCAGGCGGGTGAAGGGGCGCAGAGCGCGCGCGGGTTGCGCGCGCAGATGGACGGCGGGCTGTGGTTCAGCGCCGGAGGGGCGGGCCCGTGGGTGCGCGATGTGAATCTGCGCGAGGACTTCGCCGGGCAGTGGATGTACGTCGTGCTGGCCTGGGACACGGCGCAGCGCCGCACGGCGACGGCCGTTTACACTCTCGACGGGCGCATCTTCGCCGACAGGGTGCGCTACGCCGACGAGGCGCCGATGAAGGATGCGGATGCCGCTGCATTGGCCGCCGCGCAGTTCGGCAATCTGACGCTGGGCGGCCAGGACGTCAGCCTGGACACCGTGCGCATCAGCGACGTCTTCCGCGCCGATCTGGCCGTGCCGCAGCGGGACTGGGGGCCGGTGGAGCAATGGTCGAACTACTCCGGAGCCGCCCGGTTCTTCACGGCGGAGACGCTGCTTCGGGAGTGGCGCGCGGGGCGCGAGTCGCCGGCGCCGGCAGTCATGATTGAGCCCGTCATCCGCGACCGCCAGTGCCGCGTCACTCCGCAGCGCCGCCCGGCCGTTCCGGCGTGGCGGTGCGCGCCGGCGGCGCCGGTGTTCGATCTCGACCTCGGGACGCTCGACATCGGCTGCTACGTCGTGCGCGTGATCGCCCTGGTGCGCACGGAGGACATCGAGCAGTTCCGCAAGCCCGTCTATGTCGAACTGCGCGTCAACGACCGCCCCGGCGGCGGCGAGTCCGTCTATCGCCACCGCGTGCCGTACTGGGACGACTTCTACGCGGTGACGGAAATCTACATCAACGCCGACGAGAAGCGCGCCTATCGGGCGGCGCTCTCGGCGGGGCGGGGCTCGCAGGCCGACCTGTTCATCCACAGCATTGAGTTCCACGACGTTCTGCGCGGGCTGCCGCAGCGTGCCGCGAAGACCCGCCCGGGGCTCTTCACCTATGAGGAGCGGGAGCAACTCCGCAAGAACGCCTCGGCCAAGGAGGTCCTGGAGAAGGTCGGTCGGAATGTGGGGCTGGACCCCGCCCTGCGTCCGGATGCGGCGGCGCTTTCCCCGGAGGCGCGGCGCGCGCGCGATGAACTCCTCTGGAACGCCTTCCCGCCGCTAAATTCACAATTCGTTGCAGAATACGATGAAACGGGCTTCTTTGTGCCCGAGATGCGCTGCGCCGGCGTCGCGCCCGCCGAGGCGGCGAAGGAGCACGGCGTCTGGTCGCTCGACGGCGGATACTGGGGCGGCTGGCGCGCACCCCTGGTCTTCCGGAACGACAAGCTCAAGCTGGCGTACACCCGCGACGATCTCGCCGTCCATCGCGCCCTGCCCGATCCCTACCCCTTCAAGGACGACGGCCTGGGCGTGTACTTTCCGAAGACCGCGACCGATCACGCCCGTCACTTCCTGCCCCTGGCGGTGGCGCTGGGGGTGCGCTGGCAGTCCTGCTGGTCGCCCATCGCCGGCTGGCACGGGGGCGACATTACCTATCGCCTGCCCTACCTCTATCACGCCCTGGGGAACCGGAACGCCGCGCGCGACGCCGCGCTCCTGCTCTGCCGCTGGGCCTGGACCTACCCGACGCATACCGACCAGCAGACCCTCGGCTATGCCCTGATCTCCCCGGCCAGCATGTATCAGCGCGACATGCGCCTGCGCCAGCGCGCCCTGATGTTCTACTGGGGGTCGGACCGAGGCGCCTCCCTGCAGCAGGGGCTGGCCCTGGCCTACGACTACCTCTTCGACTACATTCAGGGGAACCGGGAACTGGCCGAGGCCGTCGGACGCTTCATCCCCTGGGTGCGCACGGAGGCCGACGTGCGCCGCCTGATCGAAACGCGAATCCTCCAGTTCGGCGCAAAGCAGAGCATGCTCTTCTACCTCATCAACAGCAAGTCGCACTCCGTTTACCTGATGCAGACCGCCGCCATCCAGCAGGATCCGGAGGTCACGCGCCCCTGGATGGAGTCGCTCTGGCGTCGCACGCACATCTACCCCCATCCGAACGCGGGGTTGCCGCAGTTCATTTCGACGACCACCCAGCGCGACGGGACGACGGACATCGCCTCCGTTTTCTACACGTGGGCCGGCTCGCCCTTCATGCAGACGGTGGCGCTGAGCCGCCGCTACGCGCTCAACGGTGGCGACGCGCGCTTCGACCTTTCCGGTCCCGAGTTCGGCGCCAAGATGCGCGCCGCGTGCGCCTTCCCCCTTGATTCCGCCGTGGCCGGCGGCTATCCGATGACGATCGGCGACGTCGGCGGCCCGATGAAGCCGCGGATGCTCGACATCCTCCGCAACTTCGAGGAGAACTTCCGGCTGGGGTTCCAGTGGACCGGTCGCCCGGAGTTCGCCTGGGTGCTGAAACACCATCTCGGGCGCGCGGAGGAGAGCGACGCGACCTGGCGCGCTGTCGAGGAGGCTGCTGCCCGCCAGGGGCGCAGCCCCTTCCTCGCCCAGCGCTCGCGGGTGATGGCCGATTGGGCCGGCATCCTCGAAAGCGGTCAGGACTCGGACGACTTCCGCTTCAAGCGCGCCGTCCACATGCGCGTGGGCTACGGTGTCGGCCATGCTCACGCCGATACTCTGGACATCCAGATGCTGGCCCACGGGGCGCGGATGCTCAACGACGTGGGCTGGCGCGGCGAATACGCGCAGCCCGGCGCGAATGAAACGGTGCTGCACAATCTGGTCGAGGTCAACGGCACCGGCGGGCGCGAGGCGATGTGGCTCGGTCATGCCTGGATCGCCTCCTTCGGTCCCGTCCCCGGCGCCCAATACATGGAGGGCGTGGCCGTGCCTCCGGACAATTTCGCTGCGGCGGGGGTGAAGCACCGCTCGCGCGCCGTGGCGCTGATTGACGCCGACGAGGGCGTCCCCGGCGTGCGGCCGCCCGCCCCCATGCCCTACACCGAACGGACCGTCTTCGACCCGGCCGCCGTCACCCCGAACAGCTACCTCTTCGACGTGCAGCGCGTGGCCGGCGGCACGCTGCACACCTTCTGCTTCCACGGCACGATCTCGGACCAGTTCGAGACCGACATCCTCCACCGCAGCGAGATCACGCCGCCGGAGGACGAGTCCTATCTGCGCAAGTGGTTGCGCGGGCCGGGGATGCGCGCCTTCGGTCTTTCGCCGGAGGTCCTCACCGCCACTTGGCGGCTGCGCCGCACCGAGGGCGTCATCGAGGCCGTGAAGCGCGACGGCAACCTTGTCAAGCTTCCCCAGACGAATGCGGAGAAGTACATGCTCGGGGTCAACTACGACGAGAAATCTCCCCCGAAGTACACCCGCCTGCGCCTCTTCGGTCACGGCGGAGAGCGCCTGATCGTCGCCCACTTCCAGCCGACCGAGGAACGCGTGCGCGACTGCTGGCCCTTCCTCCTCCTGCAACGCAAGGGCGAGAACCTCGAATCGGTCTATCCGTCGCTGGTCGAACCCTACGTCGGCGAGCCCTTCATCACCGGCGCGCGTCTGCTCGATGTGCCGGAGAACGAGGCGGACGCCCTCCGCGCCGTGGCGGTAGAGGTGCGGACCCGGAACGGGCGGACGGACCTGTGCTTCAGCGACGGGCGTCCCCGCGCGCGGCGCATCGGTGATGCCGGGGTCGAAGGCCGCTTCGCCTACGTTTCGCGCGACGCGCAGGGGCTGCGCCTGGCCGTGCTGACCGAGGGCCGCGAACTCGCCCTGCCCGAGGGACGCCTGCGCCTCGCGGCCCCCGCGCTGACGGCACGCGTCGCCCAGGTGGACTACCTCGCCCGGCGCGTGTGGCTGGATGGGACGTGGCCGGTCGAGGGGCTGGCCGGGGAGCAGGTCGAGTTCGGCAACGCCGGACGTCGCACGAGCTTCACCGTCCTCGGCGCTCGCGTCGAGGGGGAGCGGACCCTGCTTGAACTGGACAAGGCAATAGACCTGAGCTACGCCGCCGTGACGGGCGTGATCGAGAATCGGCGAGTCGTGGGCGTCAACGTCGCGCCCGTCGGCATGGGGATCGCCGGCAAGCGCGAGGGTCTCGCCTGCTCGAACGATGCCATGACTCGAACGTGGAAGTGCCGTTACGCCGGGCGTCACGAACGGCTGGGCCACCTCTACCAGCTCGAAGGGGAGATGGCGGCGGGCGATTTTCCCGTCGGCAGCGTTCTGCGCGTGTGGGAGTTCGGACCCGGCGACGAGGCGCGCCTGGCCGTGCGCGCCGCCGTGCGTCGCGAGGCCGGGGGCGGCTTGCGACTGGAGACGAACGCGCGGGCGGAGTGGGCGCCTGCCGGACGGTAGCCGCGTCACTATTGGAGGACGTCGGGAACGATGAACGGCAAGATTCGTCTCGGCATCAGCGCCTGCCTGTTGGGCGAGAAGGTGCGCTATGACGGCGGCCACAAGCTCGATGCCTTCCTGCGCGACACGCTCGGGCGCTGGGTCGAGTACGTGCCCGTCTGTCCCGAGGTCGGCTGCGGGCTGCCCGTGCCGCGCGAGGCGATGCGGCTGACCGGTTCGCCCGAGGCGCCGCGCCTGGTGACCGTGCACACCGGACGCGACCTGACCGAGGTCATGACGTCCTGGGCGCGGCGGCGCGTCGAGGAACTGGCGGCGGAGGGCCTGGCAGGCTTCATTTTCAAGGGGCGTTCCCCCAGCAGCGCCATGGCCGACGCCAAGGTCTACAACGCCAAGGGAGTTCCCGTGGCGCGCGCGCCCGGTCTCTTTGCGCGCGCCTTCATGGAGCGCTTTCCCCTCCTGCCGGTCGAGGACGACGGACGGCTGCACGACGCCGTGCTGCGCGAGCGCTTCATCGAGAGCGTCTTCACCCTGGCCCGCTGGCGCGAGGCGGCGGACGACCGTTCCATCCGCAGCGTTGTCGCCTTCCACGCGCGCAACAAACTCCTCCTGATGTCCCACAGCCCGGCGCGTCTGCGGGAACTGGGGCAGTTGACGGCGGGGGGCAAGGCCCTGGGCTCGGCGGAGCTGCGGCGTCGCTACGAAGAGGGACTCATGGCGGCCTTGCGGCAGACGGCGACGCCCGCACGCCACACCAACGTCCTTCAGCACGCTATGGGGTACTTCAAGAAGCAGTTGACCGCCGACGAAAAGAGCGAGCTCCTGGAGGTCATCGCGGCGTACCATGCCGGACTCACGCCGCTGATCGTGCCGGTGACGCTCCTGAACCACTACGTGCGCAAGTACGATGAACCGTACCTGCGGGAGCAGTCGTACCTTCGTCCGCATCCGCTGGAACTGCAACTTCGGAACCACGTCTGACCGACCGTGTCCGGCATCCTGTCCCCTGGCCCGCTGGAGCCTCCGGCGCAGAGGGGTCGTCCGCCGTCCGTCGTCCATCACCCCCGAGGTCCCCGCCATGAATCCCATCGCCGTCCACTTCGGCAGCGGCCACGCGCTCTTCACCGGCGCGGGGATAATCCTCGCGGCCACGCTGATCGCCTGGACTCCCTGGACGCGCCGGCATGCGGTTCTTCGGCTGACGGCCCTTGTGGGCGTTGTCGTTGCGGCGATGTCCGCCGCGCCTCTGCCGTGGTGGTTCTACTCGCTCTGGGCGGGGGCGGTGGGGGGGTGGTTCTGGGCGGAACGCGCCGAGGTTCGTCCCCGGATGCGGTATGCCGCCCGGGGCGTCGTGCAGCTTCTCTGCGTCGGGGCCGTTGCGCTCGAACTGCCGTGGCAGTTCATGCCGTCGCTCGGCGGCGGGCCTTTCGGGACGATGTACGTCATCGGCGACTCGATCAGCGCGGGGATCGGCGGGGCGCAGGAGCGCAACTGGCCGACGCTCTTTGCCGCGCAACGCGGCGTGCGCGTGGTGGACCTTTCGCGCGGGGGTGAAACGGTCTCCTCGGCGCTCGACCGCGCCCCGAAGGTGCGCGAGGAGCGCGCCCTGGTCCTCCTTGAGATCGGCGGCAACGACATGCTCTCGCACGAACGCGGCGACGTCTTCGCGCGCGACCTGGAGGCGTTGCTCAAGGCCGTCACCGGGCCGGGGCGCTGCGTGGTAATGATGGAGATACCCCTGCCCCCCGCGTGCAACCGCTTCGGGGTAATCCAACGACGTTTGGCGCGCGAGTACGGCGTCCCGTTGATCCCCAAGCGCATCTTCATGCGCATCCTCGGCGGCGTCGGGGCCACCGTGGACGGCCTGCACCTCTCGCAGGCCGGGCACGAGCGCATGGCCGAGATTCTCGGGGAGGTTCTCTCCCCGCTTCTGGAAGCATCGGCCTCGGGGCGGTGATTCCCCGACCTGTCGGGAAGTTCGGATGGCAGCTGTTATGCAACGCGGTGCCATGCGGGTGGACATCGCCCGCATGGCGTGGGGCCGCAATCAGGGCGCACAATCTTTTCAGCCTTCTTTCGCTTGACATTCACGCGGAGCCATCCTACACTACGAGTGATATGCAACACTGCTCGCCCTTGACGTCTTGACGCACGCCGATACGCCCGAGATGGACGTCCCCCCGAGGCCATGCCCATGCAGACCGCAATGGACCGGCGCTCAACGGCCCCGCTCTACAGCCAACTGCGCGATGAGCTTAAACGCCGCATCCGCAGTGGTGGTCTTGCCGCCGGCGAACGGCTGCCGCCGGTCCGGCAGCTCTCGCGCGACTACGACCTGAGCTTCCTGACCGTCACGCGGGCGTTGGCGGAACTGACGCGCGAGGGATGGATCGGGGCGCGCCGGGGGGTGGGCACTTTTGTGCTGCCCCGGCAGATGGAGGTGGGGATCGAGGTTCTCATGGCGGGCCACCCACCCCGGACGACGCCGATGATTGTCTTCCACGACCAGATTCTTGCCGGTCTCCGTCGGGGGGCGGAGCCGCTGCCGTGCCGGTTGTGGGTCTCGTACCTGGACGGGCGCTGGCCGACGGGGCGCGAGCTGGCCGACGTCGCGCGCTCGAAACGCCTCGCGGGCCTGGTCGTTTACAGCCCGCCGGAGGACCTCCACCCGGCGCTGCGTGAGGCGGCCCTGTGCACGCCGATCGCCTCGATCCGAACGCCGGTGCCCGACTCCGCCGTGGACTGCGTGCAGCCCGATCCGGGGGCGGCCCTGCGGCGAATGCTCCGGGGGCGGATTACCGCCGGCGCGCGCGCCTTGGCCTATGTCGGATACGGTCGCATGAACGCCGCCCCCTACAACGCCCTGTACGCCGCCTTTCAGGACACGCTGCGCGAGGCCGGAATCGAGCCGTTCATCCACATCGCGCCCGCAGGAACCGTGGACGCCACATGGCGCATGGAGCGCCTGAACCAATGGGTGGCCGGCCTCGCCGCGGGCCTTCCTGAGGGGTGCGTCGTGGTGTGCCAGACGGCGCACGTGGCCGAGGAAATCGTGCGAGCCGGGCGTCCTTTGGACGCGATATCCTACACCGAGAGCCGGGCCACGGTCGAGTCGCTGCGCGAGCGCGTTTCCTTCCTCTGTGTGCCGATGGAGTCGCTCGCGCGCGAAGCCGTCAAGTTGCTCCTGAGCCGTCCCGGCGTCGAATCGAGCGCGGGGCGGACGGTCGGCGTGACGGCGGAGGTGTGTGAACGAGGTTCGGCGGTTTCCTGAGAAAGGATGCGTGTCATGGGACGGAATCTCTGGCGGCACTGGCGGACAGCCTTCACGCTCATCGAATTGCTGGTGGTGATCGCCATCATCGCCATCCTGGCGGCGATGCTCCTGCCCGCGCTGGCCAGCGCGCGGGAAAAGGCGCGGCGCAGCGCCTGCGCCAACAACCTCAACCAGATGGGCAAGGCGCTGGAGACCTACCTGGGCGACTACGGAAGCTACTACCCCGGCTGGCTGAACTGGGGGATCAAGCCTCGCGTCAACACGGCCACGCCGCCCGGCGATGGTTCCATCGCCTACTGGCAGATGTACGGCGATCCCTCCGGTCAGACCGTCCAGATGCTGGGCCCTCGTGTGGATGTCAGCAACCCGCACCAGGTCATCCAGTTGCAGTACGTCATCGGCGCGGGATATTACGGGCCGTCGGCGACGCCCGACCGCGCGGCAGGCGCGCTCAAGTGCGCGCCCGTCGGGCTGGGGGCGCTCCTGACGACCGGCGTCTGCCCGGACGAGAAGGTGTACTACTGCCCCTCCGCCGGCGGGCAGCCGCACCGCATCGGCGCCCGGCTGACCATTGACAGCCGGTGCTTCGTCAACGACACGCCCGACGATTGGCGGCGCGCCCGCGGCGGCAGCGGCGCGTCGGAGGCCGGGCGCACGCTGACCCACGGCGCCTGGAAGACCACCGTGTCGTCAAGCTCCGGCAATTTCAAAGGGGTCTTCGTCGGCATGCAGTACGCCTGGCGCAACCAGACGATCTCCTCCGACTACATGTACACCACCGCCGGACTCTCGGCGAACCTCGACTATGCCGTGCCGCTGCCGTACGTCAAGCCCCGCATCAGCGCCGAGGTCGGCTGCCCCCCCTTCAAGACGCAGAAGATCCTCGCCGGACGCGCCCTTGTGGCCGACGACTTCTGGAAGGCCGGCAACGTCACCTCGGGCGAAACGCGCTCCTGGGTCAGCGCCTCCATGGTCACCCCGGGATTCGGCATCGCCTGCCACCGCGAAGGATACAACGTCCTCTACGGCGACTACAGCACGGCCTGGTTCGCCGACGTGGACGAAAGAGTCATCTGGTGGGACACGACCCTTGCCTCCGGAAGCCAGAGGACGCTCGGATCCAGCGTTCACTGGATGGGGGGGGACTACAACACCAACTACGCCGCGCCCACGGCGGCCAACCGCCCGGACGCCGCCAACTACACGCCGCTGGTCTGGCACAATTTCGACGTGGCGCGCGGTCTCGACGCCGATGCGCCGGCCTTTTAAGTCGGCGGAGGGGGCGGACGGCCGCGGACATGCGTCCGCCCTGTTCCCTCTGCCCCGGCGTCTGGAGTGATGGAGCAAGTTGAAGAGCCCATGCCGCATCATCCGCCTCTCGCCCCCCGAGCGTGAGGCGATCCACTTCTACTACGACGTCTGCCCCGAGAGCCCCGACGGGCGGCGCGTGGTTTACTTCCAGTTCGACGGCGCGGTTCCCGGGCCGGGGGAAGTGGTTGTGGCCGACCGCGACGGCGGGAAGGCGCGCCCGATCTTCCGCGTCCAGGACGCAGCCGACCGCCACTCCGCCATCCGCCAGCAGTGGGTGGACGACGACACGGTGGCCTGCTGCCCTGGGGTTGAAGGACGGCTGCGGACGACGCTGGTATCCCTTCGCGACGGCCTCCACCGCGATGTGCCCGGCGCGGCCCGCATGATTTCGCCCGTCGCGCCTTTGGCCCTCACCACCCGCCACGATTTCGAGGAACTCCCCTCGATGCGCGACGACGCCGTCTGCCTGATGGATCTGCGCCGCGGCGAAGTGCGCCCCCTCTTCACCGTGGCCGACGCCCTCAAAGTCCACCCCCTCGGGCCGGATTTTCCCGGCAGCGACCGCGTCATGTTCCTCCACACCAAATGGTCCCCCGGCGGGCGGCGCTTCTTCGTTATCGCCGCGAACATCTACCGTGTGGCCAAGGAAGAGTCCGCCGAGCGCGTCAACTCCATCTTCGTTGCCGAGGCCGACGGCTCCGGGCTGCGGTACCTCTGCGAGGAGTACCATCACCCGGTCTGGGGGGCCGACGATGACCACGTGCTCTCCTTCCGCCCCAGCAGTTCCGGGGGGGGCCTGGGGATGACGTGGTGGGGGGGCTACCAGGAACTGGTGTCCGCGCCCGTCAACGGCGGCGCGCCGCAGACAGTCATCTCCGGCCTGGCGGGCAAGCATCTGGCCCTCAGCCCCGACGGGCGACGCGTCGTGGCCGATGCCACGCATTGGCCCTCTTCGGAATCCGCCACGATCTTCATCTTCGACACCGGCGCGCCGCGTCCGAAGGCCGTGGTCGAGATGACGCAGAAGGACTTCAGCCAGCGCGGCTGTCACGTGCATCCGGCGTGGTCGCGCGACGGAAGACGGATATACTTCAACAGCATGGAGTCGGGACGGCGCGGACTGTACGCCGTGGACCTGGACTGAAAGGAGCGGACAATGCGCGGTGCTCTGGCGATCATGACGGCGGCGTTGCTGGCGTGCGGCGGCTGGGCGGAACGGTCGGCGGCGGAGTTCGCGACCGTCGAGGAGATGGACCGCTACGTCGCCGCGCAGATGGCGCAGGACATGCAGATTCTCAAGACGCTCAAGCTGCGGGAGCTGTACGCCGCCCCCGACGGCAAACCGGAGAACCCCGGCACCCGGGAAGCGCCGATAGACCTCAAGACGGCGCTCACCGACCCGGTCAAGGTCTCCGCCGGGACGTGCGTCTGGGTCAAGGGCGGACGGTACGAGACCGGTAAGCTCAACCAGAGCAAGGACGTGAAGGGCACGCGCGAAAAACCCATCATCCTGCGCGCCGCGCCGGGCGAGCGGGCGACCGTCCTCGGCGAGATCAACATCGGCGGCGACCATCTCTGGGTGTGGGGCCTTGAGATCGCCGGGCCGCCCGCCAGCGGAGTCAACGTTTACGCCCCCTGCAACGGCATCAAGGTCATTAACTGCGTCCTCCACGGCCACGGCGCCGCCGAGCGGCCCAAGGACCGCAAACCCTCCGGGCACGGCATCGGCGGGTGGGACTTCGGCAGCGACCACGAGTTCTACGGCAACCTCGTTTACTGGAACGGCTGGAACTGGCTCGACCACGGCTTCTACTCGCAGAACCAGCCGAAGCACACTCCCAAACGCTATGTGGACAACATCGTTTTCGAGAACTCCGGCTGGGGCTTCCATCTCTACGGCTCGTCCCCTTACCATTACGGCTACTATCTCGAAGGCAACGTGGCCTTCGCCACGACGCTGATCCCCCGCGGCTCCGAGGCCGGCGCCGTCCAGGGCAACATCCTGATCGGCGGCCACAAGGCCACCCGTTGCGTTATCCTCCGGAAAAACATCGGCTACCATCCCAAGGCGGCCGAGAGCAAGCGCTGCGTGGACATCGGCTACACCGACGGCCCGAACTACAACATCCTCGTCGAGGATAACTACTTCATGGGCGGCGTCAACGCCTTCGAACTGAGGCAGACCGCTCAGGCCACGGTGCGCCGCAATACCTTCTGGGCTCCGAACGGCATGGTCTCCGTCGGCATCGTCCCGCCCGCCCAGGCCGAAACGGCACTCGCCCGAGTCTCCGCCGACCCGAAGTCCATGCTTGACCTCGAGAAGATAGACTTCAAGCGGTTCGGCGTCGTCTTCGAGGAGAACCGCTACATTGACAACGGCAAGTTCGATCTGGAGCGCTTCCGCGCCGCGACGAAGACGGCGCAGACGGACAAGATCATCCCCGGCAAGGACGGCCGCCCGGCGGACGTGGCGGTCTTCAAGCGCGTCAACCTCTACGAGCCGGAGCGCGTTCATCTGACCCTCTTCAACTGGCCGAAGGGCGAAACGGTGTCGCTTGACCTGGGCGACGTCCTGAAGCCCGGCGAGAAGTTCCGGATCATGGACGTGCGCGACCTGTGGGGAACGCCCGCCCTGGCGGGCGTCCACGCCGGCAAACCCGTCGAGTTCAAGCCCACCGGTCCCTGGGCGCCGGAGTTCGCCTCCTACGTTCTCTTCCGCCCGACGCCGAAGTAGCGCAGGCATCGCCGCGGCGCCGCCCGGAACCGGCCGCACCGGTCGGCCGCGACGCCAATACCCTTGACGAAGCGCGCAGCGGCGCGTACAGTGTCGCCGGGGCGCGGAACCCAATGGGAGACCGGCGATGAAGAAGGCGTCGAAGGACGAGAAGGTCATTCGCGACCTGGCCAAGCAGGTGGCCGAGATCGCGCAAAGCCCCGAAATGGAACGGTCGCGCCGGCGATGGCGCGACGTGAACGCCCTGCGCCGCCCGGACCGCGCCCCCGTGTGGTGCAAGCCCGTCGGCGCCTGGGAGGAACTCCTGCCGGCGACGAGCCTCCGCTGCGCGGACCGCCGGCTGCGGGGAATCGAGCGCGCCTTTCGGCAGGTCCTCATCAAGCGCGACATCGGCGACGATTCCGTCATGGACCCCTTCTTCGACGTCGCGCCGGTGATCCAGACCGACCCGCCGACGATCTGGGGCGTCGAACCCCGCAAGCACAGACCCGCCGAGGCCGGCGGCGCCTGGCAGTACGACCCGCCGCTGAAGTCTCCCGCCGACCTCGACCGTCTCCGCCTGCCGCGCCTCACGCTTGACCACGCCGCCACGCAGCGCGCCCTCGACGCCGCCAACGACCTCCTGGGCGATATCCTGCCTGTCCGCCTGAGCTTCTCCGCCGAGGGGCACCGCGCGCTGAGCGCCACCCTGGGCACCGCCGCCGCCGACCTGCGCGGACTCGAACCGATGATGATGGACGCGGCCTCTGATCCGGACTTCCTGCACCGGCTCATGGCCCACCTGCGCGACGCGAACCTCTCCGTCATGCGCCAGGTCGAGGAGCTCGGCCTCCTGACTCCGGAGACCGTCCGGCCGATGTACTGCTGCGATCCGATCGGCCCCGGCGCCGCGAAGGACGGCTTCGCCCGGCATTGGTGCGCCGCCAACAGCCAGGAGTTCGACCAGTTCTCGCCCCCCATGTGGGAGGAGTTCTGCCTGGCGTACCAGAAGCCGATCTTCGAGAAGTACGGCCTCGTCGGCTACGGCTGCTGCGAGAACCTGACACGCAAGATTGACGGCGTCCTCACCATCCCGAATCTGCGCATCTTCGTGTGCAGCGCCTGGACGAACCTCGACATCGTCCTGGAGAAGGTCAGCCCGCGTTACTGCATCATGTGGCGGCAGAAGGCCAGCGACGTCGTCTTCGCCGAGGGGGACGAGGCCGTGCGGCGTCCTCTGGAGGAGGGCGCGCGCAAGCTCAAGGGCCGGCCCTACCAGATCGTTCTGCGCGAACTTCAGACGCTGGCCGGCCACCCGGACCGGCTCCACGTGTGGACACGCCTCGCGCGCGAGGCGGCTGAACGATACGCCTGAGTGCCCGCCTGGCAGGGCGTTCGCGGCGTTGCTTTGACACGCCCCGCGGCGCGCGGTAGCATGGCCGCCGTTGCTGCCAAACCCCCATCAGAGGAGACCCGATGAAGACGATCCGAGTCGGACTGGTCGGCGCCGGCTTCGCCGCGCGCTTTCACTATGAATCCATGACGCAGGTGCACGGCGTCGGCGTCAAGGTCGTCGGCGTCACCTCCCTGCGCGAGGAAAGCCGCCGCGCCTTCGCCGCCCGACACGGGCTTCGGGCCTTTGCCGGCATCCGCGAGATGCTCCCGCACATAGACGTGCTCGACATCGTCAGCCCGCCGGCCGCTCACGAAGAGGGGATGCTCCTCGCCGCCAAGTCCGGCGTTCACATTATCTGCGAGAAGCCCCTCACCGGCTACTTCGGCCCCAAGGGCTGCGGCGACGAATACCGCGGCGACCGCGACCCCAAGGGCCCCATGCTGGAGAAGGTCACCTCCGCCCTTGCACGGCTGGCGCGCGTCATCCGCAAGTCCGGCGTCACCTTCGGCTACGCCGAGAACTTCATCTACGCTCCGGCCATCCAGAAGGAGCGGGAGATCATCGCCAAGACCGGCGCGCAGGTCCTCCGCATCCTCGGCGAGGAATCGCACAACGGCTCCGGCTCCGCCTTCTACGGCATCTGGCGCTACCAGGGGGGCGGTTCGCTCATGGGCAAGATCTGCCACCCCCTCTCCGCAGCGCTCTACCTCAAGCGCGTCGAGGGCATTGCCCACAACGGCAAGCCCATCCGCCCGAAGTCCGTCACCTGCCGTTGCGAACAGATCACCCGCCTTCCGTCCTACCAGGACAAGGGGTTCATCCGCACCACCTATCACGACACCGAGGACCACGGCTGGATGCACGTCACCTTCGAGGACGGCACCGTGGCCGACGTCATCAGCGGCGAGATCGTTCTCGGCGGCATCTACAACTACGTCGAGGTCTTCGCCAACAACCACCGCACCCGCTGCAACCTCAGCCCTGTGGCCATGCTCGACACCTACAATCCCAAGGCGGAGCAGTACAAGGACATCTACACCATCGAGAAGACGAGCACCAAAGAGGGTTGGGCCGCCGTCAGCCCCGACGAGAACATCACCCTCGGCTACATCGGCGAAATGCAGGACTTCTTCACCTGCATCGCGCAGAAGCGCACCCCGGAATCCGAGTTGGAACTGGCGAGCGACACCATCAGCGCCATCTACGCCGCCTACCTCTCCGATGAACGCAAGGGCGCAGATACGGCGATTCCGCTGGTCTGACGGGTGCGGACGGTTGCAGCAACGTCCTGGCGTTGCGCGGCCTTTCCTGCAAACTGCGGGCTGGACTCGATGTTGCCTCCCTTGAACCGACAACGACCTTGTGATAGAAGCGTTTCTGCGCACTCTGATATAAAGCAGTTGCTGACGCGACGCATATCCATGCGGCGTTCAGGCTCCATCTTCCGGAGGGCATCCAATGTCGAAACGGCTGTGCTGTCGTACGCTCTTCCTGTGGGCTCTTGCCGCTGTCGCCGCCTTCGCGCAGGGGATGCCGCCCACGCCGCCGGACAAACTGAAGGACATCGGCGACTGGAAGGACATGCCCCGCTTTCCCTCGACGCCGATTGCGGGCCATCCCGGCGCGGATAACAAGGAGCGGCCCGTCTGGGACAAGCCGGAGTTCCTCAACTACCCCGGCTCCGTCGAGCACTTTCGCGTGGACGGCCAGCGTTACATCTATCCCGTGAATCCGTACAACCACCGGACGCTCGTCCGCAACTTCAAGGCGGTCGAGCTGCCCGGCGTTTCTGCAACAGCCAGGGAGCAGTTCGCCGAACCGGTGCAATATGTGCTCAAGGGCGAGGCCCCGGCGGTGAAGCGGCCCGGCGAGACGCGCCCGCCCGTTCCCGTCGTACGTCTCAGGCCCGGCGGGCCGGCGCTTCGGCTGGCGATCGGCAAACTGCCGATCAGTCTCTATGTCGTTCGGGTCATCGCCGCCCTCGAAACGAAGGACGTCGAGGACTGGCCGAAGGACCTGATCCTCGAAATGCGAATCAATGACGGCCCGGACGGGAGCATCAACCGCTATGTCCTCCGCCAGCGCGGCACGGACAACTTCTACTCCCTCGGCGAGTTCTTCTTCCACGTCGAGGACGGTCGCGCCTTCAGCGCCGAGGTGGCGCTTCACTCGGACTCCGCCGTGGACCTTCTGGTACACAACGTGGATGTTCACGACGTCCTGGGCGAATGCGCCAAGCGCGCCGGCAAGCGCGAGGGGATTCTCCTGGACCCGGACACGCTGGCCGCCAACTGGAAGGCCGATCCTGAGCCCCGGCTGCAGGCCGCACGCGAGGGCCGATGGAAGGACCTTCTGCCCGCCGGCGTTGTCGCGGCGCGCATCAAGGCCATGCGCGAGGTCAACCCCGCCTGGACCGAGGAGGAGGCCCTCCGCGAGTGGCGTCGCCGTCGCGACGACGTCATCTGGAGCAACTTGCCGCCGATCAACACCAACTACGGCGGCGGCGAGCCCGATCCCGACACCGCCGCGGATCTCAAGGCGCGCGGCCTCTTCCCCGGCGGCGAGCTGACCGGCGGAAAGAGCCACTACGGTGGGGCTTCGCCCTGGCGGCTGGATGTCCCCCGCTACGGGTTGGGCGTCAACATCATCGCGCCGTGGCGACTCGTGGCGGACGGGCCTGACCAGAAACCCCTCTTCTACACGCGCGAGGACCTTCAGGCGCACAAACCCTATCCCGGTCTGCCCTTCGACGTTCCCTGCTGGGGGCGTCGCATGCCCGGCAAGGAGGGGCGTGTCCACTACTTTTCGCCTCTCGGGCGGGCGGTCGAGGCGGCGTTGATGAACCACGTGAGCGTCATGCAGTCGGATATCGGCTCGTACCTGGGGGGAGGCTATGTCCTTCGTGGGGACATGGACTACACCCGCGACGGCGCCCTGCAACTGGTCCATCTTGCATACACGCTGCCCACCTTCGCCCCGTCGCACAAGCTTTTCAACATCACAACGCACCCGAAGGATTACTACTGGCGCAACCTGGCGCATCAACATCGTGGACGGCATTATCAGACCATCGAGTGGCCGCACCTGGCGCGCACCTATGACTGGCTCTTCCCCTTCATCAAGGACAACCGCGAACTCGCCGAAGCCGTCGGGCGCCGCATCCCCTGGGTCAAGAGCCCCCAGGACGTCGTGGCCCTGCTCGACACCTACCTCCTCCAGTACGGCGCGCAGCAGATGGCCTACTTCCAATACTACTACAACCACGAGCACGCCGGGCGGCTGGCCGAATTGGTTGCCATCCAGGGCGACCCGGAGATCACGAAACCCTGGATCGAGATCATCTTCAGCCGCACCTGGGAGTACCCGCTGCCCTACGCCGGGGCGCAGGACTTCATGTATCTCGCGGCGGTGCGCGACGGCACCACCACCATCGGCTCCTTCTCCTACGCCCTCAACGGCAGCGTCATCGCCGCCGTTGCCAACTGGCTTGACTACGTCGTCAAGAACGGTGGCGACCCGCGATACAGCCTCTCCGATCCCAAACGCTACCCGCGCGTCATCGCCGCGCCCTACTTCCAGATTGAGGGTCGCGTGGCGGGGATGCACGCGCCGCAGATCGGCGACGTCGGCGGCCCGAGCGTCCGCTACGGCGAGTGGTTCGGCGGCGTCGGCGCACACGCCAACGCCGGCTGGCGATGGACCAAGGATCCCCGCTTTGCCTACTGCATGGTCCATTACGGCAAACGCCGCAGCGAAACCGAGGCCGAATGGAGGGAAATCCAGGCGGCGGCCGAGGGCGTCCGCAACCCCTTCATGTCCAACCGTTCCCGGATTCTCTCCGACTGGGGGGGCATCCTCGAAGGGGGGACCGATTCCGACGACTTCCGTTTCCGCTCCGCGGCGCGGGTGCGCGTCGGGCGCGGCGTGGGGCACGCCCACGCCGACGGCCTTGACCTCGGCCTGTGGGCGATGGGGCTCACCATGTCCGGCGACGGCGGTGCGCGCGGCGGCTACGGCCGCCCTGCGGCCGACGCATCGTTGATCCACAACGTCGCCACCGCCGACGGCGCCAACTGGCAGGGCCACACTTGGGTGCCCGACCTGGCCGATTTCGACGGCTGCCGCTACCTGCGCGCCAAGGGCAGCTACCAGAAGGAGTTTTCCCGTCAGGTGGCCCTGATCGAGGTGGACTCCGGCGTGCCGGCGGCCACCCCTCCCAGCCGCAAGGACCTGGCCGCCGGGACAGTCTATGACCCGAAGGTCGTTCTGCCCCGCACCTACTTTGTGGACTTCTTCCGCCTGCGCGGGGGGCGGGCGCACGCCTACAACTTCCACGGCCCCACCGATGATGAGTTCACGATCAACACCCCCACGGGCGCGGTTGCGCCGGCGACCGTGGCTCGCTTCGGTCTCGGCGAGTTCTGGAAGTGGTACGTCGTCAAGGATCGGCAGTGGGAGGCCGGCGTTCCGGCGGGGGGGCTGGAGGCCACCTGGCGCATGAGCCGTCAGCCGCAGGAGTTCGATTGCCCCGGTCGCGGGGTTTATACCGTGGCCCCCGCCGAGTCGTCCATCCTGGGCAACGCCTTCGACCCCGAAAGCCCGCGGAAGCATCTCCGCGTCCACATCCCGGGCCAGGTCGGCCAAACGGTCCTGAGCGGCGTCTGGATTTCCGCGCCCAACACGCCGGGGAACCGCAGCGGCCAGATCTACCGCCAACTCCACCTTCTGCGCGACAATGGGGGCAAGGAGGCGTCGAGCCTCTTCGCCGCCGTCTGGGAACCGTACGCCGGCGCGCCCTTTATCAAGCGCGTCATGCGGCACGGCGGGGCGGATGACGCCCTCGCCGGGGCGGCCGTGACGGTCGAGACGACCGACGGTGTGCGCGACCTGACGGCCTGCGACCTGCCCGATGCGCCCCTGCGGCATCTCCCCGGCGGCGTCCGTGCTCAGGGCCGCTTTGCCTTCGTCTCCCGCGACGCCCAAGGCCTGCGTCAGGCCGTCCTGGTCGGAGGAACGCTTCTCGACACCGGCGATATCGCCCTGGCTTTGCCGCAGTCGGACTGGTCCGCCCGTGTTCTGGAGGTGGACTGGCTGGAGCGGCAGGTTCTTCTGGATTCGCCCTTTCCGCAGAAGCTGCTCGATGGGTCGTTCTTTGAGGTCGGCGCGCCGGCGACGAAGGAGCGCGCCGAGCGGTGGACGACCTTCGAGGCCGTGTCCGCAATCCCGCGCGCGAATCGCACGGAGTTGCGCTGGCGCAAGGGGGCCGATGTCTTTGCCGGGAGGATCGAGGGCATCGCCGAGACGGAGCAGGGGCCCGTCGTCACGACTGAACTTGCGCCGAATCTCGTTTCCGGTGAAAATACCCAGTTGACCGCCACGAACGAGGCCGGCAACCGTGCCTGGCGGTGCGATGTCGCGGGGAACCGGCTCACGCTGTACGGCGCGCCGTGGACGGCCGGCGACCTCAAGACCGGCGAGC
>JAKJEM010000001.1:259732-260058 GCA_022705425.1 Planctomycetota bacterium
GGCGTCGGCGACCTCTGGCGCGCTCCGGCGAAGGCCTCCGTCCGCCGCGTTGCGCCGGGGGTCTATCGCGTCGAGGCGAATGGCCCCGTGCGGCTCTCCGTCAAGGCGGCGAAGGCCGCGCTCTCCGCCGACAGGCAGGCGTGGATCGAGCCTGCGGTGCGGCAGCCCGGCGGCGTGTTGGTCTTTGACCTCACGGCAGATCAGTTTGCCGCCGGAGCCGTTTATGTGCGATGGCCGTGATTCCGAGTGGGTCCTTGATTCGGCAGGAAGGGCGGACATGAACGGTGCGCGGTTGAAGGCGAAACTGGCGAAGGGCGAGGCGGTTT
>JAKJEM010000001.1:260110-324855 GCA_022705425.1 Planctomycetota bacterium
ATCCCGCCATTGTCGAGGTCGTCCCGGAGACGGGGCTGGATTTCGTCATCGTGAACACCGAGCATAACGCCCTGGACATGGGGGACTTCCACGGCATGCAGTTCGCCCTTCAGAGCCGGGGGATCGCCTGCCTTCTGCGCATTCACAACCGCGACACGGAGGATGTCGCCAAGGCCTGCGACGCCTACGCCGACGGCGTCGTCATCCCCTACGCCGAGGACGCCGAGGAACTCCGGCGTCTCGTGGCGGCGGCCAAGTACCGTCCCCTCAAGGGCGCGGCGGTCGAACGATTGCTCGCCGAGGGTCGCTGGCCGAGCGACAAGACGCGCCGCTACGTCGAGGAGAAATCGGCCAACACCTTCTTCGCGGCCATGATCGAGTCGGTCACCGCGCTCGAACGGCTCGACGCCCTCTGCGCCGTCCCCGGGCTCGACGCCGTCTTCATGGGCCCCAACGATCTCAGCGTCTCGATGGGGATTCCCGAGGAGCGGGACAACCCGCTTTTCATTGACGCCATGCAGCGGATCATCGCCGTGGCCGCACGCCACGGCGTGGCGGCCGGCGCGCACTTCTCGCACCTGCCGCATGCGCTTCGGATGATCCGGCAAGGCGCGCGCTTCATCCCGTTCAGCAGCGATCTTCGTTTCGTCCAGCTTGGGCTTGTCGAGTCGCTGGCGGCGCTCCGCGGCGCATCCGGGCCGGCGAAGGACCGGGTGATCTGACGGGGACTGCGGGCGACGCACATCGAAACCTGATCTTGTGGAGGACGGCAATGTCGCATCGGCGCTTTCTGTCGGCGGTCGTCGCGATCCTTCTGGCGGCAACGGTATGGGCGGCGGGGGACGCGCCCGCTCCGGCGGCGTCGGCGGCGTCTCCCGCGCCGAAGGACGGCGTGACCGAGGGCGGCCCCGTGGCCATACGCGTCGGGGTCTATGTCCTCAACCTCGGCAAACTGGACATCAGCACCGGCTCCTACACCGTGGATTTCTACATGTCCATGAAGTCCGACCAGCCCATGAGCGAACCGGCTTTCGAGTTCACCAACGGGCGCGCCGCCAGCATCGAAAAGCTCGAAGACAAACCCACCGAGAAGTTCTACCGCATCCTGGCCAACCTCAACACCCCCATTGACCTTCGCAAGTTCCCCTACGACAAGCAGGAACTGCGCATCGTTATCGAGGACAAACGCGAGACGATCGAGAAGCTCAAGTACGTCCCCAATCCCTCCGAAACGGCCATTGACCCCGCCATCGTCTTCCCCGGCTGGATTCTCGACGACTGGCGCGCCACGTCCGTCGAGCACGACTACCCCGTCTATGGCGAGAAGTACTCCCAGTACATCTTTGCCGTCCAGATTCACCGCATCAAAATGAACTCCTTCCTCAAGACCTTCCTGCCCGTCCTCTTCATCATGCTCATCGTCGTGTGCAGCTTCTTCATGGACGAGGACAAGATCATCACCCGCATGGCGACGATCAGCTCCGCCTTGATCGCCTCGGTGATGTTCCACGTGTCCATCTCGAACCAGATTCCTCCCGTCAGCTACGTCACCTTCGCCGACAAGTTCATGATGACCACCTATCTGGTCCTGTTGCTCTGCTACTTCCTGAGCCTGGCGGTCTTTGTGCTGCACGGCAAGGCCAGCGCCGAGCGCGCCAAGCGGCTTCACCGGATGGGCGAACTCATCGCCTTCTTCGGCGTGCCGGCGCTCTACTCGATCCTCTTCATCTTCCTGCGGTGAGGCGGCGTCATGGCCCCTGCGCGCATCCCGCGTCCCGAGCACCCCGAACCGCAGCGCCTCCGCGAGGATTGGCTGAACCTGAACGGCCCGTGGGAGTTCGAGTTTGACCCGGGCCTCAGCGGCGAGGAGCGCGGCTGGCACGAGGGCTCCTGCGCGTTCAGCCGCCGTATCCGGGCGCCGTTCTGCCCCGAAAGCGCGCTCTCCGGCGTCGGTTGCCGGGACTTCATGCCCGGCGTGTGGTACCGGCGGCACGTTGTCCTGCCTGCGGCATGGCGCGGGAAGCGGGTTCGCCTGCACGTCGGCGCGGCCGACTACGATACTGCCCTCTGGGTCAACGGGCGGCTCGCGGGGACGCATCGCGGCGGATATGTCCCCTTCGTCTTCGACGTGACCGACCTTGTCAAGGCCGGACGCAACACCATAACCCTTCGCGCGGCCGACGACACCCGCAGCCCCCTCCAGCCCACGGGCAAGCAGTCCCGCCGATACGAATCCCACGGCTGCCGCTACACCCGGACCACCGGCCTGTGGCAGACCGTCTGGCTCGAAGCCGTTGGACAGACCTATCTGCGCGACTTCCGCTTCCTGCCGGCGTCGGGGCGGGTGACCGTTCTTGCCCGGCTTGAAGGCGACCCTTCGGGCCTCGTTCTTGATGTCGCCGTGACCGCCGCCGGGCGCGCGGTCGGGCGCGCCGAGGCGCCCGCCGCCGGGACCACGGCCCTGACTGTGGATCTCTCCGAAACCCGCCTTTGGAACCCCGGCAAGCCCTTCCTGTATGATGTCCTCTTCACCTTGCGCCGCGGCGCGCGCGTCGTGGACCGCCTCCGCTCCTACTTCGGAATCCGCGACCTCCGCATCGCCGGACGCCGGTTCCTCATCAACGACCGGCCCGTCTTCCAGCGCCTGGTCCTCGACCAGGGGTTCTATCCCGACGGCATCTACACCGCGCCCGACGATGCCGCTCTGCGGCGCGACATCGAACTCGCGCAGACGATGGGCTTCAACGGCGCGCGGCTGCACGAGAAAGTATTCGAGCCCCGTTTCCTCCACTGGGCCGACCGGCTCGGATATCTCGTGTGGGGTGAATATCCCAACTGGGGCCTGGACCACGCCCACCCGTCCGCGCTCGAGCGCATGCTGCCGGAGTGGACGGAGGTTGTGCACCGCGACTGGAACCACCCCTGCCTCGTCGGCTGGTGTCCCTTCAACGAAACACCGGCGCACCAGAACCCCGAGCTGATCCGCGCCGTGTACCGCGCCACGAAGGCTCTCGACCCCACTCGTCCCGTCCTCGACACAAGCGGCTACCAGCACGTCGAGACGGACGTGGATGACTGCCACAGCTACGAGCAGGACCCCGCCGCCTTTGCCGCGCTCTTCGAGCCCATGAAGCGCGGCGGCCCCGTCTGGCACAACCGCGCCCAGGACGCGCCGAATCGGGGCCAACCCTACTTCGTCAGCGAGTACGGCGGCATCTGGTGGAACCCCGGCCAGGCCGATGACAGGGGCTGGGGCTACGGCGGCGCAGCCCGCCGTCCTCGCTCTGAGGCGGAGTTCCTCGCCCGTTATCGCGCGCTGACGGAGACCCTGCTGCGGCACCCGGAGATGTTCGGTTTCTGCTACACGCAGCTCTACGACGTGGAGCAGGAGGTCAACGGTCTCCATACCTACTCCCGCCGCCCGAAGTTCGATCCCGCTGTCATCCGCGCCATCAATGCCCAGCGGGCGGCGATCGAGGGAGAATAGAGCGCGTCGCGCGCAAGGCCTGCGGCCGCATTCGGTCGGCCTTGGCCGTCACCGCATGAAAGGAACGGAGATGGGCCTTCGCGAAGTCCAAGCGTCCGTGTGTGGGCTGAACGGTCTGCGGGTGGGGTTCGTCGGGCTCGGCCACAACGGCATCGCGCACGCGAAGGCGCACCGGCGGGTCGGGAAGTCCGTGGTGCAGGCGCTGTGCGATCGGAACGCAACGCGGCTGGCCGAAGCCGGACGGGAACTCGGTGTGACGCGACTCTATGAGGGCGACGAAATCTACTCGGACCCGACAGTGGACGCGATCTCGATCCACACCGGCGACCCGTTTCACGTCGAGCCGTTCCTCAAGGCGCTTGAGCACGGAAAACACGTGCTCGTCGAGAAGCCCGTGGCGAATAGCATCGAGCAGTTGCGGCAGATGGCCGACGCGGCAAGGCAGGCGGATCGGAGGCTGAAGATCCAGTGCGGGTACGTTCTGCGCTTTGACGCCGTATTCGAAGCCGTGCAGGAGCTATGCCGCAAGGGGATGATCGGGCGCATCTTCTACATGGAGGCCGACTACATCCACAATCTCCACTACCAGAAGGACCGGGCGGATCCGACGACGGGGCGGAACTGGTACCTGGAGGAGGAGCAGCCGATCGTGGGCGGCGGAAGCCATGAGCTGGACCTGCTCCGGTGGTTCAGCGGACGCGAGGTCGTCGAGACGACCGGTTACGCGAACCATGTGGCCTTTCCCGAGATGCGTCATGACGACTTGCAGGTGGCGCTCTTCCGCTTCGACGACGGCGCCGTCGCGAAGGTCGCAGCGGCCTACGGTCCGATGACCGCGCGTCCGCCCTATGCCAATCTGGTCCTCTACGGCACGCGGGGGACGGTAAAGGACGACAGCGTCGCCATCGCAAGCGGCCCGCACAACGCGCATCCGGCCTTCAGGCCGATCGGCGGGCCGAGGACGAAGGGGCATCCTTTCGAGCCGGAGATCGCCGACTGGCTGGCGGCCATCGCGGAGGACCGGCCGACGCGCTGCGGCTTCTTCGACGGCGCGAACTCGACGGCGGCGACGCTCGTGGCCGTCGAGGCGATCGCGCAGCGGCGGCCGTTGCCCGTTCCGGTGTTCACACCGCATTCGTAGCGCAGCGCGCAAGGCCGGGCGCGGGGGCGCGACGCCGTCGCCCGAGTTGTGGCGCGCTCCGCACAAATGCGCCGGGGAAGCGGCTCGCGCGAACCGCTTCCCCGTCCATGTTTTCCGGCGTGCGCTACCGGCGGAAGAACTGCGGCAGCCACCGGCGGTTGGCTTCGAGCAGTTCCTCCATCATCTTCTCCATCTGGCGGAAGTCGCGGATCGAACCGCACATGGGGTCGTTGAGCATCACCTGCAAGACCATCTTCCGGTCGCCCGTCAGGGCCGCCTCGACGGTCATCTCCTGGTTGGCGGCATGGCGCTGGATCTGGGTCAGGATCGCCGGCGGCACGTCGCCCACGGGCAGGCCGTAAACGTGATCGCGCGAGATGAGGCCCATCGTCTCCACCACGACGCCGTTCGCGATGCCCGGCACCTGTCCCTCGTTGGGGATGTTGACGATGTCCTTCCATTCCGCCACGCCCGCCAGCGCGGCCACGACCTTGCTGGTGGCCTCCTGTGAGCACTCGGCCTTGATCGGCTCCTCGCTGGCGGTGATCTTGCGGACGCGCTCCTTCCAGCGCGGCGTGAAGCCGTTGCGGCGGTCCTCGATGCGCGTCAGCTTGACTCCGTACTCCTCGCACTGCTTTTCTTCGGTACAGAAGTAGGGGAAGAACTCGACGATGTGGCGGTCGCCGGCGGCCGGCAGGCAGCCGTAGGCCTGGAAGAGCTCAAACTTGACCTGATTGCTCCCGACGAGGGTCTCATCGAAAGCCGTGCCGGCGCCCTTCTTCGTGGAAAGCGCTGCCGTGTTCTTCGCCAGCGCCCGGCGGATGAGGGGGAAGGCGTCTTGTCCGTTGTACTTCAGGCGGGTGATCCACGGCATGTGGTTGACGCCCACGCTGACGCAATCGAAGTCCTTGCGCCAGTCCTTGGCCCCGAGGAGCTTCTGGAGGCGCGCCAGCGTGCCGTAGAGTTCGTGGCACAGGCCGATGCACCGAACGTCCGTCTCACGCCAGACACAGCGCGTGAGGGTCGTCATGGGGTTCGTGATGTTCAGGATCCAGGCGTCGGGGCAGTAGCGCTCCATCTGCTTCGCCAGCTTGACGACGACGGGAATATTGCGCAGCGCGCGGCTGATGCCGCCGGGGCCGACGGTGTCGCCCACCGGTTGCCAGATGCCGTACTTGTACGGAATCTTCAGGTCGTTCTCCATGGCGTCGTAGGCCCCCGTCGTGATCGTCAGGATCACGTAGTCGGCGCCGCGCAGGGCCTTCTCCGCGCTGAGTGTGGCGCTCAGCTTGAACCGCCGCGTCTTGCCCAGCTGTCCCAGAATCGCCTTGCAGCAGGCGTGCAGGTCGCTCAGGTGCTTGGCGTTGATGTCCTGCAGGACGATCTCGGCCCCCTCCAGTCCCGGCGTGCAGATGAAGTCGCGAAAGAGCGTCGGCGTCCAGCAGTACGAACCTCCTCCCACCACGGTGATCTTCATGCGTTCTTCCTCGAAGAGAACTCAGCCATAGAGCTTGTGGATTCGCGTCAGGACGTCCGCCTGCGTCAGGGGGATCGTCAGCGGCAGCAGGGCATAGCGCCCGTCCAGGTCCTTGCAGTCGAGGATGACATGCCGCGCGTTGGGCACGTGCAGCCCCTCCTTGCACGCCGTGTGTCCCACGATCAGCACGTCCGCGTCCAGGCGCGCGGCGAAGGCGTCCGCCGCCTCCGGTCGGTAGTCCCGCCCCCAGAGAAGGGAGAAGACCGGCCCCTCGCGCCGGAAGATTTCGTCGGGCGTCACCCGGCGGAAGTAATCGAGGCTGAACGCCTCCGCCTTCTCCAACCGGGGCGTCGAGTGGCTCACCAGCAGGCGGTTTTCCGTGTGAATGGCCAGCGGACAACTCCGCCAGAAGCGATGGTAGGCCTGGATCACGTCGTCGCTGCGGAAGCCGTAGGCCACCTCCACCCCGTCGCGAAAGGCGGAATTCAACTCGCGCCCGCGCTTGCCGATCTCCAGGTTCAACAACTCGGAGAACTCGTGATTTCCCAGGAGGATGTGGACCTGGTGGGGGAAGGTTGTCTTCAGGCGGGCGGCCATCTCGATCAACCGGTATGAGCGGCAGACTTCGGTGATCGAATCAAGCTCGTGGACGAGTTCCTGAAGGACGAGGTAGCGATCGCGATAGCGCTGGAGGTTCGCCAGTTGGGTAATGCGGCGCAGATTGGCCGTGTGGCCGTGCAGGTCGCCGGTGACCATGACTTCCCCCAGCGCCGGAAGTTCGATCAGGTACCCGCGACGGCAGGAGTCGTTGATGTTCGCCTTGGTTGCCGCGTCCATCAGGGCGATGGCCAGGTCGGCTCCCACAGGCAGTGCATCGTCTTCGGTCATCGGCGGCGCCGGGGTCTCAAAGGTCGGAAAGGCCGTCCCGCTACTCATCGGGGCTGGGCACGGTAAGCGGCAGGGTCGGCCGGTCGGGCGTGGGCTCGACAATCTCGCCGGCGCAGCCGATCAGCGCCGCCAGCATCAACGCCGCCAGCAAGGCCCACACGCGCGCCATGTCACCCTCCGCGGTCACGCATTCCTCTGTCCTGATGCGGCTGTGCGTCCGAGAGGAGTTTAACCGTCCCGCCCGGCGGAGTCAACAATGCCCGGCCGCGAAATGGCGCCCGCCGCCGGGGACGCGCGCCTGTCTTGCGCCCGCGCCTCGTCGGGGGTATTCTGACCCCAGAACGCCGTGGATCAGGGCGCGTTCCCCTCGGAGGTTGCCCATGCCCGGACTCGACGACTCGGTTCAGTACGCCAAGGGCGTCGGGCCGGCGCGCCTCGACATGCTTAACCGCCTCGGCGTTCACAGCATCCGCGACCTGCTCTTCTTCGTTCCGCGCGACTACGAAGACCGGAGTCGCATCACGCCCATCAAGGACCTCCGCGTCGGCGACAAGGCCACCGTCCGCGCCCGAGTCATCGCCGCCGAAACGTACCGCGGCGGGCGCGGGCGCGCCATGGCCCGCGTCGAGGTGGCTGACGACACGGGGCATCTGCTCTGCCAGTGGTTCAACGCCCGCTACTTCCGCGCCGACCTCTTCACGCCGGGCCGCGAGATGATCATCAGCGGTACGGTCAGCTTCTACCGCGGCGTCCAGATGGTCTCCCCCCAGTGCGACCCGACCGACGGCGGCGAGGCATTCTCCGCCGCCCGCATCCTGCCGGTCTATCCCCTGACCGAGGACCTCCCGCAGAGCGGCCTGCGCCGCGTGATCCGGAGCGCCGTCGAGCAGCACGCGTCCGACCTGCCCGATCCCTTCGACGCCGAGTACCTCAAGACGCGCGATCTTCCCGCGCTTTCCGAGGCCGTGCGGGCCATTCACGTCCCCGAGTCCCTCGAACAGGCCGCGCGCGCCCGCCGGCGCCTGGCCTATGACGAGCTCTTCATCCTGGAACTGGCGATGGCCCTCCGCCGCCGCGGCGTCCGCGCCGAGGAGTCGGGCATTGCCTTCCGCCTGACCCCCGAGATTGACGCGCGCATCCGGCGGCGGTTCCCTTTCGCGCTCACCGGCGCTCAGCGTCGCGTCATCGAGGAGATCGGCCGCGACATGCAGGCGCCCAAGGCTATGAACCGCCTCCTTCAGGGCGACGTCGGTTCCGGCAAGACGGTCGTCGCCCTCTACGCCATGCTTCTGGCCGTGGCCAACAAGCGGCAGGCGGCGCTCATGGCCCCGACGGAAATCCTCGCCGCCCAGCACCACGACACGCTCCGGCGGTACCTGGCCGGCAGCCGTGTGCGCCTCGAACTGTTCGCCGGAGGGCGTCCGGCGCGCGAGCGCGAAGCCGCCAATCGCCGCCTGGCCGCCGGGGAGATAGACATCGCCCTCGGCACGCACGCGCTTGTCGAGGGGGACGTCCGCTTCCAGAACCTGGGTCTTGTCGTCGTGGACGAACAGCACAAGTTCGGCGTCCTCCAGCGCGCCCGCCTGCGCCAGAAGAGCCTCCATCCCGACGTGCTGCTCATGACCGCCACCCCCATCCCCCGGACGCTCGCCCTCACCGTCTTCGGCGACCTCGACGTTTCGACGCTGGACGAGATGCCGCCGGGACGGCGTCCGGTCGCTTCGCGCTGGTACCCGCCGGAGAAGCTCCGCGACGCTCACGAGTTCATCCGCGCCCGCGTGGCCGCCGGCGAGCAGGCCTTCGTCGTCTATCCCCTCGTCGAGGACTCCGAGACCCTCGACCTGAAGGCCGCCACCACCAGCGCCCTTCAGCTTCAGCGCGAGGTCTTCCCCGAGTTCCGGATCGGCCTCCTGCACGGGCGCATGAAGCCCGACGAAAAGGAACGCGTCATGGTCGAGTTCCGCGCCGGGCGCTACCACATCCTCGTCTCCACCATCGTCATCGAGGTCGGTATTGACGTGCCGAACTCCACGATCATGGTCATCGAACACGCCGAGCGCTACGGCCTGGCTCAACTGCATCAACTGCGCGGGCGGGTCGGCCGGGGCGAGAAGCCCTCCTTCTTCCTGCTCTTTGCCGAGCCGAAGAACGACGACGCCCGCCGCCGCCTGGACGTTATCTGCTCCACCACCGACGGTTTCAAGATCGCCGAGGAGGACCTTCGAATGCGCGGGCCGGGGGAGTTCTTCGGCACGCGCCAGCACGGTCTGCCGGAGCTGCGGCACGCCGACATTCTGCGCGATTTCCGGCTGCTGCAACTCGCCCGGCGCGACGCCTTCGATCGCGTCGCGCGCGATGCCCGCCTGGCCGATCCCGCCAATGCGCTCTTGCGGGCGCGCCTGGAGGAGACCTTCAAAGGGCGCATGGACCTGATCCAGGTCGGCTAGCCCGGCTCCGAACGGGACGGGTGACGCCCCCGCGTCAATCGCCGTCCGGAATCGAGGAGCAGCAGGATGCTCTGCATCTTGTGCCATTCGCCGGCCAAGGCCGTGAACTGCGCCACCTTGCCGGGCTCGAAGAGGGGATAGCACTCGCGGAAACGGCGACGCCAGGCCGCGGGCAGGTCGGGCCACGGCACAACGAACGGCGCCGGACGGCTTGCCGCGCCGGGGCGTCCGTAGCGCGCCTCGGGCCGGGGGAGGAGCCGCAAGCGCGGTTCGCGCAGGTGCGCCCGCGCCCGGGCCGCCAGGGCCGCGTCGCCGGTCCGCGTCCACACGTAGGCGACCAGGTCGGCCAGGATGGTCGTCGCCCACCGGTCGCTCAGCGCCGCCGCCTCCACCCGTTCGTCTCGGCGGCGGAGGTGTCGCGGCTGCAACTGGTAGCGCAGGAAGCGCGTCAGAGCCCCCCGCAACGGCTCGTGGTCCAGCGTTTCCGCCAGTTCGATGTACGTCTGTGGACCGCCGAAGGAGCCGAACATCATGAGGCGGATCGGGGCCTCGCCCGGGACCGGACGCGCCGTCCTCCGCGCGGCGTCCAACTCCACGGACGCCGCCATTCGGCCTGTCTCGTCCACAGCCTCCGCCAGGGCGTCGGCGATGCGCCGCAGCCACTCCGTGGTATCGGCCAGACCCGTCTCCCGGGCGAACAGCAGATTCGAGACGATCGCCGGGGCGTCGCACGTGCCGTTGGTGACGCGCGCCGGCGTGAAGCGCCGTGTCGTCGCCGCCAGGAAGACCTGCGCCAGGTCCAGAACCGATCGGTCGCCCGTCAGGTAATAGAGGAACCGCTTCCCGATCGGCTGGCTGATGCGCGTCTCGTGGCACTGGTCCCCCCAGTGGTTGACGTTGTGCCGCGACCCGAAGCCCGCCGCCGGCCCGATGTGGCGGCAGTCCACGTCCATCACGTGGCGCGTCATCGCCCGCGCCAGAGTGAAGGCGTCCTCGCGCCCGGTGATGAAGAACGCCTGCCACAGGCCCAGGCAGGGCAGGAGTTCGTCATTGCAGTAGCCGAGGCCCCCGTAATCGTGGCACCAGCGCCCCTGCGTCCAGTCGAAGCTGTGCGGCAGGTCGAAGTAGTCGAGGTACCCTGTGCCCCCCTCGCGCCGCATTGCTGCGCCCAGGAAGTCGAGCCACTCGTGGATCGCCGCCACGCGTTCCCGGTCGAAACGCCGCGCCGCCGGGTTGACCGCCCCCGTGTCCGCAAAGTAGTCCGGCGTCCAGCGCAGCTTCAGCGGCCGGTTCCACGAAAGCGTCGTCGCCGCCGGATTCGGTTCGTTGAACATGAGCAGGACGTCATGGGTCTTGCGGATGCCCCGCGCGTTGAAACGTTCTTTGTCGAAGGGGATGGGTTTCCGAGAAGTGTACGCCGGCGCTTCGTACATCTGCGGATAGACGAAGTCGCTGTAACGGCGCAGGTCGAGGCGGTCGGCCCGCGCCGGGTAGAGGCCGACGCGCATCTCCCCGGTGGCGGCGTCCGCCGAGAGCGCTTTGGGGTGATTCTGCGCGAACTCGCGCACGGCGACCGCCACGCGAGCGCCCGCTCCGGCCAGTTCCATCCAGCCGTCGGCGACAATGCCCTCCCGGCAGAAGACTTCACGCCGGTTGAGGTCCACCCAGCGCCGGAGTCGCCAGTGCGTTACCGAGTCCTGATAGAGCTCCGCGTGTCGGAAATCGGGCGTCCACACCGGCGCGCGCTGCCGGGGAAAGCGCGTCTCGCGCCCGACGTCCGCCCCAAAGGCGAACAGCGCCGCCTTCCCGACCCGCGCTCTCAACCGAAGCTCCGACGCCCGGACGAAGTCGCGCTCGGGGTCTCCGTCGTAGATCACGCTGTGCGTCAGACGCAGGTCGCGGCGTCCGGCCAGGATCTCGAAGCGCAGTACATAGGGGGCGAAGGTTCGTCCGTCGGAGGAGCGGTGTTCCCCCCGCACGGCGACGACCGCCCGGAGGCGTCCGCTGACCTCGATCTCCAGGCGGCGCGGCGCGGCACCGGCGAAGTAGTCCGTGCGCGCGGCATCGCGCTCAACGGTCATGACCGATTCCAGTCCCGTCGCGAGGCAGCGCCAGGCGCGGCCGCTCCGCGCCTCGATACGGCCCGTCAGCGGCCCGCGGCGGCGCAGGGTGAAGCGTAGCGCGCCTGTGTTCACGGTCACTCCGGCGGGCGTCGTCCGAAGGACCAGCCCCGGCCCACGTGCGGGACCTCCGACCGCCAGGCGCAACGTTCGCGTTGCGCCGGGGGCGATGTCGAAGTGCGGCGCGGCCAGGAGCGCCCATTTCCCGCTCCCGTCCGGCCAGCGCGCCAGGAACGCGGCTTCTGATTCGGTCCGCCGGCCAGCGGCGTCCGTCAGGTGCAACGTTTCCGCCTCTCTCGCAACGCCCTGCGGCAACGGCACGCCCCACACCAGGGGCGGGCGGGGGGCGGAGAAGCCCGTCTCTTCCCGCACCGTCAGCATCGTGATCGTCTTCATGCCGAATGCCTTTCTCGGGGTCCTAGGACAGAAGCGGCGGCCCGCGCCGGATGGCGTCGCCGGCGTGTCGGAGTACGTGCGCCTCGAACTCGTCGAAGGAGCAGCGTCCCTCCTTGCGGGGGTGCGGGAACTCCCCGGTGGCCAGCAGCCGCGCCGCCCGTCCGGCGTGGAGGTGGCCGGTCTTATCTATGAACTGACCCCACCAGCCCCAGCCCGAGCGGTTCTCCGGAGGACTGGCGGCCAGGCCGGCCGCATAGGCCGGAGGGAAGAAGCTGAGGAAGACCGGCACGTCGTTGAGCCATGAACCGCAGGTGATCGTCCGTACCGCAAAGGGGCGCGTCCGAGCGTGCGCGCACAGGTCGCGCAGCCGCAGGAAACACTCCCTCCGGTCCTCGAAGCACGACCGCGGCATGGAGTTGTTCCGGATGTGCAGCGACACGCCCTCCCGTTCCGGGTGCGTGTCGTATCGGAAGGAGCCGAACCAGGTGTGGATGGCCGGGTCGCCGGCCAGACGTCCGGCGGCGAAGATCGGCCCCGCGTAGCGCGCCGCCGCCTCCGCCCGCGCCGGCTCAGAGTCCGCCGTCGTCAGCAGCGCAATCACCCGTTCCAGGAACTCCTCCCACGGCAGCCCGCCCACCGGCATCTGCGCCTTCCAGGGTGTCTGGGTTTCGATCAGCCGCAGGATCGGCTCGCCCGTTTCGCGGTGTCGGCGCAGGAGGAAACGCGCGTGCAGCCGGGCCGTGTCCGTGAACATGATCTCGGGAAATCGCGGATAGCTTGCCATCCGGGCCTCCGGGCCGTTAGAGTGTCGCCGTGCGCTGCCGATTATCGTTCGCCGGCCCGGTGAAAGCAAGGTGTTCGCGGAGGGAGCCATGTTCAACGTTGCGCTCGTCGGCGCCGGGCGTCATTCCCGGCGCAATCATGCCGTTGCTCTGCAGCGGATTGCCACGGAGTCGTCCGGAGAGGTCCGTCTGGCCGTTGTCTGCGACACCGATCTTGCTGCCGCCGAGCGCTGCCGCGCCGAGTACGGGTTCGAGAGCGCCGCCGGTTCCATCGAGGAGATGTTCGCCCGGACCGTGCCCGATGCGGTCGTTGCCGTGCTGCCGATCCGCGCCATCCTGCCGACCACCGAAGAACTCCTGCGCCACGGGAAGCCGTTGATGATCGAAAAGCCGCTCGGGCGCGGGCCGGCGGAGGCCCGGCGCATCGCCGACGCCGTGCGCCATGCCGGCGTCCCGGTGCAGGTGTCGCTGAACCGCCGCTACGATCCCGGCTTGCGCCTGGCGCTGGATTGGGCGCGCGAGCAGGGACCCCTGACGTCCGTCCACGGGCGCATGTTGCGCCATCGCCGCCGCGAGCCCGACTTCCTCTGGGGTACCGCGCCTCACCTGCTCGACGCCCTCTGCCACGTCGCCGGCCCCCTCGAACTGCCGGAGGGGGGTGCGGTCGCCGTCCCGGGCAACACGCGCTGCAATCGCGTGGGGCGGCTGTGCGGTCCCGCCGGCATCGCGGTGACCTTTGAAATCCTGCCGGACTGCGGGCGGGTGGACGAGCGCCTCACCCTGGCGGGCGCCGGCTTTCACGTCGAGGTTTCGACCGGTTCGGCCGCCGCGTGGCAGGCCGAAGCCTGGCGCGGCGGCGCGCTGGAGTGGTTCCGCGCCGCCGGCTCCGGCGACCCGGAGTTCCTGCGCAACGGGGCCTACGGGGAGATGAAGGCTTTCCTCGACAACCTGAGAGCGCGCCGTCCCGTGATGCCGGGCGTCGAGGACGCCCTGCACGCCACGCGCCTCGCCGAGGCGCTGGACCGCATGACCCCCGGCTTCGTCGAGGCCTGAGCCGCTACTCGGACAGGTGGAAGGCCGCGGCCAGCGTGCGGCGCAGTTCGCGCGCCAGCTCCTGGCTCGCCTGTCGCACCGCGCTTTCGGCGGCGCGACGCGCCACCGGTTCGAAGGCGATGCTCTGCGGCACGAAATCGAGGAAGTACCCGGCCATGTCGCGCTGTTCCGGCGCGAAACCGATGGCGGCGGCGAGCTTCCCGCTGCGCAGATCGAGGACCAGCGCCTGTGCCTCGGCCCGGTAGTAGTGCATCAGAATCCCCATCCACTTGCGCGTGGCCGCCTCCCGCGCGCTGAACCCCGCCAGCACCAGGCAATCCGTCTCGGCGCCCGCCAGTTCCCGGAAGTCGTCCAGCGCGCGCGAACGCGTCTCCTCGAAACTCATCTCCCACGGCGACTTCAGCGTGGTTACCGTGAACCCCAGGTCGCGCGTCGCCGGCGTCAACTCCGCCTCGGCCACGGACGTGGCCGAGGGCTTGCCGTCCACCTCGACGCAGACGAGCACCCCGATGCGGATACCTTCGCGGGCCTTCATGCCGGCCTTCCACAGGGCCATCAACTGGGGAGTTACCAACGGTCCTTCCGCCGCCTCGCGCGTCGGTTCAAGCGCCCGCCGCTGCGCGCGGAGACTCAGAAGGGTGACGGCGTTCTTTCCCGCGCGGCTCAACAACACCGCGGCCTCGAGAGTCCGCTTCGCCTCCAGGAGCCTTGTTCCCGTCGCCGCGTCCTCCTCCACGGAGGCTTGCAGCGTTCGGATCCGGCGCTCGGCGGCCTCGATCGCCGCCGGGCGGTCAATGGCGGCCAGAGCCCAGTAGGTGTCGCTTGCGGGATCGTACCAGCGGTCCGCGATGAAGACGCTTTCCAGCACCAGGTCCGCCTGGGCAATGACCTCTTGCGCCGCGCGCGTGTACCGCTCGCGGCTGATGCTCTCGCCCTCGGACGAAGCGCGCAGATCGCGCACGACCCGGTCGCATTGCGTCCGGACACGTTCGCGCACGACTTCCACCACCTGCACGCGCGCCCGGTCCTCCGCCGTGCTCAGCGCCGAGTAGGCATTGCCCCGTCCGCGGTCGCACGAACCCGTGCCGGCAACCTCGACCGGAGGCGGGAACTGCGCCGATACCCCCGTCCGCACCCAATCCGGTCTGGGGCGTCCCGCGGCCATCTCCGGCGGCGGGGCCAGGGCCGGGGCGGTCAAACCGGGCACGGCGCGCAGATCATGGGCTCCCGGGCGCAGCCCCTCGAGTTCCCGCAGGGCGCGCGCCTTCTGGACGGCGGCGTCGCCCGTCGCGCGCGCGCCCGGTTCCGGCGAAAACAGCCCGCAGCCGGCCAGAAGGCCCGCCGCCAGGAGCGTCGCCGTTCTCTGCGCCCAGCGCATTGCCGCGCGTCCTCCAAAGACCCGGCCACCGGCGTCCTCTATAGCATCCCGCCGGCGCGCCGCGCAAGAGCTTTCGCCGGCGGGCTTGAGGCCCCTTGCTCCGGCCGCGCGCGCCTGCTACCATCGTGCCGCCATGAGCAAAGCACCGAAAGCCGGCGCCAAGGCGTCCGAAGACAACACGATCGCGCGTAACCGCAAGGCCGTCTTCGAGTACGAGATACTCGAGAAGTTCGAGGCCGGCATTGCGCTGGTCGGGTCGGAGGTCAAATCTCTCCGCAATCGCGATGTCAGCATCAACGAAGCTTTCGCCCGTCCGCGCGGAGGGGAGATCTTCCTCATCGGGATGAACATCAAGCCCTACGCGATGGCGAGCTACCTGAACCACGACCCCCTGCGCCCGCGCAAACTCCTGCTCCATCGTCGGGAGATCAACCGCATCATCGGCAAGGTAGCGGAACGAGGGTTTACGCTGATTCCGCTGAGTCTCTTCTGGAAGCACGGCATCGCCAAGTTGAGCCTGGCCGTCGCGCGGGGGAAGAAGAAGTACGACAAGCGCGATTCCATCCGCAAGCGCGAGGCCGACCGCGACATGAAGCGGCAGATGGGACGACGCCGGTAGCCGCGCGGGGCCGCCGCGGTGGCTACCCCTTCCGGGCGCTGCGCAGGAAGGCCTTCGTCTCCGGCAGGCTGGGAATGCCTGCCCGTCCGCCGAGCTTCCGGCACTTCAGCGCCGCCACCGCCGCCGCCAGTTCCGCCGCCTTCTTCAACTCCATCTCCTGCGACAGCGCGTAGGCGAAGGCGCCGTGGAAGACGTCGCCGCAGCCGGTGGTGTCCACGATCTTCGGCGGCTTGAAGGCGGGCTGGTGGAACTCGCCGCCGCGCCACACGAAATAGCTGCCCTTCGCTCCGGACGTCACGGCCACGACCTTGTCGGGGTCGGCGGCGCTCAGCTTGCGGAAGTACTTGCGCGCGGCGGTCTGGAAATCGCACTTGCCCACCCGGCTCTGCGCGAAACGCAGGCTGGCCACGACGTGGGTTGAAAGGGCCGCCAGCCGGTCGTTCTCCGGCGGCGTCAGCTCCGCGTCCATGAGGATCGCCATTCCCTCCTTGCGCGCGTACTCCGCCGCGCGGATCGCGGCGGCCACCTGGAACCCGTCCACGAACAGGACCTTGCCCGCGATCACATCCGCCCGGCGGACTTCGCCGGGGTTCACCACCGGGGCGTCGTCGAGGCAGTAGTAGAGGGTGCGGAAGCCCTTGGAGGGGTTGATGACGCCGATGGTTCGGATGGCCGACATGCCGGGGGCGGTGCGGATGCACGAGGTATCCACACCCTCGCTCCTGAACTCGTTCACGATAAAGCGGGCGTGGTCGTCGTCGCCGAGCTTGCCGATGAAACGAGCCCTGCCGCCCAGGCGCGCCACGGCCACGAGCCCCGTCGCCACCAGTCCGCCGCCCTGGCGCGTGGTCCCGTAGACCTGCATCTTCTGGTCTTCCTCGATGGGACCTTCATAGATGCCGAGCGTGTCCACGGCGCAGCAGCCCACGCCGACGACGTCAAAGGTCTCTTGCATGGGGGATTCCCTCGTTCTTGCGATGGTCTCCGAGAGCGGCATGCCCGGAGTATAGGCCGCACGCGCCCCCTCCGTCAAGCGCGGCCGCGCCGCCGCGCTGTGCCACATTGCCCTCGCAACTGACCGGTTACGCGCGCCCCGTTTCGTCGCCCCGCGTCCGACCTACGGGGTGTCTATCCCCGCCTGCGTGTCGAAATCGTGCCAGACGATGTTGTTGTTGGTGTCGTTATCGCGCCCCGTCGGCCAGTTGTCGTTCAGGGCGTTGTCGTGAATCCAGGAGGTGTAAAAGTGGTCGTAATAGTCGCCGTCTCCCACCCACCAGATGAAGCGCTGCTGCTGATCGGAGGCCCAGGCCACGTGGCCGTCGCCGTAGAGGACGTTGTAGCCCTCGCGGTGAGCGTAGTAGCCGCAGCCGGGCACTTCGCTGCCCTTCCACAACGGCGCGCCAGCAGGGATGTTGACGTCCGGGCCGCCCTTCGAGAAGGAGTCCGAAAAGACCGAGCGACCGCCGAGTAGTTTGCTGGTCTTGAAGGGCGGGCAGCCGGGGATCGCGTAAACGAACGGCTTCGTCCAGATGATCCGGTTGCGCGTCTTCGTCCAGGTTGTTCTGCCCGGATAGTTGGCCGCCGTGATGCCGGGATTGTCGCCCACGGCGTAGCGATTGCCCATGAACGTCCCGCGGTAGTTGTAGGCGCATTGCACGGCCAGGCCGGTCGTGCCCTCCACCTTGCCCGCCCAGCCCCAGTCGCCGTAGCTCAGCGTCCGTCCGTCAAAGCCCCCCGCCCGCTTCCAGTGCCCCAGGCTGAAGAGGGTCATTCGCGTGTTCGGATTGTCCGGGCCCATCCCTTCCGACGAGGGGCAGTAGAAGACCCGCGCATCATTCAGGTAACCGGTGGTCAGAAGGTACCCCAGACCCTGTGGGGCGATGTTGAGTTGTCCGGCGGCAACCGGCATGTAGTCCAGCGTGCCGGTGGCGGGGTTGTAGCTTCGCCCGTATCCCAGGTTGCGCAGCAGCGGGCTGCCGTTCCAGATGATCTGCGCCGAGCCCTTGACGATCTTTCCGGTGTGGGGGTCGGCGTAGAGCCCGAAGCCGTAGTCGTAGGGGTCGTAGGAGTATCCCCAGCCGCCCCAGGAGGGGAAGTACTCGTCGTAGTCGGCCAGGTAGTTCATCAGGGCCTTGTTGACCTGGTCCATCTGTCCCATGCACGCCGAGCGGCGGGCCTTTTCCCGCGCGCTCGCCAGGGCGGGCAGGAGCATGGCGGCGAGAATGGCGATGATGGCGATAACGACCAGCAACTCGATCAGCGTGAATGCGCTCCATCGAATCCGCAACATGGCGCCCTCCGCAGAAGAAGACGGCAGCGGCCCTTTCTGCTCCGCGTCGTGAGTTCAAGATAATGTTATGGCTCTTCACGCGCGAAAGTCAAGGAAGATCTCGCCCGCAGCGGGAGAGGTGTCGGCGCACCGCCTTCCGCCCCGACGCCGGCCCTTCACTTGCGCGCAGGCAGGGTCGAGCTGCGGACCGAGCCGATGGTGAAGCCTCCGTCCACCAGGAAGAGTTCGCCGTTGACGTAGCCGGAGCACTCCGAGGCCAGGAAGACGGCGGCCGCCCCCATCTCCTCCGGCTCCGCGATCCGCCCCACGGGGATGCGCGTTGCGATCGTCTTCACCCATTCCGGGTCCTCCCAGAGCACGCGCGTCTGCTCGGTGCGGCACCAGCCGGGGGCCAGGACGTTGCAGGTGATCCCCTGCGGCCCCCACTCCGCCGCCAGGCTCTTGGTCATCTGCAGGATTCCGCCGCGGCTGGCGCAGTAGGCGGTGATATGCGGGTAAGCGTTCACGCAGGTGGCCGAGCCGATGTTGATGATCCGGCCCCATCCGCGCGCCAGCATCTGCGGCGCCAGCGCCTGGCTGCAGAAGAAGACGCCCTTCAAGTTCGTATCGAGGACGCGGTCCCACTGCTCCCAGGTCAGTTCCGTCGCCGGGGTGCGGATATTCATCCCGGCGTTGTTGACCAGGATGTCCACCCGCCCGTAGCGCTCGATCGCCCGCGCGGTCAGCGCGCGGATGTCGGCCTCGATCGTCACGTCGAGCTTCACCGCCAGCGCCTGGCGTCCCAGCGCTGCAATCTCCGCCGCCACCGGGGTCAGCACGGCGGGGTCGCGGCTGGTGATGACGACATCCGCCCCCGCGCCGGCCAGCGCCAGCGCGATGGCCTTGCCCAGCCCGCGACTGGACCCGGTGACAACGGCAACCTTGCCGGCAAGGTCTATGGTCATGGGCATGTCCGGACTCCTTCGGATCAGGGGATGACGACGGCCTTCAGGTCCGCGCCCTGGGGGCGGGCCAGGCGGTGGAAGGCCGCGACGGCTTCGGCCAGCGGGAAGCGCCTCACCCCCGCGCCGGGCCTCATCCGGCCTTCGGCCAGCAGTTGCGCCGCCAGCAGGAACTCCTCTTCCGTTGCGGCATACGAGCCGATAACGGTCTTCTGCGGCAGGGTGATGCCGTAGGTCGCCAGCGTCATGGCGTCCTCGTGCAGGCCGATCCAGCAGGCGCCGCCGCCGGGGCGGAGCATCGCCAGCGCCTGCGCCTTGGTGGCGGCGCTGCCCACGGCGTCTATGACGTAATCCACGCCGTCCTCGCCGGCGAAGTCCAGCCCGGCCTTCGCGGCATCCTCCTGCCGCGCGTTCACGGTGCGCTCCGCGCCCAGCTCGCGGGCGATGGCCAGGCGTTCGGCGCTGACGTCGGCCACGGCCACGCGCGCGCCGCACAACGCCCGCGCCGCCTGCGCGCACATCAGCCCGATCACCCCTGCGCCGAAGACGAAGACGCTGCGCTTCTCCAGGTGCGGCAGCAGCCGGGCGGCATGGACGCCGTTGGCCGCCGGCTCGACCAGCGCGCCCAGGACCGGGTCCATTCCCTTGGGCCGTTGATAGAGCACGGACGCCGGGGCCGCGACGTACTCGGCGCACGCCCCCGGACGGTGCATGCCGAACAGGCGGCGCTCGGGGCACAGGTTCGTATCCCCGCGCCGGCAGGCAGGGCACGCGCGGCAGGGGACGACGGAGTTGGCGATGACGGCATCGCCGGGGCGCAGCGTCGTGACGCCGGCCCCCACGCGCTCGACGCGCCCGCAGAACTCATGCCCCAGCACCAGCGGCGGCCGGCGTCGCGGAAGACGCTTCAGAAAGCACTCGATCTCGGACCCGCAGATCCCGCACGCCTCGACGCGGATGAGCGCCTCGCCCGCCTGGGGTTCGGGACAGGGGAGGTCTGCCAGCTCGAGAAGTTCCCAGTCCTTGTACAGAAGCGCCTTCATGGCAGATCACCCTTCCCTTCGACCTCGGCGTGCGGCAGCCATTCCTGAGGATCCCCGGCCTCAGCGGCAGGCGGCCTTGAAGTTGCCGACGGCCTCGGAGGTCCGCAGGGCGCGACCATACAGCCTAAGCAGAAGCAGGCGTCCCTGCAAGCCTGTCGCCAGCCGCGCCTGGGGCGAGCCGTTGGCCGAGACGAACCAGGGGCTGAAGCGCCCCCAGCCGAAGGCGCGTTCCGCCCCGCCATCGCCCAGCCGCCCGTCCACGACCAGGGTGATCACACGCGGCCCGCCATCCACCGTCACGACGACATGGCGCCGCCGTCCGGCCTCAAGAACCCCGACGTCACTCGTCCAGCGGGCCTCGGTCTGGCCGTCGTTCAAGAGGACCTCGACCCTTCCCTGTTCAGCCGTGCGCACACACAGCCCTTGTCCGCCGGGGAGCCGGCTGTCCAGGATGCCCTGTCCCGGAGATGCGGCGGCGAAGTCCGCCATGAACTCGATGCTGAATCCGTGCCGCAGCGACAGCGCCCCGAAGTCCGGGCGGCTGCTGTCCCGCACGCAGAAGGCCGGCAGGGGGGGCATGGGGCGCTCTCCCGTCAGGCCCGCCTCGTCGGCGAAGGACACCAGCTCCTCGCCGGCAACGCGCCCCGCCGACTCGAACTGCCCCCACAGGCCTTCGACCAACTCGCGGCTGACTTCATGAACGCGCCCGAGATTTTTCTGGGTCTCGGTGATGAAGTAGCGCCCGCCGTCCTCGATCAGGTCGGGATAGCTGATTCGGACGAAGGGGTCGTCGTCATAGAGGACGATCTCCGGCTGCGACCAGCGGATCACGCGGCCCTCGGGGCCGTCGGCCTCGACACCGCCGGCGAGCCAGGCCGGATTGCGCCAGTCCCAACTGCGCCCGCCGTTGTGGTGGAACCAGAGCAGGAACTTCCCATTGGCGCAGCGCCAGGCGAAGCACGCCGCGCGGGGAGTCTTGATGCGGCGGCCATCCGCAAAGGCGGCATAGGCGGGAACGCTCCAGGTGCGACCGCCATCGCGGCTGTAGGCGCAGGCGGGGTGCCCGTCGCGCGTGCGGTAGATACAGTGAAAGGAGCCGTCGCTCAGGGGCGCAACGCTTTGCTCCTCGGCCACCGTTCCGCCGCCGGGGGGCGTCCGCAGTCCGACATCTCCCTCCGGCCAGGTATGCCACGCGGCCTTGGCGGGGTCGGACACCGTCAGCAGGTCGGGGCTGTGGAGCAGCGCGCCCTCGGACTGTCCGAACCCCATGTCGCGGAGTTTGATGAGCGGGCAGTACACCTCGCCCTTGTGGATGAAGGGCCGCCCGACGTTCCAGAAGAAGCGCACCTCCCCGCCGTAGAGGTTCTGGCGATCGCAGGCGAAATCCCGGACCGGAACGACGTAGCGTTCCCGCGACCAGGTGCGCCCGCCGTCGTCGGTGTACCGGAAGACGTAGTCGCCCAGCGTGTCCACTCTGCGGCAAAGGCCGTCCTTGAAGGGCGGATTGCAGGCGCGGACCTCGCGGAGGTTGCGCGCGTTGTAGTTGTAGAAGCAGTAGATCCGTCCCCCTGGCGTCTTGAGGAGGACGGAGTAGGCCGATTCGGGGCCGTTCGGGCTCTCCAGCGGCACGGGTTCGGACCAGGTGCGTCCAAGGTCCGTGCTGCGCATCGAACGCACGTGCTGGCCCGGCTCCCCCTCATGGCCGGGGCCCGTCGTCACGGTGCACAGCCATGCGCCGTCCTCCGTGCGTACGACATAGGGCTGGTCGGCATAGCGAAGCGTCGGGAAGGGGTACCCTTCGACGATCAGGCGCGGGTCGCGCGGCGGCATGGCGGACTCCTTGTCATTCCAGAACGAGCACTTCGGCCTCTTCGAGGCGGGGCAGGCGAATCACAACGTCGTCGCCGCGACGCTCGAAGGGCATCTGCTCCCCCGACCAGGCGGAGCGAACGGCCTTGACCGCTCCGGCGTTGCGGATCGTAACCGCCGGCTGCTCAACCAGAGCCAGCAGCGTGCGGGCGCCGGGGAACTCCAGGGGGGAGTCGGGGCGTCCAGACATCGTGTCGTTCGAGTTGGCCGCCTTGTAGGCCCAGTTCAGGAGCACGACCGCGCGCGCGCCGGACACCGGATGGCGCAGGTAGATCACCTCGGAGCAGGGCGCATCCAGGAGAACCGGCGGCTCGACCCCGGCCCGCAGCGCCGGGGCGGCGATGCAGGCGCGCTTGGCCGGACTGAAGTCGCGCGACATGTCGTAGCCGGGCTTGAGGATATCGGCGCTGTACTCGAGGCCGGGATAGAAGCCGGCCACATAGGCCGCGCCCTTCTGCCAGGGGTGCCGGGTGAGCGCCGGCTTGCCGTCGGCGAAGCGCGCCAGGACCTGCGCGCCGGGGCCGGGGTCCAGCGGCTCGCGCCCGACGGCCAGCGAAAACTCTCCGGCAAGGTCCCCTTCGCCGCGCAGGGCGGCCTCCGGCGGAAGGGGCTTGTCCTTCTGAAGCGGGTGGAAACTCGCCAGCGACACCGCACCGTAGCGGGAGACGGAACTCCACATTTCCAAAGGCGGGCGCGACGCCAGGCCCAGAGCCGGTTGCAGCGCGGCCAGCGGCCGTCCGGCTTCGTCGCGCGAAAGCCCCCCGGCGCTGGTGTAGAGCACGCCGCCCTGCGCCACCCACGCCGCCAGCTTCTCCGCCGAGGCGCGCCGCAGATGCGTGCCGCTGACGTAGATGACCTTGTAGGCGCCCAGGTCCTCCGACTCGATCAGGCCTTCATCGAGCGCGTCCACGGGGAGATGGGCGTGCATCAGCGCCGCGTACACCCACTTGCCGTTCTCCCACGAGGCGTTGTTTTCGAAGTACTCCGATGTCAGGGGCCGGACGACGGCGATGCGGGCCGGCACGGCCGGACGCGCGCCGTAGAGAGCTTCCTCCGCCGCGCCGATGAGCCGCGCCGCGCGGCTTGTGGCCGCCAGGGCCGTCGGACTGGCGGAGAAGCTGTCGCCCTTGGTCCAGTTGGGGCCGTAGGTGTACCAGAAGATGACCTTGCAGCCGTGCGCAACGGCCGTCAAGGCGCGCTGAATCGGCGCGCCCCGATGGGGTTTGACGTAGATGCCGAAGCGGGAGTTCAGCCGGCCCTCGATCGTGGCGCCCACGGCGCAGAGGTAGCTATCCCACTGCCAGACGCGGGCGTCGCGGTTCGAGGTTTCATACATGAACCCGTTGTCCGCCTGGCGGTAGAAATCGAAGAAATCGAGACTTGCTCCGCCCATGAGGAAGGTGTTCCCGCGCAGGGAGTACGAGTAAACCCAGGGCTGCCGCGCCTCGGGGGAGTCCGGGCGGCCCTCGGCCAGGGCCTGCTTCTTGCGAGCGTTCTGCTCCTCAAAGTAGCGGCGCTGAGGGGCGAACATGGAGGCCGAGACGTCGTTATTGAATCGCCGCGTGCAGTAGGTCAACAGCGCGCGGCCCGATTCGGGCAGAGGGATCGGCGGGGGAGGGGCGACGGAAGTGTTGCGGCGGGCGGTCGAAGCGCGACGCGCCGGGGCCTCGTCGTCCCCCTGGTCCACCACGTTCGCATCCGGGTCATCGGCCTCGGCGGGGGCGGTTTCGCGCGGCTGGGTCGTTGCCGGAGGCGTTCGCGAGGGGGCGACTTCGAGCGCTTTGGCCAGTGCCTCGCGCTCCTGCCGGGCGCTTTCCGCTGTCTTGGCGGCGGTCTCGGCGGCCTTCTTCTCGGCGTACGGAATGTCCCAGTACCCCCACACGGGGCGCACCGCTTCCCAGTCCGCCGCGCCGAAGTCGGCCAGTCCGTAACCCAGCTTCTGCACGTAGTCGCGGAAAGCCTTCCGGCAGTGCGGGCAGCAGCCCATGTGGCTCTTTCGCTCCGGCGTGCGGTCGAAGACCGAGCCGATCTCGTCCACGGTGAGGAACCAGTATTCCTCCACGGGCGTCTTGCGTACCGTTTCATCCATGAGCCTGGCCGCCGCCGCGCGGACGTTCTCGGCCAGGTTCGGGCGGGAAGGATGGAAGGGGCAGCCGGCCGTCGCGTCGGGGGCGTCGGGGTCGAATCCGGGCACGGGATAGCCGATGCCGTGCGACAGCCGCACGCGCGTGAACTCCGCGCCGATCCCCTCGCGCGCGCGGATCATCTCCGAGGCGAACCCCGGCGCGCCGCGCAGCCCGTTTACGCCGATCTGCCGTAGCGCGCGGAACTCGTTGAGCAGCGTCTGGCGATTGGTGGTCCGAATCCCGTAGCCCGCCCCGGCGCCATAGCCGTAACAGTCGGTGACGAAGGCGGTCCGGCGGGGGAGGGGCAGGCTCGCCCAGGGCAGGGCTTCCAGCCAGGCCACGCGCCGGTCGGCGTAAGCCGCCAGGCCCGTCGTTTCGGCCAGGAAGGCCTGGTCCGGCGTCTCGGCCACGCCCAGGCGATGGAGGGGAAGGTAGATGCCCACCGTCGGGCCGTCCGGTCCCGCCTCGGTGAAGGTCTTCAGTGTTCGCCCGCCTTGCGCCACCTCGAACTCGACGACGATCTGCTTGAGCGTTCCCCGACTGGCCCCGCGGCTCTTCATGCCCTCCAGGGTCACCGTCAGGAAGGTCCCCCCGCTGCGGCGGAACTCCGTCATCGGCACCGGCCAGGTCCAGACGCCCGGCTTGAGCCAGTAGGTGTCGCTCAGCCGCCCCTTCTCGATGAAGTAGTCCTTCTCCTCGCGGATGGGCCCGGCGCGCCCGTCGAGGTCGTCGAACAGCGCCTTGTCGTCGCTGTCCTTGCGTCCCGTGCCGGCCACGAACTCCTGCGAACTGGGGGCCTGGAGCGTCTTCGGGGAGACGACCGGGAAGATGCCGGAAACGACGTCGCCGCCGAGCCCCTCGCCGCCCCAGCGCCAGTGGAATCGCACCGGCTCGCGGGGGGTCATCTCGATGACGCGCAGGCGCAGGGTGACTTGCGGCAGCAGGGCGGAGGCCCTTCCGCGCGGCGCGGCGGCGGGCGCGCCGCACAGGCACAGGGCGGCTGCGACGGCCAGGCACAGGGCGGCTGCACGCATCGCTCGCCTCTCCAGCGGTATGGCGTCTTTCGTCCGACCCGGCTACCGACCTGCCGGCGCTGCGGGGCGGGCCGCCGGCGGGGGCGGGGGCGCGGGGGGCTGGCCGGTGTAGATCATCACCGGCTTGATGATGCCGCCCAGCAGCAATTCCGTAATCGAACGGTGGTCAACTTTGACGGCGACGACGTTCTCCTTGCCGGGAATGAGCTTGCCGGTGATCTCGACTTCGTTGGGCACGCGGCCCCGCGTGAACTCGCCGACCGGCTCGCCGTTGAGGAAGACCTTGGTGGGCCGCCCGTCAATCTCCGCGAACCAGAGCGTCACCGGCCCCTGGGGAATCTGCGCCGGAGCGGTGAAGGACGTGCGGTACCACAGGAAAGTCAGCACTTCGGGAATGCCCTGCTGGCTGAGGGTATTGGAGTACGTCTTCACCTTGCGCCAGCCCTCGGCGGGAAGGTCCGGCTTCTGCCAGCCGGCGGCTTCGCCCTCATCCTTCGTATCGTAGCGGAAGAGCCACTCGTCGGGAAGCTGAAGGAGCATCTTGCAGTCGCCGGTCGTGCGGGCGAACCCCTGCTCGATCGGCTGAGACAGGAATCGCCGCGTGTAGCCCTGCTTGTACTCGCCGATGCTGTGGACACGCGCCGTGTAGGCCGCGTCCATGTGGGCCTGCCAGGCCGTCAGAATCTCCTTTGCCTTCACGAAATCGCACCGGTTCGTGGCCTCGCGCACGGCCAGGAAGCAGCGCGCATTCTCCAGGCCCATGCGGAACATCTCCACCCGCTTCCGAACGAGGTCCGTATCGGCGACGCGCGCCGCCGCGTCGAGGTCGGCGGTGCACGCCGCCAGCAACTGCGGCGTCCAGAAGACGTGGTTCGAGTAGAAACTTCCGGAGTGCGCCGGGCTCGTGGCTACGGCCTTGTCAATCCGCTCCCAGTAGGCCTTGACGTGCGGCGCCGCCGGCCCGCAGAAGCGCGTGTAGAAATCATCCATCACCGCGTCCACGTCCAGGTCGGCCTTCCACATCATGCGCGCGGCCAGGTAGGTGTGCGGCCCGTAGATGTGCCACATCGCCAGGCACTCGATGTTGACGCCCACGCAGCCGCGCTGCTTGAGGTAGGGGAAGTCGTGCCGCCACACGTTCACCTTGGAGAAGGGCACCGTCAGTTCGGCCACCTGGTAGTTGTACTCGCGCCAGCCGATCTTGGAGACGACGTTGCTCCAGCCCTCGACGACGCTCTTGCAGCGCTGGCGCGACTCGCACACGGGGCTGCCGAGGGGATGCAGGCGGCAGAAGCGCAGGGGCGCGATCCACGCGCAGAGGTTGTCCGGCGACTTGACGGGGCGCTTCGGGGGGATCGAGTAGTCGGCATAGGCGTAGAAGTTGAGCACGGCGTTCGGGTTGATCTTGCGCACTCCCTCGGCCACGGCGTTGAAGAAGAGGATGTACCGGTCCGACATGGCCACGCGACCGGAGCTCACCTCGATGTTCGTCGGATCGTCGAGGGCCTTGCAGGTGTCGCATTCGCAATAGGCCGTACCGTCCGGCGGGGAAATGGAGATCGAGGCGAAGCCCTTGTCCTTGACCTGTTCGCCGATGGTCTCGATGAAGATGCGGATGACGTCGGGGTTGGTGGTGCAGACCCATCCGCCCGGCTTCCGCACGCCGCCGCGGAGGGCGTAGTACTCCGGGTGCTCCGCCGCGTATTTCTGCGGCGGCACGTTGCCCCAGGCATGCCCGGCGTTGGCCGGCAGGCCGCCCAGGCGGTTGCGGCGTCCCCAGACGGCCGAGCCGCCCCAGTTCGGCCCCCACATGCGGCGCGCGGCGAAGTCCGGCTTCTCCGCCGCATCCAGCTTGTCGGCCACGATGGTCTTCATCTCCGGGACGACCTCGCCGATCGGGTTGTCGAAGAACCAGCGGCAACCGAGCGTTTCGAGGAAATGGCTCACGGCGAAGGAGGTCGAATCCGGCGTTTCGCCGGCGAGCATCAGGAGGTTGTCGCGCACGAGGACGCGGTAACCGTCGCCGCTGATGGTTTCCGGCGGCTTGGGCATTCCCAGATCAAGCGCCAACGCTCCGACGATCACCGCCGGGCGCCCGGCCTCGGGGCGCGCGCCCTTCTCCACCGCCTTGACCTCCACGGCGGCCCCCGACATCATCTGAAGGTACTTGGCCAGTTCGCGGGCGGCGTCGGCGTCGCTCAGCGGGCGTCGCGCGGCGGGCCGCGCCGCGGAGGCGTCGGCATAGTGCCAGATGGCCGCCGCCGGCTGGCCGTCGCGGACGATCTCGACGGCCGCAGGGACGGAGGCCGGGGCCACAAACAAGGAGAGAAGGGCCGCCGCAGTCCACGCGCGCTGTGTCCTCATGGAGTTGCTCCCGCTGCACTGGAAGGGGAAGAGAACAAAATCCATTATACCGGAGACGCTCCGTCGTGCGCCACGTTTTGCGTCAGAAGGAACTTGACTTGCTTTCGGGGCGATGCTACCATGAATATATAGTACCGCTAACGTTAGCATAACCGCGCGGCTTATGCAAGGCGCTTGGCGATGCCGACGCTGAAGGACATTGCGGCGCAGACTGGGTACCACGTGACCACCGTGTCGCGGGTTCTCACGGACAAGGGCGACCGCGTGATCTCTCCCGCGGCGCGGGAACGCATTCTCGCCGTCGCGCAGGACCTTGACTATCAACCCCACTTCCTCGCCCGCAGCCTCCGGCGGCGTCGGACCTTCCTCATCGGCGTGGCCGGCTCCCTCTTCGGCTCCGAAACGCGCGCCATGCAGATGCGCAGTCTCGTCGGACCCTTCGAGAAACACGGATACGGCCTCCTCTTCCAGGACTCCTACAACCTCTTCGCCGCCGAAAAGCGCGCCGTCCGCGAGCTGGTGACGAAGGGGGTCGAGGGCCTTATCCTTCAGTCCTACGCCGGCGAAGCGGAACTCGCCGAGATGCTGCCCGCGAACATCCCCTGCCTGCTGCTGGTCGAGCGTCCGGTCAAGGCGGCGCCTTGCGTGGTCATGGACTATGCCGCCGGGGCGGCGCTGGCGGTGCGGCGGCTGGCGGAGATGGGACATCGCCGGATCGCCTGGCTGCGCATCGGGCGCGTGACCGGCGCGCAGCGCTACGAGGGCTACTGCCGGGCGATGGAGGCGCTGGGCCTGCGCGACGACGCCCTGGCCCCGGAGATGACCGGCGAGCGCGGCTTCGTCCGGCAATACGTCATCGAGCGCGCCGACTTCTTCCGCTCCGTCACCGCCATCCTGGCGCCCGGCGACCGCTGGGCGGGCGAGGCCGTCGGCGGCCTGCGCTGCATCGGGCTTCGCGTGCCCGAGGACGTCTCCGTCGTGGGCTATGACGATTCCGAGTTTGCCTTCGCCGCCGATCCGCCGCTGGCCTCGATCCGCCACCCGCATGAGGAGGTCGGCCAGACGGCAACGGCGATGATGCTGGCGCTGATCGAAGGGCGTCGTCCGGGACACGCCGTGCTGGCGCCGCAGTTTGTCGAGCGGGCCTCCGCAGGCCCGTGTCGTCGCGCGTGACGTCGCGCGGGCCGAAAGGTCCGAGCCGAAGGAGGGAGAGTCATGGGCCGCACCCGAAGGTTCTTCGCCGCCTTTACGTTGATTGAGCTGCTGGTTGTCATCGCCATCATCGCCATTCTCGCCGCGATGCTCCTGCCTGCCCTGGCGAGCGCGCGGGAGAAGGCCCGGCGAAGCAGTTGCACGAACAATCTGAAGCAGATCGGCCTCGCGCTCGAGGTTTACACCTCCGATTACGGGCAGTACTTCCCCGGTCTGCTGGCCTGGGGCGCCGACGCCGCGCGCCGCATGGTTTACACCGACGCCCAGGGGGGCACGGTGGCCTTCTGGGGGCCGGGGAGCTGGGCGGCCTGCTATGACGAGCGCATCTTCACCTGGCAATATCAGCACCTCCTCGGCATGGGCTTCTTCCATAACGATTCCAGTGCGGCAGACTACTTCCCCGCGCCTGCGCAGGGGACGAACGCCCTTCGCGTTGCTCCGGTGGGGCTGGGGTTGTTGACACTGACCTCCGGACTCGATGACGAGAAGAGTCTGCACTGTCCCAGCATGGGCCGGCAGTGGAACTGGCTGCGCTGGAAGATCGGCGCGCACGGCGGGCAGACCGGCGGAAACGAACTGGTGTGGAACGGCGGGGCGGAGGAATGGAAGCGCGCCGCCGGGCACGACGCTCCTCTACGGCAACTGGGGACGCGGCCTCGGCTCCTACGACGGCGCCTGCCGCGTCGGCGGCGGGTCGGGCAACCTCTATCGCAACTGGTACATCCTGGGCGACTACACCTACCTCAACTACCCCATCGGCGGCAGCACCGGCAACACGCCGCTGCCCTTCCGCCCGAACAACAACGTCCTCGACATCCCCTGGACGAAGCCCGTCGTCAAGAGCGACCACGGCTGCCCGCCCTTCAAGACGACCAAGCTGCTGGCCGGCCGCGCCCTCGTCTCCGACGGCATCATGCACTCCGAAAGCACCCCCACCGCCCCCGGCGTCGGCGTCTTTGCGCACGGCGAAGGTTACAACGTCCTCTACGGCGACGGCGGTTGCGCCTGGTACGGCGATTCCACCGAGCGCATCGCCTGGTGGGGGGACGAGATCAACAACACCCGGCACTACTCGCTGGCAGGAAACATGAACATGCCGCTCGTGCACAATCTGTTCAATCAGCTTCGTGACATTGACCGGTAGGGCCGCGCCGCCTCGGCGAGGCGGGCTCTTCTTGTCGAGGGAGGAAGACACATGCAACGGCTCCGGACGCGCCTGAAGAGGGCTTTCACGCTCATCGAACTGCTGGTGGTGATCGCCATCATTGCTATTCTGGCCGCCATGCTCCTGCCCGCCCTGGCGAGCGCGCGGGAAAAGGCGCGGCGCGCCACGTGCATGAACAACCTCAACCAGTTCGGCAAGAGCTTTGCGATCTACCTCTCCGAGTATGGCGAATACTACCCCGGCAACCTGGCTTGGGGAGAGGACGCCGCCGGGACGGCGCAGATGGTTTACACCGACCGCTTCGGCGCCACGGTCAACTACACCTCCTCCCGCCACTCCGTGGGCTACAAGGGGACGCAGCACTGCATCGGGGCGTCGTGCTTCTACGATGCCGGCGAGAACTTCTCCTGGATTACGGCGAACATGCTCAAGGTGGCGCCCACGGGTGTCGGCATGTTCCTCGAGATGGGGATGCTCTCCGACGAGAAGAGCTACCTCTGCCCCTCGCTGATGACGGAGTGGCGCGACCTGCGGCTGTTGCTGGGCGACACGCAGCCGGCGAACGAGATCGGCTGGAACGGCGGAGCGGCCTGTTGGCGCAAGGCCGCCGCCGGCGCCAAGACGGGCGACTCCCGCAGTACCTTTCTCTACGGCAAATGGCCCGAGCGGACGCGCAACGGCGGGAGCTGGCGCGACTACATCCTCTTCATCTTCAACGACTACGCCTACCTGAACCATCCCGTTGCCGGCAGCTCCTGGTCGGTCAACGCCAACTCCTTCGGCATCGGATGGACGCGCCCGACCGTGATGACCCGCTGGGGATGCCCGCCCTTCAAGACCAGCAAGAACCTCGGGGGCCGCGCCGTCATGTCCGACGGCTTCTTCCATCTCAACAACTCGAGCGCCGGTCTGGGAATCTACCACCATCGCGACGGCTACAACGTGCTCTACGGCGACGGTTCCTCCGCGTGGTACGGCGACTCGACACAGCAGATCGCCTGGTTTCCCGGCGGCGAGGACCCCGTCGTCAAATGGGCTGTCGGCAAAGGCTTGGGCTACACCTCCCACTATGCCAACAACACCAACGGTACCTTCCCGTGCAACGCCACCTCCGGGTCGTCATCCACCAACTGCGACGACGGGGCCTATAACACCCCGCGCATTCACAATCTATTCAATACCGCTCAAGGCATAGACGTCACCGCGCAACCGTTCTGAACGTCTCGACGCCGGCGTCCCCGCGCCGCCAGGTCGCGAATTGCGCCGTGGGTTGTGGCCGCGTCCCCGGCGCCCGTATCCCGCGCCCCCATCGAGGAACTATGAAACGCCTCTCCGCCATCGTCGCAATGTCGCTTCTGTGCGCGACCGCCCCTGCCGCCCCGCCGCCGAAGAGCGCCAAGCCCGCTCCCACCCCCGCCGTCCGACCCGCCGAAGGCGTCCTGCGTCTCGAGTTCACCGAGGCGACCACGCAGGGCGAGAACCCCGTCTGGCGGATCAAGAACTACGCCCTGGTTCCCGCAGGCTACGGAATGCCTCCGCGGCTCTCGCTGCGGCCCTTCCGCTCGGCGCAGAACGCCGACCGGAACGTGGACGGTACGGCCACGACGACCTTCGCCGGTGCGGAGGGATACTACACCCTCGCGATCGAGTGCTTCGACAAGGACGCCGGCTGCGCGCGTTTCAGCCTGAAGGTGGACGGGAAGACCGTCTCGCGCTGGGCGGCCGGTAACAGCTTCTTCGGCGTCACGCCCCTGCGTCACGTCGTGCCGCACGTTGCCCTCAGGAAGGGCAGCGTCATCGAGATCTCGGGGCAGACGAACGGCTACGATTTTGCCGACCTGAAGGCGTTGGAGATTGCCCCCGGCGCGCCGCGCCCGCCTGCGCCGCCTGTGGCGGTGGGGGGCGTCAAGTACTCCGAGACCCTCCTGCCGCTGGTCGAGCGGGTTCCCTGCCTCGATCCGGCGTTGATGATCCCGCCGCCCTCGCGCGCCTGGCCCGACGCCGGCGCGCCCGCCGACCTTGCCGCCGCGCCGCTCTACCTCTTCCGGGCGGCGCAGGGGGAACGCTTCGAGGTTCAGGTGAACAACCCCGACATGAAGGATCGCGTCCACCTCTGGAGCGTCCGGCGTCGCCCTGTGGCTGAAGGGCCGGGATTTGACGGGCGGCTTGACGTGCCCGCCCAGGCCGGCGCGCGAATCCGTGTCGAGATTCCCCGCGACGGTCTCTACGAAATGCGGGTCGGGGGGAGCGTGACGGGGTTGACTCACGGCTTGACGCTGGCGTGGTCCGGACCCGTCGGCCACGGATGCTTCTTCGTTCCCGAGAAGACCGCCGGACTGCGCCTGAAGAGTTCCGACAAGTCCCGGCAGGGGGCGGAGGTCACCTTGCGGGACTCCTCCGGCGCGGTGGTGTGGGACGGCGATATCGCCGCGCACAAGCACGAAGACATCGCCGTTCCGCCCGGCAGGGACGGTATGCCCTGGACGCTGAGTTGTCCGCCGGGCCGGGGGGTGACGATCGAGGGCGTGCCGCCCTATCTCGCCCTGGCCGCAGCCGATCTGCTTGTGCCGGAAGAGGCGCTGCCGGCTCGCGCTACGCCGCCGGCCGCCGTCCCCCGCCTGCCGCTGCGCGTCAAGCCGCTGGCGGACGCGGCCATGATGAAGGGATGCGCCCCGGTTGTCCTCGTGCGCGACGGGCAGCCCGCCTGCGTCATCGTCACCCCGCCCGATCCCTCGCCGGCCCATCTCAAGGCCGCGCGGACCCTCCAGCAGTTCCTTCTGCGGATCAGCGGCGCCACCGTACCCCTTTCGGACCGGTTGCCCGATCGGGGGGCGGCCATCCTCCTCGGCGTGGCCGGAGACTTCCCCGCCGTCACGCCCCCGAAGGGCTTCGACGCCTTCAACGCCGAGGGCCTTTTCCTCCGCACCGGGGCGGACCGGCTGGCGATCATGGCGCGTTCGGCGGCGGGGCTTTCACCGGCGGTCCATACCTTCCTGCAGCGCCTCGGCTGCCGCTGGTATTTCGGCGACGAGGACTGGGAGGTCATCCCCCAGGCGCGCGACATCACCGTGGCGCTGGACGTCGCGACGCAGCCGGACTTCCTCCTTCGGAACATCACTTCCGGCACGCGCGCCATCGCCGGCGCGCGCGACATGGACCTGTGGTCCGAGCGCAACCGGCTCGGCAGCGGCATCCGCGGCGGAATCCACCATTCCTACTCGGGCTTCGTCCCCGATGCCCTCTTCAAGGAGCATCCGGAGTACTTCGCGCTGAAGGACACGAACAAGGACGGCGTCGGCGACGTCCGCACCCCGGCGCAACCCTGCACCACGCACCCGGAGGTGGTCAAGCTCTTCACCGCCGGCGCGGTGGCCCGCTTCGCCAAAGAACCGAACCTCGACCTGCTCCCCGTCAGTCCGAACGACGGCACCGTCAACATGTGCCGGTGCGAGCGCTGCCGCGCCGTGGGCAGCTACAGCGACTGCGCCTGGCTCCTGGCCCATCAGGTGGCCGACGCCGTCCGCGCGGCCATGCCCCGGCGGGCCTTCTGGATCGGCTTCTACGCCTACGGGGTCGTCTCAACCCCGCCCCGCCTCAAGGCCGAGGCCGATCCGAACATCGCCATCCAGATCGCCACGGCCTACAACCGCGTGTCGGTGGACACCATGTTCGACGCGTGGCCGGCGTACGTCGGCGTTATCGGCGTGCGCGAGTACTTCGCCATCCCCCAGTGGGGCGCGAATGCGCCGGGGCGGGGCATCACCGTCTCCAAGGCGCGGCGCGTGATCCCCTACTACAAGAGCCGGAAGGCCATCATGCTGAACGCCGAGGCCTGCCCCGTGTGGGGCGGGGCCGGCATCGGCATGTACGTCGCGGCGCAACTGATGTGGGACTCGACCCAGAACCCCGATGCGCTGCTGGCGGAGTTCTACGCCGATTGCTTCGGCGCGGCAGCGTTGCCCATGCGGCGTTACTTCGAGCGCTGGGAGCGCGAGGGGTTCAACCCCCGCACTGCCAAGCTGGCGCTCGGCGATCTGCGCGAGGCGCTCGACAAGGCCGACGACATCGAGTCCCGCCGCCGCGTCGCGCTCTGCGCCCTCTACATCCATGCCCTCCGAATTGATCAGGAATGGGCGGCGCTGGATGACAAGACGCCCCCGGAGCAGCGGGCGCGCTTCCAGCAGGAGGCGGGCATCTTCCTCTGGCGCAATCACCGCAACGGGCTCTACCGGCTCTTCGGCAGCGTCGCCGGCGCGCGCTTCGCGGCCCTGCCCTTCTTCACTTTCGAGGAGACACGGGGACTCGTTGAGCGCGACCTGGCCTTGCTGGCGGGGGTGGAGGCTGCCGACCTGGTGACGCAGTTCGGCGGGGCGATGACCCGCGTGCCGACGGAGGCTGTCGGGCAGCTTCGCGCGGCGGACGACGGGGCGGCCTTTCCCGCTGCGACGTGGATGGTCCTGGCGACGAAGGGGCGGCCCATCGTCATCGAGGCAACGGGCAAGGGTGGGCGGGTCGAGGCGCGTCTCCTGCGCCTCTCCGGCAACGATGCCGCCGAGCGGAAGGAACTCGTCCTGGCCGACGAGCGCGGCGAGATACGCCTGATCGCCCCGGAGGACGGGCCGTGCCGCCTCGCCATAGCGGCCGACAAGGCGCATTACCGCATTGTCGAGCCCGCAGCCTCCGCCATCGTTCTCGCGCGCGAGAAGAACCGCGAATGGTTCCGCATCAACCTCCCCTCGGGAACCAACGCCCTGTGCTTCTATGTGCCCATCGGCGCCGAGGCCATCCTCTTCGGCTTCGGCGGCAAGGCGCGGGGCGGGACGGTCATGGAACTCCAGGACAACAAGGGGCAGACGGTCCTGAGCGCCAGGGCCGACGCGCGCACCGGCCAGTTCGGTCTCTCGCCGCGCATTGTCCACGTGCCCCCCGGCGGCGATCATCAGGTCTGGCGCGTGCAGCTCGGCGCCCCCGTGTCCGATGCCGCCGTCTTCCTCAAGGGCGTGCCGCCCTACGCGCACCTCGACCCCGCGCGCCTCATCGTGCCCGAGCGCGGCGCGGACGACGACATGGAATGACCGGACCCGCCCGCGACGCGCTTCTCGAATGGAGGATCGGTCTGTGAGCGTAGATGTCGCCCTTCAAGTGACGCGGCGTTCCGTGGCGCTGACCCTTCCCCCCGATGGCGGCGAGGGTCCGCCCCTGCGCTATGGACTATGTCTTCCCTTTCAGCTCGCTCCGCGCAAGGCGGCCCTGTTGTGCAACGTCCGCCGCCTCGGCGTCACCAGTATTGATTTCGAGTCCGGGGCGGACGTCATCCCCTTCGACTGCCTGGACGATATCTCCCCCGCCCGGGCGACGACGATCGGACGCAACACGCGCGAGTGCCACCCGGCCGGCGGGCAGCCGCTCCTCATGGCGCGCCACCTCTGCTCGGGCGGCTTCGTTCCCCTCGGCGCGCGGTTGAAGGACGGCCGGCCCCATCCCCACGCCGGCACGGGCTTCATCGTGGGGACGACGGTCGCCTTTGCCGCCGACTTCTCGACGCGCCTTCACCGGGACCTGCCCGGCCCCTTCAGCCGGATGGAACTGCACCAGACGCTCTGGGACGGGGGGGCTTTCCACGTGACGCGCTCCGATTACTTCATCGGCGAGAGGATCCTGCCCGGGTGGAACGTCGTCGGGCGCGGTCTGGGCGGCGCGATTCCCGACGGAGAAGACCTGTTGCACGGTCTGACCGTCCGCGAGGGGAACGGGTCCACTCAGTCCGGTCTGGCGCGCTGGCGGCGCGGCCCCGAAGGCTGGCGTCCCGTGTCCTTCACGCCGGTGACGCCGTCCGAGGGCTTCGGAGAGCCCTCGGTTCAGCGCGACGTGGACGGCCGCCTGCTGTTCGCCGCGCGCGGGGCGCTGCATGTTTCCACCGACGGCGAGAGCTACGGGATCGCGATCTGGCGCTCCGGCGATGGCGGTGTTTCCTGGGAAGCGGTCGTCAGCGCCCCCGGCACGCGCGGCAACACCCCTACCATTCTGAACCAGGCGGCCGACGGAACGCCGTACGTCGCGGGCAACCCGTACACCCCCGGCGCGTGCGACGGCACGGGCCGCCGCATCAGCATCTGGTCGCACCGGCAGAAGGTGGCGCTCTGGCCCCTGCGCGCCGACCGCCGCGCGCTGCTGCCGCCCGTCCTCGCCCGCGACACTGCCGACTTCGGCCCGCCGCCGGAGGGGCGCGTCTGGTACGCCGATCATCCCCTGGGCGCCACCGTTCAACTGGCCGACGGGCGTTGGCGGCATCTCCTGGCCTGGCGCGTCCGCGAGAGCCAGCCCGCGCGCGATTCCTGCGAGCGCCCCACGCCCTTCACCGGGACCTTCATCGAGGAGGTTTCGACCCCCGGCGCGGGGCGTCCGCCGTGGGGGCTCTGACACGGTCCGGCGGCGTGCTCGCCCGCGCCCGGAGCGGCTGCCGGAGCGTCTTCAGCAACCCCTCCAGCGCCCTGCGGTTCGCAAAGGCGTTGACGTAGATGTACTCGATGCGCTCCCCGTGTTTCAGATGCACGCCGTGGACGGTCTTCTGCGGGATTCGCACCACCATCCCGGCCCGCACGGAAATTCGACGGCGCCCCAGGAGGATTGTGCCCGCGCCCTTGAGAATCAGGTAGATCTGGTCCCATCCGTCGTGGCAGTCCAGGGCCTTTGTGGTCGGCCCTTTCGCGCGGACGCGCCCGGCGCTCATCAACCCCAGCGTACCGGGCGTTACGACGAACTGGTAGGCGATGTTCGCGCCGCTGTCCTGTTCGTAGCGGGGGAGTTCCTCGAAACGCTCAACCGGCTTGCAGCGGGGACGGCCCATCGTGTCCTCCCTTCCCTGAGAAAGCGCCCCGACCGGCAGCCGGGACGTTCCCGTACGGCTGCGCCTTCGGCTCGGCGTCTTTCACTCATCCCCCATACCAGCGCGACAGCAGCCCCATGGCCACGGGGATCGAGACCAGCGAAAAGGCGAAGCTCCCGATCATGTACTGGCAGACGAAATTCCGGTCTCCCCCCTCGCGCTCGGCGATGATCGGCAGCGCTGTCAACGGCGGCGCGGCGGCCTGAAGCACCAGCAGCAACGCCACCGACTGCGGCGGACGTATCAGCAGGATCAATCCAAGCGTCGCCAGTGGAAAGACGATGTTCTTGAAGAGGACGAACTTCGCCGTCTCCCCCCAGTGCAATCTGCCGCCGGCCTTCGCGTCGAGGTACAGGCTCCCCCCCAGCACCAGCATCAGCAACGGCGCGCTGGTGTCGCCGACCATCGAGATGGTGGTGAACGCGAAGCGAGGGAACCACTCGCGTGCGCCCACCAGTGCCGCCCCCACGCCGAGCAGCGTGGCCACAGTCACCGGGTTGAAGACCCGCGCCCAGCGGATCGGCTGCCCGGCGTGGCCGAAGAACAGGTGCGCCCCGCCGAAGAACAGCGCCGGAAAGAGCAGCGTGAAGATGAACAACTCCGGCAGAAGCGCCGAGTTCCGCCCGAACGCTTCCGTGATGATGACCAGCGGCACGAAGATGGCGTTCTGGAAGAAGAGCCCCGCGGCGAACTCGCGGCGCGTTTCGCGACGTCCGAACCGCGCCAGGACCAGCGTCAGGAGCAGCGCCAGGAGGGTGAATCCGCCCCACCACGCCGGCAACAGCCACCACCGCGCGTGCTCGGCCGGCTCGAAGTGATCGAGGATGTTCGCAAAGACCAGGCAGGGCACCGCTACGTCCACCGACAGCGTCGAAAGGGAGGCCAGGGCCTGATCGGGGATCACCCGGCGGCTGATGATCCAGAAGCCGGCCACTCCCAGCGCCAGCAGCACCGCCACGCCCTGAAAGGTCGCCAGAAGGAGGTCCATGATCCCTCACTTCTCCGCGCGCGGCGCGCTGCGTTCCGCCGCTGCCGCGTCTATCATCCGGTAGATCAGCGCCGCATGGATGCCGCTGATGGGGCCCATGCGCCCGGGAGCGAACGGGATCGCCACTTCGGGCTGCCGGGTCCGGCGCTCCGCCGCCGCTTCAGCCGCCGCCGCGATCTCAGAAAGCGCCGTCCGAAGGGCCGGCAGGCGAGCGGCATAGGCCCGGAGCAGCGCATCGGCCGCGTTCTCCGCGCGCGCCGTCGGGCCCGCCGGCAGTTGCGCCGCCGGCAGGATGATTCCCGCGCCCCACACGCCGCCTCGCCGGGACAAGGACATGAACGGCCTCCGCTCCAAAGGTTACGGCCAGCCTACACCGCCCGCCCCGGCGGCGTCAAACGCCCTCGCCACGCTGCGCCGCCTTGCGCGCGGCGGGGGCCGCCCGATAGACTGTGGCGGCGAAAGGAGACGCCGATGGGCGCCGGAACGCGCGACGGTCGGATTCATGTGGTGGAGATGCTGGACGCGACCGACGGGGGCACGCGCACGCATCTGCTTCAGATGCTCTACGGGCTGGACTCCCGGCGGTTCCGGCTGACGTTCATCACGTCCTGCGAGCGGAACCCGGTCTTCCGCGAGGACGTGGCGCGCCTGCGCGCCGCGGGGATCGCGGTGATCGAGGTCCCCATCGTGCGGCCGGTGTCACCGCTGCGTGACGCCCGCGCGCTGTGGCAACTCCTCCGCGCGCTGCGCGCGACCGAGTGCGATATTCTGCACACGCACGCCTCGAAGTCCGGCCTGCTGGGGCGGCTGGCGGCGCGGCTGACGGGCCGGCGCGCCGTCGTCCATACGCCGCACGCCTTCTACTTCCAGGGCAAGCGCGGCGCGGCGCGGCGGTTCTTCCGGGCGTTGGAGAAGGCGGCGCTGCGCTGGACGGCGCGGTTGATCTTGCTGAGCCCCATGCAGGCGGAACTGGCGCAGCGCGAACTCGGCGCCCCCGAGGCGCTCTGCGCGGTGATCGAGAACGGGGTGGACGCCGATCTCTTCTCTCCGGCGGAATCGCCTTCGGAAGCGCGGCACGCTATCGGGCTCGAAGGCGAAGGGCCGGTGGTGGGGACGCTGACGCGCTTTCTGCCGCAGAAGGCCACCGACGTGCTGCTGCGCGCCTGGGCGCGGCTGTTCCGGCTCGAACCGGCCTGCCGCGGGGTGATCGTCGGCCACGAGGGGGACCGAGCCGGAGCGCGGGCGCTGGCACGGGATCTGGGGATTGACGCGCGCATCTACTGGGTCGAGCGGACGGCGGAGCCCTGGACCTTCTATCGGGCGATGGACCTGTTCATGTTGGCCTCGCGCTACGAGGGGATGCCTTACACGCTGCTCGAGGCGATGGCCTGCGCCACGCCGGTGGTGGCCACGCGCATTCCCGGCTGCATCGAGGCGCTGGGCGAGGAAGCCGGACGTCTGGTTGCGCCGGAGGACCCGGAGGCGCTCGCCGGTGCAGCGCTGGAGCTGCTGCGCGCCCCGGCGCTGGCGCGCGCGATGGGCCGCGCCGGGCGCGAGCGCATCCTGCGCCGCTTCACCGTGCGCCGTTTCCTGGCGCAGACGGAGCAGTTGTACGAGAGTCTGGCGGTTCAAGGACCGTTGCCATCCAGTCCTCCCGACAAGGCCGGGCGCAGGACTGCATAGCGCCGTACTGGAACGCACGATCAAGGCGCGTCCGTTCTGTGCAAGACCGGCGACGCGCCAGGCTGAGTTGAGGGCCGACTGGCAACTGGCTATGAATGGCGAGGAGCCGTGCCGGATTCCGCCACTTCAGTAGAAGGATGGTCGCCATGTACCCGCGGGTCAAGAATGTGCAACCGACTGCACAGCACCGGCTGGTCCTCGGCTTCGACAACGGAGAACGGCGCATCTTTGACGTGACGCCGCTGCTGGGGGTGGGGCGTTTCCGCGCGCTGAAGTCGTCCCGGGAGTTCGAGAAGGTTCGCATTGCCTTTGACACAGTCGAATGGGAAAACGGTTTGGACCTTGATCCGGAATACCTTTACGAACGGAGAGAGCCCCTGCCGTGCGAAGACGCCGTTACCACGGAGCCCGCGGGGCGCGGGCCGGCACGGCCTTGGCGACAGGTGGCCTCAGTGTGTGGGGCCAGTGACAACGGACCCATGCTCGTTTGCTTCCTCCGCCTGCCAGAGGGATGATGCTCGCCAGCGGAGTCATAGCGGTCTCCGCCCGTCAGCCCGCCGAGAAGGATCAGCCGAAAGGACCCCCGACATGACGCAACGCGAGCGCTTCCTGCGCTGGATGAAGTTCGAGCGTGTGGACCGCGTCCCCCTGATGGAGATGGGCGTGTGGCCGGAGACGCTGGAACGCTGGCACGCCGAGGGACTGCCCCCCTGGGTCACGAACCTGCGCCAGCTCGAAGACCACCTCCGCCTCGACATCAGCTTCAACATGAACTGGCTGCCGATCAACGACCTCTTCCAGCCGCCCTTCGAGGAGAAGGTCCTCGAGGAAACGGCGGAAGAGCAGGTGATTCAGGACGACCGCGGGACGATCCTGCGGCGTCGAAGGCGCCTGGGCAGCATTCCGCAGTACCTGCGCTTTCCGGTGGAAACGGAGGCGGACTACGAGCGGCTGCTCCCGAGGCTCGACGGCGCCGCCCCGGCGCGCTATCCGCCGGGTTTCGACGAGGAACTCCGCCGCCGCCGGGCGCGGGGGGAAATCGTGGGCGTCCACTTCCGCAGCTTCTTCGGCTTCCCCCGAATCCTGATGGGGCTGGAGAATCTGAGCATCGCCTGGTACGAGCAGCCGGAGTTGACGCGGCGGATCATCGCGGACCGGGTGGTCTTCGCCAAGGCGCTGCTGGCGCGCGTTCTGAAGGAGCGGGCGGTGGATTTCGTGCAGGTGTGGGAGGATATGGCGTTCAAGACCGCGCCGCTCGTGTCGCCCAGGATCGTGCGCGAGCTCATGCTGCCGGCGTACGCGGAGTTGACGTCTCACCTGCGGGCGAACGGGGTGCAGTTGGTCATGGTGGACTGCGACGGGCACGTGAACGACCTGCTGCCCCTCTACCGCGAGGCGGGGATGGACGGGGCGCACCCGTGCGAGATCGCAGCCGGGGCGGACCCGAACGCGCTGCGGCGGCTGGACCCGCGGTGCGCGCTGATGGGGGGGATGGACAAGCGGGCGATCGCCGCCGGGCGCGAAGGGGTCGAGGCGGAGCTGCGCCGCGTCGAACCCGTCCTCCGGCAGGGGGCCTTCATTCCCTTCCTCGATCACTTCGTGCCGCCCGACGTGTCCTACGACACATACCGCTACTATGTCGAGCGGCGGCGGGAACTTCTGGCGCGCGTCTGACGGCTCACATCGCCAGGATCTTCCGGATGCTCCGGGCCGTCTCCTCGATCGGCGCCACGGCGGGGGGCACCTCGCTGATGAGGGCGTCGTCGTATCCGGCGGCGCGGAGTTCGCGCAGGATCGCCGGCCAGTCCACGCGCCCGGAGCCCTTCAGCAGCGCGGGCCAGCCGCCCTCCTTCAGGGCGCTGCCGGTCCAGTCCTTGGCGTGCATCATTCGGATGCGCTTGCCGAGAATCCGCGCCCAGTGGTGCGGGTAGTGGAAGACGGCCATGTTGCCGGGATCGAAGTAGAAGGCAATATGGCGGCTGCCGCACTCGCCGAGGAAGCGGTCCATCTCCAGGGGGCTGAAGAGGAAGCCGTTCCAGACGAACTCCACCGCGACGGCGACATCGAGTTCGGCGGCGGTGCGGGCGATCTCGCGGAGGGCGGCGACGCCGTTGCGGTAGGCGTCGTCGTAGTACAGATCCGGGCCGGGGCGTCCCAGGGTGTGCAGGGTGCAGCGTGCGCCCAGGGCGGCGGCAACCCGAAGCCCGGCAATCGTCTCTTCGATGCTGCGGCGGGCAGCCTCGCCGGACTCGAGCAGATTGCCGGTGCAATGACTATGCGTCATCGAAACGATGTCCAGCCTGCGCGCCCGGGCGAGCGCGACGATCCGCGCCAGGCCGGCGGCATCCGTCTCCGGGGTCAGTTCCCCCGCGCGCTTCAGGCAGAGCTCCACGCATTCATATCCTGCGGCGGCGGCCTGATCGAGAAAGGCTTCCATGGGAAGGTTGGGAAGGATCAACTGACTGATGCCGACTTTCATGGCGGCTCCCTGCGTTCTCAGAGGACAGCGCGGAATTACCACGTCACCTTGCGTGCGCTCCCGGCGCGCCCGGCCTTCAGGATGGCTTCGGCCACGGCTACAGCCTTGATGGCCTCGGTTCCGGGCGTCAGGCAGCGGGTCCGTCGGCGGATGCAATCGAGGAAGTGCCGCGCCTGCAGGATGTACATGTTGGGCTCGCGCGGCACGGAGAGGAGCGTCTCCTTGCCGGCGGCATCGGTCAGGCAGCAGAAGCTGCGCGTCTTGCGCTCCTCCTCCGCGACGGTCTGCTTGCCGATGCCGAACTGGATGAACCCCTTGGGGCCCAGGATGTCGTGCAGCGCGAGGCCCTTCACGGCCCAGCTCCAACTGACCAGGAGCTGATTGCCGGAGGGGTATTGGACGATGGCTGATCCGGTGTCGGCGGCGGTGACGGCAGGGTCCATCTTGACGGTGTTCGCCACGACGGAGACGGGATCGCCGAAGAGGGCGTTGGCGAAATCGTAGTTGTGGACGGCGCCGTCGAGGAGCGGTCCGCCGCCGAGGCGCTCATCCATGAACCACCGGCCCGGTCCGCGTCCGGCCATGACGTGCCGCCAGAGGACGGGGCGTCCGATGCGCCCGGCGGCCACGGCTTTGCGCCAGAGGCCCCAGTAGGGATCATAGCGGCGGCAGTGCGCGACCATCAGCAACGCCCCCGTGCGGTCGGCGAGGTCGTTCAGTCGGCGGCACTCGGCGGTCGTGCGCGCCATCGGTTTTTCCAGCAGCAGGGGCAGGCGCGCGCGAAGGACCTCTGCGCCGATGGAGGCGTGCAGGCCCGTCGGCGTGGCCAGGACCACGGCATCCACCCCGGCGCGCAGCATCGCACGGTGGTCCTCGAACACGGTTGCGCCCGGGTGTTCCCTGGCGAACTCGGCGCGCGATTCCGGCGAGACGTCGGAGCCGGCCGCCACGGCACAGCCCTTGACCTTGGCAAACGCGCCCGCCTGGTAGCGGCCCATGCCGCCGAGACCGATGAACCCCACGCGAACCATAGGTTTTCCTCTCAAGGAAGATGCCGCCGGCATCCCGGCGGGCCGGGGAAACGCAATAGCCCGGTATTCTCCGGCAACCGGCCCTTGAATGCAACCGTGCCACGCCCTTGGCGCGGGAAGTCCGCGCCTTGACTCGCGGGGGTGGGGGACTATAATGAAGCCAACATCTTGCGACAAAGGAGCCGCCATGCCGCTCATCGAAGGGAAGATCGCCCAGATTCTCTCGGACAAACACGTCATCATCAACGTCGGCGCGCGCGACGGCGTGCGGCCGGGGATGCGCTTTGCCGTCCTCTTTCAGGGCGAAGAGGTCAAGGATCCCGGTACCGGCGAGGCGCTGGGGCGCTGGGAAGTGCCGAAGGGCTTTGTGGCGGCGACGCACGTCCAGGACCGCCTGACGACTTGCGAGGCCGCTGCGGTTCCTGCGCCCGAAGGGCAGGACCCCTCGACTCAGGTGCTGTCGGCGGCCATGATAGACGCTTCGATGCGCCCGGAAATCTGGGGAGGAGGCGGCGGCAAGCTCAACGTCAACCGCGCCCAGTTCCGCGGGGCGCCGCAGATCGGACCGATCTCGATCGGCGACGCCGTCCGCGAGGTGCCCGCCGCTCGATAGCCGCCGAGAATATTAGCCATGTCTTCGCCGCTCCGTGGGTCCACGCAATGAATATCGTCAGCGCCAAAACCGCCGATCTCTCCGCCGCGTTGTCCGCCCTGTCCGCCGCCCTCGGCGCGGGCGCGGGGATGGTCTCGCGCGAGGGGCAGGAGCGGACGCTGGCCGTCTTCGGGCGGGCGCTCAGCCCCGCCGAGGTCGTCCGCGAGTTGATCCGCGCCGTCCGCGAGCGCGGCGACGAGGCTCTGGTGGAGTACATCCGGAAGCTTGACGGCGCGACGCTGACGCCGGAGCGTCTCCGCGTGTCTCCCGGGATGCTCGGCGACGCCTGGGACCAGACGCCCCCGCCCGTGCGCGAGGCGCTGCAACGCGCGCGCGACAACATCCGGCGCTTTCAGGAGCATATCCGGCCCGCCCTGCCCCCCGCGCAGCGCAATGCCGAGGGGGGCTTCGTCAGTATCACGCACCGCCCCTTGCGGCGCGTCGGGCTCTATGTCCCGGCGGGGCTGGCCTCCACCGTCCTGATGACCGCCATCCCCGCGGCGGTCGCCGGCGTCCGCGAGGTGGCCCTGGCGACTCCCTGCAACCGGGAGGGAATGCCTAGCCGCGAGGTCCTGGCGGCGGCGCACCTGGCCGGGGTGGAGGAGGTCTATCGCATCGGCGGGGCGCTGGCGATTGCCGCTTTCGCCTGCGGCACGCGCTCCGTTCCCCGCGTCGAGAAGATCTGCGGGCCGGGAAACACATTCGTAACTCTCGCCAAGAAAGAGCTTTACGGAACGGTTGACCTGGACATGCTGGCCGGGCCGAGCGAGGTGCTCATTATCGCCGACGCCAAGGCCGAGCCGCGGTTCATTGCCGCCGACATGCTCAGTCAGGCCGAGCACAACCCGGCGGCGGCGGTGCTCCTGACGCCCGAGGAGCGCATCGCCCGCAGGACGCTGGAGGAGATCGAAGCGCAGTTGCCGACGCTCTCGCGCGGCCCGGCGGCGCGGGACTGTCTTGAGCGGTATGGCTTCATCGGCGTCACGCGCGACCTCGATCACGCCGTCGAGCTGGCGAATCAGTTCGCGCCGGAGCACTTGGAGCTGGCTGTCGCCCGGCCCGACGCCCTTCTGCCGAAGATCCACTCCGCCGGCGCGGTCTTCCTGGGCCAGTACACCCCGGAGCCGGTGGGCGACTACGTCGCCGGTCCCTCGCATGTCCTGCCCACGGGCGGCACGGCGCGATTCTTCAGCGGACTGAGTGTTCAGCATTTCCTGCGGACGATGAGCGTGATTCACTACGATCGCGACGCACTTCGCAAGGCGGCGTCGGACGTCGCCGTCCTGGCCCGCGCCGAGGGGTTGGACGCCCACGCGCGGTCGGCCACGATCCGGTTCGAGTGACGCGGCCTCGGAGAAGACATGGGCTGGTTCAGACCTAATATCGAGCAGATGCAAGGCTACGCCCCCGGCGAGCAGCCGCAGGAGAGGGGATTCATCAAGCTTAATACGAATGAGTCCCCCTATCCGCCGACGCCGGCGGTGCTTCGGGCGCTCCGGGCGGCGGCGACGAAGGATGTCCGCCTTTACCCGGACCCGATGGCGAACGCCGTGCGGCGCGCGGCCTCCGAGGTCTTCGGGCTGCCGGTGGGTCGCATCCTGGCGGGGAACGGCTCCGACGACCTGTTGACGATGATCCTGCGCGCCGTGGTGGGGCCGGGGCGGACGCTGGCCTATCCCGTGCCCACATACACCCTGTACCGCACCCTGGCGCAGATCGAAAACGCGCGCGCGCGCGAGGTTCCCTTCCCTCCGGACTTCCGCCTGCCGCGCGGCCTCTTCCGCAGGGGGGACGCGGCAACGATTGTGGCGAACCCGAACAGCCCCACCGGCACGGCCGTTTCCAATGCGGAGTTGTCGCGCCTGGCGCGGGCGATCGGCGGGCTGCTGGTGGTGGACGAGGCGTACGCGGACTTCGCCGACGAACACGCGCTGAGCCTGGTCGAGCGCCACCGCAATGTCATTGTGCTTCGGACCTTCTCGAAATCCTTCTCTCTCTGCGGAGTGCGGCTGGGGCTGGCCTTTGCGCGCGAGGAGGTCATCGAGGGCCTGGCAAAGGTGAAGGACAGCTACAACGTCAACCGTTTTGCGATTGCGGCGGGCGTTGCGGCGCTGAAGGACATCGAAGCGATGCGCGCCAACGCGCAACGTATCCGGGCGACGCGCCGACGCCTGGCCCGCGCCCTCGAGGACATGGGGTGGCGTCCCCTCCCATCGCAGAGCAACTTCCTTTTTGCGCGCGCGCCGAAGGGGGCGGGGTACACCGCAGGGGAGATGTACCGCGCGTTGAAGGCGCGCCGGGTCCTTGTGCGCTACTTCGACGCGCCGGGGCTGGACGACGGGCTGCGGATCACGATCGGCAACGACCGGGAGATTGACGCGCTGTTGCGCCACATGAAGACGATTGCCGCGTCGCGCGCCGGCTGAACCGGCGCGCACGCATTCATCAGGAGCAGGCCATGGCATTGCGGCAGGCGGAGATCAAGCGCAAGACGAAGGAGACGGACATCACCCTGGCCCTCGAGGTGGACGGCGAGGGGCGCAGCGAGATCGCCACGGGCGTGGGCTTCCTCGACCACATGCTCGACCTCTTCGCGCGGCACGGCCTCTTCAACCTGCGCGTGAAGGCCTCCGGCGACACGCACGTGGACGCGCACCACACCGTCGAGGACGTCGGCATCTGCCTCGGCGCCGCCTTCCATCAGGCGCTGGGCGACCGCCGGGGCATCCGGCGCTTTGCGGACGTCTCCGTGCCGATGGAGGACTCGCTCGCGCAGGTCGTCATTGACCTCGGCGGGCGTGGCGCGCTGGTCTATCGGGCCGAGTACCCCAGCCCCAAGACCGGCGAGTTCGACGTGGAACTCGTCGAGGAGTTCCTGCGCGCTTTTTCGTCGAATGCCGGGATGAATTTGCACGTGCACGCGCCGTACGGGCGCAACAGCCATCACATGGCGGAGGCCGTCTTCAAGGCCCTGGCGCGGGCGATGGACGCCGCCACGCAGATTGACCCGCGCGTCAAGGGCGTGCCTTCGACCAAGGACGTGCTGTAGCGCCGGCGAGTCCTTCGTCCGGTCCTGTCGTCCCTCGGGCGGCGCGGTTCGTTCGCCCGCCCGCCGCGTCCTGCACTCCGCAAGGCCGAGCGTTCCATGCCCCGCCCCACCGTCGCCGAGATAGACCTCGCCGCCGTCGTGCACAACCTGCGCGCGCTCCGGGCGCACATTACCCCGCGCGTCGAGGTGATGGGCATGGTCAAGGCCGACGCCTACGGCCACGGCGCGGTGGCCGTGGGACGCGCGCTGACGCTGGAGGGGGTGCGGCGTCTTGCCGTGGCGGTGGTGGAGGAAGCCGTCGCGCTGCATGACGCGGGCGTGGCGGGGCGATTGCTCGTCCTCGGCGCGCCCTCCGAGCGCCAGGCGGAGGAGATCGCCGGCTACGGCTTCGAGTGTGTGCTGAGCGAGATGGCCTTTGCCCGGGCGCTCGACCGCGTCGCGCGGCGGATGGAGCGGCGCGTGCCCGTCCACGTCAAGTTCGATACCGGCATGGGGCGCATCGGCTTCCGCATGGAGCGCGCCGAAGAGATTGTCGCCGAAATCGCCCGGATGCCGGGCCTCCAGCTCGAAGGGGTGATGACGCACTTCGCCGTGGCCGACGAACTGGGAGGCGAGGCCTACACGCGCGCGCAGATCCGCGCTTTTCACGCCCTGCGCAAGCGCATCCTCGCCGCGCGCATCCGCCCGCCGCTGTGGCACTGCGCCAACTCCGGCGCCACCTTCCTCTACCCCAGCGCGCACATGGACTGCGTCCGTCCGGGGATTGCGCTCTACGGCAGCTACCCCTCCGAGGAGGTGCCGCACTTTGCCGATCTTCGCCCCGCCATGACGCTCAAGACGCGCATCGCCCAGGTCCGCGACCTGCTGCCCGGCGCCACGATCAGCTACGGGCGGACCTGCTGCCTCGCGCGCCGGTCCCGCATTGCCGTGCTCCCCATCGGCTACGCCGACGGCTACAGCCGCGCCAACTCCAACCGCAGCCAGGTTCTCGTTCGCGAGCGCCGCGCCCCCGTCGTCGGGCGCGTCTGCATGGACATGATGATGGTTGACGTCACCGACATCCCCGACGCCGCCCCCAACGATGAAGTCGTCCTTTACGGACGCCAGGGCGTTGCCGAAATACCCATTCATGAAGTTGCCCGCAACATCGGGACGATTTCCTATGAGATCATGACGTCCGTGGGCTTTCGCGTGCCGCGCGTTTACCGGGGGCAGGAGGCCTGACCGGGACATCGGCCCGCGCATTGGGAGGGCGCCGTGACGCCGCAACCGGTGAACGTCTTCGTGGGCGTGGCGGGCTGGTCCTATCCGGACTGGGCCGGCATCGTCTATCCCGAACGCCGCTCGCGCGGCTTCTCCGAACTCGCCTTCCTGGCGAACTACGTGGACGGCATCGAGGTCAACAGCACCTTCTACCGGCCCGCTTCCCCGGCAGCGGCCGAGGGGTGGCTGCGCCAGGTCGAGAAGCGCCCGGACTTCCTCTTCACGGCCAAGCTCTGGCAGCGCTTCACGCACGACCCCGCGACGGAATGGACGGCGGAGGAGGCGCAGACGGTCCGGCGCGGGCTGCAACCCCTGCAACGCGCCGGACGTCTCGGCGCCGTCCTTGCCCAGTTCCCCTGGAGCTTCCACCCGGAGGCCGCCGCCTTCGCCCGCCTTCGCCGCCTCGCGGAGGAGTTCCGCGACCTGCCCCTCGTCGTCGAGGTGCGCCACGCCGACTGGAACGGCGCCGAGGGCCTGGCCTTCCTGCGCGAGCGCGGGATGGGCTTCTGCAACGTGGATCAGCCCGCCCTGCGCACGAACCTCGCGCCCACGGGGGTCGTCACCGGCCCGGTGGGCTACTGCCGCTTTCATGGGCGCAACGCGCAGGCCTGGTTCGCCCGCGACGCCGGACGCGACCGGCGCTACGACTACCTCTACAGCGAGAACGAACTGGCCCCCTGGGTGGAGAAGATCGCGCGCATGGCCGGCGAGGCGCAGAAGCTTTTCGTGATGACCAACAACCATTACCGCGGGCAGGAACTCGTCAACGCCATTGAGATGAAGTCCATGCTCTCCGGCAACGCGCGCCTGCCCGTGCCCGAGGGGCTCCTGGCGCACTACCCCCGCCTGCGCGCGCGGGCGCTGCCGGTCCAGACGCAGGGGGCGCTGGCGTTCTGACCGCCCTCCGCCCCGCCTCGCGGCTGCGCCCACGCGCCCTTATCGGGCGGGACGTCTTTCTCTTCGCTCGGCGGCAGGCTAGAATCCCCCCACAGGAAAGGAGTCGGCCATGCGGCATAAAGACCGGGTGATGAGCGCGTTTCGGGGGGAGTGGGCGGACCGGCCGGGGATTTTCGAGCAGGCCTTTGCATCGAGCGTGGCCTCGAAGATCCTCGGGCGTCGCGCGCTGACGGGCTCCACCTCGCTGCACTACGAGGAATCGCGCGCGTGGATGCGCGGCGAGTCCGCCCACGCGGAGTTCCTCGACCGGGTGTACGAGGACACGGTGGCCCTGGCGCGCGCGCTGGACCTCGACGCCATCTATCCCCCCTGGCGCTTCGGCACACGCCCGACGCGTCAGGTGGACGAGTACACCTTCCTCTACGGTGACGAATCCGGCGACGGGTGGGTGAAGATGTCCTTCGACCCCGCCTCGGAGACCTACGGCGTCGTGGCGCGCGGGCGCGAACCGACGTCCGAGGACGTGGCCCAGACGATGCGCGCCGCCATCGCCGCCGCCGCGCGCGAGCCCGCGCCCTCGACCGAGCGGCTGGACCCCTTCCTCCGGCGGCTGTTGCGCGAGCACGGCGGCGAGTATGCCATCCCCACCGGCGGGGCCGGGCTCTCCATCCCTATCCAGCGGGCCTGGCTCGAAGCCACCCTCCTCGACCGCGCGCTGGTGGAGGAATACCTCGACGCCCGCGTCGAGAGCAACCTGCGCTGGCTGCCGGTGTACAAGGCCGCCGGGGCCGATTACATCAACGGCGGCGGCGATTTCGCCGACAAGAACGGCCCGGTGTACTCGCCGCGCTTCTTCTGCCAGGTCATGGCCCCGCGCTGGCAGCGCATCTTCCAGGCCTGCCGCGCCGTGGGCCTGCCCTACGTCATGCGCTCCGATGGGAACCTCTGGCCGGTGGCGGAGGAACTCTTCGGGCAGTGCCGCCCCGAGGGATACGGCGAGGTGGACTGGGACGCGGGCATGGACCCCGCCCGCGTGCGCGCGGCCTTCCCGGAGCTGGTGATCTTCGGCAGCGTGCCCTGCGGCGGCGTGCTCCTGCGCGGCACGCCGCGGCAGGTGGCCGAGACGGCCGAATACTGCCTGCGCGCCGCCGGGCCGCGCGTCGTCCTCGGCAGCTCGAACGCCATTCTCCACGGAACCCCGCCGGAGAACGTCCACGCCCTCTTCGAGGTCGCGCGGCGCTTCAAGCCCCCGCGACGGCGGACGCCCCCGCGCGCGCCGGCCCGGGCCGCACGCTGAGGCCGCCTCCGGAGTGAAGATCTTCTGGATGGAGGGAAACGCAATGAAGACACTCGAAATCGGCGTCGTGCTGTCCGCCCTCCTTCTCGCCGGATGCGCCGGCGTTCCCTCGGGCGTCCGCGTTGTCGAGGGCTTCGACCTCCAGCGCTACCTGGGGACATGGCACGAAATCGCGCGCCTGGACCATCCCTTCGAGCGCGGCCTGACGCGCGTCACCGCGACCTATTCCCGCAACGAGGACGGCTCAGTCGCCGTACACAACCGGGGCTACGACCCGAAGAGCGGAGCGTGGAAGGAGGTCCGCGGGCGCGCGCAGTTCGTCGCGGAACCGGACAAGGGCCGCCTCAAGGTCACCTTCTTCCGGCCCTTCTACGGCGCGTACAACGTCATCGCCCTTGACAGGGATGCGTACTCCTACGCCATGGTCTGCGGTCCCAGCCGGTCCTATCTGTGGATTCTCGCCCGCGAGAAGACGCTGCCGGCCTCCGTCCTCGACGGCCTGATCGCCGAGGCCCGCCGGCTCGGCTTCCCCACCGACGGCCTGCTCCTCGTCCCGCACGACGGCGACACCCCCACGCCCGCCGCCCCCGCCCCCGCAGTCGCCCCGTAGCCCCACCGCCCAGGCGCGCTCCCCGGCCCGGCGAGCAGGGCATCACGTTCCCGTCACGCCCTTCTCCACCCCCGTAATATCCCCCACCGGCACGACGTACACGTGCGAACGTCCGGAGCAGTCGGAGGTGTAGTGGACGTAGCGTCCGGTGCGGCTGTAGCCGGGGTGGGTGTCGGTGTCGGTGTGGGGGGGCAGGTCGGGGCGGCGGGCGGCCATCGAGATTTGTTTGATGCTGGCGTTCGGCCAGCAGAGCAGGTGCGTCTCGGGGCGTTCGGTGCTGAGCAGAAGGAGGATGTTCTCGGGGCGGTCCTGGCTGTCGGAGACGATCCAGCGTTCGTCGGGGCTGGGGGCGCAGTGGCCGAGGCGGTGGGCGGCGGTTTCGTGATAGATTCGCCGGTCGCCGCCGTTGCGGTCCACGGAGCCGATGGCCGTGGGGACCCATTGCGGCACGGTCTTCTTGTGGAAGTAGAAGCGTCGCCCGGAGGGCCCCCACAGGCAGTGTGTGGCGCGGAAGCCGGGGGGCATGAGCACGAGGGGGCTCATGCGCCCGGTGTCGAGTTCCATGCGCCACTGGGCGGTGCGGTGGTCGGGCGTTTCCTGGGGGGTGTTCTGCCGGTCGGGGTAGCCGTGGAAGGAGACGAGGTTGTTGTCGGCGGGGCAGAAGAGTTCGTGGCCGGGGGCGATGTCGGCGCGCGGCAGGGGGACGAGGCGCAGGTCGTTGCTGCCGTCGGTCGGGGCGAGGGCGAGGGCGGGGTGTCCGTCGGCGGTCTTGTGGGAGAAGAGGCAGAGGCGTCCATCGCCGCTGAGAACGGCGGCGGCGCCCTTGTGTCCGGGGCCGTCGCCGAAGAGGCGGCGGAAGTCCACAGCGCGGCGAGCGGCGAGCGTTTCCGGGCGGATGGCGAGGTAGCTGCCGGCGTCCTCGACGAAGACTTCATCGAGCGCCGGGGAATAGACGATGGAGCGAAAGAGGGCGTTGCGGACGCGGGCGAGCTGCTGCGCGCGTCCGGTGGATAGTTCGAGGCGATAGGGCTGCCAGGCGCCGCTTCGGTTGCACATGAAGAAGAGGAAGCGGTCGTCTCTGGACCAGGCGGGCTTGTCCATGTACGGGGCCACGCACTCGAAATCGCCGTCGGTCACCTGCCAGACGAGGCGTCCGGTGCGGGGGTCGCGGAACTCGCGGCGGGGGAGGAGGAAGGCGTCCAGGGGTTCGTGCATGGCGGCTCCGTGGGATCAGTCCACGCCGTTGGCGCGGATCACGTCGCGGTACCAGAAGGCGCTGTCCTTCCAGGTGCGGCGCTGGGTGGCGAAGTCGTTGTGAATCAGACCGCAGCGCACGCGGAAGCCGGCGGCCCATTCGAGGTTGTCCATGAGCGTCCAGACCATGTAGCCGCGCAGGTCCACGCCGTCGCGCATGGCGCGGCGGGCGGCCTTGAAGTGCTCGCGGAGGTAGTGGATGCGGTAGGCGTCGTGGACGCTGCCGTCGGGGCCGGGGGCGTCGAAGCCGGCGGCGTTGTTTTCGGTGATGTAGAACTCATGGTTGCCGTAGCGGCGGCGCGCCCAGGTCAGGGTGTCGTACAGCCCCTGCGGGCAGACGGCCCAGCCCATCGGCGTCAGGCGCTCGCCGCGCTTGCCGAACTCGGGAACGGGGGCCTTGGCGAAGCTCGATTGCGCCGGGGAGGCGTTCTCCGGCAGCGCCTTGGGCTCCCAGGCGGGCACCCCGCGGCTCTGGAGGCCGGGCACACTCGGATCGTGCGTCACGCGCCACTGGCTGTAGTAGTTCACGCCGATCAGGTCGAGCGGGCGGCTGATGAGGGGCAGGTCCGCCTCGTAGTCCGGCGGCAGGAGGTGGCCGAACATCTGCAGGAAGCGGGGGGGATACTCGCCCAGGTGGATCGGGTCGCAGAATCGGCGGGAGTAGGCGCCGTTTCGGCGCGCGGCGGCGCGGTCCTCGCGCGTGTCCTCCTCGGGCAGGTTCGGGCCGAGGGCGAAGGCGACGCCGATGCGCCCCCTGGGGTCAATCGCGCGCAGCGCCTCGACGGCGCGCCCATGTCCGCGCATCAGGTTATGCCCGCCGACGACCATCGCGCGCCAGTCCTTCAGGCCGGGGGCGTGGACGCCCTTGCGCAGGCCGCAATCGGTGAAGACCGCCGGTTCGTTCAGCGTCAGCCACAGCTTCACGCGGTCGGCGTAGCGGCGGAAGGCCAGGGCGGCGTATTCGCCGAACCACTCCGCCGAATCGCGTTCGAGCAGCCCGCCGCGGTCCCACAGCGCCTGGGGATAGTCCCAGTGGAAGAGGGTGATCATCGGCGTGATGTCGCGGCGCAGCAGTTCGTCAATCAGGCGGCTGTAGAAATCCACCCCCGCCGTGTTCTCGCGCCCGACGCCCTCGGGCAGCAGGCGGCACCAGGACAGGGAGAATCGGTACGCGCGCAGGCCCATTTCGGCCATCAGCGCCACGTCCTCCTTCCAGCGCCGGTAGTGGTCGCAGGCCACGTCGCCCGTGTCGCCGCATTCGGTCTTGCCCGGCGTGTGGACGAAGCGGTGCCAGATGCTCTCCCCGGCCCCATCGGCCAGGGGGGAACCTTCGACCTGAAAGGAGGCGCTGGCAGCGCCCCAGAGGAAACGGCGCGGGAATCGAGTCACGGCGGCGGCTCCATGTCGGCAGGTCAGTGCGGCTCCGTAACGGGGGAGGGCCGATGCGCGGCACGGGCGTCACTATCCGAAGTCCGGGGGAGGATGTCAAGGCCGCTGCGGCGCAGCGCCTGTGTTGACCTGATGAAGCCACTCCCACAGCCGGGGCGGCTGTGCCACACTCTCCGAAGACTGAACGGTCGCGCCTGCGGAGTGCGGAGCGCGCTGTATGTGGTTGATTCCCCGCCCCGTGCGCGATATCCTGATGTCAGGTGACGCGCCCGGCATCCTCGTCCGGCCCGGCCACAAGGAGAGCGACCATGCGGAAGATCATCCTCGTCGGCGTCGCGATGGTCTGCGTTTTCGCGTGCGGCGTTGTTGCGGCCCAGGAGGGGCCGGCCTCCGGCGACCGCCCCGCGCCCGCGGCGGTTCCTCGTCCGCCGCTCGTGCCGCCGCAGACGGCCTTCGACCTCCAGGCGCGCTACTTCTTCCCCTCGGCCGAGGTCCGCAAGAAGCTCGACGCCCTGCGCCTCGAGTGGGCGGCGGAGCGCAACGCCAACGCCGACCGTATGGACCAGGAACTCGACGCGCGGTTCGGCGCCGTCGTGGTCGCCGATCTGGACGACAAGCAGAAGGCCGACTTCGCCCGCCTGGCGGAAGCGGTCAAGGTCTTCTGGGCCGCCGCGCAGCAGGCGGACAAGGAGTACATCCAGGCCCTGGGCCAATCGGGCGTGTCCGCGCCGCTGCAATGGCTCCCGGACGATCCGGTGATGCTGCTTCACCTTCTGCCGCGCGTTCAGGGGCAGCCCTCGACCCTCGGCGCGCTCGTTGGGGAGTACCAGACCACCCTGATGCGCGAACGCGCCAAGGCGCGCGAGGCCGCCATGGCGCCCCAGGATGCCGACGACAAGACCACGCCGACCGAACGCCACCGGCGCGCGGAGAAGGCCGATGCCGATCTCGTCGAGAAGCTGCGGGCCGAGTTCGCCGAGAAGGCGCTGGCGGCGGTGAAGGGAAGCCCGCAGGAGAAGACGTACAGTGACCTCCTGACGGCGCAACGGGCCTGGCAGATTCGCAAGACGGCGGCTCGTGAAGCCTTGCTCAAGGAACTCCCCGAGACGTCCGGCGCGCAGTCTCCGTCCGCGCTTCGCCCCGGCCCGCAGGGGGATTTCGCGCTGGCGCCGCGCCGCTCCGTCGAGATCGTGGCGCGCTACCTCACGCTGACGCGCGAGCAGCAGGCCAAGCTTCAGAGCCTCCGCGCCGATTGGGACAGAGAACAGCAGCAGATGCGCGGCGAAACCGAGCGCGCGCTGGACGCGCGGTACGCCGACCGCATCGCCGAGACGCTCGAAGAGCCGCAGAAGGGCAACTTCAAGCGCGCCTATGAGGCCATTTCCGCCTATCGGGCCGCCGTGTCGGAATCCGATGCCGCCTGGCGCGAAGCCTACGCAAAGGCCGGAATCCGCCGCCCCTTCTGGCCCGGCGTCTCCGGGATGCAGATGGCCACTGCGCTGCCGGGCCTCAGCGACGAGCAGCAGCGCGCGCTGAGCCGGTTGAGTGTCGAGTGCACGCAAGCCATGAACCGTGAGCGCTCCAAGGCCTATGAATCGCTGCGTTCGACCGATCCGGCCGGTCCGCCCACGCACGGACCCGCCCAGGCCGCCCAGGCGCGCCAGGCGGCCGAAGCCGCCGAGAGGCAGGTGGACGCGGAGTACGTCGAGAAGGCCCTGGCTCTCCTGGGCGATACGGAAGCGGCCCAGACGCTGCGGACGGCGAACGAAGCGCGGCTGGCCTGCGCGGCCCGCAAGAAGGCGCTTCTCGACACCGTCACCGAAGAGTTGAAGACCGTCATCGGGGAAGACCGGCTCTGGCCGCGTCCGCCCGCGCCGCGTCCACCGCCGCCTCCGACGAAGGTTCCTGCCCCCAAACCGCCGTCGTCCGCTCCCGCGCCGGGCTGATGCTCCGCCGGGCGAGGCGCGCTTTCGTCTGGAGTCCGTGCCATGACCTTTCACCTGTCGCTGCCGCGTCGCGTGCTCTTCGGCCCGGGTGTCTATGCCCGGCTGGGGGAGGTCGCCCGCACGATGGGCCGCCGTGCGCTGCTGGTCACGGGCCGCTCCGCCCTGCGGCGCTCGGGGCGGTTGCAGCAGGCCGAGGACATGCTGCGCGAGCAGGGGGTGGATTACCTCCTCATCGAGGGCGTTGAGAATGACCCCAGCCTGACGACCTGCGTCCATGCCATTCACACCGCCCGACGCGAACGGTGCGACTTCGTCCTCTCGATCGGCGGCGGGAGCGCGCTGGACGCCGGAAAGGCCGCCGCCGCCGTGGCGCCCCAGGCCGGCGACCTGGAGGCGTACTTTCACGGAGGGCGCAAGCTCGAAAGGAATCCCCTCCCGCACCTGGCCGTTCCCACCACCGCCGGCACCGGCAGCGAATCCACCCCGAACGCCGTCCTCACCGACACGGCGCGCGGCATCAAGAAGAGCCTGCGCGACGAGCGGATGGTCCCCGATGCGGCCCTGGCCGACCCGGAGCTGACGCTTTCCGCCCCGCCCGATGTCACGGCCCAGGCCGGGATGGACGCCCTGACGCAAGCCATCGAATGTTGCGTCTCGCGCGATGCCAATCCCTTTTCGGACGCGCTGGCTCTGCGCGCGATCGAACTCCTGGCGCGTCACCTGCCGGGGGCGGTGGCCGAGGGCTCGGATCTGGCGCATCGCGAGCCGGTGGCCCTGGCCAGCCTCCTGACGGGCATCGCCTTCGGCAATGCCGGACTCGGGGCCGTCCACGGCTTCGCCAATCCGCTGGGCGCGGCCCTTCATGCCCCGCACGGGCTGATCTGCGCGGCGCTGCTGCCGCACGTCTGCGAGTTCAACCTGCCCGCCGCCGAGCGGAAGTTCGGCGATGTGGCGCGCGCGCTCGGGCTGCACGCCGCCGGGGAGGTCCCCGCCGCTCTGGCCGCCCTGAACCACCGGCTCGGCATTCCGGCGCGCCTGGACGGATTCGGCCTGACCGAAGAGGCGCTGCCGGCCTTGGCGGCGGCCTCGCGCTCCGGCAGTATGCTCAAGAACCCGCGCTCGGCGACAGACGACGAACGGGTCGGCCTCCTGCGCAAGGTGCTTTGAACCTTTCCTCTTCCGGGAGATGACGGTGCAGAAGATCAACGAGAAGGACAGCCCTTTCCGCAACGGCGATTGCGGCGTGAAGTATTTCATGCGGGGCCCCCGGCTCGACTGGGGCCTCATCCTCCTCAAGCCGGGCCAGGTCATGGGACCGCACGGCCACCGCCAGACGGAGGAGACCTTCCACTGCCTGGAAGGGACGCCCACGCTGGTAGTGGACGGGCGCGACGTGCCGATGGTCGCCGGCGACGTCGTGCGGCTGGACCCCCTCGAGAAGCACGACCTGCGCAACGACGGCGCAACGAACGCCCGCATCATCTTCATCAAGACGCCCTATCTCCCCGACGACCGCTTCTGAGTCACGCCGCTTTCCTTCTGGAGAAGAATATGGCATCCCTTCGCTACGAGATTTCGCGCGACATTCCCGTCATTGTCGAGGCCGACGTCCTGGTCGTCGGCGGCGGTCCGGGCGGGCTCGGCGCCGCCGTCATGGCCGCCCGCGCCGGCGCGCGCACCGCGCTGGTCGAACGCTACGGGTTCCTCGGCGGCATGGCCGTTTCCGGCGAAGTCCACCCCTTCATGTCGAACCACGCTCGCCGTATCTCCCTCGACAAGCCCGTGTATATCGAATGGACCGAGCGCATCCGGCGCTACCTTCCCCCGTCCGCCCAGTGTCCGCCCGATGCCGAAGCCGCCTCCGGGCCCTCGCGCCTGATCAGCAAGGACGCCGCGATGCTCGCGGCCGAGGACCTCTGCCTCGAAGCCGGGGTGCGGCTGCTCTATCATCACACCCTGGTGGACGCCCTGCGCGCGGAGGGGAAGATCGCGGCGGCGGTCTTCCACTCGAAGTCCGGCTTCGTTGCCGCCCGCGCCGGCTGCTACGTGGACTGCACCGGCGACGGCGACTTGGCCGTGGCCGCCGGGTGCGCCTTCGATCAGGGGGGGGCTTCGGGACATTGCCAGCCGATGACCCTGTGCTTCAAGCTGAGCCACGTCGAGAAGTCCCGAATGCCCGACCGCGCGGCCATCAACGCCCTGTACGACGAGGCGCGCCGTCGCGGCGAGGTCCGCTGCCCGCGCGAGAACGTTCTCCTCTTCGGCGCGTTCGACGACGACGTGGTCCACTTCAACACCACGCGCGTCATCCACAAGAGCGGCGTCAACGGGCAGGAGCTTTCCGAGGCGGAGATCGAGGGCCGGCGACAGTTGCGCGACTACCTGGCCTGGCTGCGCCGTTGCGTCCCCGGCTTCGAGCAGGCCCGCCTTCACTCGATCGCGCACCACATCGGCGTGCGCGAGACGCGTCGCATCCGCGGGCGCGCCTGCATCACGCGCGCAGACTTCGAGGTCCAGCGCAAGTTCCCCGATGCCATCGCCCGCGCCTCCTACCCCATAGACATCCACAACCCCGACGGCAGCGGCACGGAGATCGTCTGCGTTCCCGAAGGGGACTTTTACGAAATCCCCTACGGCTGCATCGTGGCCGCCGACGTGGAGAACCTGCTCGTCGGCGGACGTCCGATCTCGGCGGACCACGCCGTCCACAGCAGTATGCGTGTCATGCCGCCGGCCTGCTCCGTGGGCCAGGCGGCAGGCATGGCCGCCGCGCTGGCGGCGCTCTCCGGCAGGTCTCCCGCTGAACTGGACGGGCGCGAGGTCCGGCGTCGTCTGGTCGAGAAGGGCGCGAACCTGTGACGCCGCTTGCCCCCGTGCCGCGCAGACCCTGCCGGGAAGGCGTCCCGGCGAAGACCCCCGCGTCCGCGTTCTTCGAGCGCCCATGAACACCCCGGCCATCTTTCTGTGGATCTACGCGGCCATGATCGCCATGGCCTTCTGGGAAGCCTATGCCGAGGGGCGCAACGCCTGGGACAAGGGCAAGGTGGGCTGGCGCGTCCGCGTCGGCCGGTACGTCGTCGTCAGCGGCTATCACTTCTTCCTCGTCTGGGTCATGCTGCCGATGCTGATCTTCCTGCCCCTGGTGACCCACGGATGGAACACGCGGCTCTTCGGGATTCTCCTGAGCGCCTACGCCTCCGGGCTGGTGATCGAGGACTTCATGTGGTACGTCGTCAGCCCCGTCGTCAAGTTCAGCGAGTTCAACGCCGAGTGGGCCGACCACTACCCGTGGATCAAGGTCGGACGCTTCGCCGTGCCGCTCTACTACGCCTTCGGTCTGCTGATTGCCCTTGCTTCCTGGTGGTTCCTGTGGAGATGACGCCATGACCCCGCGCGAACGCATCCTGACGGCGCTGCGCCGCCGCGAGCCTGATCGCCTGCCCTTTTCCTTCGCCATGACCGGCCCGGTGCGGCAGGAGTTCCGCCGCCGCACGGGCGCGCGCGATCACTTCGAGCATTACGACCTCGAACACCGCCCCGTCTCGCCCCGCCCCTCGCCGCATCCGGCAGACTTCTCCGGCTACTACCGCGGGCGCGTCTTCAGCGGCCCGGTCCGTTTCGACCCCGACTGGGGCTATGCCATGGTGGACCAGGCCGGGCACGACCACCTGCGCCACTGGGAGAGCCCCTTTGACGGGCGCGAGTTCACCGTGCGCGACGCGCTGGACTACCCCATCCCCGACCTGGACGCGCCGGCCCGCTACGAAGGCGTTGCCGAAGCGAACGCCGCCTGGCACGCCAAGGGCTACGCCACGCTCTACGTCTCCGGCTTTTCCACCTACGACCTCTCCTGGCTGATCCGGGGCTACGAGCCCTTTCTGCTGGACATGGCCGCGCGGACGGAGGCCTCGCAGACGTTGATGGACCGCGTGTGCGACGCCGTTGCCGCGCAGTTGCGCCAGATGGCCGGGCGCGGGACGGACATCGTCGGCTTCGGCGAGGACGTCGGCAGCCAGACGGCGCTGATGATGAGCCCCGCTCTCTGGCGCGAGCAGATCAAGCCCCGCTTCGCCCGGATCGTGCGCGCCGCCAAGACCGCCCGCCCGGACGTGCTCTTCTTCTATCACAGCGACGGGCAGATCGAGTCCATCATCCCGGACCTGATCGAGGTCGGCGTGGACATCCTGAACCCCGTGCAGCCGGAGTGCATGGACCCGGCCGCCATCAAGAGCCGCTACGGCGACCGCCTGGCCTTCTGGGGGGCGGTGGGGACGCAGACGACGATGCCCTACGGCACGCCGGCCGAGGTGCGGGCCTGCGTCCGCCGGCTCTTCGAGACTGTGGGCCGAGGCGGGGGCTTCGTCTGCGCGCCCAGCCACGTTCTCGAACCGGAGGTCCCGTGGGAGAACGTGGAAGCCTTCGTCGCCGCCTGCCGGGAGTGCCTTTACGCGCGATAGTTCGTTGAGGGCCGCCGATGGAAGGGAACCTTCGCTGCCCGATCGCCGGCGCGGCCATCGCCGCCGCCATCCTGCTCCTGTGGAGGCTGGGAGCGCCGCGCGGCCGTCCTAGTCCGCCGTCTGCAGGGAGTACTTGGTGGCGTTCGTGTTCGCGGCCTTGTCGAAGGTGATAGCCAGTTGCACCGTTGCGCCCGGCGACACGGTGCGCGCGGAGGCATCACCGGTCAGGGTGAGCGCTGTCGGCGAGGATGAGACCGATCCCGACCAGACCGTTGTTCCACCCACGGCCACCGCGTTGAGGAACTTGTTCGACGTCGGCCAGCCGATGGTTACGGAACGGATCACATAGGGGGAGCCGCCGACATTGGTAAGGCTGTAGAACGCGCGCGTGCCGTTGAAGGTGGGTCCGGCGACGGTCAGGCTGCCCGGCGTCACGATGGTCTCCTTGGGCCGCGCGTATGTTCCGGAGCGTCCGGCCATCAGGAAGGTCTGCCCCGAGGCGGGGTAGCCGCCGTCAATCGCCACCGTGCCCTCGGTCACGTTGACCTGGGTGACGTACTCGGAGGCGGACTCGGAGGTCGTCACGCGGAAGCGCGTGCCCCGCACTCCCGCTGTGCAGGCCGGCGTGGCCACGTCGAAGTGGGTGCCGTGGGCGGCCTGGACATCAAGGCTGCCGACGGCGCCGCCTTCCACGCGGATGGCGCTGTAGATCTTCCCCTGCGCCTCCTCGAAGGAAACGACGACCACCACCTGCAACCCGGCCGATACGGTCACCGTCGTTCCGTCGGCAAAGCGCAGCGTTCCGCCGACAACCTCCGTACCCGGCTTCACCGGGTTGCCGTTCCAGGTGACCGGCGCGGTCTTGCCGCTCTGCGCCCGCCCCCCGGCAAAGGCCGCCGGCGTCACGGAAGCGCCGGTGTGATTCGCGCACCCGAGCAGGAAACTCTCCGCGCGTCCGGGAATCTGCGGAACGTAGTACTGGCTGTAGCTGTCCATCGCGGCGCTGCCCTGGACGGGGCAAACGAAGACGCGCGGGTCATTGATGTACGTCGCCAGCACCGTGGGCAGGCTGCCGTCCATCAGCGATGCCATCGCCCGGTGGTCGGCGTAGTAGGCCGTCAGGGCGGTCGAGATCTGCCGGAGGTTGTTCATGCAGGAGATCGTCCGCGCCGACTGGCGCATCGGCACCATCGCCCCGGCCAGGATCGCCGCCAGGATGCCGAGAATCCCCAACACGACCAGCATCTCAACAATCGTCCAGCCGTGAATCCGGCCTTCGCGCGTGTCTGACCTCATTGTCCGGCTCTCCTCCACAGGGGGTGCTGCACCTCCGCACTTTTCATAGCAACGGCCGTACCGAAAGGATGGAGCGGACGCTCGTAATCTGTAACACGCTTAGCTGTTATGTGTTAGGACAACGTGCGGCAGCAGCCTCGCCAGGGACTCGCCCCCCAAACCCGAAGCGTTATGCGAATGCAGTGTGCCATTTCGGGACAAGCCGTGACGTGGCACATCAGCGGGCACGGTGCGGAGAGCAGTTCCCGCCGGCAGCAGCGCTGCGGGCGAAGGGGCGCGTTCAGCGCGCCATGCGGGCGAGCTTCCGCGCCACCTGGCGCACGAAGTTACGCCCGAGGAGTTCGTAGCCGTCGCCGTTCGGATGGAGATGGTCGGGAAGGTAGCCGGTTTCGCCGGGCCCGAAGAGGTCGAGCCCGGAGACGTAGAAGATGCGGCGGTCGCCGGCGGCAACGAGGCGGGCGACGGCATCCTGCACCTGCTCGCGCATGAGGGTCAAAGTCATGCCCACGGCGTTCGGCGTCGTCTCGCGCGGCGGCGAGATGATCGGCGATACGACGGCCAGGGGGGTGCGCGGGTGCTTCTCGCGGATGATCTTGACCAGTCCGATGACCGCCGGCCGGAAGGAACGGCGGTTCAGGCTGCCGCTGCCCATCACGTTGATACCGAGCTTGAGGGAGATGAAATCGGCCGGCAGATCGCGGATCATGCGCGCAACCATCGGGTCGAGATGGCACTGTCCGCCGTAGCCCAGGCAGGTCAGGTTCCAGTCCATGGCGCGGGCGATGGTGGCCGGCCAGGTGCGGGCGGGGCTGTGCGCCTCGCCGCAGTGGGTGATGGAGCTGCCGTAGGCGACCCATTTCGGGCGGCGGTCGGGGGCGGGGCGCGCCGTTGCCCCGGCGGGCAGCAGCAGCCGACGGACGACGGCGAGTTTCCGCTGCGGCAGCCAGAGTTCCACGACTTTGCGCCCGGCGGGAAGGTTCTCGAAGAGGACGTCCGTGGCGTTCTCGTCGAGGGCGGCGGTGGCCAGGAGCTTCGGGCCGAGCGTCAGGTCGAAGAGGCGCTTCTCATTGCGCGCGGCGCAACGCAGGCCGAGGGCGCGCGCCTCCGTCTCGAAGCGCAGCCGCACCCCGGCGGGCATCTCCGCGCGCGCGAGAAGGCCCTCGTCCGGCGACGGGAAGAGCCCGCGCTCCGACACCGGCAGGCGCCAGGGCCTCAAACCACCCTCGGCGCGTTCAAAGGACACGGCTCCTGCGAACCACTTCGGCGTTACGGCAATGGCTTTCATGGCAGCCTCCGGTAAGGGGGACGACGGACGACGGACGGCAGACGACGGACGGCAGACGACGGACGACAGACGACGGACGACGGACGACAGACGACAGACGACGGACGACAGACGACAGACGGCAGACGACGGACGACGGACGGCAGACGACGGACGGCGGCTCCTGACTCGCGGCCATCGGCCATCAGGCCCAAGGGATTATAGCGAGTGGACGTCCGCCGCGCACACAACGGCGTCCGGAAGGTCGCACGCCTGCCCCCGGCGGGTCCGGTTACACTCGCGGGTTGACAGTATCGCCGTGACGCACTATCTTCTCCGCCGTCGTTGTTCTTCGGATTGTGGGGCGGCTTCCGCGCGCAGGCCGCCAAGGTCAAGGAGTGCGTAGCGCCCGGGGGGTGTCTCGATGATGTCCCACGCCAACTCCGACACAGGCATCGAGGAGGCCGCCAATGGAAACCCGGTTCGACGCCGAGAGGGGGACGCTGACCTGTTCGTTCGAGGGTTCGATCCGCAGCGACGAATGCCCGGCGATCCATGCGGAGGTACTGGCGAAACTGGAGGCACTCGGGGCGCGTGCAGGGAGCGCGCCGCCCGATGGGCTCAAGGTCGTCTTCGACCTCGGCAGCGTGGAGTATGTCTCATCGGCCTTTCTCAGTGTGCTGCTGATGACGGCGCGACGGGTGAAGAAGGGCAATCTGGCGATCTCCAACGCGAACGCGTTCGTTCACGACATTCTGACGACGGTCGGGCTTGATCGTCTGGCCCGGATCACCTCGTTGAAACGTGACGCGGCGTCCTTTCCGCCCCCGCCGGCCTTCGCGGCGACGGCGCGATTGTCTTCGGCGGCGGAACGGGCGCGGTTGCACGCCGAGTCGCTGGCCGATCCCGAGGGGTTCTGGGGGAGAATGGCGGGGAAACATCTGGCGTGGTTCAAACCCTGGGAGCGGGTTCTCGACTGGCAACCGCCCAATGCCAAGTGGTTCGTGGGGGGGCGACTGAATGCCTGCTACAACTGCCTTGACCGGCACCTGGGCACCCCGACGGAGCACAAGGCGGCCCTCATCTGGGAGGGGGAGATGGAAGGCCGCCCGGGGCAGGAGCGGGTGCTGACCTATCGAGAGCTCTTCACGGAGGTGTGCCGGTTCGCGAATGCGCTGAAGCGGCTGGGGGTGGGCAAGGGCGACCGCGTCTTGATCTACATGCCGATGACCCCCGAAGCCTGTGTGGCGATGCTCGCCTGCGCACGGATCGGGGCGATTCATTCCGTGGTGTTCGGCGGATTCAGCGCGCAAGCCGTGGCTGAACGGGTTCAGGACTGCGGCGCAAAGGCCGTTGTGACGGCCGATGGCGGCCGGCGGCGCGGAGAGATCGTGCCGTTGAAGGCGAACGTGGACGCGGCCATGACGCTGCGCGACGATGCGGGACGGATGAGTTGCGCCACGGTGCGCCACGTGGTGGTGCTTCGGCAGGTCGGGGTCGAGACGCCGATGACGGCGGGCCGGGACGTCTGGTGGCACGAGATCGTCGCGGGTGTCTCGGCGGACTGCCCGCCCGAGGTCCTGGACAGCGAGGACGTGCTGTTTATCCTCTACACCAGCGGCTCGACGGGCAAACCCAAGGGGGTCTTCCACACGACGGCGGGCTATCTGCTCGGTGTCAAGCTGACGCACGAACACATCTTCGACATTCGCGACAGCGACGTCTACTGGTGTACGGCCGACATCGGATGGATCACCGGCCACAGTTACGTGGTCTACGGCCCTTTGGCCAACGGCGCGACGGTGGTTATCTACGAGGGCGCGCCGAACTACCCGAGCCCGGACCGGTTCTGGCGCATCGTCGCCAAGCGGCGCGTCACGATCCTTTACACCGCGCCGACGGCCATCCGGGCTTTCATGAAGTGGGGAGACGAATGGCCGGCACGGCATGACCTTTCCTCGTTGCGGCTGCTCGGAACGGTCGGCGAGCCGATCAACCCGGAGGCGTGGCTCTGGTATCACCGCGTGATCGGCGGGGGGCGGTGCCCGATCGTGGATACGTGGTGGCAGACGGAGACCGGCGCCATCATGATCGCGCCCCTGCCCGGCGCCACGGCGACGAAGCCGGGATCGGCAACGCTGCCCTTCTTCGGGGTGGATGCTTGCGTGGCGGACGAACACGGGGCGGAAGTGCCGTCGGACACGGGCGGGGCGCTGATCATCCGCCGGCCGTGGCCCAGCATGCTTCGTGGCGTCTGGGGAGATCCCCGGCGGTACGAGTGGACCTACTGGAAGGACATTCCCGGCGTGTACAGCACCGGCGACGGCGCCAAACGCGACTCCGACGGCTACCTCTGGATTGTCGGACGGCTGGATGACGTGCTGAAGGTGTCGGGGCACCGCATCGGCACGGCGGAGGTGGAGAGCGCGCTGGTCAGTCATCCGTCCGTGGCCGAAGCGGCGGCGGTGGGGC
>JAKJEM010000200.1:0-255 GCA_022705425.1 Planctomycetota bacterium
CCTGCGTAGCCGCCTTCAAGGGAACACCCGGAAATGTCTATCTCCTCGGCCATTCCCTCTACTGGTTCTTCGCACGCCCCCAGTTGTACCTTGCCATTTCACCCGAGCGCTGGTTCCTCCCCGACCCGCGCCTCCAACTCGACCCCGCCTGGTGGAGGCAGAATCCGTGACGACACGACGCCCGCTCGCCGATTCCCCGAAGGCTTGGCTCGTACTCGCGCTCCTGCTCCTCCTCCCCCTCGCCGCCACGCCCGC
>JAKJEM010000200.1:364-1914 GCA_022705425.1 Planctomycetota bacterium
CACCTCCCTGGACCCCTCCGCCCGCCTCCTCTTTGTGGTCGAAGCCGGCAGGAACGGCCCCGCGCTCGACACCCTCTCCGTCGCCTGGACGGTCTCCGCCGCCGGACGACCCATCCTCCGCCGCCAGGACCGAATTCCCCACGGCCTGCTTTCCGCCGATGTCGGTCTGGCCGCGCTTGCCCCCGGACGATACGACGTCGTCGCGCAACTCCTCGGCGCCGACAAGACACTCGCGGAGCAGTCCTCCTTCTTTCGCCTCGAAAAGGCCGATCCGCCCCCCGCGCAGGGGCGCGTCCCTCTGGCCCTCCCGTCCGGAATACCCCTGCCCGATGGGACCTGGCCGGTCCAGACCGGCGTTCCCTTCCCCAAAGGCGCCCTCTGGAGACCCGACCGCGTCCGCCTCGTGGACGCCCAGGGCCGCACCGTCCCCTGCGCCCTCACCGTGCGCTCCCGATGGGGCTCCGGTGACTCCAGCATCCGCTGGCTCGCCGTGGACTTCCAAGCCTCGCCCGCCGAATCGTGGTGGCCGAAGCGCGAGAAGTTCCACTACTTCCTTGAGTTCGGCCCCCAGGTGGCCCGAGAAGCCGCAAAGACCAAGGTGACGGCCGCCGACCGCCCCGAGGGCATCGCCGTCAACACCGGCGCAATCGCCTTCCTCGTGCGCCGAAACGGCTTCAACCTGTTGGACGAGATCGTCGTCGGCGGACGGCCCGTCCCCCGAACCAACGCCCTTCAGGGACTCTACCTCGTTGACCACGAAGGCGCCATCTACCGCGCCGCCAACGACACCGCCGTCAAGCTGACGATCGAGGAGCAGAATGACCTCCGCGTCGTCGTGCGCGCCGAGGGCTGGTACGTCAAGGACGGCTCACCCGGCAAGACCCAGAGCCCCACCCTGCCCACCGACAAACTCTGCCGCTTCATCACCCGAATCGAAGCCTACGCCGGAAAACCCCACGTCCGCGTCCTCAGCACCTGGATCAACACCTTCGACACCTTCACCGTCCGCCTCCGAGACATCGGCATCGCCCTCCCCATCGCCGCCCGCAAGGCCGCCTTCGGCGTTGAAGGCGCCGAGCCGCTCTCCGCAGACGTACCCCCCGGCGGCCTCCGCCTCGTCCAGCACCTCCACGATCAGTTCCTCCTCGAAGACGCCTCCGGAAAGACCCTCCGCACCGGCAACCGGAGCGCCGGTTGGGTCCTCGCGCACGGCGCCGACACCACCCTCGCCGTCAGCCACCGCGAAACCTGGCAGCGCTTCCCCAAGGAAATCGAGCTCCTCCCCGACTCCCTCCGCCTGCACGTCTGGCCCGCCCACGGAAAGGACCATCCCGAGATCAACATCCTCGCCAAGGACCAGATCCATCGCCTCTGGTTCGCCCACCAGGGCCGCGAACTGAACATGGCCATGCCCTGGGACTACTATTTCGCCGTCTCCGAATACGAACTCGTGGACAAGTACGGCAAGGCCGCCGAACACGCCCTCGCCGGCGTCCAGGATTACGGCATGGGCGTCGCACTCACCAGCGACCTCATGCTCCACTTCGCCC
>JAKJEM010000201.1 GCA_022705425.1 Planctomycetota bacterium
CCGTCATCATCGTCCCCGCCAAAAGAGCTTTACAACCCGAAGGCCTTCATCGCTCACGCGGCATGGCTGGATCAGGGTTGCCCCCATTGTCCAAGATTCCCCACTGCTGCCTCCCGTAGGAGTCTGGGCCGTGTCTCAGTCCCAGTGTGGCTGATCATCCTCTCAAACCAGCTATGGATCGTCGGCTTGGTAGGCCATTACCCCACCAACTACCTAATCCAACGCGGGCCGATCCTTCCCCGATAAATCTTTCCCTCGAAAGGCGTATCCGGCATTACTCCCAGTTTCCCAGGGCTATTCCGGAGGAAAGGGCACGTTCCCACGCGTTACTCACCCGTCCGCCGCTAGGACCGAAGTCCTCGCTCGACTTGCATGTGTTAAGCCTGCCGCCAGCGTTCGTTCTGAGCCAGGATCAAACTCTCAAGTTGAAACGGTCCTTGCGACCAGAGACAGGTGCCCGATGAGCCCCTCCCGCCTCAGGCCGAACCGTTCTTGACGTCCGAACCTCTGCACATCATCCGGCCTTCAAGGCCGGACCAAACGTCATCGTCTGTCATGTACATCGTTCCCCTTCTCAGGATCACGACGACCGACAAACGGTGAAGCTGACACCCACATCATCGGCAAAAAGCCTAGTGGGCCGACATGCAGACGTCCGTCTCGTCGAAACGAAACTCAAACCGTCCACATATCCCTTCATCGTATCTATATGTCAAAGAGCGAGGGCAAAAAGCAACCCGGTGCGCCTCATCATGAGCGCAACAAGCTGCCCGAACCCAGATTGTCGTCGCCGTCAGAGCGTGTCGCCCTGTCGACGGAGCGGTTGATACGAGTCTCGAATGGCGGGCGCAAGCGAAAACGTCATCATGTGACAGATTTTCTGCGCCGCGCCTCCGGCTGGGTACGGCGCCAGAGGCACGGGTCAACGTCTATCTATCTGAAAATACTGGCCAACCCTGCGCGCTGACGACGCCAATGCCCGGCTTCCTTCCCGGCCGGAGGCCGTGCATCCGCGTCCGGGACGTCGCCCAGGCCACTCCCGCCGCACCTCCGGGTGATTCCGTTGACCCTTCCGGGGCGCCTGCCTAGGGTCGCGCCGAAGCGGCACCGGGGAGAGGCGCGATGATCGACCGTCGTCAGGGTTTGAGGCTGATCGCCTGGGGCGGCGCAGCCGTGGGGCTCGCGGCCTGCGTGGGCGGCGGCACGGTACCGGGCGTCTCCGACGGCACGGTGCTTTCGGTTGCGAAGGACAATGGTCTGACCCGCTTCCTCCAGGCGGTCGACCAGGCCGGGCTGACGGCGTCCCTGTCCGGCGCCGGCCCCTACACGGTCTTCGCCCCCACCAACCGCGCTTTCGCGCAGGCCAAACTGCCGCGCGACACCGAGGGTCTGCGGGCGCTCATGGCGTATCATGTCGTGCCCGGCATGTTCACCAGCGACTTCCTCGCCGGAGTCGACGTCAACTACACCACGCTGAAAGGCACGAGCCTCAATGTCGATGGAATCGGCGGCCTGCATGCCAACGACGCGACCATCGTCACGCCGGATCTCGGAGCCTCGAACGGCGTCGTGAACATCATCGACCGCGTCCTCACCCCGCGCTGACTGGGCGAGCGACGGCCCGGGGTCAGCGGACGCCCTCGCGGCGGGTTGTGGCGCGGTAGTAGGCCCAGAGCAGGCGCGCGGCGACGGCGCGCCAGGGCGACCAGGCGAGGCTCATGGCGCGGAGCGCCCTTTCCGAAGGTCGGGCGTCCAGCGCGAACAGCCGGGCCGCGGCCTCCTGCAGCGCGAGGTCACCCGGCGCGAAGACATCCGGGCGGCCGAGGGAGAACATCGCATAGATTTCGGCGGTCCAGACGCCGACCCCCTTGAGCGCGGTCAGGGCGG
>JAKJEM010000202.1 GCA_022705425.1 Planctomycetota bacterium
GTGAGTCCGTAGTTTGTGATCGGCACGCCCGCCTTCCGGCAGCGGAGGATGCGCGAGAGCATCTCCCGCCGGTTCCACATGCACGCCCCGCAATGAACGATCAAGTCATAGGCCGAAACATCCTCCGGAAAGTCATGCCCCTGCACACTCGTGAACTCCAGCTTCCCCCCCACGTACTGCGTCAGCCACCGCGGAATCTTCACCCGCCCGATGTCCTCGCCGATCGGATGGTGCGAGCACGCCTCGCCGATCAGCACCCGGTCGCCCGGCTTCAGCCGGTCTATCGCCGTCGCCCCGCGCACGAACTCATTCAAATCCCCCTTGTACCGCGCAAACAAGATCGAAAACGACGTCAGCGGCACCCCGCGCGGCGTATCCCCCGCCGCCTTCAGGAACCCCTGCGAGTCCGTCACCACCAGCGCCGGCGGACGCTTCAGCCGCTCCAGCGCGTCCCGCAGCTCCCGCTCCTTCACCACCATGCAGTACGCGTCCACGTCCAGCACGTCCCGGATCGCGTTCACCTGCGGCAGAATCAGCCGCCCCTTCGGCGCCTCTAGATCTATCGGCACCACCAGCACCGCCAGCTCCCCCGCAGGAACGAGGTCCCCCAGAATCGAAGGCGCATTAATGAAGTCCTCCGGCGCATGGCGGATGATCGCCTCCCGAACCTCCGTCATCCCTTCCCCGCGGCACGCCACCGTCTTCACCCACGGCGTCTTGCGCGCCTTCAACCCGTCCACCAGCCCCTGCTCCGGCGCCCCCAGGTCGCTCTTGTTGAATACCACCACCACCGGCGCCTTCCGCCCCTTCAACTCCGTCAGTATCCCCTCCTCGAACGGACCCCACACACCCGCCTCCGTCACCAGAAGCCCCAGGTCCGTCCGATCGAAAATCTGCCGCGTGCGCTGCACACGCATCTCCCCCAGCGCCCCCACGTCGTCTATCCCCGCCGTGTCAATAAAAAGCACCGGTCCCACCGGCAGAAGCTCCATCGGCTTCTCCACAGGGTCCGTCGTCGTCCCCGCCACCTCCGAAACGATCGAAACCCTCTGCCGCGTCAGCGCGTTCAGCAGCGACGACTTCCCCACATTCCGCCGCCCGAAAATGCCAATGTGCAGCCGGAAACTCTTCGGCGCGCCCCTCATCGTCCCTCCTCCCGTCGTGGCCCGTCGTCCTCCCCGTGCGCGGCGCGCCCCTTCTGCGCATGGCCCAGCCGCATCACGTTCTCCGGCGCCGTCAGCCGGTCGTACTCCTCCGCCGTCAGCAACTTCCGCCCCACCACCACCTCCCGTATCCCGCGCCCCTCCGCGCGCGCCACCGCCGCCGCCTCCGAAGCCGCCCGATAACCCAACCGCTCCACCAGCGCCGTCAGGCTCGCCGTCGCATTCGCCACCTGACGCCGGCAGCGCTCCTCGTCGGCCGCCAACCCCTCCACACAGTGCTTCCGAAGAATCCCGCACGCGCGACCCAGCAAATCCAGACTGTCCAGCAGCGCGTCCGCCACCAGCGGCAGAAACGGATTCAACTCCAGATGCCCCTGAGAACACGCCTGCGTAATCGCCCCATCGTGCGCCATGACCGCCATCCCCGCCTGCGTCACGGCATGATCGAAGAACCCGCCTGCCGCTCCGGCAACCGAAGCTCTCCGATCCCCCCGTCCGGACCCGACGACAAAAACCTCAAGTCCCCGCTCACCTTCACCAGATTCGACGCGCACGCCTTCAGAATCCCGCTCACCTCCACGAACACGTCCGCATTCTGCGTGGCCTCCAGCAGGTTCTCCGCCCGCGCCAGCCCGAACCCCGTGATGTCGCGCAAATGCTCCACCGCCCGGAATATGTACGCGCGCGGCG
>JAKJEM010000203.1 GCA_022705425.1 Planctomycetota bacterium
CATCCGCGACGACTTCTGGCCTCTGATGACGTGGTTCGAGCACATCCGCTGCCCGTCAGCGCCCGCGCCGGTCGTCTGCACCGCGCCGCGCCCGCCAAAGCGTCCTGCCGCCATTCCAATCCCGATTCCAGTATTCGCCCACTAACCACAAGGAGACCAACACAATGGCAACAATCAACTTCAACGTGTCCGAAGTCGCCCCCGCAGAGGAGTTCAAGCCCCTGCCCGAGGGCAAGTACGAAGCAGTCATCTCCGACTCCGACGTCAAGGCCACCCGCGCCGGCAACGGCAGCTACATCCAGCTTGAGTTCGAGGTCGTCTCAGGCGAACACAAGGGACGCCGCCTCTGGGGACGCTACAATGTCGAGAACACCAACCGCGAGGCCGTCGAAATCGGTCGGGCGCAGTTCTCCGCCGTCTGCCAGGCCGCGGGCGTCCCGAACCCGCACGACACCGCCGAGCTTCACAACCGCACCCTCGTCCTCTCCGTCCGCTGCAAGCGCCGCAAGGACACGGACGAACTCGAGAACGTCATCAGCGGCTACAAGCCCAAGGAGACGGCGGCGCAGCCCGCCGCCCCCGTCCAGCAGCAGCCCGCGACAGCACCCTGGGCAAGGAAATGAGCATCATCGCAATCGCCATCATAGCGACGGCCATCACCTGGCCGCAGCCTCCCCCGCGCGAAAGGCAGTTCCCTCTGCCGCCGCGCAGGGAGCAGCTCGTGGAAACATCAAGCCGCAAACGGCAAAGGAGAAAGAAACCATGAAGAGAATCCTCACCTCAATCCCCCTCGTACCCCTGGCCTACCTCGTCTTCCGCTTCCTCGACCTCTACGGAAACGCATGGGTTGCCCGGATGAGGGCAGCCGACCCTCTGTTCCCGCAGACCGTCCTGGAGATGCTCCAGAAGACCTGCGTGGACCTGTTCCTCTTCCTCATCCCGTTCCTCCTCATGGTGGCCGCCCTGCAGTTCGTCGGAAGCCGCATCTGGGGATACCTCGTCGAACGGGAGCGCGTCCACTACGAGGCCGAGCTGAAGAAATGAACGCCACGCTGACGCTGCCGTGGCCGCCCTCGGTGAACCACTACTACCGCCACGTCGGCCCGCGCGTCCTCATCTCGAAGGACGGGCGGCGGTACCGCGAGACGGTGGCGGCAATCGCCAGGCGGGCGGCCATCCCGACGTTCCGCGTCCCCGTGGAGGTCGAAATCGACCTCCACCCACCAGACAACCGGCGCAGGGACGTGGACAACTCCCTCAAATGCACCCTCGACTCGCTGACCTGCGCGGGGGTGTACGAGGACGATTCGCTGATAAGGAAACTGACGGCCACGATGATGCGGCCCGAGCCGCCCGACGGGCTGGCAACCATAAGGATTTCGGAACATGAACAGACGGAGACGCGAGGCGCGGGCGGAGCTGGTCCGCCAGTACCTTGAGACCATAACCAGCGACGAGCAGCGGCTCGTGTGCTTCCACCTGATGCGGGGACTGGAGCCGGAGGAGATATGCAAGTCGATGAAAATCAGCCGGGAGAGGTTCGAGCTGATAAAGACGGAGACCGCCATCGAGATGAGGAACTTCGGACTCGCGCCGGAGGACTGGCCCGACGAGGAGGCGCTCGATGCCATTTGAACTCAGGCCATACCAGCAGGAGGCGGTGGACGCCGTCTATGACCACCTGCGGCGCAAGGACACCAACCCCTGCGTGGTCCTTCCCACGGGCACGGGCAAGTCGCTCGTGCTTGGGAAGATAGCCACGGACGCGGTGACGCTCTGGGACGGGCGGGTCCTCATCCTCGCCCACGTCCGCGAGCTTCTGGAGCAGAACGCCGACAAGGTGCGGAGGCTC
>JAKJEM010000204.1 GCA_022705425.1 Planctomycetota bacterium
TTCACATTCTCCAGACGGATATCCAGCACCTTCCGGTCGCGCGGCCACAGAATCCGCGCCGTCTGCGGCAGCTTCACCGCCGGGCCGTCCCCCCGGCCGACAAAAATCCGGTAGTCCCGGAACCGCCCCTCGGCCACCACCTCCCCCGAACCGTCGAACAACTGGTGGACGTACATCGTCAGCGACGCGCGCTCAATCCACACCCGCGACACGATCAGCGACGGCCAGTCCGGATTGATGAACGTCACAATGTAGTACTCCGGCCACGTCTCCATCAGCGCGATCATCCGGTCCTCGATGGCAGCCACGGCCTCGTCTGGAATCAACAGCTCCCAGAGGTCCTGCGGCCGAGCCGACAGCATGTCCGCAGGCCGGGGCTCCCGCCGGTCCGAGATACCGACATAGATCGTCCCGCGCGCCGCCTCGGGCTGATCCTCGCCCCGCCGCGAATTGGGCACCACGAGCCAGAAGGCATTGTTCCGCCCCACGAAGGCAAACTCGCTGTTGCTCACGGCCGTGATGTCGCCCTGAAAGCGCACATTCCGCGCATTCTCGCCCCCCCGCGCCATCCACAGGATGCCGTTGACGTCGTTCACCTCCAGGAATCGCTTGCTGTAAGGCTCCCCCTTGTCCCGGCGCGATTTGTCCGACATACTCATCGGCACCACCGACGCCTGGTCAATCATCGTCGTCGTCGCCTTCGCCGTCAGCGACCTGAAGTTATTGGCCGTCAGCGCCAGGTCGCGCAGGATCTGCAGGCGCGTGGCCTCCTGCCGCACGGGCTTCGGCGCCTCCACCGGACGCGACCCGTACATCCAGGAACACCCCGTCAGCGCCAGCGCCGCCGACAACGCCGCCGCGCACCACACTGCCCTCGCCATAGCACCCTCCGTTCTCACCGGGAACACCGCCGCGCCGCCGCTCACACCCGCGCGTTCAACACCTGCCCGATCTCCTCCGTCACCTGCTGAATCTGCTCCTCCGTCAGGTTCGGATCCGCCACCTCGTACTTGCAGTCCCGCACCTTGTCATACAGAACCAGCAGCCCGCTCGAATCGCCCCGGCGGAACTCCGTGAACTTCAAAACCCGCTTGCGCATCAGCAGCAACCCCAGCACATAGCGGAAGCTCACCTTCGACGGATCCTCCTGGCCTTCCAGCTTCTTGAAAAAGTCCAGGATCACCTCGTCGTCCACAAACCGCCGAACCGGCGCATCCCTCCGCGGAATCCGCGTCTGCCAGAAGCTGAACGCCTTCTCCCGGTGCTCCCCCGGCCAGCAGGCCTCGCAGTAATCCCGGCGGACAAAGGACGGCGTCTCGTCGAACAGCGCGGAGAATATCCCCTCCTCTTCCGCAAAGGACTTCCCGCACGCCGCGCACATCAACGTCGTATTGCTGACTTCCCAGTCCATGTCGCATCCACCGCTCGAAGGCCCGACCGCCCCTTCAATGACCCCCATTATAGTTCACGAGCGCGCGCAAGGGCAACCACGCCGGGAGCGCCCCCGCTACGGCGTTCCGCCCGCCGGAACGCCCCCCCCCGGACGCTCCGCATACACCACAATCCCGTACTCCAGCCAGCGCACCCGCAGCGGGAAGACCGCCGCCCGCTCCGCGCGCCCCTCGATCCGCTTCAAGTCCTCCGCCGCCGGCCGCACATTCGCCGTCATCTCGACCACGAACAACCGTCCGCCCCCCGGCGGCGTCGCCAGCCCCTCCGAAAGACCCTCCACGCGAGCCGACACCCCCCGCTGACCCGCGTAGTACTCCATCACCCCCGGCGCGTTCGTCACAATAACCTCCC
>JAKJEM010000205.1 GCA_022705425.1 Planctomycetota bacterium
CGGCGATCCCCCCACCAGAGGGCGAGCCAGGCCATGCACACCGCCGCACCGAGGACCGCAGCGCCCACAAGAGTCGAACACAGTACCTTCCGCACAGCCCATCCTTCTGATGTTTGGGAACCGCCGATGGCTGAGCGCGACCTCCGAAACGGGCCGTCCCCGCGGGCAAAGCCCGGGATTGCCCGAACCATCCAAAACAGACTGTACCATTCCCCGCGCCCCGCGCAAGCCTCGACCCCGACCTCCTCGCACAGCCTCAATCCTGCGGAGGAAACGACTTCGTTGAGTCTGGACTACTCACAAAGAGGAAACGGAGGCAACGGAGATCTCGGTTGCGGTGGATAGCCGCCCCACGTGTGGCCGGGGGAGCATGGAAAAAGCGCAGATCTTCCAGCCGTTCGCAGGATGTTGCGAACCCGTGCGATACATACCTCCGTTATCTCCGTTGCCTCTTTGTTCATGAATGGATCCGATCCGGCCAAGGACGAACGGGCGGGTTGCGCCAGGGCTTTTTGGACGAGGGTGTGGGCATTGCGGCCTGCGGCGCCGCTTGGAGATGCCTCCTCCGTGAGCGGGCGCTATATTCCGCCCCATGAGCGCAACCCCCGTCCCCCCCCGGCTCGCCACCGTCCGCCTCGGCCGCACCGGCCTGCAGGTCACCCGCACCGCCTTCGGCGTCCTGCCGCTGCAGCGCACCGCGATGCCGGAAGCCGTCCGGATCCTGCGCCGGGCCTACGAAGCCGGCATCACCTTCTACGACACCGCCCACGGCTACACCGACAGCGAGGAGAAGATCGGTGCCGCCCTCGCCGACGTCCGCGACCAGGTCATCCTCGCCACCAAGACGCCCTCGACCACGCGCGATGGAGTCCTCGCCGACGTCGAAACCAGCCTGCGCAGGCTCCGCACCGACCGCCTCGACATCCTCCAGCTTCACAACCCGTCCCGTCTCCCCGACCGCGACGACCCCAACTCGTCCTGGGCCGGACTCCTCGAAGCCCGACGCCAGGGCAAGGTGCGGTTCTTCGGGTTCACCAATCACAGCCTTGACCGCGCCCTCGAAGCCGCCCGCTCCGGGCTCTTCGACACCATCCAGTTCCCGCTGACCACACTCTCCGACGACAAGGATCTGGCCCTGATCCCCCGCTGCCGCGAACTCGACCTCGGCCTCATCGCCATGAAACCGCTGTGCGGCGGGCTGCTGACCCATGTGCCGGCCATCTTCGCCTTCCTCCGCCAATTCGAGAACGTGGTGCCCATCTGGGGCATCCAGCACCTGCACGAACTCGAGGAGATCCTTGCCCTCGACGCCAACCCCCCGGCCCTCGACGACACCCACCGCGCCACCATCGCCCGCGACCGCGCCGAGTTGGCCGGCGACTTCTGCCGCGCCTGCGGCTACTGCCTCCCCTGCCCTGCCGACATCCCGATCCCCATGGCCGCCCGCATGAGCCTGCTGCTGCGCCGCATGCCGTGGCGCCAGTTCCTCTCGCCGGAGTGGCGCGACCGCATGGCCCGCATCCGCCAGTGCCAGGACTGCGGACACTGCCGCCAGCACTGCCCCTACGGCCTCGACACGCCGGCGCTCCTCCGCAAGACCCTCGCCGACTACGAGGCCTTCTGCGCGGATCACGCCTGACCGGGGCACGGAGCGCGGAGCACGGAGCGCGGAGGGTGGAGGGTCGAAGGTGGAAGGTGGAAGGTGGGGCGCGGAGCACGGAGGGTCGAGGGTCGAAGGTGGAAGGTGGGGCGCGGAGAACGAAGAACCGGGCGCGGAACGCGGGACGTGGAGCCGGCGG
>JAKJEM010000206.1 GCA_022705425.1 Planctomycetota bacterium
CACGTTCCCGATGATGCACAGGCGCTCGCCGTACAGTCGCTTCACTTCGGCGATGTCCACTCCGGCCTGCGGGTCGATGGAATGCAGCGCATGGGGGTTGCACTGCACAAGCTGGTCCAGGATCGGCATGATGTTCCCGTCGGTATGCTTGATCGTCAGGAAGCCCATCTGGCGGTAACTCGCGCACAAGCGCGCCAGGTCCGGCGTCACGAACTCCGCGAACTGCGCCGGACTCAGGAAGGGGCCGTGGTTCAGGCAGTAGTCGCTGCACATGGCGAAGCCGTCCACCCCGCCGTGTTTCCGCAGCGCCTCCGCCGCCTCCAGCGTCCGCGTCACACGCGCTTCCTGTTCCGCCCGGACCTTCTCCGGCTCGTCGGCCAGCCGCGCGCAGAAGGCCGCCATCCGCTCCCCCGTCGGAATCCCGATCGTAGCGTCCCCGTTCACCAGGATGAAGTAACGGTCCCCCGTCCGCTCCCGGATGTGGTCCACAATCCGGCAGGTCTCCTCCACGCCGCCCGGATTCGGGCGAACGAAGATGGCACTCCATTCGTAGCGCTCCGCAATGTCCACGAACAGGTCCGCCATCTCGCGCCGGTGCAGCGCCCGCTCCTTCTCCTCCATCTGGTCCCACTGCCGGTAGTTCCGGTGATCCGGATGCACCTTCCCGAAGGCCTCCATCGTCAGGTAGAAGACCAGTTCGAAATGCGGCACACGCCCCGTCAATGGCTTCCGCAACAGCGCCGCCCGGAAACGCTCCCGCGGCGTCAGGGTCGTCCTTCTCATCTTGGTGTCCTCCTGAGATGGAATGCAGCGCATGGCCGCATTATGATACCCCCCGGCGTCTGCGGAGAAAAGCGCCTTGTCGCCCCGCCGCCTCTCCGTCACGCCTCGAACTGGAAGCCCCGAGACAAGAAGAGGCGCACGCACGCATCCACCACGTCGGTGTCATAGAGCCGGTCGCGCCCCTGCATCGCCTCGTCGAGCGCCTCCTCGATACTCAGCGCCGCGCGGTACGGACGGTGCGACGCCATCGCCTCCACCACGTCCGCCACCCCCAGAATCCGCGCCTGCGGGATGATCGCCTCGCCCCGCAGCCCTTGCGGATAGCCGCTGCCGTCCAGACGCTCGTGGTGCTGCAGCGTCGCCTGCGCGATCGGCCAGATGAAGTCAATCTCCTTCAGCACGTCATACCCCACCTGCGGATGGGTGCGGATGATGCCGAACTCATGACTGTTGATCTTGCCGGGTTTGCTCAGGATCTCCGCCGGAACGGCAATCTTTCCCAGGTCGTGCATGTACGCCGCCACCCGGATGCCTTCGACGTCGTGCTCGCTGAAACGCCCCATCTCCCGCGCGATCGCCGCCGCCAGTTGCGCCACGCGCCGCTCGTGCCCCGCCGTGTAGGGATCGCGTATCTCCACCGTGGTGGCCATCGCGCGCACGTGCCCGTCCATCGCCTTGCGCAGCCGCGCCTCCACCCGCCGCCGTTCTCGGCGTTCCAGCGTTGCCGAGAGATGGCTCGCCACGTGGCACGCGAAGTCCACCTCATCCGGCTCCCAGGCGTGCGCCCGTCCCACGTGTTCAATCCGCAGAATCCCCAGATTCCGCTCCCCCAGCCGCACCGCCGCATCCAGGATCGCCGTCACACCCCTGGGACGCGCATAGCCATCGAGATACCCCGCCGCGCGCGCGTCCGACGCAGGATCACAGATGTCCACATAATGCATACGGTCGAGATACTCGAACTCCGGACGGAACTC
>JAKJEM010000207.1:0-316 GCA_022705425.1 Planctomycetota bacterium
TGGGACCTGTTGAGCGCGCTTTCGGCGCGGTATCTCATCAGTCCTGTGGCGTCGCCGAATCCCGAGTTCAGGACGCTGGCGCGTTTCGAACGGCAGCCGGCCTTTGCTTTCTATCGAGGGATGGCGACGACGGACCTCTACGTCATCGAGAACCCCTTTGCGCGGGGGCGGGCCTTCTGGTGCGATGAGGTGGTGGGGGTGAGCGACGAGGGGGCCATGCGAGAGGCCGTGCGCGAGCGGCGCGGGCTGCGGGTGGCGGTGGCGCTGGGCGCGGCGTCGTCGAAGGCGTCGGCGCCGGCCCTGCCGCAGAGCGGGG
>JAKJEM010000207.1:349-1739 GCA_022705425.1 Planctomycetota bacterium
CGCGATGGCGTCCTGCGTCTCTCACTGGATACGCCGGGGGGGGAGGCGCGGTACTTGGTCCTGAGCGAGATATGGCATCCGGGCTGGCGGGCGACGCTGGACGGGCGCCCGGTGGCGTTGCACCGGACGCATCTGGCGCTGATGGGGCTTCACATCCCACCGGGCCGGCACACGCTGACGGTGGCATTCCGTCCGTTGCACTGGGAGAGGGCGCTGGCGGTCACGGGGGTGGCGGCGCTGGTGCTGCTGGCTGTGGCGGGTGTCGGCGGCGTGGGCGTTGTCGGTTCCGAGGGCTTGGTCTCTGTCGCCGTGACGCGATCCTTCATGATCTTGCCCATCTTGAAGGTAACGACGCGCTTGGGTGGCACGGCAACCTTGTCGCCGGTGCGCGGGTTGCGCCCGGTGCGGGGCCGCCGAACGACCACCTCGAAGACCCCGAAGTCCCGGAACTCCAAGCGGTTACCGGTGGCGACTTCGGTGATGATCTCGTCGAACAGCATCTGGATGACCTGCTTGACGGCCACCTGCGGCAGGCCGGTCTGCTGGGCGACACGCTCCGCGATCTCGCGCTTCGTCGTCGTCGGCATGGCTTCCTCCCCTGAGTCTCGCGCCGCGTGATGTCAGATTGTTCTATCTTCTTCTCTTGCCACTGTTAAAAGCAATGTATATGCTTAAGGCAGCCGCGTCAAGTGGAAAACAGGGGGGCACGGCGCGGTGTGGAAACAGGTGTGGTGAGGTGGGTTATGATTTCGCCGGAGATCATTCGCCGGAATGTGGAGCGCGTGCGCGCGCGGATGGCATCGGCGGCGGCGCGGGTGGGTCGCGCGCCGGAAGGGATTACGCTCGTTGCCGTTACGAAGTCGGTGGGTCCGGAGGAAGCGCGGGTACTCCACGAACTGGGGGTGCGCGATTTCGGAGAGAACCGCGTACAGGAGCTGCTGCGCAAGCGCGAAGCACTGGCGGGGTTGGATATACGGTGGCATCTGATCGGGCACTTGCAGACCAACAAGGTCCGCAAGGTCGCGGGGGTGATCGAACTGCTGCATTCCCTTGACAGCCTTAGGCTTGCGGAGGCGGTGGGTAACGCGGCGGCGGCGCGGGGGGGCGTTCTGTCGTGCTTGGTCGAGGTGAATGTGAGCGGCGAGGCGTCGAAGGTGGGCGTCTCGGCGGGGGAGCTTGGGTCGCTGCTGGAGGCGGCGCGGAGGATGCCGGGGCTTCGGCTGGCGGGGTTGATGACAATGGCGCCGCTTTCGGCGGAGGCGGAGTCGTCGCGCAGGGTCTTCCGGCGGTTGCGCGAGTTGCGGGACGAGGCGGGACCCTTCGAGGGAGGAGCGGGCCGGCTGTCCATGGGGATGACGCAGGACTTCGAGACGGCGATCGAAGAGGGGGC
>JAKJEM010000208.1 GCA_022705425.1 Planctomycetota bacterium
CGGACCCGGACCTGTCCGGGTGGTTGCGCGACCCGGCCGGACGGCAGGCCGCGGTAGTCGACGGCGCCATCCTCGTACACCCGTCGGTCGAGGACCCTGAGGACTACCGCAAGGCGGTAATGGCGACGGGGGAAAGGTCCACCCCCGAGGCCAAGCTCCGCGCGCTGGCCGTCCGCGACCAGATGCGTAACACGTTGCTGGCCCACCAGTTCAACGAGGCGATGAAGGAGGCGTCGTCGCTCGGCGTCGACCGGTTCGGTGCGGCCAACTTGCAGAAGATCGGGCTTGAGGTAAACGAGGAGGAAAGCGGCGACGGCGTGGTCGCCGTCAGGTACAAGGACGGGAAGCGGCCAGGGTTGGCCGACATGACGGTTTCCGACATGCTCAGGGAGGGACGGAAGGCGGTGGTCGGGGTGGCCGGCACCGCGCTCGAGAACGCCAGGAAACTCGCCTACACACCGCCCCCCTTGGTCGCCGCCGGGATGGTGCGCGACGCGATGGAGGGGGCGCGGGATGCGGCGGGACCGACCAAGGAGGAACTCGCCGCCACGGGAAACGTCACCAGGATCGCCCAGAGGACCGGGCTGAAGCCGCGGCAGGCGCTCGACGCCTACCGGTTGTTCCTCGACTACGCGGCGTGGCACCCAGACGACAAGGAACCCATCCGCCTGACGGAGGTTCCTGGCGGCACGGCCGTCGCCGTAAACCCGTCGATGTTGTTCGGCAAGGAGAACGCCGACAAGGTCCGTGCGGCCATCAACAACGCCGACCTTCCCGACGAACGCAAGGAGGCCGAGCTGGCGCGCTTCGACGAGGCCCGCGCCGCCGCCGCCCCGAGGGCGCTCGCGTCCTACCTCGAAGCCGGGACGAGGGACCTCGGCAGGGACAAGTGGTGGAAAGGGTGGTCGCTGGAAAAGGGGATCGCCACGGCGTATAACATCGCCGGAGGCGCGGTCGAGGCGGTCACGGGCGCCGAGATCGAGACGCCGAACGAAGCCAACCCGCTGGTCTGGATGGCGAAGGAAGGCGGGAAGCTCGATGGCGACGTGGCCAGGATGGACGCATTGAAGGACCACCTCGGAAACCTCCCGTCCACCGTCAAGGCGCTCACGTTCCTGCGGAACGCGGAGACGGCGGCATCGTCCGCCTTCGTCCAGCAACTGGCATCGATCCCGCAGGCGTTGACCCTCAATACGATCAAGCCGCTCAAGGAATGGGGCAAGGAACAGGTGCGGGACGAGGAGGCGCGCAGGATGCTGATGGGCGAGCAGCTCGGGGGAGGGACCCCCGGCACCGCGGCCACCATCGGCCTCGACCTAGCCAATCTGGGCGGGCAGATAGCGGCCACCATGCTGGCGGCGAAGGGAGGGGCGGCGGCGGGACGCGCGGGGGCGGTACTGGAAGCCTCCGGGAGGGGGATGACGGGATCGACGGCGGCGGCGGCGCTGAGGACCGGCGTCTCCACCGGGGCGGACGTGCTGAAGCGTGCCGCCAGGTGGGAGCAACTTGGAGCGAAGGCTGCGTCCTACGGGTCGGCGACCACGTATTCCTACGCGGCTTCCTACGCGCAGGCGTCCGTGGCATACTCCGCAAAACGGCTGCCGGAGATCATGGCGGCGAACCCGGGGATGACGGAGGAGGACGCCAGGGTGCTGGCCGACGCCGAGGGCGACATGGCAGGCCAGA
>JAKJEM010000209.1 GCA_022705425.1 Planctomycetota bacterium
CCCGCCACGCCCCGCCCAGCGCCTCCCACTGCGCCTCCGTCATGCCGGCCTTCATCTCCTCCAGCCGCCTCCCGCTCGTCTCCGGCGCCCACCCGAACGCCGCCGCGCGCCCGTCCAGCTCATACCGCACCCGGTTGTGAAAAGCGAACTCCGCCAGCTGCGTCCAGTCCAGCCCCGCGTCCCGCAGCGGACCGCTCACCCGCCCCCGAACGTCCGCCAGCATCAGCCGTATCGTGTTCTGATGGTGCAGCACATCCTTCACGCCAGCCGCGATCCCGTCCGTCCTGCGCTCCAGCGCCGCCAGCTCCGCGCCGGCCGCGCCCCGGTCCGTCTCGCCCGCCGCCACCCGCCGCGCGATGTCCGTCCGCGCCAGCCGCGCCAGCGTGCGCGTCGCCGCGTACACCGGCCCCATACGCCGGTCGAGGAAATACCGCAACCCCTGCCACTCCTGCGCCGCCGTGGCCTTCTTCCGCAGATGCTCCAGCTTCGCCAGGTCATCCTCCGCCCGCGCCGCCCAAGCCTCCTTCAGCCGGTCGACGTGCTTCTTTTCCGCCGTCCCGTTCTGCCTGTCGTTCAGCCACAGCCGGTAAGCCTTCGCCGCCTCCGGCCGCACGTCCATGTACGCCACATACGCCCGGAACGCCGTCGGCACGTTCTTCTCCATCCACCCCGGATCGCTCAGGAACATCCCGAACAGCTCCGCGTACATCTCCTCCGGCCGCTCGAAATACTTCTCAGCAGCCTCGACCCCCCGCCACAGCGGAATCGCCGCGCGCGCCTCCGCCACGATAGCGTCCCGCTCGATCAGCCGCAAATCCTCCACCGCCTTGCGCAGCAGCTCCTTGAACCGCTTCGACACGTCCGCCCGCGAATACGTCTTCTCCGTCCGGATGCGCGTCCCCGTCACCACCGTGCGCAACACCTCCCGCACCGCGCCGCCCTCGGCACGCTCGTCCACAAGCCCCTTCATCGCCTTCTTCAGGATGTCCTTCTTCGTCCCGTCATCCTGCCGCGCGAACCACGCGTACAGCTCCGGCGTGCGCTCCTTCCCCTCCAGCCCCAGGATGCCCTTGATGTCCTCCGCGCTCACCGGCACCCGCTCCAGACCCTTCACCTCCGCGCGGATCTCCTCCACCCACTCCCGCGCCTTGCCCAGATCCCGCTCCGCCATCTTCTCCGCCTCGGACCACAGCCGCGCCTTCTCCTCCGCGCCCACCTCGCCCGCCTCGCCCGGCGCCCTCGGCAGCGTCTGCTTCATGTAACGGTGCAACGCCGCCACGTGCCCCAATATGTTGCCCCGCCCCCGCGCCGCGTCATCCGGAAGCGCGTCGATCAGATGCCCCAGCTCATGCGTCAACACCTTCACCGGCATCTTCATCCGGCTGTTCCGGCGGATCTCCACCAGCGCGTTGATCTCAGCCGGCACCTGCGCCTCCACTTCCTCCGGCGTCATCCCCTTCTCCGCCAACCGCGCCCGGATCACCTCCACGTCCCGGCTGTCAACCAGACCGAAGATCGACGCCAGCAGCTCGATCTCCCTCCCCTTCACCTTATACCACCCCAGCGCACGCCCGTTCAGGCTCTTCCGGATGCGCGGCACCAGCCCCCGCAATTCCCGGTAAAGGCTCACCGCGTCCCGCAGATCCATCCCCACGCCCCGCA
>JAKJEM010000020.1:0-9978 GCA_022705425.1 Planctomycetota bacterium
TTCCCGCCGCGCTGATCTGAACGGGGTTGATCGCCTGGACACCGCACTCGATCAGGTCCGGAATGAACTCCGAAATCGCGCCGCAGGAGTGCATCAGCAGCGCGCCGGGGAAGATGGCCCGCAGGTGACCGAAGAAGCGCTTTTGCCAAGGCTTGATAAGGCGGCGATAGGTCTCCGGCCGGATCATCGGTCCGCTCTGCGTCCCCAGGTCGTCATTGACCAGGATGACGTCGAGCCACTTCCCCAGTTCGGCGACGTAGCGCGCGGCCCGGGCCTCGTAGGCTGCGCAGAGAGCCTCCATCAACGCGCGGACGAGGTCCTCTTCGGCCGCCAGATCGCACATGAACGTCTCGTAGCCGCGGAGTATCTGGCCTGCCGCCAGAAAATGGCAGCAGAGGTTCCCGACGACGGCGCGGCCGGTCTTGTGAAGGGCCTTGGCTCGGCGGGCGCGCTCGGTCCAGCTCTCGTCGGAGAAGCCCGGCAGGTCGAAGGAGGCGATGGCCGGATGCTCCGGCGTCAGGAGGGAGAGTTCCGTGAGCGTCGCCAGAGGCGGCTCGCCGGGTTCGTAGTAGAAACCGCCCGCCGGCATTCGGGCGGAGAGGCGTCCATCGGGGGCGCGGACTTCGCGGGAGCCGTCGGGCAGGAAGACTTCCGCCCAGCCCGCCGGGATCTCGCAGGGCGCGCCGTCCGGCAGACGCGAGGCCTTCCATCGGCGCGGCTCGAAGTGCAGCGGCACGGCGTCAATCTCCAGCGCCTCCAGCACCGGCGGCTCGATCAGCGCCGCCTGCTGCCAGGGGTCGAACAGCCGCGTACGCCCCTTCAGCCCGAGGTGCTGCCGCAGCCGTCCGTAGGCCATCCCCGTCATTCCGGAGGACTCTGTCGCGCCGATATCCAGCGGCACCCGGTCCGGCTCACGGTGTTGCAGCGCCGTCCGCACGCGTTCCCGCGATGTCATCGTTTCGCTCCCTTCCGCCTCACCCGTCGTCGCAACGCAGTTGTCCACTTGCCCTCCGAATTCTTCAGCGAAGGAGGGTCGTCGGTCGTCCATCGTCCGGAGTATACCACCAATCAATCCCACCTGCCTTCCGATGCGCTGTAAACGCCGATTCCCCCTTTGCGCAGTTGACAGCGAATCGCCCTCGTGCGAAACTCCCCGCGTCGGGCGCGGGCCCGGCAGCACGAACATCTTGCATGGCGAGGCTTCTCGAATGGCATCCCGGACCTCTCCGCTTTCGCCCATTACGCCGGCTCGCAAGTCCGCATGGTCGCGCCGTCTTGCCGCCATTGCCGACAAACCGCTCGAATTCAAGCCCGACTTTCCCGAAGCGGCGCGCCGTTGGGAGGCGTGGTGGCGATTCGAGAGCGCGCGCCCGTTGCTGGTCTGTCCCGTTCCCAAGCGTCGCGACATCAACTGGAGCAAGTCCTTCGACCTTATGGACCGTCCGGCGGAATGGCTGGCCGTCCGGCGACGGCAGGTGGAGTCCACCCACTACCCCGCCGAGACCCTTCCGGTCATTCGCGCCGATATCGGCCCGGTGGCCATGGCGGCCTTTCTCGGCGCGCCGACGCATACCTCCGAATCGGAGCAGACCTCCTGGCAGGAACCGATCATCCGCGACTGGGACTCTCCGCCTTCCTTTGAACTCGATTTGGAGAACCTCTGGCTGCGCCGCGTGCTGGCCCTGGCCGAGCACATCGCCCGCGATGCCGCCGGACGCTACCTCTTCTGCTTCCCCGACCTCACCGGCGGCGTGGACGCGCTCTCGAATCTGCGCGGCCCCGACCGGCTGTGCATGGACCTTTTTGACCGGCGCGACGCCGTCAAGGCCGCCGCCGCGCGCGTGGTGGACGCCTGGGAGCGTGTCTTTGCGGCGCTGCACGAGATTCCGCTCGCCCACGGCGCCGGAGTCATCCAGTGGCTCAACACCTGGTCGAGCGTGCCCCATACCGTCCCAACGTGCGACTTCAATGCGCTGATCGGTCCCGAGGACTTCGGCGACGTGTGCATGCCCTCGCTGGAGGAGCAGGCGCGGCGCGCCGGGCGGTGCGCCTTCCATCTCGACGGTCCCGCCGCCGCGCGCCATGCCGAGGCGCTGGCGCGCTCCCCGCACATCACGGCCGTTCAGTTCACCCCCGGCGCCGGCACACCCAGCGCGCTGGCGAAGCTCGACATGCTCCGGCTTGTGCAGAAAGCGCGCAAGCCGGTGCTCGTCTTCGTGCCGCGGGATGAGATTCTGCCGCTGTGCGACCAGCTCGATCCGCGCGGATTGGCCGTATGGCCGACAGGCGTTGCGACGCCGCAGGAGGCCGACCAAATCGCGCAGAGTCTGGCCAAGCGCTTCCCCTGATCGCGCACGCGCCCCGGCCGCGCGCGGGCGCGCATGGAGGAAAAGGGATGTCCAACGGCGCGCCGCCGCACAGCGTCGAGGTCCTCGAACCCGCCGGACGGGCCTGGGATCACGTGAAGGGCATGCTCTTCCCCTTCGGCTTCGAGAAGTGGCTGGTCCTCGGCTTTGTGGCCTTCCTCTCGGCGCCGTACTGGCACGGCGGCGTGCCGGGAAAGCCTCACATGCCGCGCGCGCGGTTCGATTTTCCCAGCCGCGACGTCTCGCACGCGGCGCAGTACATCGAAGCCAACCTTGCCGTCGTCGCCGTCGCCCTCCTTATCGCGCTCGGCCTCTATCTCATCATCACGTATATCGGCGCCCGCGCTCTCTATGTTTACATGGACGACGTGGCCCGCCGCCGCGCGGCGCTCGTGGAACCCTGGCGGCGCGCCGGGAGCTTTGCCGGGGCCTTCTTTGTCGGGCGTATCGCCATTGACCTCGCGGCCGCTCTTGTGCTGGGGGGGATATTCCTGGCGGCCGCCCTCTCCGCGTGGTCCTTCCTGCGCGTCGGCGTCTTCGCCCCGGAGATGGTCGGCATCATTCTGATCGCCGGGCTGCTCGCGGTTCCGCTCATCCTCTTCTTTCTCCTCGTGCGCTGGCTGTACGGCAACCTTGTCGCTCCGATCATGTATCTGCGCGGGCTCGGTGTTCTCGATGCATGGCGGGAACTTCTCCGTCTGACGGCCGGGAACCTTCCGGCGTTTGTTCTCTATGCGCTGCTGAACGTCGCCTGGGTGATCGGGTACATCGCGCTGGCGATTCTTGCCGCCTGCTGCACCTGCTGCATTGGCCTGGCGCCGGTGATTCATCAGACGCTCTTCCAGCCGCTCCTGCTGTGGTATCGCGCCTATCCCTTCTACTTCCTGGCGCAGTTCGGGCCGCCGTACGCTGCGCCGATGCCTCCGGTCGCTCCGCCGCCTTTCGCGGGAGGGACGGCCCCGATGCCCTCCGCGCCGCCGGTCTCTGCGGCGCCGCCGTCCGCGCCCGAGGTCCCCGCCGGCGCGGCAAGGCCGGGGGTTGCGTCCACTGCTGCCGGCAGCGTGTCGTCGCCGACGCCGGTCGTTGAGCCGGAACCCGTCGCGCCGCCGTCCGCTGTGCCCGTTGCGGGGCGCGTGGTCAACTGCTCCCACTGCGGCCAGCCCCACCAGATCCTGGGCGGCCCCGGCTATTACATCTGTTCCCGCTGCGCCGCGCGTTTCCACGCCCCGTAGCCCGGCGGGCGCGGGACAAGGGACTTCACGTGGCGGAGGATTCCAGGAGAGGAAGATGAAAGCTCTGGTGATGACCGACCTCGAGGGAGTCAGCGGGTGCGTTTACGGCGGATTCGGCAGGACCGTTCCCCCTGCGGCGATGGCCGACCAACTTGCCCTGATGATGGGGGAGATCAACGCTGTCGTCGAAGGCTGCGTTCAGGCCGGTATCGAGGAGATCGTCGTTGACGAAGCGCACCCGGTGGACCTGGCGTCCCTCCATCCGGCGGCCAAGCTGGCGCGCGGCATCCCCGCGCACGCGGTGCTCGATCTGCGCCCCTTCGATGCCGTGCTCTTCGTCGGACAGCACGCGCGAACGGGGTTGGCCAACGCCGTGCGCGCCCACACCGGCAGCAGCAACAGCATCACCGGCTTCTGGATCAACGGACGGCCCGCCGGCGAACTGGGGTATTTCGGGGGACTGGCGGGCAGCCGGGGCGTTCCCGTCATCTTCCTCTCCGGCGACACCGCCGCCTGCGCCGAAGCGCGCGAGTGGGTGGAAGGTCCGGTGGTCACCGTGGAGGTCGAGGAATCGCACAATCTGCACGGGGCGCTGTGCCTGCCCCCGGCGCGGGTGCATCCGTTGCTGATCGCGGGGGTGCGCGAGGCCTTCGCCCGGCGCGACCGCATCCCGCCCATCCGCATCCCTCCGCCGATCACCTTCACCACGGAGTTCCGCCAGTCGCGCATCGCCGACGAGTACTGCCTTATCCCCGGCACGCGGCGGGAAGGGCCCCGCACGGTCTCCTTCACCGGGCAGACGTGGGAGGACACGTGGCGCGGCGGCATGGCCGTCCTGGCCTCGGTTCTCTACAAGTACGACGCCTGAGCGTCGCGTCCCTCAGGGCGTCAGCCGGAAGACCTTCAGCAGCGCTTCGAGGCTGTCCTCGCGTCCGGTCTGACGGCAGGCCGGATCGCGAAGACGATCGGTCAGGGCAGGCTTCGAGAGTCCCGCCGGAGGCGGCGGCAGGGGACGCCACTTGGCGAATCCGCCGCTCCCCCAGGTGATCGCCGGCACGTTCACCGCCATCTCCTGCCCGATCATGATGTCCATCATCAGGAGGTAGTTGAGGTCCAGCCATTGCCGGGCGGAGGTCCGGTCAAGGCCCGGCTCACTTGCCTGGGCGCGCCGCGCCATGTCGTCAAGGCGTTCGTGCAACTCCGTGTAGTTCAGGCCCATCCGCAGGAAGGCGATGCGCGCTCGAATCTCGGCGTCGCCGCCGGAGGCCGCGTCGGCGGCGTTCAGGAGGCCCCGCAGCTCCGCCGTCGTCTCCGGCGTGTAAACATAGTCCTCCGGAGCGGCATGACTGCCCTTGATCCCCTTGCGCGAGAGGGACTCGATGCGGGAGAAGTACTGCGCCACCGGCTCGGCGGCCGGGCCGAAGCCTCGCACGCTGTAGTCGCGAATGATCTCATCGGCGGTAAGGCGCGGATTCCAGTTCAGACGCGCCGCCGCGTAGTAGCTCAGCCCTGCCGTCGCCCAGTTGTTCATGATCGAGTCGAAGTCCGTCTGCCGGATGCCGACATCCGCAAAGGTCCGCATGGCGTCGCACAGCGGCCCGACGAAGGACTTCAACTTCCCGTCGCGGCGGTTGAAGAGCAGGATATTCGGACGCCAGAAGACCTGCCGCAACCCCGCCTCTTGCCAGCCTTTGAGCTGCGTCGTATCGCCGGGGACGTAGCGCGTCAGGAGGTTCGGATGCAGCCTGCGCTTCACCGGCGGGTTCGTCCAGGCGCTGTAGACACTGACGCCGAACTGCACGTTCGGGTGGACCTGCGTCACCCGTTCGGCGATGCTGTTCCAGTAGAAGACCATCCGGTCGGTGAGGGAGACGTACTCGATCATCTCGCGTTTGCGCGCGGGCTGGTCGGGCCGCAGGCGCTGGCCGAAGGTCATCAACTGGATCTTCGGCCCGTCGGGCGGGTCGAGGGCCTTGCAGCGTTCGCACAGGCAGAAGCCGGTGTTCGAGCCGCCGTCATTGGAATCGAGGGACACAAGGGTGAGGGTTGGGTCCGCCTTGACGCGCTCGATGATGTCATTGGCCACGAAGGCGATCAACTCGGGGTTCGACTTGCAGAGCCGCCATCGGCTGTCGCCCCCCTGGTCGCGCGTGCCGTCGGCCTGCTGGGCGAACCATTCCGGGTGCTCCTTCATGTGCTTTGCCCCGTCGCGCAAACCGCCTCCGGCATGGCCGAAGGACGGCAGTCGTCCGCCCAGGCGCTGCCAGCCGGTCCAGTTCAGCGCCTTGAGGTCCTCGCGCTCGGGCGGAGGTCCGTCAATCTCTGCGCGCGCCTTTTGCCACTCCGCGATCTGCTCCTGCGTGACGCCCAGGTGCTTGAGTCCCGTATCGCTGCGGTCCGACCAGCCGCTGACGCGGATGTGGCGGCAGCGGATGGAGGGGGTGTAGCGAACGTCGAGGGGCTCAACGGACACGGTGGCGCGCTTCGGGACCACCTTTCCCGTCGGGCCGGGCCAGAGATAGCCGCATCCGAGGCGCTCCAGGAGTTCGATCGCCGCGTAACGCACGCCTTCGGCGTCGTCGCCCGGTTCCCCCGGCGTCGAGGTTGGGCCGCCGAGCAGGACGACGGCGTTCGGAAAGGTCTTCAGTCGGATGCCGCCCACACCGACGCCCTCAGCCTCGGCTCCGAGCATCTTCGTCAGGTTGCCGGCGCCCACGAGGAGAAAGCTCGGCGTTTGGCGCGCCGCGCCTGCGGTTTCACCCGGCACGCCCTCCGTTCCCAGCAGCGCTTCTCCCGGCAGTCCCTGCGCCGGAACGGGCGTGGCCAGGACCAGGCGTCCGCCGATCAGGCGCACCGTTCCCAGGTCGCGCTCGCGCTTGACCTCCAGGCGCGCGCCGGACATGAGCGCCAGGTGCGTGGTCAGAAGCGCCGCCGCGCGCCACTCCGGCGAGCGCCCGTCCGCGCCGTCCGGCACTACGACCACCGCTGCCGCTTTGCCCTCAACGGCCAGCGGCACGGAGTTCTGGGCGAAGGCCGTCAGCCCCGCGAACAGCGCGAAAAGCGCCAGCGCCCGCAGAGACCCTCGGGAAATCGTCATGGCATTCTCCTCCCTGAAACGTGCGCTACACGGCGGGCATTATACACGGCCGGCGAGCGCCGCGTCGCGCTGGAAGGCGTTGCAGACGGTGCCCGATGTACGCGTACCGATCGAGCGTCGGCAGGCGGATCACGCCGTCAGACGTCACGCCGCGCGCGCGACGCACGAGCGGCCCGCCCGGCTGGGCGCGCAACTCCGTTACGGCGTAGCTTCCCGTCAACCCCAGGCCGGCCATGTTCAGCCGGATCTCGCCTCCGCCGCGCGGTCCCAGGTTCGCCGTCAGCAGCAGGACCTGATCGCGGCTGATGCGGTAGGTCGTCGTGTGGAGGCTGCGGCGCGAGGGAACGGACGCGCGGAAGTTCTCGTTGAGGTTATTGTAGAGCGTGGCGCGCTCGACGGGCGCGGCGGAGAGAATCTTCCACACGCCGGCCATGTGGTGACGGCGATTGAGCGGCGCGCCGCAAGGCAGGCCGACGTGCGGATGGAAGCCCAGCCCGGCGTTGAAGGCGGCCGCGCGCGGCGTGGCGAAGGTCCGGCTGTAGATGGGGTTCGTGGCAATGCACGAGGCGAACCCGTGCAGCAGCGCCCGCTCGGGCGAGGCGTGGAACTCCTGCTTCTGTGTGCGCCATTCCCCCGGAAGATAGGCGTCGAAGGGGGCGAAGGCCAGCATCGTGGGGCTCATGCCGCTGTGCGAAATCAGGAAGCCGCCGTCTCCAACGCGCTCGCGAAGAGCCCGGACGAAGAGATAGCACGCCAAAGCCGAGAAATGGAGGGGCGAGCAGTTCTGCTGTCCCAGCGTGAAGGGGGAATTCCAGTCCACGTACAGCCCGTCTATGTCCCGGCGCAGGAACTCCTCGAAATAGGGCTGGAAGAAGGCGTGCTTCTCGACGCCGCGCATGTAGAGCCCGACGCGTATCCCATGCCGCCGGCAGGCGGCGACGAAACGCCGCAGGTCGCGGGGGTTGCGCGGGATGTAGTCGGCCGGGGGCTCGCAATTGCTGCCGCCGGAGCGCATCCAGCCCTGGTGCACGACGATGACGTTCGCGCCCTGGCGGGCGGCATCCCGAACGTGCGCGTTCGAAGGAAGTCCCGCGTACTGGCGCTCGATGAGGTCGGCCGGAGGAACGTTGTACGGCCAGCGGCGGCGCGCGTCGGGCGGTACGCCCTGACCGGGGCCGGTGTGCAGAATCCGGGCCCCGATCAGGCTGTCCTGTCGCGAGAAGGGCACCCGTCCGGACGGTCCCTTGCGCGAAGCGCCCAGGCACAACCCCCAGCGCGTCCGGAAGAAGCCCATGTCCCAGGGCAGGAAGAACATCTTTCGTAACGACTTCCCGGTGAACCGCCACTCGAAAGCGAAGCCGCCGCGCCCGTCTCCACCGAAGCGCGACGCGGCCCCCTCCGGCGGCGAATCCTCGATGAAGAACTCCGCGTGATTGGTGAAGCCGCCATCGGGGTTCACGCCGTAGTCCAGCATTCCCATGGCGAAGAGGCGGCGCGCGTCGCGCGCCTGGGCCGTCGCCGCCAGCCCGACGCGCGTCTCCCCGTAGTCGCGCGTCTTGTACCCCCATGCCGCCCGCGTCCGGAGCAGCGCCGGGTTCACGCGCAGTCCCATCTCGAAGGTGTAGCCGTCCAGCGTCGTCATCGCGCGCTCGGCCGCCACGCCCTGTGTGCGCCCGCGCGAGAGCCGGCGCTGCGGCATCGTCAGTTCGCAGAAGAGCACCCCCTCACGGAAGAGGATGTAGCGGAAGCCGATTGTGAGGCCGGGCAGGGCCACCTCGAAGCTGAAGCGCATTTCCTCGCGCTCGCAGCGTTCCACCACCACACGCCGGGCCCGGTAGTTCCTTACGGGGAAGGTTCCGCCCCGGACGCCCCGGACAACCATCCCCGGAACGGTGGGGGGGGCATCGCTATTGAGGCGAAGCCACGAATCGCCATCGTATTGCCGGATTTCGACGATTTCGCCCCCGTGGGCCATGTCCCAGGCGACGGTGAAGGCATCGCCGCGGACGGTCAGGCGCGAACCGGCGCGTTCGAGTCGCAGCCCCGCCGGGGGTGTTTCGGTTTCGGTGCGACAGCGTTGCGCGATTCGGCCATGGGCGTCGAGGGATTCCACGAGGTAGTGGTAGCGCCGTCCGGCCTCAAGATGGCGGTCGGCCAGGCGGGGTTCTCGCACGGCGGCGATCCAGTCGTTATCGCCGGCGGCGGGAGGGCGCGGGGCGAGAGACCGGTACACCCGGTGCTCGTGTGCCTCCGCCGGCGCCTCCCAGGACAGGTCCACACGGTCGGCGGCGACGGCGTGCGCCTTCAGGGCGGCGGTCTTGGACATGTTCGGTCTCTCCGCGGGTGGTCAGTGCGAGGGTCAGGGTTCCGTGATCCCCAGATTGAGCAGACGGTTGGCGTTACGCCACGCGATCTTTTCATAGGCCGCGCGCGAAATCAACCGCCCGGCTTCGAGCGCGCGCAGGTGTGCCACGATCGGAAGCTCCTGCGGGTCGCTGGCGATATCGGTACCGAAGAAGAGACGATCCTGGAACTCCTCAAGAAAGTGCCGTCCGAATTCCGGGTCGCGTCGGATGGCGTTGAGTCCGCTCTGAGCCGAGAGGTCGCCGCAGAGGTTCGGGTAACGGCGCATCAGCTCGACCACCCGGCCCGGCGTAACGGGGCCTTCCGAGTAGGAGACCCGGCGTCCCTCGCGCAGGACGTCGGTGCTGATCTCCGCCCAGAAGGGCTGCGAGTGTCCGAGCAGCGTTAACTTTGGAAAGGCCCGCAGCACCCGCTCCAGTCGGGGAAGGCCCACCTCGTCCACACACCCGTAGTAGCCCCCTTCCTGCGGGGCCAGGTGAAAGATGAGGGGAAGTTGCGCTTCCTCGACTTGGGCGAAGAGGTTCAGGTTCAGCGGGTGGTCGAGGGGCAGATTCGGGGTGTATTCGCCCAACCCCTTGCAGCCGAGTTCCTTATAGGCGGCCAGAAGTCCCCGGAAATCGGCGGAAGGGCTGTTGGATACCCAGCGCGGGTCGAGGTTGGCAAAGGGGATCAGGCGGTCGGGGTAGCGCGCGGCGATGGCGAGCGTTTCCTCGGGCGGCACCACGGTGTAGCGGCACTCGGGGCTTACGCCGCACATCAGCGCTGCGCGCGCGATGCCGTGGGCGTCCATCATCTCAATCAGGCGCTCCGGCGTCGGATAGCGCGAGCCGGCTGCGCGCGCGACCTTGGCATGGCGCGGCCAGGCGGCGTGGACATGGATGTCAATCAGCATGGCGGGTTCTCCGAGGGCGTCTGGGGG
>JAKJEM010000020.1:9988-50776 GCA_022705425.1 Planctomycetota bacterium
CCGCCACGCCTCGATCATGGCCAGAGCGCAGCGGATGCTCTTGATACACTGCTCGCGGGTCTTGCCGTTCCCAACGGCGCCGCCGGTCGTTTTCAGTGTGAAGCCGCCGCCCGGCGCGCCTTCGTCAATGGCCTGTTTCACCAGGTCGCGCACGTCGGCGATCTGGAAGGTGTCGAGCGCGAAGGCCTGCGAGATGACGTTGCCGGAGAGGAGCATGCGTCGCCCGACCAGTTTCTTGGCGCGCGCCAGGGAGTTGTCGGCGTAGGGGGGCGGCTCCAAAGGCTCGACGGCGTCCACGCCCATGTCCGCAAAGCGTTCCAGGAACTCGCCGCTGTTTCCGTGGCAGTGAGCCCGGTGTCGTCCGCCGATCCGATGGATGGCGTCGTTGATGCGCCGGTCGAAGGGAAAGACCATGCGATCGAAGTGACTCGGGCCCAGCCAGGGGGGGATCAGCATCTCAAGGGCGTACGTCATGAAGACCGGCGGGTCGGCCGGTTTCGCCTCGCGCAGCGATTCCATGGAGGCGCAGACCTGCTCCGCGCAGGCGTCAAGGTAGCGTGTCATCAGCCGCTCTTCGGTCATCATCCAGGAGTAAACTTCATCCATTGCGCTGTTGCGCACCAGAGAGCCCAGGGGGTGGAAGAGACCCGTGCAGGGAAGGCCGCGCGCGCCCACCCTGGCGCAACCTTCGTTGTATCGGGCCGCGTTGAACGGCCTCGGGTGCCGCTGCGCCAGGGCTATGCGGCGGAAGTCCTCCACCGTGGCGATGAAGCGCTTCTCCCAGTGGAAGTCATGGGGGTCCGCGTCGCCGTGGACGTGCTTCGTGATGGACGTGAAGTCGCCCGCCGGTGTCCGGTGCGTCCGCAGGAGCCGCTTGAACTGCCCCGGGACGTCCTCAATAACCTCCTCGCTGCAGGTCGTGTCCAGTCCCAGAAAGCCCCAATCGAAACCGGGCACGGCGCAGAAGTTGTCGGCCTCGTCGCGCTGGAAGGCGGCGATCTTGTCGGCGTCCGGGAGTTCTCGCGCCGGCGGGTACAGGTACATCTCGATCGGCACACGGTCGGGCTCGCGGAAGCTCCAGGCCGTTAGCAGGCGCGTCTTTGAGTCCATGGTTTTCTCCTGGTGAGACGGCGTCGAGATCATGGGACGCCGGGATGACATTGCAGGAGGATGTCGGGCATCGTTCCCGCGACCGGTTCTGGACAGAGGCCCACGGAACGGCGCAGGACCAGCGGGGCCTCAATCTCGCGCTTTTCCGCCGGACGCCAGCCGGAGATGAGGCGCTCGACGAGCATCTCCGCTGCCGCCGCCCCCAACTGCGCCGTCGGTTCCCGAAAGGTCGTCAGAAAGGGGGGATGGTGCGTCCAGGTGAGGTCGTCAAAGCCGATGACGGACACGTCGCGTCCGACGGTGAGGCCCGCGTCGTCGAGCGCCGCGCAGGCCCCGGCGGCGAGGTAATCGCGCGCGGCCACGATGGCCGTGGGTCGCCTGCCGCTCTGCAGGAGGTCCCGCGTCAGCTGGAAGGCGCGCGCGGAATCGTTCGCCGGATTCACGAGGATCATCCCCTCGTCCAAGGGCAAGCCCGTTTCCTCGATGGCGGCACGAAAGCCCGCGAGGGCGCGGCGGTAGAAGAATATCTCCGGGGGCCGCATCAACAGCGCGATCCGGCGGTGCCCCAGCGCCGCCAGCAGCCGAACCGCCGTCCGTGTCGTCTTGCCGTGATCCACCCAGGTGCTCGTGAAGGGCAGGTCCTGTTCCAGGTTTGCCACGGCGTAGGGAAAGCGCGCCTCTTCGAGGCGATTGAGGAGATCCACCGCGCCGAGTTCCTCGATGAAGAGCGCCCCGGCGCAGTGTCCGATCAGCGCCTCGGCCCGCAGTTCGCGCGGCGACTCGATGGGGCGGACCTCGCACCGCTGGTTGAGCCGCGCCAAGGCGGCTTGGGCGCCGGCGGCGATGCGCGCGCCTTCCGGCTTGTCCGTCACGCCGCGCGCGTAGAGCAGATGGATAGCCTGGGTCGGCGGGCGTTCGGCCACCGGCCGGACTCGTGTGCCCCGACGCGGCGCCTGCTCGATGATCCCCGCCTCCTGGAGGGGGCCGAGGGCCTTTGAAATTGTTGTGCGGCTGGTGCGGAACTCGCGGGCAAGCTGTTCCTCGGTGGGCATCGGGCACCCCGGAGGATAGACGCCCTCCGCAATCCGGCGGCGTACCTCTGCGGCGACCTGGTCACGCACAAGGAATCTGCGCACGGCTCTTGTGCCTCTCCGGCATGATACCGATAGTAGTCAATATCTGGTGGATGAGTCTATCGGTCCTAGCCAACAATGTCAATGGACTCGATCGCAATCCATGTGGTCATGTCCAGCTTGATATTCTACACAGGGTGTCGGTAGAATGATACCACTTATATGCTATGCGTGTTGCATCGTGAATGAAAGACCGTTGGGGGAGGAGTGATCATGACGACCGGCGTCTGTGGAATCGCGGCTTTGGTGCTGTCGGCTCTTGCGACTTCCGCAACGGGGGCATCGGCGCAAGGGGTCTGGGTGGAGGGGAAGGAGGGCGACGAGCGCACCTTCGTGATTCAGAACGAGCGCCTGCGCCTGGTGGTCTTCCCGGATCTGGGCGGGCGCATCGGGCAGATGGTGGACCTGGCCGACGGGACGAACCTGGTTCACTGGGACCTGGGGCCGAATGCCGTCTATCACGGCGAGGGGGGTGCGCTGGACGACCGGCGCAATACCTTCGAGCAGTACCGCGCCGAACTTCGTCCGTCCGACGGTCGGGCTCACGCGCTCAGGCTGGAATACTCGAAGGACAACGTCACCCTCCGCAAGACGATTTCCCTTCCGCCGGGCAGCGCCACCGTGCGCGTGGACTACGTCTTTGAGAACGCCTCGCAGGAGGACATCAAGGACTATGGGGTGATGATCAAGAACTGGTTCCTGCCGGGGGGGCGGCGCATCACAACGGACGATCTCTACTGCCTTCCCACCAACCGGGGGGTGCGCCGCGTGGAGGGGTTCAAGTGCAACTTCCGCCAGTACGAGGAGTTGCGCGACAAGTTCATGAACAATGTCGGCGCCTGGAACGGGGTCGTCAACGTCCCCGCCCGGCGCGGCGTCGCGGTTGCCTTCTCCAACGACTACCTCCGGCAGTTCTACGTCTGGGAGGGCGGGGTCGAGATTCCGACCTACGAGTGGGTCTTTGGCGGGCTGCCGGCCGGACGGCGGGCGGAGGTTTCCTTCTGGATTCACGTGGTGCGGGGGATGGAGCGGTATTCTCACGCCGGCCGCGACGCCGTGGCCGCGCTGAGTTTTGACGCCGCCGCGTCGCGGATCGAGACGGCAGTCTTCTCCGCGCAGCGGGACTTGGCTGATGCGCGGGTCGAAACGGAGGTGCGACGACTGCCGGACGAGCCTTTCCGCCGGATCGGCCCAACGATCCTCGGACCGCTGGCGCGGGCGGGCGTAGGGCGGGGCGGCACGTCGTGGAAGCCGGAGGGCGAGGGAACCTATGTCATCCGTCAGCGGCTGATGGACGGGGGGGTGATCCTGGCCGAGTACGAGGAAGCTGTCGTTGTGGGGAAGTCCTCCGGCGAGTATGCGGCCCCGCCGCGGTTTCCGGACACAGCCGCCTTCGAACCGCTGCGCGGATGGAAGAAGCTTCCGCCGCAGGACGTGGCCTCCCCGCAGGCGGAGGACACCAAGCGGGGTTACCTTGTGTACTTGGATGAATTCGCCGAACCGACGCAGCGCGGCAAGGCCGCGCGCGGCCTTGTTCTTGACCTGGGGCAGGGCGAGTCCAAGACCTTCGGCTTCCGCCTGCGCGCCCTGGAGGACCTGAAGGGCGTCGCCGTGTCCCTCGCTGCGGAGGGGGCCTTTCCGCTGGAGGCCGAACTCTTCGGCGTTGAGCGCGTTCCCCTGGACTTCAAGAAGACGCTGAGCATGGAGCGCACGGGGGAGAAACTGGTTCCCTGGGTCGTCGGCGACATGAAAAGGGGCGAGGACCGCTCCGCTTGGATTCGGCTGCGCTCTCCCAGGGACGCTTCGGGCAAGGCGCGCCTCCGCGTCCGGATCGCTCCGCAGCAGCGCGAGGCGTACGACCTCGTCGCCGAGGTTACGCTCTGGCCGGTCGCCCTGCCTCGCCCGAACCTCATCAGCCTCGAAGCGGAGCACTCCCTGGCCATCCTGCCGGGGTGCTGGCGGGAGAAGGAACGCGCGTGGAATCTCGACACGCTCGACGCCTATGCGCGAGACCTCGGCGAACACCTGGCCGACTTCGAGCAGGGCTTCTGGGGCTGGTGCGCCGGTCTGCGCGACAACGGCCTGCTGCGCCTGGCGACGACCGGCCAGCCGGTGGCCGAGTATCTCCGCGCCACGCCGGAACCGCGCGATCCACCCCCCATTGATTTCTCCGCCTTCAACCCCGTCTTCGACGCGGCGATCCGCCACGGCATGATTCGCTTCAGCGCCAACTATGCCACACTCCCGCCCAAGCCCGCCCAGGCCTGGATTATCCGCGAGGCCGCCCGGTACCTTCGAGACCGCGGCTACCCCGCCGAGGACATCTGGTGCAAGTACCTCGACGAGAAACCCGCCACGGAGTTCCCCAAGATGGTATCCGTCACCCCGTGGCTGCGGGAGAACGGCTACCGCCCCTACAGCACCTTCCACAACACCCTGGCCAAGCCCGAAGCCATGGCAACCCTCAGCCGGGGGTTCGACATGTACCAGGGCGTTTTCACCACGCGTGCCGACCGCGACCGCCGCGCGCAGGAAGGCGCCCTCAAGCCCGGCGATGAACTGTGGATGTATCAGGGCTGGGGTTCGACGTGGATGTCCTACGCGCAGAACCGCAAGCCGGGTTGGTATGCCGCGGCAACGGGGCTTGACGGCTATCACGTGCACGTGTACTACCGATGGCATCCGCTCGACGCCGTGATCTTCCCGACGCCGGACGGCCCGGTCGGCTCTCCGGCCTGGGAGGCCATGCGCGACGGCATGGCCGACGCGCAGTACGCGGCTCTGGCGCGGCGCTGGATCGAACGGCTGGAGCGGAGCGGGGCGCGCGAACAGGCGCGCGTCGCGTCCGACCGGCTGAAGGCCGTCCTCGGGGAGGAGAACTCCCTGGTACCCCTGGTGCGCCAGCGCGCGCAACTCGTGTGGGTCGAGCGCCTCGGGCGTTTCGACGTGCCGACCGCCGAGCGCGCCCGCGCCGCTCTCCTGGCACTGCTGGCCGAACTCGCCCCGGCAGTGGCAAAGCTGGGACCCTCGCTGTACTATGGGAACCGGCCCCTGGCCGAGCAGGGCCGCGTTCTGCTGTGCATGGCCTCTGCCGCCGACCGGACCGGCACGGCGCAACTGGCCGGCGAACTCCAGCGGCGCTTCGGTGTGCGCCCGCGCGCGGACAAGGCCGGCCCGGAGGACATCCTTCTCGACGTGCGGCACGGCGCGGTTCCCGAGGAATGGCGGGCGCTCATGCCCCAGGTGACCGAGCGATACCCCGCCGCCGGGGAGTACGTGATCTGCGCGTCCGCATCGGCGGGCAGCGCGCCCCGGCGGCTGCTGATCTATGGACGCGACCCGGCCGGGTTGGAGAAGGGAATCCAGTTCTGGACGCGCTTCCTTTCCGGCGAACGGCGCGGACGCGCGATGTAGCGCCCTGTGCCCGGACGCATCTGCGGGTACGGACACCGCGCCTCTCCGGTGATGGAGGATGCCGACATGGCAGCTCGATGGTGGATGGCGGTGCTCGTGGCGCTGACGCTTCTTCCCGGCGCGGCGGGGGGGCAGGGCAGACCGGTCGCCCTCGTGGCATCGGGGAGTCGTTCCGGCGGCGACAGGAACTTCTTTCGCCACTACGTCATTGCGCCCCTCGAAGTCGTGTCCGAGGACTGCGGCGAGTTCCTCGAACCTGCCGAGTTCTCGAAGTTCAGTCTGGTCGTCTGGCTGCGCAGCGCGCCGCGCAAGTTCACCCCCGAGCAGGCCGCCGCCATGAAGGGCTACCTGGAAGGGGGGGGGCGCGTGCTGATGACCAACGGCGCGATCTACTCCGCCTTCGATCGTTCACTCAAGGAATTCCCCTGGCTCGGGGCGCAGTCCTGGGGCTACTCCAGCGCGGGCTATCGCGCTGAGGCCCTTGATCCTGCCAACGCCCTGCTGGGGGAGGTCGGGGCCGATGCCCCCGAGGCCGTCCGCTGGCTCACCGCTCCGCACGCCCTCAATGCCTTTCGTGGTGTCAGCCTTCTCGGCAAGGCGGGGGCATGGGCGACGCTGGGGTATATCGAGATCGGCAAGGGGCGCCTGTACTTCTCCGGATACGGCCCTTACGAGGAGCGCGACCTCGTCTCCCAGAACTCCGTGATGCAGAGCTACCGCAATATCGTCCGCGACGCGAATCCACTGAGCGAACGCGACGAGGCCGCCGCGCTGCTGAAGGCCGCCGCGCCGGGGCGTCGCGTGGCGCTCTGGCGGCGCGAGTGGTCGGGGGCTACGGAGCAACGCCTGCTCTGGTCGCCCGCCGGGCCTCGTCCGGGGGAGACACTCACGGCCATCGAGTTCGCCAGCGTCCGCAACGAGACGGACACCGCCTTCCTCTGTGTCCAATCCGTCGAGGACATCCCCTCGGCGCGCGTGACGGCGGAGCCGCTGAAGCGTCCGGACGGCACTCCGTCCGGGGGGGGGGGGCGCTGAGTGTGCTGGTCATGGGGCGCGCCCCCGTCATTCCCTTCACCCCTGCAAAGAACAACGGCTTCGCCGAGGGCACGCGCGACGGGCCCTTCTACCTTCTGCCGCGCGGCACGGCCGGGGCGGAGAGCCCCGACGCCTTCCGGCTCAATGCCTTCAGGCCGCGCACGATCTGGGTGCAGATGGACACGCGCGGCCTGCCCCCCGGACGTTACGAGAGCCGCCTGCATCTCTCCACCGCTGCCGGCGAATCCCTTGCCGCTCTACCCGTTCGCGTGGACGTTGCGCCCGTCCTGATGCCTGAACCGCGCCTGGTTCAACTTCGCACCTGGGGCGGCGGCATCCACGCCGAACCGCGTCTCGTCCGCGAGATGCGCCGCCAGGGCAGCGACTGCGGCACAATCAGCTACCCCGACCTGACCCGGGTGCGTCTGCGGAACTCCGAGGTCACCCTGCAGTCCGCCCTGCGCGACCCGAAGAGGCATCTCCTCGGGCGACGGCCCATCCCGCGCCTGGACTTCACCGCCTGGGGCGAGGAGACCCTCGACCTCTTCATCCGGCACGGCATCACCAACCTGGTTCTTCTGGATATTCGCACGGGCGAGAGCTGGGCCGGCGCCCTCACCGGCGGCAAGTGCGATGTGACGAGCCCCTTCGAGGAATGGCCCGCCCCGTGGCGCGAGGCCTTTGTGGACTACTATGCCCAGCTTCAGGAATACCTCTCCGAACGCGGATACCTCATGGCCTATCCCCTCTGGACGGACGAACCGGACCTGGAGGGTATCCTCAAGAGCTATCTGCCGCGCGCCAAGGCCTACATGGCCGCCGGGATGGGTCCCGGCTCGCACTGGACCACCCCCGGCTGGATGACACCGGAGATGACCAACCTCTTCGCTCCATGGACGCGCGATTTCTCGATGTATCAGTATGGGTATCCGAACTTCCAACGCTTCCTGCGCGAGGGGACGGTGAAGCTGCCGGAGCACAGCATCGTCGGCTTCACGCGCGGCGGTACGGGGCTGGCCGTCCGGCAGCCTCACGCGCAGAGCCGGATTCTCGGTTGGCAGGTCATCCATCAGGGACCGCCGGCCCACTTCGTCCGCACGGGGCCGATCTGGAAGTCGTGGCTCTACTATGTGGACTTCACCGCCATGTCGTGGTCGCGTGCCGGCGGGGTGCAGGGGGAGCGGCTGATCTCCTACGGTTCGAGCGACCCAAAGGACCTTTCGGCGGAGATGCTTTCATCGAGCGACTGGGAGGGGGCGCGCGACGGCGTGGATGACGCGAATCTGGCCCGGATGGTCGAGTGGTACCTCCCGCGCCTGCGCGCCCGAGCCGACGGGCCCTGGAAGGACCGCTTGGCGCAGATCGAGGCCGACCGGGCTCGATGGTTCAAGAAGGACGGCCCGTTCCCCATCGGCGAGAAGCCCGTTGATTATCGCTGGGAGCGCAAGGATCAGCCTCTCTTCGAGTATCACATCACCGTGGCCGAGGCGGACGCGACGCCGGATATGGATTCGGCGAAGCGCCACGTGATCGGGCTGTTGCGCGAGATGGCGCCGCACACCCGGAGCGAGGACATCCAGGTCTCCTGGCACGATTGGGTCCTCGTGCGCGACGGGCGGCCCGCGGCGACGGTCATGGTCTCCCCCGGCGCGTCGGAGGCCGTCAAGTCCGCTGCGCGCGAGATCGCCGCCCACGTCGCGCGCGACACCGGAGTCGTTCTGCCCCTCCGCGAGAGCGACGACCCCGGCGGTGTTCCCGGAAGGCGCATCCTGGTGGCCGAGGCGAAGGACGCCCCGGCGGTTGCGTTGATGAAGGCCCTTGACGTGCAACTCGATGCGCGCTATCCCGGCGCGGGAAGCTATCGCATCCTGCGACGCCCGGAACGCGACCTGGTGGCCATCCTCGGCACGGACGAGGCGGGCGTGGCGCGCGGCGTCCGCAACTGGCGCGCCTTTGTCAACCCCCAGGGGCACTGGCTGCTGAACCGGCCCTGAGGTTCGGTCCGGGGTTCGTCTCGCCGTATGGGCTTGGAAAGGAGACGCGTTTGTGAGCGGCAGACCCAACGTGTTGATGATCTGCGCCGATCACTGGCCCGACCTCTGCACGCGACCGGGCGGGCACCCTGTGGCCATGACCCCCACGCTGTCGCAACTCGCGCGCAGCGGCACGCGCTTCAGCCGCGCCTACTCGACGTGCCCTTCATGCATTCCCGCCCGCAAGAGCCTGATGACCGGCCTTACCGCGCGCGCTCACGGCGACCGAGTCTATACCGACGGCGTTGAGTGGCCCAGGGTCAAGACCCTTGCCGAGTGCTTCCATGACGCCGGCTACCAGAGCTATGCCGTCGGCAAACTCCACGTCTGGCCGCAGCGGGACCGGCTCGGCTTCGACGACGTGCTGCTCGAAGAGCAGGGCCGACACCAGCACCGTGCCGTTCCCGACGGCGCCGCCGACGACTGGGAGCTCTACCTGCAGGAGCGCGGCTGGGCCGGGCAGGAGTACGCCGGAGGGATGAGCCACAACGACTTCGTCGCGCGCCCGTGGCATCTGCCGGAGGAGGCGCACCCGATCAACTGGGCGGTGCGCGAGATGTGCCGCGCCATCCGCCGGCGCGACCCCCGCCGTCCGGGTTTCTGGTACCTGTCGTTCTCGGCGCCCCATCCGCCGCTGACGCCCCTGCAGTCCTACCTGGACCTTTATCGCGACGTGGAGACGGACGCGCCCGTGATCGGCGACTGGGCTCGCCGCTTCGACGACTTGCCGCCCTATCTCAAGGAGCGCGCCTGGCCCAGCGCCCTCAACGGCGCCACGCCTGCCGAGATCGCTCTCGCCCGCCGCGCCTTCTACGCCACCCTGACGCACCTTGACCACCAGATCCGCGTCGTCATCGGCTACCTGCGCGAGGCCGCCCTCCTCGACAACACGATCCTCGTCTTCACCTCCGACCACGGCCATATGCTCGGTGAACACGGTCTCTGGTGCATGACACCCCTCTATGAGATGTCGGCGCGAATCCCCCTGTTCATCCTTCCCGTCCGGGGCGATGCGCGCCTGCCCGCCGGTCGAGTGGACGACCGCTTCGCCGAGTTCGGCGACATCATGCCCACGCTGCTCGATCTCGCCGGCATCCCCATCCCGTCGCACGTCAACCAACGTTCCCTCGTCAGCGGCGCGCGCCGCGAGCACCTCTACGGCGAACACGGCGAGGGCCCGCGCGCCCAGCGCATGATCCGGCGCGGACGCTACAAGCTGCTCTACTACCCCGCGGGGAACGTCACGCAGCTTTTCGATATCGAGTCCGATCCCCGCGAGCGGACGAACCTTGTCTCCGACCCGGCGTTCAGGGGCGAAGTGGAGGCCCTGACGGCCCTGCTGGTCGAGAACGCCTACGGCAACGACGTGGAGTGGATACGTGAAGGACGGCCTGTCGGGCTGCCGACGCCGCCCTTCGTCGGGGGAGATATCCGGGGGTTGAGCGGCCAGCGCGGGTTGCGGTTCATGTAGGGACGACAGGCGGCGGACGGCAGGCGGGCGCCCGCGCTGCGGCGGCTTTTCGGGTCTACTTGAGCACCGTGTCGAAGACGCGCATGAAGTTGTGGCCCATCGCCCCTCGGACCTCCTCCGGGGCGAAGCCTGCCTCCAGGAGCGCGCGCGTCAGGTTCGGTGTCTTGTCCGCCTCCTCCAGCCCGAGGTGCCCCTGCCACGTGAACTCGTAGTCCGGGCCGTACCCGACGACATCGGCCCCGAAGCGCTCCCGCAGATAGGTCATGTGGGCGACGACGTTCCGCAGCGAACTCTTGAACGGGTACCCCTGCATCGCCGCGAGTTCACGCTCCTCCCAGTGGCCCCATTCGGAGTAGCGCAGACGGACGTAGTCGCGGATGTCTCGCGCCCGGGCGGCGAGTTCCGCTTCGCGGGCGCGCCGTCGTTCGGCCAGGAGGCGGTGTCTGCGGGCGTTCTCCGACGCCTGACGGGCCGTCTCCTCGGACAAGTCCGGGCCCAGGCACACGCCAATGCCGTACACCCCGCCGTGCGTGGCCACGCGCGCGATCCGCGCGTCGTCGAAGTTCCGTTCGCACGCGTACAGCGCCCCGCAGCCGCCGTGGCTGTAAACGAAGGGCGTTCTCTCCAGCCGCGAGGTCACGTCGTCGAAACCCTCCGGCAGCAGGTGCGCCGTGTCCACGATGATCCCCAGCCGCTTCATCTCCTCGATCGTCCGAACGCCGTGCGCGTTCAGGTGTCCGCCGTGATAGACCCGCGCCTGCGGACGGTCGTACTGCACCGTGTCCCCGTGCGGCGCCTCCTCCGGCCAATCCTGGAAGCCGCAGTGGATCATCCGTACGCCGAGGTCGTAGTACTCGCGCAGGATGCCGAGGTCGTTGAGATGGTTGACGCCGGAGAGGTGCAGGAGCACGGCGACGGCCCCGTCGGCGTTGATGCGGCGGATGTCCGCTGCGCTGCGGGCGATGCGCAGACGGTGGTCCGTGAGCGCGGGGAGGCGGTGCATGGCCTGCAACTGCCCTTGGATGAAGCGCACCTTGGCCCGTCCGCCGAGGCCTTCGCCGGAGGGCTTCCACCACGGGATGCCGGGCGACCAGACGATCACTCTGACCCCGCCCAGGAGGAGGCGCTCGACGGGGGTGGCGCACAAGGGGGAGTGGCCGAGGATCGGCGCGGGGTCGAACCCGTCGGGTGTGATGCGGAAGGGGATGTTGTTGTAGCCGAGGACGACGGTCGTTCCCCCGTGGAGTTCGCGCGCCTCGATCTCCCGCGCGCGCTCCTGCGCCGACATCTGCCGGTATCGCTCCGCGTCCATTCCCTTCTCCCGGCGCGGGGATGCCGCGCCTGTCAAGAACTGCAAACGGCGGGGGGCATCACTTGGGCGCCTTGGTGTCCGCCTCCGCTTCGGCCCTGGCAAGCTCCTCGGTGACGATGCGATGCCAGGGACGGATGCCGGTCTGGATCGTGTATTCGTAGAGCCCGCGTGAGACGGCCGGCAGGTCGGCGTTCTCGTTGAGGATGCGCACGCGCCGGTCGCCGAGTTCCCTGGCGCGGCGGAGGAGGCGCAGCTTTTCCTCGGCGGTCAGCGTCACACGCGGCTGGCGCGACCAGTATTCCCGGACCTCCGGGATCATGTCGTTGCCCGGCAGCTTGTAGTGGACGGCCTCCGCCGCGTCGCCTTCGGGGCCGAAGTTCCACAGCGGCACGCCGGCGCGGCCGAGGCGGCGGTAGACTTCGAGCAGTTCGAGCATCGTCGCGGTGTACTCGTACCCCACCTCGACGACCTTCAGGCGTTCCTCGAACTCGGGCTGTCCCGCTACGGCGCGGCGCGCGACAGCCAGGTGTTCCCCCGCCCGCGCCACCTCGGCGGCGGGGAAGATTTCCGGCCAGGCGTTCAGCAGCGGACGATAGCCGTAGCTCGGGATTCGGTCGCGGTGACGGTGGAGGCAGTCCTCGAAGGTCTCATAGTACCGCCGCACGGCGTCGCGCGCGGGGCCGAAGGCCGCGTAGAAGCGGTCGAGGATCGGCGCGGGGTCCGCGTGGGGCCGCCACATCAGGTGGGCGGCGAGGTAGTAGTTCGGTCCCTGGGTGCCGTAGTTCTTGCCCGTTTCGCCGTACATGGCCACGAGCCCACGGTCGTGAAGGTAGGGCATGGCCTGGGCGATCTCGCGCGTGAACAGGTAGGGCAGATCCAGCCAGTAGTGCATCCCCCAGTATTCGCGCCCGACGATGCGGATGCCCTTGGCCTTCCACGCCTCGACCTGGCGGTACGTCTCGTCGCGCGATTCGGGCTTGACGAAGTAGGCCGTGCTGAAGGTGAAGGAGACGTAGAGGTTGTCGGAGAGGCGCTCGATCTGCGTCGGCGGTTCGCGGTAGGCCGTGTAGGCGAACATCCCGACGCCGAGGTCGGGGTCGCGTTTCTTGACCTCGCGCGCGATGTAGTCCGCGTAGTCCCAATGGCGGTTGGAGAGGTTCAGCTTGGCGCCGTAGTCCGTTCCCGGCGGGTCCAGCGCGCGGCAGTGTTCACACTCGCAGAAGCCGTAGCCGTCGGAGGGGGAGATGGACACGATGCGGTTGCCCTTCTTCTTCGCGTCGTCGAGGACGCACTCGACAATATGGTCGCGCAGGGCCTTGTTCGAGGTACACAGGTGCGGCCCGCGCCGCACGCCGCCCCAGAGCGCCAGCCACTCCGGGTGCGCCGCCACGAGGTCCTTCTTGCCGAGGACGTACGTTCCCCAGCTATGGCCGAACCAGGCCTGCGTCACCCAGCTCAGGCGCATCCGCTTGAGCCACGGCCCCGTCGCGGCGCTCATCTCGGCGCTGTTCTCCTGGCGCTGGTACCCGACGATGAAGGCGCGGATGATGAAGTCCGGGGCCTCCGTGCGGTCGAGGGCGGACAGGGTGAGGCCGTCGCGCGCGGGGACGTGCTCCCCGGTGCGGCCCGGCCAGATCCAGGTGACGCCGAGATTGTTTTCGATGAAGTCATACACGCCGAAGAGGGTGCCGGTGCGCGTGCGGGAGGAGAAGGGGGGACCGGCGTCGTCGTCGCCGAAGATGACGAGCTTCCCGGCGTGGGTCTTGATTGCGTAGGACTCCTGCTTGAGCGGCTCGCGGCGCAGGCCGGCGGCGCGGAGGAAGTCGGTGGCGCCGACATAGGCATCCGCCGCGTCCGGCGCAGGCAGTTCGGTCTCGGACACGGCGCGCGCGTCGAGCTTGGCCGCGCGCGAGAGGTACAGCGCCAGTTCGGCGGCGGCGGTCTTTTCCACCGGCAGCGGCTTGGCCGGGTGCGCCACCAGCCAGCGCTCGCCGGCGGCCTTGCGGATTGCGGGCGGCGTCTCGCTTTTCGGCATGGTCTGTCCTCCGGCGTGAGGGGGGAAGAGGGCCGCGCCGAAGAGCGCGAGGCCCCAGGATAGGGCCAAAGGAGGGGCGGTTCGGGGCATGGCGTTATTCTCCTTGGGGACGTGCCGGCGCCGACGCCGCGCCCTGAAGCGCGCTCTTCGTCAATGCCGTGGGTTTCTCGATTCCGAGTTCCTTCTTTACGCGCGCGTGCCATTGGCGCAGGTTGTTGTCATTGGCGAAGGCATAGAGCCCTTCGTCCATAGCTGCCCAGTCGCGGTGCAGCAGGAGCATCCGCTCGCGTGTTTCGCCCAGGTCGAAGGCGCGGCGCAGCAGGGCCTGTCTTCGGGCAGGGTCGTTCAGCGTGTTCTCGGCCTCGCGCCGGAAGGCGTCCAGCGGCACGCCCAGTTCCGTCAGCAGGCGGTAGCAGTCGAGTAGTTCGAGTACGGCGCGCGTGTAGTCCTGGCCGAACCGGTGGAAGGCGACGCGGTCGGCGTACTCGCCGGGCGGGACCTTCTTCTCGGCGGCGGCCAGGTGGCCTTCCGCCTCGTCCACGGCTTCCGGGGGCAGGATGACGTGCCAGGAGTTGATGAGGTTGGCGTAGGCGATTCCGGCGGTGGGGACGATACGACGGCGCTTCTCCCATCGGCGGTTGAGTGACTGGTTGTATGCCTCGAAGAAAGCCTTCATTTCCGTCGCCACGGGGCCGTAGGCCGCCGTCCAGAACTCCTCCATGACGCGGTGGGGGTCCTGGTCGGGATTCCACATCATCCGCACGGCGGCCCAGTGGTTGGGCGCCTGCGTGGCGAAGGACTTGCTCCCCTCGCCGTAGGCGGCGATGAAGCCCAGGCGGGCCGCTTCGGCCAGGTTCGCGGCGATCTGGTCGTACTGGAGGAAGGGGAGGTCGAGGTAGTAGTGATTCCCCCACCCCTCGCGGACGACCATCCGCGCGCCGAGCGCCTGCCATCCGGCCACGCTGTCCTTCCAGACCTGGTAGGCCTCCGGGTCGCGGAAGGAGGCGGCCTGGTACACGAAGGAGAGGTAGAGGTTCGGCTCCAGCCGCGCGATGCGGACCGGGGGCTTGTTGTAGAAGGTGTAGGCGAACATGCCGCAGCCCTTGTCGGGGTTCTGTTCGCGGACGCGCCGCGCCACTTCATTGGCGTAGGTGAAGATGCGGTCGCTCAGTTGGGGCGACTTGCCGTCGTAGGCCAGCAGCCCCGGCACGTCCAGCGAGGTGCAGGAGGGCAGGTTCAGCCGTTTGTGCGTTTCGGACTTCGTCTCCTCTGTGCACTGGCAGAAGCCGCCGCCGTCGCTCGGCGAGATGTGCATGATGTCCTGCTTGCCCTTCAGGACGTGCTCGACCATGCGCGCGATGACCTCGGGGTGGGTGGTGCACATCTGGGGTCCGCGGCGCTTGCCGTTCACCAGCGCGAACCACTCCGGGTGCTCCTCGAAGGTCTTGTTCGTCCGAAGGTTGAAGGCGTCATACCAGCTGTGGCCGAAGACGGCGGAGCGTGTCCAGCCCAGTCGCGCGCGGCGCGCCCACTTCGCCGCTGCCTCGTTGAACTCCTTGACGTGGTAGGTCGAGGGATACCCCAGTTGAATGGAGCGGATCATGAAGCGCGGGGTGGCGCGCGCGTCGAACTCCGGGATCATGCCCCCCGGTGCGGAGGGGACGCGCTCACCGAAGGGGCCGGGCCAGAGCCACTTGACGCCGAGGTGGTCGTCGAGCAGGGTGTAAACGGCCAGCATCGTGCCGGCAGGCATGGAGATTCTCCACGCCGGGCCGTTGCCGTCATGGCCGGCCAGAATGAGTCCGGACGGGACGGTCTTGAGCAGCCATTCCTCGTGCTTCCAGGGGCCGAGTTCGAGCTTGAGGGCCTCGCGCGCGGCCGCGTCGCCGACAAAGAAGCTCAGTCCCGGCGCAGCGGGGTCGTAGCGGTCGGCTGTTACGACTTCGATCGTCGTCCCCGCGACACGCCCGGCATAGTCCGCCAGTTCCGCTGCGGCGGCGCGTTGCGCTTCGACGGCCTGGCCGCCCACGACGACGCGGCGGAAGTCCGCAAGCCTCTGGCCGGCATCGGACGAGGCCGCGACGGCCAGAAGTGCGGTCGCGGAGGCCAGAACCCATGTGCTTCGTGCCATCGCGGCCCTTTCCTTCTCGCGGGAACCTGAAGAGCGTTTCAGCGGACGAACCAGTTCCCCTCTCCGCGCAGGAAGCGCGCGAACATCTCCGCGCCGCGTTGCGTGCCGGCGTCGTCGGGGCCGGCGATCCACAGGACCTTCACCCGGCGCGGCTGCGTCAGGTCAAACTCGCGGATGAAGTAGCTGCCCTTGCCGGGGTAGCCGTCGTCGGCGTCATCGAGCCCGGCGGCCCGGCGGAGCGCGTCGGCGAGGGGGTTCTGCGCGCCGTTGCCGAGGAGGACGGCGACTTCGATGCGTGCGTCGAGTTCGCGCGCGTCCTTCCGGATCGGAATACGGACGCCGCCGATCGTCTCCATGCGGGTGGCGAGCGCGTCCGCGTCCGCTCCCGCGCCGTAGAGGGCGGCGACCGGGGTTCCCGCGCGCGCGAGGGTCACGTCATTCCAGAAGAGGGCGGGCTTCACCGCGCGCAGCGCCTCGGGGCGGATGGAGTCCAGTATTTCCAGCGTCTCGCGCTTGGCGCGGCGGAAGTCCTCGTTCTTCGCGCGGAAGCGGCGGAAGCGCATCTGCTGCGTCCCGGCGACCTCTTCCCACCGCACCAGGGAGTCCGGGGCGTCACCGAGGACCCCGGCCAGGCGGGCCCGCCGGCGCTTTCCAGGGCGTCGAGATACCATGACAGGATGGCGCAGAGATTCCCCTCCTCCATCCCCTCGCGGATGCCTTCGAGGAAGGGGCAGTCGGCCATCGGCACGGAGAGATCGTCCTTGTTGATGTAGGAGACCCAGCGTTCTCCGGCGATGCCGATCTCGCGGCTTTCGTAGCGGCAGTAGTAGATCCAGCCCTTGAAGTAGGGGTTGACGTGGCAGTTGCGGATGCCGTTCATCCAGGCTTCCCAGCCGAGGAACCGCGAGGCGCCCAGGGGCTTGCGGTGTTCCGATCCGCGTCCTTCGCCGGCCCCGTAGGTCCCGATGATGGCGTCCGGACGGATCTTCAAGTCGCCGCGGCGCACGCGCGCGGTGAACTCCAGCGCGAGTCCGCGATTGAGCGTCCACAGACGCACGTAGGGATAGAGTTCCGCGTTCAACTCGGGCTTCAGGTGCGCCGCGCCGGTGAAGCTCGACCCGCATCCCCATCCCGCCGCCGTCAGCGGGCGCGCCCACGGGATGAAGTTCTCCCGAAGCTCCTTCTCGCTCAGTTCGTCGCCGTAGCGCGTCACGAAGAGGCGCAGCCCCTTTTCCCGCAGGTAGCGCGCGACCTCGGCCATGAACCAGAGGCGTATCTTCTCGCGTGTTTCCTCCGGGAGTTTGCTGCGGCGCAGCTCGGCCTCGATGGCGCCGCGCGGATCAGCCACGTCAAACTGCGTCAGCCCGTGCGAGAGCGCCTGCGCCATCCACTCATCCCAGGCGGAGGCGTCGAGGCGGGGGGGCTGGCCGCCGTCGAAGCGGTCCTTCAGGCGCGTCAGCATGGCCGCGTTGAGGCCCTTGCCCTCTCCCACAATCCCCAGCGTTCCCGGACGGATGGCGTTGATGAGGGACCCCTCGAAGCCGTGCGATTCGAGGTTCTTCGCGAAGCGCAGGGCGGGCGCCGGAGTATTCACGTCGCCATAGACGTGGCCGCCGGGGGCGAGGGTGATGAGCCGCCGGCGGGGCAGTTGGACGGGATAGACGCGCACCGTCAGCGGCAGCGTTGCCCGGTCGCCCTTCTCAAAGGAGAGCTTCAACGCCGCCGTGTAGGTTCCCGGTCGCAGTCCGAAACTGCTGACCTTGAGCCACACAATGCGCGTTTCCCCGGCGGGGACGGTGAACTCGGGGCGGCCCTTCGGCTCGACGTACTCCGGCGGCATCAGCCAGTAGGGGGCCTCCTTGGCCAGCGAGGGGTCCTTGGGCCAGGGGATGGGGTCGGGGCGCTCCTGGACGTAGAGGCGCGCCTGCCCGGCGGGGAGGGTCTCCGACGCGATCTCCCACGACACGGGCCCGAGGTCGGTCGTCGGCGTCAGGTTGATCTGGAGAGACTCGATCTCGTCCACGGCCATGTCCGCCGAGAGCGCGGTGAGCGTCTCTTCCGGGGCGGGGGCGGGCGGGTCGAATCGCGGGGCGTATTCCTCGCCGCGCTGCCACTCGCGTTGCCAGAGGAGCAAGCGCGCCGTCGGAGCGCGGGCCTGCACGGCCGCTGCGCGCGCTTCGCGCTCCGTTAGCGGTGAAGCATCGGCGACGATGTTGCGGAGCATCCGGTAGTACGACGGCATGTCGTCGGGAATCTGCGACTTCAGACGGAAGGATTCCGGCCCCAGGAAGACCACCTGACCCTTGCCGATCTGCGACACGCCGAGGAGGCAACGCCCGTCGCGCGCGCCGATCAGCGAGGTCACCTGTCGCGGGTCTATCTCCGCTACCGTGGAGGCGCTCAGCCAGCGGGGGGGATTCTCGGGGTCGAGGACGCCATCGAGGAAGGGGTGTTTCGGCAGGAGGACCGTGCAGGCGGCGCTCTGCCGCGCCCAGGCGACGCGCCGGATTCCCGGCCACGGGACGGCTTCCGGCGGGAGGTCCTTGACAAGGGCTTGCGCGGCGGTATTGATAAGGAGCATCCGCCCGCCCCCCTCGATGTAGCGGCGCACGGCGGCCGCCCCCTCAGGCGTCAGCGGTGCGGCGGAGTGCGCCACGACCACGAGGCAGTACTTGCCGAGGTCCTCCGTCGGCACGGCCTCGCCGCGGCGCTCGTAGAGGTATTCGAGGTCGGCAGAGAGCGTCAGCGCGTTCTTGATGACGCTTTCGGCCTCGTACTTTCCATAGGAGGCCGCCACGATGGCGACCGGCTTCTTCGGCTCGGCCGCTCCGGCGCAGAGGGGAAGCATCAGCGCCGCAACCGTGAGGATTCGCAGCATCGGTCGTCGCTCCCGCGCAAAGGAAACCGCCGGCGCCGGTACGTCTCCGGCGGAGGCTATGGCGTCAGCATCGTCTCGCCCATCGTCTCAATCCGGTGCCAGCTGCCGCCGTCGGGCCATCCACCCAGGGTGGACGGACTGAGGCACATCTGTCCGCGGTTGACCGCCAGCCGCAGACGCGCGCCAGGGCGCGGCGCGAAGGCATCCATGCCGGAGAAGGGAACGCGCAGGATCAACTCCCATCGGTCGGGCAGGCATTGCACGGCAGCGGTGACGCCGAGGGGCCAGGCGGAGTCCCACTCGCGTCCCCTGCAGCGCGCGCCGTACACGGCGCCGTGGATGTTCGCGGCGACCTGATAGTACACGCCGCTTTCTGGCTTCGGGCTGAGGAAGCAGTCCACGTTTGATGCCCCCCATACCCCCGCGCCGGGCGTCGGGCGTCCCTCGCGGCGCGACGCGTCCACGTCCGGCTCACCGAGGCGGAAGAGCAGCCAGAGGGCCTCGTCGTTCCATGCCACTGCGAAGCGGTTGGGGTGCGGATAGGGAAGGCGGTTCGAACGCCGGCGCTGCGGCGTCCAGTCAAAACGGTCGAAGTCCCCAAAGGCAGGGGGGTGGAGGAGGTGTCGCGCCTGCAACGGAGCGGCTTCGGCCCGGCTCAGCACTACTTCACGGCGCGAATCGGCGATTTCGCGCGCCTGGGCGAGCAACGGCGCGACACGTCGGGGAGCGTACCCGCCCTCGCGCTCCGCCATGTCTCGCGCACGGTCCATGTGTGCCAGAAGCGCCTGTACCTCCCCGTCGGTGTAGAGGTCCGGCAGCGTCGTCGCGTCCACGTCCTTCAACTCGCCCGCATAGCGTTCGACGCAGAGGCTGTTCAGGCGCAGATACGCCTCGCAGTGCGGCGCGGCGGCGCCGTAGTACCGGCGGCAGAAATCGGCCCGGAGAGCCTCGGGGTCGAGGTCGGCGTCGTACATCGCGCGGGCGACGAGGTACATGAAGAACTCCGCGCTGCGCCAACGGTCGTAGCGTCCGGGGGTGACCTCGGACTTCATTCCGGCCACCCCACGCCGGGCCAGCTCACGGAATGTTCTGACGGTCTGCCCTTCGCAGGAGCGCGGGAAGGTTCCGCCGTAGGACAGAAAGTAGGCCGACCAGAAGACCGCGCCCGCCTTGTCCAGCCAGCGTTCGAGGCGTTCGAGGCAGAGGCGGTTGGAGGGACTGGCGCCGTCGTCGAGCGGGCGGTTCTGCGCGCGCGTGATGCACATCGAGATCGCCAGCCCCGGCTCGTGCGGCGCATCCGGCGCGGGGTCGAGGTAGTTGCTGTAGGAGATCGAGCTGACGAAGCGACCCGGGCGCAATTCGCGCACCCGCCGCGCGATCTCCACCGTGAAATGATGGTGCCGCCGGTGCAGTTCGTCCCGCGCCGAGTCCTCGGGGGAGTCCATCGCCGCGCAGGCCGGGCACCGGCACCACTTGTAGCCGTCATTCGGCGCCAGGCTGATGACGGGCAGGTTCGGGTGGGCGTCCGCGTACGCCACAATCCTGCGCACCAGTTCATCCTGCAGCGCCGGGTTCGACACGCACAACTGCCCTTCGGCCAGCCGCCGGCCCGCCACGAGGGCGAAGTACTCCGGGTGCGCCGCGAACTCCGCGCGCGGAATCCAGCGCGAGTAGCTGTGCCCGAAGGCCAGCGGCGTCAACATCAGGTCGTCCAGAAGAGGAAAGACTTCGTCGTACTGTTCGTTATGAATCGGCTTGAAGTTCATTCGGTTGCGGACCATCCACAGCGCGGTGTCGTGGTCGAAGTGCGGCATGTGTCGCCCGTCGCGCGTCTGGCCGGCGCCGCAGATGTGCAGCCCGCGCCAGGGCAGGGCGGGGCGGCCCCGTGCGCGCCAGCCCCGCGGCAGGGCGACCAGGTCGGGACGGGGGACCACCGTTCCGGCCTCCCCGGGCGCGCACCAGCGGAAGCCGAGGGACTCGAAGAAGGCCATGAGGCCGTAGTACATCCCGCGCGCGTCGCCGCCGCGGACTCGCGCCCGTCCGTCTTCCTCGGCGCAGTCGAAGGCCTCGCGCCCCAGCGCCGGGTCAACCTCCAGAAGGAGCGCCGCGTCGCGCGCCTCGCCGGCGCTCGAAACGCGTCGGGGCGGTTCGTGCGGCAGGCCGGTCAACTCCTCCAGATGCAGTGCCGTCTCGCGGGCGATGAACCCCCCGGCGCCGGCGGCCTCCGTCGTTGCCGCGGCGATCCGGCCGTCCTTCCCGGTCAGGCGTATTGTCTCCGGCATGGCGTCTCCTACTCGAAACTGGCCGCCTGGGCGACGAGGCGCAGCGGACGCGGCGAGCCCGGAGCGCTCTCGGGGCACGGCCCCACACTGCGCCGCAGGATCAGCGCCGCGCCGACCTCCCGCCGCTCGATCGGACGCCACCCGGAGATCAAGCGCTCCATCAGCATCTCCGCCGCGGCCTCGCCCAGTTCGTAGTTTGGCTCGGAGAAGGTCGTCAGGAACTCCTTCGACCGCGGCCACGTCACGTCGTCAAAGCCGATCAGCGATACGTCGCGCCCGATCACCAGCCCGCGCTCCTCCAGCGCCTCCGCCGCGCCTTGTGCCATGTAGTCCCGTCCGGCGACAATCCCCGTCGGCGAAGGATGGCCCTCCAGATACTCGCGCATCCGGCGGTAGGCGCCCAGGGCGTCGGGGGCCGGGGAGAGGATGACCCGGTCCTCGCTGAAGGGGATGCCCGCGTCGGCCAGACCGTCCTGGAAACCCTCGAGGGCCTCGCGATAGAAGAACATTTCCGGCGGACGAATGAGAAGGGCGATGCGTTGATGCCCCATCGCCGTCAGGACGCGCGTTGCAGTGCGCGTCGTCTTGCGGTGGTCCACCCAGGTGCAGGTCGCCTCGATTCGCTTTTCCAGCCCCGCCACGACATAGGGATACCGGCTTTCATCCAGAGCGGGCAACAGGTTCTCGTACCCCAGCGCCTGCACGAACAGCGCCCCGGCGTATCGCTCGCGGATCATCTCCGCCGTCACTCGGTCGGGATCCTTGAAGTCCAGCGCCAGTTGGAAATGCTGTCCGCGCTGCGTCAGCGCCGCCTCCATCCCCTGAATGGCGTGGGCTGGACCGGCCTTCTCCGGCATTCCGCCGACCACGATGATCGCCACCGCGCCACGGGAGGAACGGTCGCGCACGGGAATGACGCGCGTTCCCCGCCCCGGCGCCTGATCCACGAAGCCCATCGCCTCAAGACGCCGAAGAGCCTTGCTCACGGTGGTGCGGCTGGTGGAGAACTCGCGCGCGAAGTCGCGCTCCGTCGGCATAACGGCGCCGGGGGCATAGACGCCGTCGGCAATGCGCCGGCGCAGCTCCGAGGCAATCTGATCCTCAACCAGCAGCCGCTGCATGTGCTCTCAATTCCCGCCGCGATGGCGCAATGACACAGGTATAAGACCAACCGATACCATTATAGTGCCAAAGGCCATCGCGTCAAGGGCGCGCGGCAAAAAAAACTTGACACCGTATTGCCGCACCGTATAATGAACTGTGAGATCACTCGATTCAAGCCGGTTCCTCATCGGGGAGGTTCAAGACCATGTTGCGTCGCTGTGCGCGGCTGTCGCGAGGGGCCTTTACGCTGATTGAGCTGCTCGTCGTCATTGCGATTATCGCCATCCTGGCCGCGATGCTTCTGCCCGCCCTGGCGAGCGCGCGGGAAAAGGCCCGGCGAAGCACCTGCATGAGCAACCTCAATCAGCTTGCCAAGGCGACGGAGAGCTATCTGGGGGACTACGGCACCTACCTGCCGAGTTGGGCCGGTTGGCCGGGGAACACGGCCAATGATTACAACTGGTGCTCGAACCCCGCCGACCGCTCGACGTGTTCCTTCGCCAGCCATTGGAGCAGCAACAGCTTCGCGCACAGCTACGTTTACTCCTACTATCGCGACGATCGCGCCAGTCCCAATCTGCCCGTCCGCGTGGACGGCGGCGCGTGGGAGGGCTGCACGTCCACGACGATCTACTACAACGCGCTGCCTTCAGCGTACCGGACGATCGGCTGGGCCGCGAAGAACTACAACTCCACCAGCACGGCGCTCAATGAGGTGCAGACCGGCACGAACAACTTCCCGAGCTATACCCCCGGACGGCTGAACCTCGCCCCGAATGGAGCGGGCTTCCTTATCGTGAACAACTACATGCCGGATGTCCGCGGCTACTACTGCCCGAGCGCCGAGGGGATGCCCGGCGACAAGGGCACCCCCGGCGATTACGGCGCCGTCTCTCCGCGCCACTGGCAGCAGGCGGGGGGTATGACGCCAAGACCTTCCTCTTCGGCGACTGGCGGCGCTCCGGTCACGCTACCTACTCCATGTACGACTACATTGACCGGTGGATGGTGGCTCAATCCAGCTATGCCTATCGTTGCGTCCCCGTCAGCGTCTATCGCCCCTGGCACGCCTGGGAGGACGACGCCAAGACGCGCTCGTTGCCCGGCACCAGCCCGCGCGTGCCCGTCCACATCAACCAGCCCATCTTCAAGACAGCTCGCACTCTCGGCGGACGCGCCCTCTTCGCCGACACCTTCAGCAAGGGCTCGATGTACGACGCCAACAACACCAGCGTGGGCGTTTACGACAGCAACCCCATCAACGACAGCCGCCTGATCGTCGGCTTCGGCGCGCAGGCTCACCGCGACGGGTACAACGTTCTCTACGGCGACTGGCACGCCTCCTGGTTCGGCGACGGCGAGCAGGCGATCCTCTATCACACCCAGGGGTACGACAACGTGAGTCTGGCGCAGCATACGGGCATCTTCCATCTGGCCTACAACTACTACAACAGCTACAACCCCTTCCAGACCGGGACGGCAGAGAACAAGATCACCAGTGCCCGTTTCATGCACAGCAGCCTGGATGTCTGGCATACCCTGGATGTCGCGGGGAATGTGGACGTCGGCGTGCAGTGAGGCCGGGCAGCCCGGCGACGAAAAAAAGCTGGACTTTCGCCGCTGCGGCGCGAATAATAGAGCGTAGGAGGCGGCAAGCATCGGACGTTGTCGCGCGACGTTGACCGACCGTTGGCCAGGTTCAGTTCCTGTTGCGGCGGAGGACAAGACCATGCGCGTATCAACGTGGCTCCGGGGGGCTTTCACTCTCATCGAGTTGCTTGTGGTTATCGCCATCATTGCCATTCTTGCCGCCATGCTCCTGCCCGCCCTCGCCTCGGCGCGCGAGAAGGCGCGCCGCGCCGCGTGCGCCAGCAACATGACCCAGATCGCCCGGGGGATGGAGATGTACCTCGGCGACTACGGCAGCTACTACCCCACCTACCCCGGCGACGGGATTGACCCCTGGATGCCCCAGGCGGAGTACATCGGCGGTCCGGTGGGGCACTACTCCGACGGGCGCGACACCGTCATCACGGGCAACACCTCGGGCGCGCATGTCAACAACGCCACGAGCACCAACCTCTTCCAGGCCGTGGCGTACGGAACGGAGATGAGCGACGAGTACCGCTGGGAGCCGGGCCGCCTCCACGCCGGGCCGCAGGGGATCGGCTACCTGGTCTTCGGCGGCTACATGCCCGACGCGCGCGCCTTCTTCTGCCCCAGCGGCGGCGACTACGGCATCCGCAACGCCGCCAGCGGCAAGGTCGGACCGTTTAACATTGACTGGGCCAACCAGGGGGGGCGCTGCGTGCGCGACGTGCGCGACCTGAAGGCCATCGGCGGCTACGACGCTCGCGCCATTATGTACGGCGACTGGGGCGGTCTGAACCGCTCGCGCGGCTACGGCTTCGACGGCGAAGGCGGGATGTGGGGGGGCTGGAGCGATCAGTACTACCAGAACTACACCGTCGGCGGGGCCACCCCCGGCTGGATCGCCCCCTATCGCGCCCGGCACTACAACGGCCATAGCTGCATGTATTGCCCGGCCGGGCCCGCCGGAAGGACCTCCTGGGACGTGATGGTCATGTCGCACTACATGTACCGCAACGCCACCGTGACGATGGCCGGCAACGAGTACTACTGCAGTACCCCCTATTCCCCCCTCCAGCTTACCTTCATCAAGCCGACGGTCATGGTCAGCCAGGGGAGTCCCTGTTTCAAGACGCCGAAGACGCTGGGGGGGCGGGTCCTCCTGACCGACTCCTGGGCGCGCACCGGCTGGGACGAAACCGAAGTCAAGCCCGGCGCCGTCGCTCAGTTCCACGGCGAAGGCTACAACGCCCTCTACGGTGACTGGCACATGAGCTGGCTCGGCGACAGCGAGCAGCGGCTTGGCTATGTGCGCTGTCTCATGGATGATCGCGGTTCCGTCGGACGGTGGCCCTATCATCTCTGGTCGGCCACCCGCCGGGGGCGCGTCGGCGAGTTCTCCGTGGCGCCCTTCATGTCGAACTACTACCGCGCCACGATCCAGAACGCTGTGACGGGAAAGTGGCAGGCGGCCGAGGCTTGGCAGGTCGGCTTCCACACCTTTGACGTCACGCAAAGCATTGACATGGAGTAGCGCCCCGACCTATGCCTTCCCCTCGTTGCGTTGCCGACGCGGCCCTGCTGTGCGCCGCCGCCGTGCTTGTTTCCGCTGTCGCCTGTCACCCGAGACCCCCCATGCCCACTTCCGACCATCCCGCTGCCGTGTCGCATCCGCCGATTCGCCCCATGCCGGCCCTGGCCGAACGTCCCATGTCCGACGGTCCGGCCTTCTTCGTTTCCCCCGAGGGCGACGACGCCGCCGACGGCTCCCGGCGCGCGCCGTGGCGCAGCATCAATCACGCCCTCACCCGCCTTCGGGCGGGCGACACCCTCTACCTTCGCGGCGGAAGCTACTTCGAGAACGTGTACTGCGCGGCTGCCGGCCGTCCCGACGCGCCCATCACCCTGCGCGCCTATCCCGGCGAACGGGTCATCATTGACGGCGCGCTCCCCGAGTTCCAGCGCGACCCCGCCGCCGCGTGGCGCCCCGCTCCCGACGGTGCGCCGGGCGAGTACGTCTCTGCGCGTCCCTATCGCAACATCCGCGACGTGGTGGGTCTCTTCGCCGACTCCAACATCGGCCTTCAGACCTACTGGGACCCCCGCGACCTCCGCGCCGGGAATGAACTCATCATCGAGGAGGCCAAGGGAATCTGCAAGCCGATCTATTGCGGTCCCGGCCTGTGGTACGACAAGCAGAGCGGCCTGATCCACATCCGCCTGGCCCACACGCACATCCCCCAGGCGCCCGAGCATCTCTACGAGAAGCTGAACTACGAAGGGGAAACCGACCCCCGCCGCCTGCCTCTCGTGATCGCCCCCTTCGCGGCACTGCCGTTGCACGTGGATCAGGGGATGTACGTCCGCTTTCAGGACCTGGTCTTCCGCGGCGGCGGATACGTCGCCGTCCGGCTCACCTTCGGCGTCGGTATCGAGTTCGACGGCTGCGCCATCTACGGGGCCACCTATCCCGTCTGGTCCAAGGGAACCGGGCCGTTGAAGATGACGCACTGCGGCGTCCACGGGATGATCCCGCCCTGGGGGACGCGGTGGGAGAACGCCCTGTACGTTTACAGGCCCGACCGCTATCCGCCCTTCATTCCGGACGAGAGCGGCCGCCGTCATTTCTCGCGCCTGCCCTCTCATGCGCTGCTCGTCACTGAGGGCGGCTACGAGTTCGAGACCTTCTACTTCCCGCACAACCATGACTGGGATATCTCATACTGCGAGTTCAGTGACGGGCACGATGGCGTCTATCTCAGCGGCTCGAACATCCGCTTCCATCACAACTGGGTGGATGCCCTGCAGGACGACGGCATCTACGTGAGCGCGCCCACGCCCTGGTTCAACACCAGCGTTTACATCTATCAGAACTGCATCACCAGCGGCATCACGGCCATCGGCGCACATGCGCGCGGCGGCCCCGGCGGCGACATTCACGTCTTCCGCAATGTCATAGACCTGCGCAAGGCCCTTCAGTGGGAGCGGCCGTCGCCCGGCGCGCCCCAGGGCAGGTTCTGGCACGGGCACAGCGTCTTCTTCATGCACGGTTCCGGGCGGCTGCTGCACCTCGAGGCCATGCACTTCTATCAGAACACCGTTCTCTTCCGGAGCATCCACTACGCCGGGGCAACCTACGCCTCGATGTTGCCAGGGGTTCCGCGCCGGTCCTTCAACAACCTTTTCCTCTACGAAGGCTCGCTCCTGCGGCCCTTTGCGATCCCGGACTCCGAAAAGTACGACCTTCAGATGGACGGCAACCTTCACTGGCACATCACACAGGGGGACATGCCGCTGACGCCCATGATGCAGAAGGCGCGGTCGTTGCCTATCGGCGAGGCGGCCCGGAAGGGCTGCCCCAGCGGCCTCGAAGCGCGGGCGCTCATCGCCGACCCGAAGCTGCGCGCCGTTGCCTGGGACTATCGCGCGATGAACGACTACCGCCCGACGCCGGAAAGTCCCGCACTGGGGCGCGGAATTGCTCTGCCGGCTGTCTATGAAGACCCGCTCCGCCCGCCGGAGGGAGCCGCGCCGGACATCGGCGCCTTCCCGCGCGACGCGGAGAACCTCCGCGTGGGCATCCGCGGGCGCATCGCCGCCGGGAACCTGGAAGTCCCGCGCTGACCCTTCCTGCCCCTGACATCGAGGGTTCACCATGAAACTCACTGGCGTTTCGCGCCGGGTTGCTCTCTGGATCGGACTCTGCGTCGCCTCTGCGCTCCACGCGCAGGTCACACTGACCAAGGGTGTCTATCTCTACGACGACCGTCGCGTGGACAGCTATACGCTGGAGAATGAGTTCCTCCGCCTCAGCCTGGTCCCGGAACGGGGGGGGATGGCCTATGAACTCATTGACAAGCGCGACGGCTACGTCAACCTGATCTACCTCTCCAACAAGTCCGGGGCATATGGCGGGCTCTTCGACGACCACGGGAACTGGAACGTGCAGCCCTTCACCCCGCGCGTCGTCGCCGACACGCCGCAGAGGTGCGCCATCGAGCTGACGGGCGCGCAGCGCGACCTCACCTACGTCAAGACGGTCTCCCTTTCCGCCGGACGCCCCCTGATCGAAGTCGCCTACCGCCTGCAGAACGCCGGGCAGAACACCGTCGGCACCATCCTCTTCCGCAACGTCATCCGTCCCAGCGGCGGGCACATCACCGATGCCGACGTGTACGTCATGCCCCTGACTACCGGCGTCAAGCGCGGCAAGGGGTTCGGGCGCACGGAGAACATCGGCGCGCCTTGGAGCGCTCTCATCAACGCGCCGGAGCGCCGCGGCGTCAGCATCGTTTACCTCGGCGACAAACTCCGGCGCTTCTACTCCTGGAACGGCAGCCACGTGGCGCCGACCTACGAGTGGATGTTCCCGGCCCTGGAGCCCGGCACGCAATACGCCACGATGTATTGCATCAAGGTCGTGCACGGTTTGAGCGACTGTTCCGACTCGACGCGCCTGTACACCGCCCACAGTCGCGTCGAGGTCGCCGCCGACCGTAAGGTCAAGGTAACCACGCGCCTCTCGGCCTCCGACGAAGCCCTGCCTGCCGTGCGCCTTGACCTGCGCTTCGCGCGCGCCGGAGAGCCGCGCGGCGAGGTCGCCGTCTCCGCCGACTTCGGCGACGTGGGCGTGGACGTCGTGCAGGAGCGCGTGAGCGAATGGTCCGCCCCCGCCGACGGCGCGTGGGTGCTCGATGCGGTCGTCAGTTGCGCCGGGAAGGAGATCGGGCGGTACGAGGAGCTCTTCACCGTCGGTCGCGCGACGAAGGAGGACCTGGCGCGTTATTCGCGCGTCGTCCGCTGGGCCGCCGCAGACCCGGTCGAGCCCGTCCCCGGCTGGAAGAAGATCGAGCGCTACACCCTTCAGCCCTCCGAGACCGACCGCGCGCGCGGCTACATGGTCTTCGAGGAATACGGCCCCCAGGCCGGCACGGACTTGCCCGCTTTCGTTCTGGATGCCGGCATCGGCGAGCGCGAGTCCATCAGCCTGAGCCTGGCCGCCTTGCGCGAGATCGGCCCCGTGCGCCTGAGTGTGCGGCCCGGTACGCTGCCGGCGTCCGCCCTTCGCGTCACTGCCGCGGAACTTGTCCCCTTCGTCAACTGGGGGCGCACCTATCACGGGCACAAGCTGCTTGAGAGCGACACCCTGCCCGTCAAAGCCGGCGAGACTGCACACTTCTGGCTTCTCTACGACGGGGCCGGACTGGCCCCCGGCCAGTACAGCGCCGCCGTGATTCTCACGCCGGCGGACGGTCCGGCCAAGGAGATTCCCTTCACCGTCCGCGTGGTCTCCGTGGCGCTGCCCGAGGACCTCCTGGTCTTCTTCAACCCGAGCTGTCTCTTCAACTACCTCTGCTCCTCCGGCAAGCAGCCGGACCTGAACTGGGATGAGCGCAAGGGACGGCTCTACGCCTCGGACATGCGCGCGCACGGCATCCGCGTCCTGAATACCAGCGGCCCCACCGCGCCGGGGCGCGACCTGGGCCGCATCCGCCTGCGCGCCACCGGTGAGCCGCTCATGGACGCTATTGCCAAGAATCCCGCCGCCTTCCGGCAGGGAGAACTGCCCGCGCTCGACCTCGGCTACTGGGACTGGATGGTCAACTTCGCGCTGGAACACGATCAGTACATCCTCAAGACCACCCTCGGCAATGAGGAGAACTTCGACCGCGATTTCCTGAGCGTGTCGCAGGCCATCTACGGCAAGAAGGAACTCGACCCGGCCTCGCCGGAGCACGCGCGCGTCCGGCGCTGGCTCATGGGCGCCATCCCCGCGTATCTTCGCGAGAAGGGCTTCCGCCGCATCCACGCCACTATCGGCGACGAAATCCCCTTCGACCGCTTCGCCAAGTGGGCCGAGAAGGCGTCCGAAGCGCGCGAACTCGGCTTCCGCCCCGGCGTCACCACCAGCGTGGCGACCCTCTGGGAGCCGGAGCGTCTCAAACTCCTGGCCAGCCAGAGCGATTACTGGGTCATCGGCACACTGCACGATGAAGCCCTTCTCGCCGCGCGCAGGAACGGCTTCATCAAACCCTCCGACTGGGTCGAGACCTACTGTTCGAGCGCGAACTTCTGGCAGAGCTACGAGACGATGCGCCAGTGGGCCGGATGGTGGCCGGCCTTCTTCGAACTCGACGCCGTCTGGATTCAGGAGTACTGGCGCTGGAACCGGAATGCTTCGGTCATCTTCCCGGACGACAAGGACGGCCCCAAGACCTCCGGCGCGTGGGAGGGGTGCTACGACGGCCTCGAGGACGCCAACTACTACTACATGGCGCTCGATCTGATCCGCCTGCTCGAATCCCGTCCGGACACCGCTGCCGCCGGGGCCAAGGCGCGCGCGGAACTGGCCGCCATCTCCGGCAAGGACGCCGAGAGCCTGGTCCAGTTCGAGTATCAGAAGACGCCGCTGGGGATGCGCCTGCGCTGCAAGACGGAGGACCCTTGGGCCTTCCGCACGGCGAAGGCGCGGCTGCTGACGTTCCTGGCGCGATACGGGGCGCTTGCGCCGACACAGGCGCGGCCCGTGGCCTGGGGGGAGACCGTCCTCGCGCGCGATGGGCGTCCGCTGGCGGCGGTGGCCTTCGGCGAGGGCCTCCGCGCCCCGGCATCCGGCCTGGCCGCGTGGATCGAGCGCCGCGCCGGGCAGCCGATCGCGGGCGGCGCGCGTCCGCCCGTCGCCCCCGTCGCGGTGGCGGAACTCCCCGCCGCCGGACTGCCCGCCGCGTCGGCCATCGTGCTCGTCACCGCGCGCGACAGGGCCTTCCTCGACCGTCTGGCCGCCGCAGGTATCGTGCTGCCGGTCAACGCGCGCTACCCCGCCCCCGGCAGCTACCTGATCCATCAGGCCGCACACCCGGCGCGTCCGGGCGACTTCCTGATCGTGATTTACGGCACAGACTCTGCCGGTGTCGAGCAGGGTGCGGCGAACGCCGCCCGCTTCATCCGCGCGGTTCGCCCGGAGTTCCCCAGACCATGAGCGTCCCCCTCGATGCCTTCCGGCTGGCCGTCTTACGGCTCTTTTCGTCCGCCCTGCCCGCCGCGCGCGAGCGTTTCCACTCGCCCACAGGCCGCTTCCTCGAACCTGATGGCGGTTGGGCCGTCACGAATCAGGACGTCATCTATCCCCTGGCCGTCCTCTACACCACTCCACACCCGGAGAACCCGCACGGCGGCGACCCTGCGCTGCTCGATCTTCTCTCCGCCGGCGGCGACGCCCTTCGTAATGCGCAGGACGAGACCGGGCGCATGGAGTTCGTCAAGACCGACGGTTCCACCTGGGGGTGGATTTACATGCCCTGGTCCCTCTTCCACTGGCTTCAGACCTGGGCGCTGATGCGGGAAGGACTGGATTCTGCCCGCGCCCGCCGTTGGGAGGAGGGGTTGCGGCTGGCCTATGACGGCGTCGCCCGGCAGCTTGCCGCCGCGCCGCGCGTTCACAACATTGATTGCTGGCACGCCATGGCGCTGGTGCGCGCGGCGGCCCTCTTCGAGCGCCCGGACTGGTTGCCCCCCGCGCGCGCCTACATCGCCCGGTGCGTGGCCGCCCAGTCCCCCGAAGGCTACTGGCCCGAAGGGGGTGGGCCTACCACCCTCTACAACCGCGTCTATCACCACGCCCTGGGTTTCTATCACCACTTCACCGGCGATGAGTCCGTCCGGCCCGTCCTTGAGCGCGCTTTGCAGTTCCACCTGCGCTTCACTTATCCCGACGGCGCGGACGTCGAGACGGTTGACGGGCGTGTGCGCTATCACGACCGCGTCTGCGCCATCGGCTGGCCCGGCCCGAAGGCCGCCGCTACGTCCGCTTCCTTCTGGAGCGGTTCCGTCCGCCGAAGCCGCACGAGGGGCTCGACGCCCGCATCGCGGGGACCTTCTCCGCCTGGCGCGAAGCGCCCGAAGCCCCGATCCCGCAGCAGTCATCCGACTTTGCCGCCGACCACTTCGGCAAGGCCCTCGTTCGCCGCAAGGGGCTCTGGTTCGCCGTCCTCAACGGCTACGTCACCCCCGACGAGTTCCTTGACGAGAATCTTCGCGGTCGCTTCCGGCTTGACCGTCAGAACTGTGTTTCGCTCTGGCATGAGCGCGTCGGGATGCTCGTCGGCGGGGGCAACTCGCGCTTCGACCCCGCCTTCAGCACCTTCTCCCTCGTTCGCGGGCGCGTGCGTTGCGTCGCCCCCGATGCCGCCGCGTTGCGTCTCGACGGCCACCGGCTCATGGCGCAGTACACCTGCGCCGGCGTCGGTTGCGAGGTCGTCATCAGCCTGCTCGATGATCGCCGCGCCGAACTCGCCTTCCGCGCCGGCGCGGGGGAGTGTCGTCCCGTCGGCGCATTTACTCTGCGCCTGCGTCCCGGTTCGGAGTTGGCCGCGCCCGACGCTCCAAAGCCGCGTTCCGTCCACCCACGCCATTCCTTCCTCATCGCCGCTCCCGACGCCGACCCGCCCGAGGGATTCATCGTTGCCGGCGAAGGGTGGCGACTGCGGCTGCCGCCCGGCGGCAAGTTCTCCTGGCCGCATTTTCCCAGTGATCCGTATGCCCTCAACTACGGTGCGCCCGACGGCGCGGCCGTGGCTTCCGTCTCGGCGGCGCTCAGGCCTGGCGGGGACCCGGTCCGATTCCGCTTCGAGATCGCGCCGTAGTCCGGGGTGGGGCGGAGGACGGGATGAGTTGCCGTCCGCGTTACCATGCGTTCTGCGCTTTGCGTTCGTGGTTGTCCGCTGTCGGCCGGCCTCCCGAAGCCTCCGGCGCGCAAGGGGCATCCGCCGTCTGCCGTCCGTCGTCTGTCGTCCGTGGTCTGTCGTTCGTCGTCCTCCGTCCGGCTTGCGTCCTCGCGTTCCGAAGGCCATAATGTCGCGCATCCGGGGGCGTACACTCCTGAGGACGGCGGCAAATGGAATCGCTCTACGAACTGGTCACGGGCAAGAAGGTACTCATCACCGGCGCATCGGGGCTTTGTGGGCGCGGCCTGGCATTCGTCCTTGCGCGCGCGAATGAAGTCCACGGCCTCGCGCGCTTTCGCAGTCCCGCCGTGCGCGAGGAACTGGAATCTCTGGGCGTGCGGACGTGGACGATGGACATGGGGCTCGACAGTCCCGACACGCTCCCCGCGGACTATGATGTCGTCATCCACGAAGCCACCGCCTGGGGCAAGGGCGACACCCTTGCCGATCAGGAGCGCAGCTTCGCCATCGGCTGCCGGTTCATCCCCGACCTGATGGCGCGTTGCGAGCGGGCGGTCTTCGCGCTCGTCTCCACCGGCGGCGTCTATCTGCCGCAGGCCGCCCCGGTGTGTGAGGACGAGACGCGCCTGTCCGCACCGAGCGACTACCCCCTGGAGAAGATCGCCGCCGCGCAGGTGGCGCGGTGGGTGGGGCGGCATTTCGGGCGTCGGTGGGTGGACCTGCGCTACTTCTGGCCCTTCGGCGCCTGGCGGCGTCACGGCAAGGTGGACCTTATCCTGCAGGGCAAGGTCCCCGAGCACCCCGTCCGCCTCCTTCAGCGTACCTACGTCCAGAACCACATCCACTACACCTTGAAGTCCCTGGCGCTGGCGCGTCCGGAAGGGGAGGCGCTCAACGTCGTCACCACCGAGGAGTTCACCCCGCGCGAGGCGGCGCTCATCGGCGCGCGCGTCGCCGGCGTTGCGCCCCGCCGCCCTTGCCGCCGATGCCCCCGTCGAGCAGCCCGGGCTGCTGGCCTCCACCGAGAAGCTTGCGCGCCTGCTCGGTCCCGCCCCGGTGCGCTTCGAGACGGGCCTGCGCCGTTACCTGCGCGCCCGGCGCGAGAATATCCCCACCGTGCAGGAGTGGATGCTCGAACCGGAGGGATGAGGTGGAGACGGCCGGGACTGGCGGACGGGGGGCACGGGACGGGGCCATCGCGTGTTGCGGGGGTGTCCTCCGATAGCGGCCAGAGTCCGATGCCATGCTCCCGGAACTCCGCCGGACGCGGTCAACGGCCTGTCCCGGTCGGATCAGCCCCCCGCCATCCACAGCGCCGGCGCCTGACGGAAGTAGCGCGCCAACTGGTCATAGACCCCCGGCGCGTAGTCCAGCAGCCGGCGCGGGCGCATGAAGAAGGTCTCGACGGCCACGGCGAAGAATTCCGCCGGACTCTCCGCGCCGTAGCGATCAAGGGCCGTCGGACGGTCGAGGTCGTCATCCTCGCAGAGGCGCTCGTAGGCTTCCTCGAAGACCGGACGCCACGCGCGGACCTCGGCGCGCGTCAGTGGGGGGGCGCCATCGAACTCGCCGTCCTCCGCATCGAGGTGATGGGCGAACTCGTGCAGAACCACATTCCGACCCCCGTCGCGGTCGCGCGCGCCGGCCTGAACCGTGTCCCAGGCGAGCACCACGTAGTCCCGGTGCCAGGCCTCCCCCTCGCGCACCTCCTCCTCCTCCTCGTACCAGCCCTCGGCCACCGGCTCATTCACCTTGGCGATGAAGGCTCCCGGATAGAGGAGCACGGAGGAGACCGTGGGATAGTAGTCCGTGGGCCGGCGGAGGAGCATCAGCGCCGCCTGCGCCGCCACCAGGGCGCGCATTTCCCCGGTGGGCATCAGCCCGCGGCAGCCCTCGAAGCGCTTCTCATTCAGCAGCACCTGCACGTGCGACAGGAGTTCCGCGCGGTCCGCCGGGGGCAGGCGCGGGTAGAGGGCGAATTGTTCGCGGAGCAGTCCCTCCCACGCATCCGGCGGCGGCTGGGCTCGCCATCGGCGACGACGGCGCTCTCGCAGGAAACGGAACATGGTCTGACCTCGACGGACAGGGCGTAGGGCGTCTGCTGCGCATACGATAAGTCACGCGCGGCGCGGACGCAAGACGGCGGACAATGGACGACGGACGACCCGCCTGCGGCGGTGAAGGGGACGATGGTGAAGGAAGGCGGGGCGGAGTGAGTGTGCCGCGGCGTCGGAGTCCCCGGTTGCGGCAAGAGCCTGCACGGCCATCACGATCGAGAGCGTCACCGGCGACGCGCGGCGCCGACCCTGCGCCTCCGCGCAGACGTTGCGCGCCTGGTGCGCCACGCGCGGCGGTCTCGGCCCTCCCGCTGAAGGGAGATCGAACGCCCATGCGGCCTCAGGCGCGTTCCGACGTCTCTCCTTCGAGCCACTTGAGGCGATCGCGGCGGATGAAATACAGCAGCCCGGTCGCTCGCGCCGCGACAAAGGCCAGGTAAAGCCCCACACCCATCGGGAGGATGTACCCGATCAGCAGGACCCTCCCCACGAGGCGCTCGATGCCCCAGTGGACTCCCAGCGCCGCAACCGTCAGCGCCCATACCGCCGCGTATTCCCTGGGCACGTGTGCGATGGCGCGGAGAACGTGCAGGGGGTTGAGGGCGGTCTGGTCGTCGCGCACGGCCACGCACAGGATCGCCATGATGAAGTAGAAGAGCCCCCATCCCTTGAGGAGCCACCGGAGCACCGGCAGGGGGGATTGCGCCCAGGCGTCGTACAACAGCAGCGGCCCGAAGGCGATCAGGCCCGCCGCCGCAGCCAGGCACAACGGGCGCAGAATCCCTCCGTGCAGGTCCGAGGTGTCCGGCCAATCCGGTATCTCCACGCGTCCGCGCGCGCCCCAGGCGACCACGAGCATCAGGTAGCAGAAGATGTACCCCTTCACTGCCAGGTCCGCCAGCGCGGCCACCAGGCCGCCGATTATGGGGAAGAAACTCGCCACGGCAGCGAACAGCCCCACGGCGGCGAAGAAGATGATCCCCGCGAGGAGGATGGAAGAGCCGTCGCGCGTCAGGGGATGGCGCGCGGCCTCGACAAAGGCCCTGCCGAGAGAGAGCGTGGGGTCGAGCGTCGGGACGCTGGCGGCCGGACGACGCCGGAAGGAGCGCTCCGCCGCAAGCGCTTCCGGCGGCGCAGAAGGGGGGGGCGGCTCGACCGGCTGATAGGCCGGGGCGTCGAGGGGAGAATCGCGCAGTTCAAACTTCGGACGCGGCGGCGCGGGGGGCGTCTCCCCGGTCGGCATCAGGCGCTCCTCGGGGGAGGACGTCCTCAGAATGCCGGCGTCCGCCGGGGGGACATCGTTCGCCGGCAGATGGAATTCCCGCCGGCAGCGGGGACAGCGCACCCGGTCGCCCGACTGCTCGGGGCGATAGGTCAGCAACTGCCCGCACTCGCAGCGCAGCGACGGCATGGCGTCAACTCCGGGAATATCGAAAGCGCTTGCGCGGGGTAGCATAGCATAACGTACCGTCTTGCGCAGCGCCTTGGGAGGGCGGAAAGGCGCTTGACCCTATGATGACTATATGATAATCTAATCATGTAGTCGCCCCGCGCTGGGTGCGGAAGGGAGGGTGGACATGACGCAATGCGACCGACGGCTGCGCGAACGCAAGGCGGAGGTGTTCAACGCGCTGGCGCACCCGCTGCGCGTGGCCGTGGCGGAGTTCCTCCGCGGCGGCGAACGCTGCGTCTGCGAGATTGTGGCCCACGTCGGGGCGGAACAATCGAACATCTCCCGCCATCTGGCGCTGATGGTCCGCTCCGGGGTGCTGGCGAATCGCAAGAAGGGGTTGAAGGTCTTCTACCGGGTGCGCTATCCCTGCATCTTCAACTTCCTCCGCTGCGTGGACGGAATGCTTCAGGATCAACTGCGGGAGACGGGGGAGATGCTTGGCGTCCGCGTCGAGGAACCGGCGCGGAGGACTCGTACCGTCCGGGCGGGGGTGTGACCGGCGCGAGAATGAAAGGTGAAGCAGCGGTATGGACTGGAAGAGCGAATGGAAGCCGGCGGCGGCGCTGGCCGGGGTCTTTGCGGCGTGCTACTGGATGCCGGCGGGAAATCCGCGCTTCGATAATGCCGTAGGCGAGTCCCTCCGCCTGGTGAAGTGGTACGCTCGCGAGCACATGCTCCTGTGCCTGGTGCCGGCCTTCTTCATCGCCGGGGCGATCGGCGTGTTCGTCAGCCAGGCATCCGTGATGCGTTACCTTGGCGCCGGGGCGAAGAAGACGACGGCCTACGGCGTGGCAGCGGTTTCCGGTACGGTGCTGGCGGTGTGTTCATGCACGGTGTTGCCGCTCTTTGCGGGGATTTATCGCATGGGCGCGGGGCTGGGCCCGGCATCGGCCTTCCTGTACGCCGGCCCGGCGATCAACGCGCTGGCGATCATCCTGACGGCGCGCATTCTGGGCTTTGAAATCGGCCTCGCCCGTGCGGTGGGGGCTGTGGCCTTCAGCCTGCTGGTCGGCCTCGCAATGGCCTTCATCTATCGCCGGGAGGAAGCGGCTCGGGTCGAGGCGCAGACGGGCGACCCCGTGCAGGAGTCGGTACGCCCCCTGGGGCAGACGGTGATCTACTTCGCGTTGATGATCGGCGTGCTCGTCTTCGCCAACTGGGCGGATTCCCCGGAAAGCGCCCTGTGGCATGGTGTGTGGCGCTTGAAGTGGTGGCTGACGGGAGTGTGCGGGCTGGGACTGGCGGTTGTGCTCTGGCGCTGGTTCGGCCTGGCGGGTGGGCGCGTGGCCGGCGTGGCCGCGCTGACGGCCCTGACGGCGCTGCTTCTGCGCGGCGAGAGCTACGGCGCCACGGCTGCCTTTGCCGTGGGAGCGTCCGGCCTGGCCGCTGTGGCGGCGCTGGACAAGGGCCCCTGCCGCGAGTGGTTCGAGGCGTCCTGGGGGTTCGCCAAGCAGATCGCCCCGTTGTTGCTCATCGGCGTGCTCGTGGCGGGTTTCCTGCTCGGCGGGCCGGGCGGGGAAGGGGTGATCCCTTCCGCCTGGGTCAAGAAGGCCGTCGGCGGGAACTCGATCGGCGCAAACCTCTTCGCCTCCGTCTTCGGGGCGTTCATGTATTTCGCCACGTTGACGGAAGTGCCCATCCTTCAGGGGTTGATGGGCGCCGGTATGGGCAAGGGGCCCGCGCTGACGCTGCTGTTGGCGGGACCGGCCCTTTCGCTGCCGAGCATCTTGGTCTTGCGCGGCATCCTGGGGATGCGCAAGACGCTGGTCTTTGTCGGATTGGTCGTGGTCCTGTCGGCGGTGGCCGGCATCTTGTTTGGAGCGCTCGCATGAAGAAGATACAGGTCCTGGGTACGGGGTGTCCGAAGTGCAGGAAACTGGCGGAGAACGCCGAGGCGGCGGCGAAGGCCGCGGGGATTGAGTACAGCCTGGAGAAGGTGACGAGCATCAACGATATCATGAAGTTCGGCGTTATGCTCACCCCGGCTCTGGCGGTGGACGGCGTGGTGAAGGTGTGCGGCAAGGTGCCCGGTGTGGATGAAATTCGGGCCATTCTTTCCTAAGGAGGGTGCGGCCATGTCTGCAAGGCGCACGTGTGACTGCTCGGCAGATACTCGGACGCTTCTGGCCTGCTCCGGTGCGTCGAATGTCGGCCAGATCACCAACGACGTCGCCAAGGAACTGGACGCTGCCGGCGAAGCGCGCTTCTTCTGTCTGGCGGGAGTGGGCGGACACGTGGGCGGCATGATCGAATCCGTGCGGGGGGCGTCGCAAGTCGTTGTTCTCGACGGTTGCCCCGTGGCCTGCGCCAGGAAGACGATGGAGGCCGCAGGGCTGACAAACTACGAGTATGTGGTGGTGACGGACCTCGGCGTCGAGAAGACGCACAACTTCAACCTGGCCGCGGACGACTTGGCCAGGACGCGCGCCGCCGTGCGCGCCAAACTCGGTCCGGCGGCCTGCAAACCGTGAGGTTCGCCTCGCCGCGCGGGATGCCGTGGGCGGCGTCTTTGGTGTGCGGGACGTGTCCTTGGAACAGGGAGAAGAACCGTGGCGCAGCAGGAGCCGGAGTCGAAAAGTCTGTTTGATCGGCCGGGTGATACCCCGGCGCCCACCCCAGGGCCGCAGAAGGCGTCGTCCGGCCTTTCTCTGGGGGCGAAGATCGCCATCGTGATGGCGCTCGTGGTCGTCGTGGTCATCGTCGTCGCTCTCAAGAACAGCGGAAGCGCCTCCGGCCCGAAGGGGGGCAGTTCCGCGACCGGCGTCGCGCCCGCCGACGCGGCGTCGCCGTCGCCAAAGGCCCTGCCTCGCCTGATCGAGCTCGGGTCGGTGACCTGCATCCCGTGCAGGATGATGACGCCGATCCTGGATGAACTCCGCCGGGAATATGCCGGAGCGTTGCAGGTGGACTTCATTGACGTCCACAAGGACCGCGAGGCCGCCGCTCGTTTTGGCATCCGGGTCATTCCTACGCAGGTCTTCCTGGCCGCCGACGGTACGGAGCTGTTCCGTCACGAGGGCTTCTTCCCCAAGGCCGACATCCTGGCGAAGTGGAAGGACGTGGGGGTGGAGCTTGTGCCCTCCGCGCCGTCGCGCTCGCAATAACCCCGTCGTGTGAAGGGCGCCTTCTCCCGAAAGGAAGACAGATGAAGTTCCTCTGCCTGACCCTCATTGCGTTGTCGGCGATCCTTGGACAGGCCGCCTACCCAGGGCCGGAAGTTCCGACGCAGGCCACGGTCGGGGACACCTATCCGGGACTGGCTGCGGGCGCGCTTACGCATGCCCGTCTGGCCGAACTGGCCGACGGGGTGCTTGTCAAGGCGGGCGATGTGGTGGTCACCCGCCAGGACCTTGCCGCCGTTGGAAGCGATGCCCCCCCCCGCGTGCGCGAGCAACTGACCCGCAACGCCTTCTTCGTCCTTGAACAGATCTCCGCGTCGAAGTTGCTTCCGTCCGTCGCGCGGCGGGAGTCCGGCAGCGGGGGCGACCTTGCCGGCGTATCGGACCGCGAACGGGTGGCCAACTACCTGAAGGGCATCCTCGACCAGGTTCAGGTTACCGATGCAGAGGTGGGCGTCTTCTATGAACGCAATCGAAGCCTGTTCGGGGGGGCCACGCTGGACCAGGTGAAGCCTCAGTTGGCGGGATATCTTCGCGAGCAGAAGCGTCAGGAGGCGCTGCGCGGCGTCATTGAGTCCATCGGACGCAAGGTCGAAGTTGTCGTGTCCGCCTCGTGGACCCGGGCGCAGTCGCTCCTCGCGCGCGACAACCCGGTGGACAAGGTCCGATGGAGCGGGAAACCCTCGATGGTGGACTTCGGGCGGGGAGGGTGCGGCCCCTGCGACCAGATGACGCCTATCCTGGAAACGTTGAAGAAGAAGTACGAAGGCAAGGCGAACGTGCTCTTCGTCAACGTGGGCGACGAGGAAATCCTGGCCATGCGTTACGGCATCGAGTCCATTCCGGTGCAGGTCTTCTTTGACAAGGAGGGCAGAGAGGTCTTCCGGCACACGGGATTCTATCCGCAGGATGAAATCGAAAGGCGGTTGGCCGAGATGGGGGCGAAATAGCCATGCAGGACGTGTTCGCCGCGCTGACGCGTGCCGTGGAAGGGACCCCCGCGATCGCGTTGGGGGCCGCCTTCGTGTGGGGGGTGCTGAGCATTCTGCTCAGCCCCTGCCATCTGGCGAGCATCCCGCTGATCGTCGGGTTCATAGATGAACAGGGCCGAATCAGCGTGCGCCGCGCTTTCGGCATCTCGGGGCTCTTTGCGTCGGGCATTCTGGTCACCATCGCCGCGATCGGCGTGGTCACCGCCCTGGCGGGACGCCTGATGGGCGACGTGGGCCGTTACGGAAACTACGCCGTCGCGGTGATCTTCTTTGTCGTCGGACTGCACCTGCTCGGCGTGATCCCCATGCCCTGGTCCGGTCCGGGTGCGGTGGGCATGAAGCGGAAGGGGTATCTGGCCGCGTTCATCCTGGGGCTGGTCTTCGGCGTCGCGCTCGGCCCATGCACCTTCGCCTACATGGCGCCGATGCTTGCGGTGACGTTCAAGCTGGCCGGGTCGAACCCGGCCTACGGGGTATTGCTGCTGGCGGTTTACGGCGTGGGGCACTGCGCCGTCATCGTGCTGGCCGGCACGTGCGCCGAGGAGGTCCAGCGATACCTCGACTGGAACGAGAACTCGCGAGGCGCCGTCCTCCTGCGGAAGGTCTGCGGGGCGCTGGTGATCCTCGGCGGGGTGTACCTGATCTACATCACGTGACGCGCCGCGCGACTTGCGCAGCGTCGCCCTCCGTGGTAGGATATGCTTCGTTGAGTGGCGAAGTATAGGAGAATGCCATGAAGGACTTCCTGAGCGTTGCCAAGGCCGCCGCCGACGAGAACCGCGCCCGCATCCTCCTCTTCCTCGGCCGCGGCGAACTCTGCGTCTGCCACATCGTTGCCATGCTCGGCCTCGCCCCCTCGACGGTCTCCAAGCACTTGAGCCTTCTGAGCCAGGCGGGGTTGATCGAGTCGCGCAAGGACGGGCGCTGGATGCACTACCGGCTGGCGGGACGGGGG
>JAKJEM010000210.1 GCA_022705425.1 Planctomycetota bacterium
GCCCCGACCATGTTGTCCACGCCCCGCCGGAACATCTGGAAGACGACATATACAAAGATGGAGTTCATCCCCACCACAACCAACGGGAAGACGAGCTTGCGGTAGCCCCTCACCTCGACCAGCCAGATGAAAACCAGCATCAGCAGCAACACCCACCCGGCGCTGTAGAGCGTGAATGAAGCCGTCCAGATCCTTTTCACGATGGGAATCGCCGGTGACAACGCCACGCCGGCCGCGAGCGAGGCGACAGCTCCCATCGCAAGCATTTTCATCTTCGACCCGAGCGGACGTTCACTCATCATGAGCAGGCCCGCCCACACGCCGATCAGCGTGGTCACCGTGCTGCTGAGGAAGTTGATGGTCACGTAATTTCCGCTGTACGTCCTTCCCAGCACGGCGAGATCGATGACCTGGCCGATATTGCCGGTTCTCGAGAAAGCTCCCTCCGGGCCGGGAAAGAGCGCGAACAGCGCGGTGTGCCCGGCCAGGATGAGCGCCGCACAGACCGCTTGCCAGCGAAACCGGAGTTGCATGATCAGGAAACACAGGAAGTAGGTGAACGCGATCTGGCTCAACACGTTGATGAGGCCGAAGGTGATTGTGCCGCGCGACCACATGCCGAAGACGTGGCTCAGGGCGATCAACTTCAGCGACCGGCCGGCGACGTGGAACAGGTTTTGACGAAACGTGGCGCCGCGTTCGGCGCGCCTGGCGAACGCGAATGGCATCGCAACGCCCACCATGAGCATGAACGCCGGCTGCACCAGGTCCCAGAAGACCGCGCCCTCCCACTCCACGTGATCCACCTGCGACGCGATGACGCCGAAGACGGGGTGCCCCTTCAGAGCGCCGAAGCCCAGGCCGACCGAGACGAGGAGCATCATGATGAGGCCGCGATACGCGTCCAGCGAGACGTACCGCGCGCCCGCCGCTCCCGGCCCTTGAGGCAACGAACGCGCGGCCGCGGCGGAGTGGACGTCAGGCGTTTGCGCTGTGGCCATCCGGACAGACCCCCCTGTGTAAGCAGCATAGGGCGTCCGGTTCCGGTTCGTCCACGATTGGAGCGGCCTTTCTGGAGAATTCAGACTTGTTTCGGGCGGCGGATGCGCGGAGACTGAGCAGGCCGCCGGTTTGACAGGCGGCCGCGCCGGGTAGTAGAAAAGATGCGCACCCATGCCCGGACGCAATCGAACCCTTCTCCTGCTGGCGGCGCTCGCGGCGGTCCCCGGCGCCTGCCGGGCGCAGGAAACGCCCGAAGCCATGTACCGGGAGGCGGTGAGCCGTCCCGACCCCAAGAACGGCTACGGCGAGAGCTTCTGCTGGTATGCCAGAGTCGGAATGCGCGGCTTCATCTCCCGCTACCAGTCCTCCGGCGACACCGCCTGGCTGGATTGGGGCGTGAAGTACTACGACTACCTGCTCGACAGGATGCAGACCGGCCCGGACGGCTACAAGGGCTGGATCGGCCCCTACATCTACGACAACTCGGTCTGGTGCGACGTGCACGTGGGCGATGCCATTCTGCTCGACGGCATGCTGGCCTTCTCCGAGCTGGTGTTGAAGGACCAGAAGCTCCGGGGCCGCTACGGCGAGGCCGCGCGGCGATACGTAGCCGTTGCCGAGCGCGACGTG
>JAKJEM010000211.1 GCA_022705425.1 Planctomycetota bacterium
CGGCGATGCGGAGGCGCTCCTCGGGGACGTCGCGCAGGTCCTCGGAGAGATTGAAGATGCCGCCGCAGAGGCCGACGAGGGCGGTGCGGACGCGGGCCTCGCTGAGGGTGCCGGGGAGACCGACGCAGAGGGCATCGGGCTGGGTGAGCCAGAGGCGTCGATGGGCGTACCAGCGCGCGCCGATGCAACTGATGGCGGAGACAAAGCCTTCGTCGAGGTGGGAGCCGGGGCCGCCGATATCGGCGGCGCAGTTGACGCAGTGCGCGAGGCCGACGAACGACATGGTGGGGGCGGAACAGTAGTAGACGAAGTCGGAGGGGTCGAGCTCGAGCGCCTGGGCCTGGGCGGTGGCGCGGAGGGCTTCGTTGCCGGGGACCCTGGTCTTGTCGTGGAAGACGCGGTCGGAGCTGTAGGGGCCAAAGAAGTCGAAGAGGAAGTATTTGACGCCTTCGCTCTTGAGGCGTCGGATCGTCTGGCGGAGGAAGTCCTGGACCTCGGGGTGGGTGCCGTCGAGGAAATAGACGGTGCCGTCATGTTTGACCCTGGGGTTGACCTCGCGCTGCCAGATGCCGAGCCATGAGGAAGAGAGCTGGCCGTCCTTCTCGCGCAGGAGCCAGTCGGGATGCTCGCGGAAGAGTGGGACGTCGTCGGTGACGAGGAGGAAGGCGGCGAAGATGCCGAGCTTCATGCCGCGCTTGTCGAGTTCATCGGCGAGCCATTTCATGCCGTTGGGATTTTTCTCGGCATGGGCGACCCAGTTGCCCATGGAGTTGTCGGCCTGCCAGCCATGTCCCCAGTGGCAGTATTCGAAAGGGTAATCGGCGAAGCGCTGCTTGACGAAATCGGCGTTGCGCAGGACGAGGTCGGCGCCGCCCTGGAGGCGGGTGGCGTACCAGCTCATGAAGCCCATGGGGATATAGGGCCAGATCAGGGGCTGGTTGCGGGCCTTGACCTCGTCGCCGTAGCGTTCGAGGAGGCGGAGGGGATCGCGGTCGGAGGCGATCCAGAGGGGTTCGGTGTGGACGGTTTCGCCGGGTTGGATTGCGAGGCCGGCGAAGTGGGAGCGGGCGTCGAGGCGCAGGGGGCCGTCGTCGCCGATGGCGAGGCGGATATTGGTGAGGGCGCGGTTCCAGGAGAGGGCGCAGCAGGCGAGGGCGGCCTGGCGCGCGCCGTCGTAGAGGACGCTGACGCCGCCCCAGGATTCATGGATGCGTCCGGTGCGGATGCTGAAGGAGACCATGCCCTGGCCTTCCTCGGGGGTGTAGGTCAGGGGGCTGACGAAACAGTCGAGGCGCTTGACGCCGGTCCAGGTGCTGCCGTTGTTGTCGGTGTAGATCGTGAAAGGTCGCCAATCGCCCTGATAGTGGATGCGGCTGTTGCCCTGGCCGTTGACATCGAGGGCGTGGACGGCTTCGAGGGCGAGGGGGCGATCGCCGACGTTGGTGAGGGAGGTTGCGATGAGGAGCGACTGGCCGGCTTCGAGGGTTTGGACATTTTGATCGAAGCGCAGGCCGAGGTCGGGATCAAGCCATTGGATTTTCCAGAGGGTTTCGGGGCCGGCGGTGGATTGGTCGATGCTG
>JAKJEM010000212.1:0-1279 GCA_022705425.1 Planctomycetota bacterium
CCCCACCGGGAAGTGCGCCCGCCCCCCCTCGCGCCACCACGCGCGCTCGAACGCCACCGCGTCGAATCCAGGACGCGGCGCCACGTCGATCTTGAAGTTGCGCGCCTCGAAGTCCTCCAGCGAACACGGATCGATCTCGTGGCTCGTCAGCACATACGCCTTCGCCACCCCGCTCTTCAAGAGCGCCGCGTCCCCCCGGTCCATCAGCAAGTCCGAATTGAGATAGCAGAACACGTCCACGTCCAGCACCGCCGCCCCCGCGTCCAGCACGTCCCGCAGATACGGCAGCGGCCTTCCCCCCGCCTCCGGCGCCGGCTTCACCGCCACCCGCAGCACCAGCACCCCCGCCGGAACCTCCGGCGCCGCCGCCCCCTCCGCCACCAGCGCCGCCACCACGTCCCCCGCGCCCAGCGCACGCCGCGCGCTCTCCAGACATTCCCGCATCGCCCGGCTCCGCCCCGCGTCCTTCGCCACAAACCCGTTGATGAACACGCCCAGTTTCATTTGCCGAATCCCTCCAGTTGCCCCGCCAGCCCGTCCTGCGCCCCATCGCACCGCCCGTCGAACCACTTCAGCCCCTCCGCCGTCGCCAGCACGTTCCACAGGTTCCTGTCCTCGTGCGGCCCGTGCTCCGCCTCCCACGCCCCCAGCGCCGCCGCCGTCTCGGCGCGGATCGCGTCCGCGCCGGCGCACCGCATCTTGGAAAGCGTCCAGAGGTTCACACCCGGCGTCCACGCCTCCTTCTCTCCGTCTTTCCAGAACCAGAGCCTACGGCCGTCCCACCTCTGCAAGAACCGGTTGCGCCACACCGGAGCGCCCAGGTACGCCCGCCGGGGGCGCCGCTCCATCGGCCCCTCCAGCACCCACAGGCGCCGCGTCGCCGACGTGTGCGCGGGCACGGCTCCCAGCAGACGCACCGACCGCCCCGAGTACAGCCGCAGCCACTCTTCCAGGTCCGGCCCCACCCGCGATCCGCCCGCCGTCGCGTCGTCCGGCTCCGGCAGCTCCACGAAGACGCGCCCCGCCATCGCGCACACCCCGGCCAGCACCTCCTCGGGCTCCGGCAGCCAGTGCAGCACCGAGAGCAGCAGCGCGTTCTCGAAGAACTCGCACGTACCCGCCAGCCTGTGCCCGAAGTCCGCGCTCCACCCGAACCGGCACACATGCAGCCTCCCCGCAGGGGGTTCGGGGGAGCTTCCCCCGTCCTTCGCGCCGCAGATGCTCCAGCATCGGCGCCTTCATCGCACGGCTCGTCCAATGCACAAGCGTCGAACGGCTG
>JAKJEM010000212.1:1289-1574 GCA_022705425.1 Planctomycetota bacterium
CCACCGCCTCGGGCCGGATCGGCATCGCCCCGGTCTGCAAGCTCTCGTACCACTCGGGTCGGTACAGATCCAGCACTTCCTTCTTCGCCGCCTCGTAACCCCCGAAACAGCGCATGAACGTGTGCTCGTCGTTCGGGTCCCCCTGCCCCGCCACGTACTCGCACCACTTCGCCATCTTCTCGCACCCCGGCTTGTACACGATGATCCCGTGCTGCGCCACGTGCTCCGTCAGATCCTTCTGGCAAAAGCTCGCGTAGACCGGGCTCGCGAACCACTCCGCGTTCT
>JAKJEM010000213.1 GCA_022705425.1 Planctomycetota bacterium
CTCGTGGCGGAGGCGTGGGCGTATCCGTGGTCGAGCGCGGCGTACCGCGTGGGGGAGGCGGAGCGCGACGCGCTGGTCACACAGCGGGAGATCGCCGGGGCGGAGGTGAACTGGCGCGCGCTGCTGAAGCGCGACCCGCGCGAAAGCTCCGACCTGCGCCGTCACACGCGCACGGGCCGTCCGCTCGGGGCCATCGGATTCGTGCAGACCCTCGAATCGCTCACCGGACGTCGGCTCGTGCCGCGCCGCCCGGGCCGCCCGCCCAAGAAGCCGAGAGCGAAGCCGCGAAGGGGAAGGCAGTGAAAACAGTCTTATGTCCCCTGACTCCATGTCCCCTGACTCCACCTGACTCCGCCTGACTCCGAGGCCTACGACAGCGATCCGCTTCGACTGCGCCTCAAGCGGCGTGGCATCAAGTTGCTCTGTCCGAACCGCAGCAATCGCCGACGAAATCGGCAGGACCGACGCACACTCCGACCTTATCGGCGACGCTGGAAGGTCGAACGCACCTTTGCCTGGCTCAATCATTACCGCCGCCTCGTCGTTCGCTGGGATCGCAGCCTCACCATCTACGGCGGCTTCTTCCATCTCGCCTGCCTCATGATCACCCTGAGGCAGTTATGAAACCGGTTCTAGGGAACTTTATGGCACGTTCAATATGCATCATATGCGGACATGAGAAGAAAGCCCCATGGCAGAAGTGCCACGAATGTGGCTTTACGCCGGAGGACGAGGTCGCGTTCGTCAAGAGTGTGTTCCTTTCCACCGCACGATTCAGCGACGAGGACGAGGCGGATCAGGAACGCTATGCGAAGGAACTCGACGTGCTGGGTAAGCGTATTCAGCAGGGGGAGCGCATCACTTACGATGAAAAGGAACTTGACCGGCTGCGAGAGGAACGTGAGTTGTACAGGAGCGTCCCCTTGAGTGCAGTCTATGGGGCGCTGTTCCGCTTCTTCTTGCCCGGCATTCTGCTTGTTGCCGTGTTGTTTGCCATGCTATATGTGTTCCGTTTGCCCGGGATTCTGGTTGTTGCCCTGTTATTTACAATGCTATGCTTGTTCCGTGCCTGTAGGTGACACGGCCCACCGGCGGACGTACTACGCCTACGACGCGGCGGACCGCGTCAGCGGCGTGCGCGACGGGCTGGGGCGGTGGGAGCGGTACGAGTACGATCCCGTCTCGAATCTGCGAAAACGGCTGGACGGATCGGGGAATGTGACGTATTATTCCTATGACGCGGTCAACCGCCGGACGGGGACGAAACGTCCGGACGGCGGGTACGCCTACTTCAGCTATGACGCGGTGGGGAAGATGGTGTCGGCGCGGGACGAAGAGGGTTGGACGTACTTCGACTACGACGCGGTGGATCGCCTGACGGGGACCACGCTGCCGAGGGGGGGCACCGTGCGTTTCGGGTACGACGCGGCGGGCCGACGCCGGAAGGTGGAGTCGGAGGCGGGATGCCCGTACTACCTCTACGACGAGATGGGCCGGCCGGCGCAGGTGCTCGACGTCCTGACGGCGAGCTGGGGGAGCGAGCCGTGGGGGGCGAGTGGCTACGGCGG
>JAKJEM010000214.1 GCA_022705425.1 Planctomycetota bacterium
CGCGCTTTTCGGGGACGTGATGAAGATGGGTCTGCGCGATCGTGCGTGCGGGTTCTACCGCGAGGTGCGCAAGGAGGGGGGGCTGAGCTGGTTCTACTACCGGGACATGCAGTTCTATCCGCTGATCGGGACGCCGACGCTCTTCGACCGTCCGCGGGTGTTCAAGGGCTTTCCGCTGCGGTTCAACAACGAGTGGCACTGGATGGACTTCGGCGCGGAGGTGGGGTTGGTGTTCATTCAGTTCAGCGCGCACGTGAGCCCGAAGCAGGCGCTGGACTTCGTGATAGACACGGTGCTGCTGCCGTACAATCTGGGGATCAAGCCGGGTCTGGCGGCGGCGGGAGTGCGGGTGCCTGAGATAGACATCTGCGAGGACGACACGGCGGCGCAGATTCGGAAGAAGTACCAGTTCGAGTTGATCCGGCATCCGGAGATGTTCGAGCCGGGCGAGGTGGTGAACGACATGGTGCGCCTGCCGTATTGACGGACTCCCGGCGCAGGAGGCGTAGAGCGGGGGACGGCCGCGAGGGCCGTCCCCCGGTGTTTTAGCGGGAGGAAGGCGGGAGGTTCTGCGGGGGGTCAAGCAGACGGCGATAGAGTTCGATGGTGCGTTCGACCATGCGGTCGGCGGTGAACTCCTTTTCGACGGTGCGGCGTCCTTCGGCGGCGAGGCGTTCGGCGAGCGGGGGGTCTTTGAGGAGGCGGAGGAGGGCGTCGGCGAGGGCGGGCGGGTCGGCGGGCGGGACGGCGAGACCGTTTTCGCCGTGGCGGAGGACTTCGGCGAGTCCGCCGGCGGTTGTGGCGACGACGGGTCGCTTGAGGGCCATGGCTTCGAGCGCGGCGGTGCCGAGGCCTTCCATGACGGAGGGCATGCAGAAGAGGTCGGATTCGAGGAGGCAGCGCGGGACGTCGTTTCGGAAGCCGGGCATGAGGAGGCGGGGTGCGACGTTGAGTTGGCGGGCGCGGGCTTGAAGCTGGGGGCGCAGGGGGCCTTCGCCGAGGATGAGGAACCAGGTGTCCGGGGCATGGCGCAGGACGTGTGCGGCGGCTTCGATCAGGTGGATTTGGCCTTTGTGGGGGACGAGGGCGCCGACTGTGGCGATGAGGGGAGCGTTTTGGGGGAGGCCGAGTTCGGCGCGGAGTCCGGGGTTGCGGGTGAGGCCGTCGAATCGGGCGAGGTCCACGCTGCTGTGGATGACGGCGATGCGTTCCTGGGGGATGCCGTCGGCGGTCATGACGCGCTGGACGGCGCGGGATGGCGATGTAGCGGTCCACGCCCCAGCGGTACTTGAGCGCGCTGAGGCGCAGGGGGAGTTTGTGGAGTGAGAAGTCCACGCGGCGATGGACGACGCAGCGGAGGGGGCGCGCGGTGAAGGCTTTGGCGAGTGCGGAGGGGAGATGGGCGCGCGAGGCGTGCGCGTGGATGATGTCGGCGCCGAGGTCATCGGCGAGTCGGGCGAGGCGGCGGGCGGCGAGGAGGTCGAGGTCGGCGCGGATGGGGAGG
>JAKJEM010000215.1:0-1142 GCA_022705425.1 Planctomycetota bacterium
GGGGCTGTACGACGCGGACCGGACGCTGGAGCTGCACAAGGCGCAGGATAACCCATACGTGCGCGCGTGCTACGAGCGGCACCTGGGGCATCCCGGCAGCGCGCGGGCGCACGAGACCCTTCACACGCGCTACCACAGCCGGCGGCGGATCGCGTCGGAGGAGGTGCCGCTGACGCCGGGCGCGGGGGAGGAGCGGCTGGCGGTGAGCGTATGCGTGGGGACGAGCTGCTATCTGCGCGGTTCGCAGGAGCTTCTGCGGCGGCTGGTGGAGCATGTGGAGTCGTCCGGCCTGGCCGAACGGGTGGAGGTGAACGCCACCTTCTGCTTCGAGCGGTGCGACCGGGGGCCGACGGTTCGAGTGAACGGGACGGTCCTGGAGAAGTGCAGCCTGGCGTCGGCGCGGGCGGCGATCGAGGCGGCGCTGGCGGCCGCGCCTGCGGCGAAGGGAGGATGACATGGAGGCGCGGCACAGCGGCATCGTCTTCACGAACAAGGCGCGTTGCCGCGACTGCTACCGGTGCGTGCGGATGTGCCCGGTGAAGGCGATCCGGATGCGCGACGGGCAGGCGTTCGTGGTGGAGGAGCGCTGCATTGCGTGCGGGACGTGCGTCCGGGAGTGCCCGCAGGGGGCGAAATCGTTCCGGGACGACGTGGACCGCGCGGCGCGGTTGATCGCCGCCGGGGGGGCGGTGGCGGCGAGCGTTGCGCCGTCCTTTGCCACGCTGTTCAGCGCGTGGGAGCGGCGGCGATTGCCTTCGGCGCTGCGGAAGCTGGGCTTTGCGCATGTGTCGGAGACGGCGATCGGGGCGTTTCCGGTGGCGCAGGCCACGGCGGCGGCGGTGCGCGAGCGTCCGGATCGGGCGCACCTGTGCACGGCCTGTCCGGCGGTGGTGAGCCTGGTGGAGCAGTACTACCCGGACCTGGTGGATCGTCTGACACCGGTGTGTTCGCCGATGATCGCCCACGCGCGGCACATTCGGTCGCGGCTGGGGCCGGGGAGCCGGGTGATCTTCATCGGGCCGTGTGTGGCGAAGAAGGCGGAGGCGGAGCGCCCGGAGCACGCCGGGGTGGTGGCGGCGGCGCTGACCTTTGCGGAGTTGCGGCAGTGGCTGGAGCGGGAGGGGATTGCGCTGCGGACGCTG
>JAKJEM010000215.1:1245-1482 GCA_022705425.1 Planctomycetota bacterium
CCCGCTGGCGGGGGGGCTGGCGCGGACGGCGGCGCTGAGCACGGATCACCTGGCGTCGGAGGTGCTGGCGGTGAGCGGGTACGAGGAGATTGCGGCGGCGCTGGCGGAACTGCGCCAGGGCCGGGGCGGGGTGCTGGTGGAAGCGCTCTTCTGCCCGCAGGGGTGCGTCAACGGTCCGGCAATGCCGTCGGAGAAGGGGGTCTTTGCGCGGCGGGCGGAGCTTCTGGACTTCGCGGG
>JAKJEM010000216.1 GCA_022705425.1 Planctomycetota bacterium
GATCGTCTGGCGCTCCATGCTCCGCGACGCCCTGTGCAGGCCCGGCCGCGAAACCTCGCGCTCCCTGGCCGAAATCGGCGCCGAAACCCGCCTCTCCGAAAACACCATCATCCGCGCCCAGCGCCAGCTCCTCAAGGCAGGCTACATGATCCGCCGCTCCGGCGGCGGCAAAACCCGGCGCAGGTCCGTCTGGACCATGCGCGTCCCCGAATCCTACGGAACTGCAAACATCCGGCAGGAAAAGCAACCGGTGGGGGATTGGGAGCTGTGAGCCCCGGCCCCCCGCGCCCCACCGCACAAAGGAGACCCTCCCGTGAGACAACAGCCTCGCCACAACTTCACGCCCCCGACGCTCGCCCAGGTCGCCGACTACGCCGCCGCCCTGAACGTCGTCGCCCCGGCCGTCACCGCGCAGAAATTCATCGACTGTTACGCGCCAGAGTGGCGCGACTCCTACGACCGCCCTATACGCAACTGGAAGATGAAATTCCGCCAAGTCTGGGCCAAAAACAACCGCCTGCCGCCACCCCGCCCAGCCATAACGGAGAACTGGACCCTATGAACGAATCCGCAGAAGAAATTCAGCAGACCCTCATCGGCTGCCTCCTGATCGACTATCCCACCGCCCGAGCAGAAACGGCCGACTACGCCCTGCTGCCGGACATGTTCACCGACCCCGACGCGCGCACCGCGTTCGACGCCATAAACGCCCTCGCCGCCGCCGGCCATCCGGTTGACGCAATCACCGTCATGGACAAGGCCAAGCGCCCCGACCTCGCCCCCTACCTCGAAGCCTCCATCGAACGCGCGCCCACCGTCGCCCACGCCTCCTACTACGCCCTCCTGCTCGCCCAGGCCCACGCCAAGCGCGGCCTCCGCCTCCGCCTCGCCCGCGCCATCCGCCGCCTCGACGAAGACCCGCCCGACCAGGTCCAGGCCGACCTCATCACCGAGCTCAACAACCACGAAGCCGCCCCCTCCATCCCCGCAACCACCATGCGCGAAGCAGGCGCCGAGGCCGTCGCCATGTTCCAGGCCGCGGCCGAGGGCCGCGCCTCGATCAAAACCGGCCTCGACTTCCTCGACTCCGCCGGAGGCTTCGCAAAGGGCTCCCTCGTCGTCATCTCCGGCAAAGCCGGTTCCTGCAAAACCACGCTCGCCCGCCAGATCCTCACCCACGTCGCCGGGGAAAACCAGATCCCCGCCGCCCTCGTCACCCTCGAAATGTCCGAAGCCCAGATCGCCGCTCAATCCCTCACCGACCTCTCCCGCACCAGCTACACAAAATTCATGCGCGGCGCCGCCAACCAGAAGGATTGGGACGCCCTCTTCGCCGCCAAGGCCAAGGCCGACAACTG
>JAKJEM010000217.1 GCA_022705425.1 Planctomycetota bacterium
GGCAGTGAAAACAGTCTTGTGTCCCCTGACTACCCTGACTACCCAAAGATCTCTGTACATGAAAAGAGCACCCAACGTCTTCTACAGAGTCTATTCGGGTCCGGGCGGGCCGGTGCTGCGAACGGGCCCCCGGCCAGTAGCCAGCGGCAATGGAACGGAGCTCGTGTACGGCGAAGTCTATCCAATAGACCTCTATGGGCCCTATTCGATGTCGTGGGAGAATGCCCTCTTCATAGGGGCTTGGGGGATCCAACCGGTCGGTCAGTCGCTTGCTCCCGTGCGGGAGTAGGGCAATGTGTCCGGGGAAGTGGTCTGATGGCTTGTCTCCCCAGGAAATCGCTCTTGTCAAGTCCAAGGGGAAGTTGACGCCAGACATCGCAGAACGCGACGCAAACGCGGCAGCCGAGGAGTGCCGCCAGATGCTCTCAAATCGACCCGAGGTCTGTGGTGTTGGGCTGGCGAGGCGTTTCACCGACTTGGTGATTCGCGTCGACATATCGCCCGCGTACCAGCAGTCGCCCGAACCATATCCGCGTCATGTCAGGGGATGGCTCGTCTATGTGAGTCAACCGACAGGCGAGGACCGTGCGCAGATGGCGGAACTGGCCCGACGCGCTCGGTGGATACATCACCCTCTACTGAGGGGTGATCCTTTGCGCCCGGCGGAACTCCTCTGTCTCTGGTTGCTCCACTGGACTCCACTCCGCGTCATGTATGGAAGGTTGAGTAGGGACGACCGATCTCTGGTGAAGCGGAAACGAGCCTTGAGTTGGCGCGACGACGCGACCTATCGTGATCTGGAGGCCGCAACGTCCAGCCTCCGTAGTCAGCTACTACCGCGGACAGAGGTGTTTGCCGTAGATTGTGGCAAACGACAGTGGGAGTTTGTCGTCGGGGTTTGGCTCTGTCGTGGAGTTCCACGTGGTACCGTGCCATTGCCGCGCCACATCGATGGTTGGCGGGTAATTGAGATGCCCACGACCGACGCGGCCCTGGAGTATTTCCATGGTCCGGGCCGTGATCGGGTACTGCATCCCGGGTAATCACGGGTAATCAGGAGGTAATCAGGGACATAAGACTTATATCGCTTGACAACAGCGTGCGGAGCATGTAGAGTCCTGGCATGAGCAGAATGGCGCGAGTGGTCGTCCCGGAGGTGGCGCAGCGCGAGATCGCCGGGGCGGAGGTGAACTGGCGCGCGCTGCTGAAGCATGACCCGCGCGAGACCGCCGACCTGCGCCGTCACACGCGCACGGGCCGTCCGCTCGGGGCCGTCGGATTCGTGCAGACGCTCGAATCGCTCACC
>JAKJEM010000218.1:0-395 GCA_022705425.1 Planctomycetota bacterium
TTAGATTCGCAATTAGAAACAAAGTTATCGGTCATAATTTTCTGTCATTTTTTTTAAAGAAAGTAAAGAAACTGAGTAAAAGCATAGTGAATTTAAATAGAAAGGAACTTTTCTAAAGCAAATGTCCATTGTTATCAAAATAGAGAACTTAAGCAAACAATACCGCCTCGGCCTGGTAAGCACCCGTACGCTGTCCCATGACCTGAACCGTTGGTGGACGATGAACATACGGGGAAAGGAAGATCCGTACCTGAAAATCGGAGAAACGGCACAGGGCACAGAGCACAGAGCACAGAGCGATTTGGGCAATGTAAGTGAAACCCGGGTAGAACAGAAATCTCCAATCACAAATCACAAATCACAAATCGCAAATATTTCCTTTCGCCCCGCGCCCC
>JAKJEM010000218.1:478-731 GCA_022705425.1 Planctomycetota bacterium
GCCCTGCGCTCTGAGCCAAGCAGTGATTACATCTGGGCCCTCCGCGATATAAACCTGGAAGTGGAACAGGGCGATGTACTCGGCATCATCGGCAAAAACGGTGCCGGGAAGAGCACGCTGCTGAAGATCCTCAGCAAGGTGACAGCTCCCACGACCGGCACGGTATGTGCCCGCGGGCGGATTGCAAGTCTCTTGGAGGTGGGTACCGGCTTTCATCCCGAAATGACCGGACGAGAGAACATCTATATGAATG
>JAKJEM010000218.1:761-1075 GCA_022705425.1 Planctomycetota bacterium
CGATACCCCCGTGAAGCGTTACTCCAGCGGCATGACCGTCCGTCTGGGCTTTGCCGTAGCCGCCCATCTCGAACCCGAAATCCTGGTAGTCGACGAGGTGCTGACCGTAGGCGACGCCGAATTCCAGAAAAAGGCAATTGGAAAAATGCAGGACATCTCCAAAGGAGAAGGCAGGACAGTGCTCTTTGTAAGTCATAACATGAATGCGGTAAATGATCTATGTAACTATGGAATTTTAATAAGTGATGGTCAAATAGTTGCAGGAGGGTCTATAAAAGAAGTGATAGTAAAATATTTGTCAATTTCTGCTAATT
>JAKJEM010000219.1 GCA_022705425.1 Planctomycetota bacterium
CGGAGATCTTTCCGCACTAACGGAAACCAACAAAATCATTGACAAAAAAATTACCTTAGGGACGATGGACATGACCAGGGGACCCGCCATGACCCGGGCTCAGGCCCTGCAGGCCGTCGAGGCCGGGATCGAGATTGCCCGGGAACTGGGACCGCTGACCCACGTCTTCGGCACGGGAGAGATGGGGATCGGCAACACCACGCCCAGCAGCGCCATCGTCGCCCTCTACGCCCGCACCCCCGTCGCCGATGTTACCGGCCGGGGCACGGGGATCGACGACCGGCAACTGGTCCACAAGGTCGCCATGATCGAAAAGGCCATAGCCGCCAATGTCCCCGACATAAGCGATCCAATCGATATCCTTGCGAAACTGGGTGGATTCGAGATCGCTGGAATCGCCGGGTTGATCCTCGGCGCCGCCGCGCAACGGAAGCCGGTGCTGGTGGACGGCTTCATCTCCACCGCCGGCGCCCTCATCGCCGCCCACATCGAACCCCTGGCCCGGAACTTCATGATCGCCTCCCACCGGAGCATGGAGCCGGGACACCATATAGCCTTGAAATGTTTGGATAAAAAACCACTTCTCGACCTGGATCTCCGCCTTGGCGAGGGGACGGGGGCGGCCCTGGCCATGCATTTGGTCGAGGCGGCGGCGCGAATCCTCACGGAGGTGGCCACCTTTGCCGAGGCCGGTGTCTCCCAGGCCGGGGGCTGATGATCCCGGCCCCGGCCCTTAACGTCCCACGGCGGAGAAGGTGTTTGACGCTTTTATCAAGGATTTCAGATTTTTGGATGACTTCGGATCGGGTTGCCCGGGGGCTGAAGAAACGCAGCCGGTCCCGTAGATGATCGTCCCGCAAGCCGGAATTCCCTCGAGGTGCATGTTCCGATGAAGGCACTCATTGCCGCTTTTCAGTTCCTCACCACGTTCCCGGTGCCGGGAGGCAAAGGCATCGGGGAAAAGGATATCGCCGACAGCCTGCCCTTTTTCCCGGTGGTGGGCCTTGTTATCGGCGGAGCGGCGGC
>JAKJEM010000021.1 GCA_022705425.1 Planctomycetota bacterium
AAACCCCTGCCGAGACCAAGGATATTAAACTACCGCCGCCAACGCAAGCGGACTACTTTTGCCACAGGCTGCTAGCGATCGGGACCGCCGGGGCTACCGGTCGAGCCCTGCCGCCTTGTCGAAGATGTTCCAGATGTCCTTGTCCGCCGGGCCGTAGTTCGCATTCGACAGGGGGGAGTAGCTGTTCGTCACCAGCCCGATGTCGGCGTAGGTGGCGTAGGTCACGTCCGGCTGCTCGCCGAAGAAGACCACCCGCTGCTCCGTGTCGGCGTACCACTCGGCGTGATGGTCGCCGTAGAGGACATTATATCCCTCGCGATGGGCGTAGATGCCCGCGCCGGGGAGAGGGTCCGTCCAGCGTGTGCCGGCGGCGCCGTTGGACCCGCGCGGCCCATAGCCGCCGTGGTTCAGGAAGAAGGTGTCGCTCGTGACGGAGCGGTTGCCGAGCAGGCGCGACGTTTTGAAGGTGGGCAGCCCGCGCTCCACCCGGTAGGGCAGGTCCGGCTTGATGGCGGGCGTGAGGGGGCGCAGGCCGATCCCGCCGGTGGGCGACATGATGTTGGAGTGCTGTCCGCCGTTGGGCTGATTGCGGTAGGCGTAGCCGCAGTAGGTCGTCAGCCCCTTGATCCACGGTGAGGAAGAGGAATAGTTGTACGCGATGTCGTTGAGGTTCCCGTAGAAGATCGCGTCGCGCGAGAAGCCGCCGTGCTGGCGCTGCAACTCGCCCGTGCGCGCGGCCGCCAGCATGGCCTGCGTGAAGCCCCACGTCGGCATCTCGCACTGCCAGCCGTAGTTGTTCATGTACCATGTGTCCAGCAGGGGGGTGCGGTAGTTCGCCCCGGTTCCGTTGAGCGTGGGACAGAAGAAGGGCGCGGCATCGGGGGTGTAGCCGCACCAGACGAGGTACGAGAGCCCCCAGGGCGCCTGGTTGAACTCCCCGGCGTTGAAGCTGGCGCCGGCGGCCTTCCAACCGCGAGTGAACTGGTCCACGTAGCTGCGGAGGTAGAGGCCCACGCCGGGGATGTCGCTTGAGAGGCTCGTGCCGCGCTGGTCGTCCACCACGATGCCCCGGTTCCTGTCCGAGGAGGTGACCTCATAGGGTCCCCATACGGGTCCGCTGGGCACGTAGCCGCCGTAATCGCCGTAGTACATCTCCAATGCCCTGGCGGTTTGGCTGAGGTTGTTCAGGCAGGCGGAGCGGCGCGCCTTCTCGCGGGCGCTGGCCAGTGCCGGCAGCAGCATCGCCGCCAGGATGGCAATGATGGCGATCACGACGAGCAGTTCGATCAACGTAAAGGCGCGAACAAGACGTTCCCAGCGCACCCGGATTGCGCGCGACATGGCAGACCTCCTCTCGGTGAGGTTGTGTACCCTAACCTGTTGCGGTGGAGTGCGCCCTTGACAAATGCGCCCACCGCAGTATACTGTTCAACGTTATGAAACGTTTTATATACGATCACACAAAACCAAACTCCCGCAAATAATAGGCATCCCTTCCGGCAAAGTCAAGAGGCTGAAACATGGCAAGGCTGGTGGACGTGGCAAGAGGGGCGGGGGTGTCTGTGGCGGCGGCGTCGAGCGTGCTGGGCGCCGCGCCGTCCACGATCGGCGTCAGCGCCGAGACGCGCAGACGCATCCTCCGCGTCGCGGCCGACCTCGGTTACCGGCGCAATCCGCTGGCGGCCTCCTTTCGGACGGGGCGCACCTACGACATCGGCATCTGCATGGCCGATGCGCACGCGCACCTGACGCACCCCGAAGGCGCCTTTCGCTTCTGGGCCATCTGCGATGCCGCCGCGCGGTGCGGCTATCGCGTCAGCCTGGTGGGTCTCCGGGCCGACCAGCACATGGACCCGCGCCTGCTGGACGGCTGCGTGGCGATGGGGGGGCTCGGAGACGATCTCCGCGCCGCCATGGAGCGTTTCTCCGCCGCGATTCCCGTCCTGACCCTGGGACCGCCCATTCCCAATGCAATACCGGTGCGCGAGGATGTCTCCTGGATGGGCGAACGCGCGCGCGCAGCGCGCTATCTCTTCGGACTGGGGCATCGCGTGATCGCCGTTTCCTACCTCAAGCACGCCGGCCGTGTCGGCGAGGTGCACGAACTCTTCCGAGCTGTGGCCCGGCAGGAAGGAATTGACGCGACGATATACGGCCTGGGGGAACTCACCCTCACGCGCGAGTACGCCAGCCTCGAGGCGCTCTGGTCGCTGAAGCCCTTCCCCACCGCTCTGTATGCGGTGGATGACGAATACGCTCGCGCGGCGATCTCGCGCTTGGCCGAGCGCGGTCTGCGCGTGCCGGAGGATTTGTCCGTCTTCAGCGGGAACACGCACTCGGAGCGCGGACCCCTGACGCCGGCACTGACCGGCCTGGACATTCACACGGAACGGATCATCGAAGAACTCATCCGCAAGTTCGTGGGCATCGTCGAGTCGCGCGAGCGTCCGAAGGAGTTGACCCTCGGCCCGGTGCGCGTGGAACTGCTCGAACGCGATTCCTGTGCGAAGGCGCCGTCGCCGCCCGCAGGCGCGTCGCGCCGGGGCGGGAAGAGGCTGAGCAGGGAAACGGAAAGGGCATGACATGAGAGGACTACTGGCGGCGGCAGTCTGGATGGCAGCGGTCGGCGCATCGGCCTCGGGGCAGGGGGGCGGCGCGCCTCTGACGCGGAGCCTGATGTTCGACACCTGCTGCGTGCGCGAGACGCAGGACCAGGCATGGCGCATCCGCATCGTCGGCGTCTTGCCGCGCGGGCCGGGGCTCTTTGCGATGGTCTTCGATCAGGAGGGGCGGCGCGTCCTGGCGGCGGAAATCCCCTTCGGGACCCACACGGAGGCGAAGCCCTTCACGCTGACCGTTCCGGCGGACGGCGCGGCGCAGGAGTACGTCATCAAACTCGTCGGGCAGCAGGACAACTTCACCGGCATCCGTCTGCCGATCACAGACCTGCCCTTCGAGGTTTACCGGGGGCGCTACTTCGCCATCGGCTATCCCACCGCGCCGGGGCAACTTCGCCGCGTCGCTTTCAAGCTGGCCCCCGGCATGAAGTTCGCCGCGCAGGGGCACGGCGGCGGCTTCCGGATTCTGGACGACCGGGGCGAGGTCGTGGCCGACAGCGTCAAGGACGGCCCGAAGGAGCGCGGCGCGCTTTTCGAGCCGGCCCTGCAGCCGGGGGTGACGTACTGGATTGACCCGCCCGCGATCGTCTATCTCGGCACGCGCGATCCCCTCTGCTTGACCTTCGACCCGGACCGCTGGTTCGCGCCCTCGGGAAAGCTCGACATTGACAAACTGCGATGGTGGAAGGGATTGGGCCAATGAAATGCCGCCACTTTGCGTTCAGGTCGCTCCTCGTGCCCGCAGCGTTCGCCCTTCTGTGCCCGGCAATGGTCTTTGCCCAGCCCGCGCCGATTCTCGAAACGCGCGCCGCTCCCTGGCAGCAGGTCTCCGCCACGCGCGTCTTCTCCGTCTTCCCCGAGCGCGAGGAGTATTCCACCCTGGACCGCGTGGGGCGGCTGGTCCTTGCCGTGGAGACCGGCGGCGGGGGCGTCAAGCTCTCCGACCTCGCGGTGGAGTGGCGTCTCGCGCGCGGCGCGGAGACCATCGCGGAACAACGGACGCCCATCTCCGAGGGGCTGATTGACGTCAGCCTGGACCTGCGGCCCCTGACGCCGGGACGGTACGACCTGGCGGCCAGGCTGATGAAGGGCGCCGAGGTGCTGGTCGAAAAGAGCGCCTTCTTCCGCCTCAGCGAAGAGCCGCTGCCGCCGCAGCGGGGGCGCGTCCCCGTCATTCTGCCGCGCGGCGTGCCGGTGGCGGGCTGGCCCATCCAGTTCGGCGTTCCCTTCCCCAAGGGGGCGCTGTGGAGCGAGCGGAACATCCGCATGGTCCGCGCCGACGGCACGCCCGTCCCCTGCGGGGTGACGGTGCGCTCGCGCTGGGGGCATCGCCCCGAGAGCAGCGTCCGCTGGCTGGGGGTGGACTTTCAGCCCGAAGCCGCCGGCGCCTGGTGGCCGGATCGGCGCGAGGTGAAGTACTACCTCGAGTTCGGACCGGAGGTCGCGCCCGCCGCCGCTCCCAGGCCCAAGGCCGTCGAGACGCCCGATGGAATCGAGGTGGACGCCGGCGCGCTGCGCTTCCTTGTCCGTCGCCAGGGCTTCAATCTGCTGGATAACGTGCGCCTCAACGGCGCGCCGGTCCTGACCTCCACCCCCCGTCACGGGCTCTATCTCGTGGACCACGAAGGCGCCACCTATCGGGCTGCCAATGATCGCGCGGTGGCGTTGTGCATCGAGGAACAGACCGATCTGCGCGTCGTCCTCCGCGCCGAGGGATGGTACGTCAAGGACGGCTCGGCGGGGGAGACGCTCAGCCATAGCCTGCCCACCGACAAGCTGTGCAAGTTTGTCACGCGCATCGAGGCCCATGCCGGCAAGCCCTGGGTGCGCGTGCTGACGACGTGGATCTTGACCTATGATTCCTTCACCGTGCGGCTGCGCGACGTCGGCTTCTCCCTGCCCGCTCCCGGCGTCTCACGCGCGGCCTTCGGCGTCGAAGGCGCGCCGCCGATCGTCCAGCCCGTCGGTCCGGACGGCTTGTACCTGATTCAGCATCTCCACAACGCCTTTGCCGTGGAGAATGGCCAGGGGCAGCCGCTGGCCCGCGGGGCGCACAGCGCCGGATGGGTCGCCGCCGACACCGCGCTCGGGTGGTTGACCCTCGGGCACCGCGAGACCTGGCAGCGCTTCCCCAAGGAGTTGGAGGTGCTGCCCGACGAACTGCGCCTGCACATCTGGCCGGCGCATGGGCGTCTTCACCCCGAGATCAACGACACCGCGCGCGACCAACTCCATCGTCTCTGGTTTGCGCACCAGGGCCGCGAACTCACCCTGACCTGTCCCTGGAGGTACTACTTTGCCGCAGCAGAGTACTACGACGACCCCAGCACGAGCTCGTACAAGGCTGCCGGGCACGCCATCGCCGCCGTTCACGCCGCCGCCATGGGGATCGGCGTCACCAGCGACTGCCTGATCCAGTTCGCCCCGGCGGGGGCGGAGGAGCGCGAAGCCCGCGTCGCCGCCGCATTCCAGAGCTATCCGCACGCGCTGGCCGCTCCGCAATGGACCTGCGACAGCCTGGCCCTCGGCTGGCAGCATCCCTACGATCCCGAGCGCTTCGCCGGCGCCGAGGAGATCATCTCCGCCGGAATGCGCGCCTACTGGGCCACGCAGGACGCCGGCGGCATCTACGGCATGTGGCTCTACCGTCCCTGGCATCACAGCGCCTACTTCGGGAACGGCGTCTGGGACCTCTACCGCCTTTACAACGGCTCGCACCATTACGAAGCCGTAATGCCCTGGCTCTTCTACGCCCGGTCGGGCGACCCCTTCTACCTGACGCAGGGCATGGCTAATCTCCGCGAACTGACGGACATTCAGATCACCCATTACTCCGATCCCAACTACCGCCACAAGGACTACGTGAGCCACCAGCGGCGTCTGGTCGGCTCGATGCAGCACGACGACTGCATCGCCCCTTGGGGTGGCGACCACGCCATCCTGGGGCACGTGACGTGCTACAACGGCCCGATCATGGCGCACTACCTCACCGGCGACCTGCGCGCGCGCGAGGTGCTCGTCGAGGAGTGGCAGCGCACCCTCGTGGCCGACCGCGCCAACCGCGAGTATGTCACCGCCGACCTTTCGCCCACCGTCTTCATCCAGAACCCCAGGAACAACTCCAGTTCCATCGGGGAGATACTGGACCTCTATCAACTCACCTACGACGCGCGCCTGCTGGCGCTGCTCGCGCCTCGGCTCGATATCTACCTCAGTCCGAAGTGCATGGGGGCGGACTGGGGCTATCCGCTGCACAACCTCCTCCTCTTTCACGGCAGCTCCGTCGCCCGTAAGGCTCTGCTCGACGGCGTCAAGGAGTTCGCCGCCACCGGCGGGAAGACGATCAGCCCCGAGAACCCCTGGCGGCCCCTGCACTCCCTGATCGAGTCCTTCGCCCTGGCGGGAATCCTGCAGCCGGAGGCGTCGTACGCCCTCGATGCCTTCCACGCGAACGACCTGAACTACTGGCGGCACTGGGTCTGGCGGGTGGGGGACCTGGAACCGCGCATCCCCCTGTGCCCCTTCCCCGATACGGCCATCTACCTGCCCCGCGCCATGGGCGCGCTGGCCCGGAGCGTCCACCGCGATACGGCCCTCGCCTTCGGCGATTTCCAGGAGATGCCCCGCATCACCGGGCGTCCCCTGCGCTGCATCGTGCGCGAGGACGCCGACCGCGAGTTCGCCGTCCACCTCGTCGGAAAGGTCAAGCAGCCCTTCCCCCTGCAGGTCTTCGGCCCGGACAACACCCTTCTCCTGGAGCGCCAGGTGCCGGCGGGGTGGCAGTCGCCCTTCACCGTCACCGTTCCCAAGGACGGCAAGACAGGGCAGTACGTCCTCTTCATCGGCGCGGGCCAGCCGGACGTTCTCTTTGCGCCCGTCACCGAGTTGCCGGAGGTCTATGTCACCGCCTACTGGACCGGCAACAACAACGGGCAGCGCTTCTTCACGCGTCCGACCGGGGGAACTCCGGAGATCATTCAAGTTCAGCCGCACAGGGGCGGCGGCGCCATCCTCAGCGCCGACCTCTCGCGGACGCTGGTCTCCACGGACAGCGGCGAGATCATCAAGGCCGAGATCGGACCCGAGGGCGCGTGGGTCTATAACAAGACGTGCTACATCGGTTCGCCGACGCCGCTGATCCTTTCGCGCGGGCCGGCGCGCTGGTTCGCCCCCGACGCCGACAAACTCGATCTCCAGATGAAGAAATGACGCCGCCACGCTATCATGTCCATCGTGTGCCGGCGTCCGGGCCGGCGCTTCATTCCGACGAAGGACGGGGAGACCGCGCATGATCCGCGCCGTGACATTGACCGCACAGGGATGCGACCGTTCGACGGCCTATCATCAGGCGAACAAGATCGTGCGCGCCGGGGACGCCCTCTGGGTTACCTGGCTCAGCGAGGACTATCGCTGCATCGTGGCCGAGGTCGCGCCGGACGGACGCGTGCGCGGCGAGGTCCCGGTCAGCCAGGGCTTCGACAACCACTGCGGCGGCGCCCTCACGCGCACGCCCGACGGCGTCCTGCATTTCATGAGCGGCAGCCACCACCTCGGCTTCATCTACCGCAGCAGCGCCGCGCCGATGCGCCCGGAGAGTTGGTCTCTGCCCCAGGGCGTGGGCGCAACGGCCACCTACCCGAGTTTCGTCCATGATCTGCAAGGCGCCCTGCACCTGGCGCATCGCCGCGCGGCGGCAGATTCGGCCACGCCGTGGGGTGTCAACTGGACGTGGAAGGTCCCCGGCGAGCCTTGGCGCAAGTCCATCGGCCTGCTGCGGATGCCCTCACCCCTCTATACCTACCCGACCAACGCCCTTGTCGCCGCCCCGGACGGCACACTGCACCTTCTGGTCGAATGGTACAAGACCTGGCCCAACAACATCTGCGAGGCGCGCAGCGTTGCGGTCAGCCATCTCGAACGCACCCCCGCCGGGGAATGGCGGCACACCGACGGACGCCCCGTCAGGCAGTACCCCGTGGTCATCGAGGACTGCAACCTGCTCCTGGCCCGGGCCCAGGGCAACCCGCGTCCGGGGAATGTCGCCCTCCTTCCGGACGGCCGCCCCTGTTTTGCCGCATGGGATCAGTTCACGGGGGAGACCGTCCTCGCCGTCCGCCGTCCGGACCGCACGTGGCAGATTGCCGACCTGACCGCCGGCGCCGCCGCCTGCGATCCTGGACATCTCTTCAACAGTCACCCCCAGATCGCCGTCAACGGGCGGGGGGAAATCCTTCTCGTCGCCTCGCGCGCCCCGGCGAGGGAATGGGCTCACCCCGGCAGCCGGATCGTCCGGCTCGCGTCCGACGATACCGGGCGAATCCTTCGTTACGATTCGATTGCGCCGGGCGCTCCCGGCATTCCGGACTGGCTCCCGAACATCGAGAAGCCCGCCCCCGGCGTCTATCCCGACCGCTTCCACCTGCTCTTCCAGCGCGGCAACCGGGGCGAAGGCTGCATCAACACTGCCCGCTGCGAGGTGATGCTGGCAACGGTGGAATGACCACGCCCATCATGCGCGGTCTCCCGCCACAAGGATGACAACAGGCGACAACGGCTCAACCAAGACCTACGCCCACAGGTTTCGGTCGAGACTTCGGTACTGGATCGCCTCCGTCACATGCTCTGTTCGGATCTCCCCGGCGCCGTCGAGGTCGGCGATCGTGCGCGCCAGCTTCAGGATTTTGCTGTAGGCGCGCGCGGAGAGGGCGAAGGACTGCATAGCCGACGACAGGGTCGTTTCCGCCGCGCCGTCTATGCGGCAGTGCTTCTTGATCAGGCGGGCGCTCATCCGCGCGTTGCAGAAGGTCTTGGTGCCGGCGAAACGCTCGCGCTGCATGTCGCGGGCGCGGATGACCCGCTCGCGGATCACCTCGCTCGGTTCGCCGTCGGCCGGGCTGCGCAGGTCGCGGTACTGAACGGCGGGGACTTCGACCTGGATGTCCACCCGGTCGAGCAGGGGGCCGCTGATCTTGCCGAGATAAGCCGCCACCTGGCGCGGGGTGCAGCGGCACTCCTTGCGCGGGTCGGTCAGGTAGCCGCACGGGCAGGGGTTCAGCGCGCACAGGAGCATGAACTGCGCGGGATAGGTCACACTCATCTTCGCGCGGCTGATCGTCACAGCGCCGTCCTCCATCGGCTGGCGGAGGACCTCCAGCGTGCGGCGCTCGAACTGCGGCAGTTCGTCGAGGAAGAGCACGCCGTGATGGGCCAGGCTGACCTCTCCCGGTCGCGGGTCCGCCCCGCCTCCGGCCAGGCCGGCCTCGCTGATGGTGTGGTGCGGGGCGCGGAAGGGGCGGGTGGCGACGAGAGACAACTGGCGGTCGGTGCGCCCGTCGGCCGAATAGACCTTGGTCGTCTCCAGCGCCTCCTCGATCGTCATCGGCGGCAGGATGGTCGGCAGCCGCTGCGCCAGCATGCTCTTCCCGGCGCCGGGCGGGCCGACCATGAGAGCGTTATGGCCTCCGGCGGCGGCCACGGTCAGCGCGCGCTTGACGTGTTCCTGGCCCTTGACCTCGCTGAAGTCCACCTCGTAACGCGAGTGCTCGCGAAGCGCCTCGCGGATGTCCACGCGGTAGCTTTCCATGACGACGTGGTCGGTCAGGAAGCCCACGACCTGGGTCAGGGTGGACAGGGGAATGATCTCGATTCCTTCGACCACCCCGGCCTCCTCGGCGTTTTCCTCCGGGAGGATCAGCCCCATGCAGCCCTCGGCGCGGCAGCGCAGCGCCATGGCCAGCGCGCCGTTGACGCGCCGCAGCCGCCCGTCGAGCGCCAACTCCCCCGTCAACGCGTAGTGGGCGGCCTTGGGCGATACGATCTGCTCCGTCGCCAGCAGGATGCCCACCGCGATCGGCAGGTCGAAGGCGGGGCCTTCCTTGCGCATGTCGGCGGGGGCGAGGTTGACCGTCAGGCGGTGTACGCGGTAGTGATAGCCGCTGTTGAGTACGGCGGCCCGCACGCGCTCGAGGCTCTCCTTCACCGCTGCGTCGGGCAGGCCGACCAGCGCCACCCCGCTGAAGTCGCTCTGCGCGACGTTGGCCTCGACCTCGACCGGATAGGCCTCCACCCCGTACGTCCCCGCGCTCCGGACCTTCGCGAGCATGTCGCCTCCCTCAATAGACCGGGGGCATTCTAGCGGGGGAGACGGGGCGGAAACAAGGCGGGCGCGCCGCGACCCGCCGCCGCGTCAGGTCTTCAGATGCTCCAGTGTCCGCCGGAGGCTTTCCGTGTGCTCCAAGGTCGGGGCGTATTCGAGTCCGAAAACCCCCGTGTAGCCCATGTCCTCGATCTGGCGGACGAGGAAGGGATAGTTCGTCTCCCCCAGCCACAGCTCGTGGCGGCCGGGGTGTCCGGCGGCGTGGAAGTGACCGATCACGTCCAGGTTGCGCCGGATGTGTCCGGTGAGGTCGCCCTCCATGATCTGCATGTGGTAGCAGTCGAAGAGCATCTTCATGCGCGGGCTGCCCACCGCGCGGCAGAGGTCGGCAGCCTTATCGCTGCCGTCGCACCAGTAGCCCTTGTGGTCGCGCACGGTGTTCAGCGGTTCGAGCAACAGCGTCACGCCCTCCTTCTCCGCCAGGCGCGCCGTTTCCTTCAAGCCTTCGACGACGGACTCCCGCAGGGCCGCCTCCGTCATGCCCGGAACGGTGTCGCCGGTGCAGACGATGGCGGCGGGGATGCCGGCCTGTCTGGTGAAATCGATGCTCATCCGCGCGCGCTCGATCCACTGCGTTCGGTTGGCGGGGTTCGTGAGGCCGCCGCCGACACGCCCGTTGGGCGAGCCGATGACGGTGTTGGTGATCGTCACGCCGTGCCGCGCCGCCAGCGTCGCCAGCTCGCCCGGAGCGCCCTTGAAGGAGCCGTCCACGAACCACATCTCGACGTGGCGAAAGCCCAGCGCCGCCGCCTGCCGAAGGCGCTCCTCGAAGGGCAGCTTGTTCAGGGCCATCTCGATGCAAAGTCCGATCTTCATCGGCGGAACCTTTCTCGATCGGTCAGAGAGCGCGCAGCACCTTGTTCATTCCCGAAGCGACCTTTCGGCAGTCGTCCGCCGTCCAGGCCCACTGCACGTTGATCATCACGCAGCGCGAGAGGTAATCCAGCGTCCGAGGGCACATGTCCTTCGAGTACTTCGGCAAGGCGCGGCGCGGCGCCCCGCTCCACGGCAGGCCGTCCGGGGCCACGGCCTTCCGCGCGAGGATGTGCTCCCAGTAGGGGTAGATGTGCCAGTCCTTGACCTGCGCGTCGTAAAGCCCGCCGGCGGGCAGACCCTCCGCCTTCATCGCCTGGAGGGCCCACTTCGTCTTCTCGACGTCGGGCAGGTAGATTCCGATGGTGCTTCCCGTGTCGCCCTTGGGGTCGCTCAGACGGCGCAGCGCCACGTTGCCGGGGAGCTTCAGCGCGCGGAGGATGCGGTCGCGGTTGGTCCGGTAACCCTTGAGGAAGCGCCCCGCCTGGCGGATCTGCGCCACGGCCACCGCTCCCTGCAACTCGCTCATGCGGTAGTTCTCGCCGCAAAAGAGTTCCCCCTCGCGCCGCTCGGTGGCGTAGCGGTTCGGACGCCAGCACGCGGCCGTATCGTGCCAGCTCTGGGCGCGGGTGAAGAGCCACTCGTCCGAGGTCGTCAGGAATCCGCCCTCGCCGCAGTTGAGGATCTTGTAGTAGTCGAAGCTGAAGCACCCGATCGTCCCCAGGCTGCCGAGCATTCGGCCCTTGTAGGCGCCGCCGCAGGCCTGCGCCACGTCCTCGACTACCGCCAGCCGACGCCGGCGCGCCAAAGCCAGAAGCTCGTCCATCTGGGCGGGGGCGCCGCGCATGTGGACGACGGCGATGGCCTTCGTCCGCGGCGTGATCTTTCGCGCCACGTCGCGCGGATCGAGCGTCAGCGTGTCGTCCACGTCCGCGATGACCGGGATGGCATTGCACGCCCCGACGGTCGCCGCCGTCGCGAAGAAGGTGTAGCCGGGCACGATGACCTCGTCGCCCGCGCCGATCCCCAGCGCCCGGAAGGCCGCAATCAGCGCGCTGGTGCATGAGTTCACCGCCAGCGCGTGCGGCACGCCGATGTACCGCGCAAAGAGCTGTTCCGCCTCCGCCACCTTGCTCGGGCGCGGGTTATAGTAGCGGAAGAGATGGGGCCCCCGCAGCGCCGTGTCGCCGGCCAGCAGGGCCTCGATCTTGCGGCGCACGTCGGGACTCATCTCCCAGAGGCCGATCAACTCCATCAGTTCCTCTCGCCCGAGCTTCGACGGCTGCGGCGACAGGGGGGCGGCGGCTCTCGGGCCGCCGTTGACGGCGAGCAGCGACTTGTCCATTTCGATCCTCCCGGTGGGGCGCAGATGCGGACGAACGCCGAAGTTCCAGCCGCCGTGTTGAGGCGCGTCCCGGTCGCGGCGAGGGGACGTCCGGCGTGCGGCACCTCGCACGTGCGGACGTTATCAGGGGAACAGAGACCTGTCAAGCGCCCGGCCTCGAGTCGCATGGGTGGAGCCGCAACGGGCCTTTCCGTATACTATGCGCATCCACCCGGCGCAGCGGCGCGCGGGTGGAACCGAAGGGCGAATGCCAAAGGAAAGGATTCCACGCTATGCCTCCCGTCACACTACTCGTCATCGGCGCCGGTGGTCGCGGTTACGGATACTCCCGTCTGGCCGCTCAACTGGGCGGGCGCGCGCGTGTGGTCGGCGTGGCGGAGCCGCGCGAGTTCTACCGCGAGCGCATGGTCCGCGAGCACGCCATCCCGGCGGAGCACGTCTTCACCGACTGGCGCGCCGCCGCCGCGCGGAAACGCTTCGCCGATGCGGTCCTCATCTGCACCCAGGACGCCATGCACGTCGAACCCGCGCTCGCCTTCGCCAAGCGGGGCTATCACATGCTCCTCGAAAAGCCGATGGCCCCCACGGCGGCGGGGTGCCGGAGGATCGTCTCCGCGGTCAAGCGCGCCGGCATCATCTTCGGCGTCTGCCACGTCATGCGCTACACCCGCTACACGCGGGTGCTCAAGGAGATGCTCGATGCCGGCGCCGTCGGCGACATCGTCACGGTGCAACACCTCGAACCGGTGGCCTACTGGCACCAGGCGCACTCCTTTGTGCGCGGGAGCTGGCGCAACGAAGCGGAGAGTTCCTTCATGCTCCTGGCCAAGAGCTGCCATGACATTGACTGGCTGCGTTACATCATCGGGCGTCCCTGCCGCCGCGTCTCCTCCTTCGGCTCGCTCTACCACTTCCGGGCTGAGCAGAAGCCGGCGGGCGCCGGGGATCGTTGCGTGGCCTGCGCCGTCGAGGGGACGTGCCCCTATTCCGCCAAGCGCGATTACCTGACCCGCTTCCGCAAGGGGCATCTGGGCTGGCCGGTGAACGTCGTCGCGCCCGAACCCACCGAGGAATCGCTGATGGCCGCGCTGGCCACCGGCCCGTACGGACGCTGCGTTTATTCCTGCGACAACGACGTGGTGGACCATCAGGTCGTCGCCCTGGAATACGACGCCAACGTCTCCGCGAACTTCACCATGACCGCCTTCACCCCGACGCTGGGCCGCCAGACACGCATCTGCGGCACGCGCGGTTACATCGAAGGCGACAGCTCCACCATCCGCCACTACGACTTCCTGACCGCGCAGTGGAAGACCGTGGACACGAAGGCCTCCGACGGCAGCATCGTCGGCGGGCATGGCGGCGGCGACGGCGGCATCGTGGATGCCTTCGTGGCCGCCGTGGCGACGGGAGACCGTTCGCGGATTCTCAGCGGTCCCGATGAAACGCTGGAAAGCCACTTGACGGTCTTTGCCGCTGAAGCCGCACGACTCAGGGGCAAGGTGACGGCCGTCAAGGCCTGAACGGCGCGCCCCCGGCCGGCGTCAGGATCAGTACTTCTGCGGCTGCCAGCGCCCCTCGCGCAGGGCCTTCCAGGAGTGGTGATCCCTCCCGACGTAGGGATATCCCTCGAAGACGTCCCCCCGTCCTTCGATGCGGGGGTCGCCCGTCCGTCGCAGCGTCTCCTGCAACTCCTGCCACAGCCCCTTCTTCAGCGCGGCGAACTCCGGGTTTCCTGCAAGGTTCGTCACGCAGTCCGGGTCGCGGAGCACGTCGTACAACTCCTCCGCCGGCCGCCGGCCGAAACACCAGTCGTAGCAGGCGGACTCGCCCCCCGCGTGCAGTTCGAGGATACGGCTCTTGGTGGGGGAACTGTCGCAGTTGGTGAATCCCGTCTCCGGGTTCCCTGCCGGCCAGCGTTCCGGGGCGAAGTTCCGGACGTAGAGATACTGCGGCGTGCGGATGCAGCGCACGGGGTAGCCGAGGTCGTCCTCGCGTCCGAGGTCGTGCCTTTCCCGCCCGAAATATGCGCGCGTCCGCGACGGGTCCACCTGTCCTTCGCGCCCGGAAAGGAGCAGGTCGAGGAAGCTCCTTCCGGCCATGTGCGGATGCGGCGGCAGCCCGGCAGCCGCCAGGAAGGTCGGCGCCACGTCCACGAATCCGATCAGATCGGCGATGGCGCGTCCTCCCGCCGCCGCCGCCGGCCAGCACGCCGCCATCGGAAGATGGAAGTCCTGCTCGTACATCTGTCCCTTGACGCGCGGGAAGGGCATTCCGTTATCGGAGGTTACGAGTACCAGCGTGTTCTCGAGTTCACCCGCCTCGCGCAGTTGGTCGAGCATCCGCCCGAGGTGGAGATCGAACCACTCGATCTCGTTGGCGTAATCGAGCACGTCATTTCGGACGACGTTTTCCTGGGGCCAGTAGGGGGGCAGACGTCCGGCGTCGGCGGGCTTCTTGCCGGCGCGCGCGCCTTCGCCGGGGGAATAGGGCCGGTGCGGCTCGAAGCCGCCGTACCAGAAGCAGAAGGGCTTTCCGTCCGGGCGTTCCGACAGGAAGTCGGCGAAGTTGGCGGCGTAGTCCTTGTGCGCGATGCACGTCTCCGGCGGGGGAATCAGCGTCCGCCGGTTGTACTCCGGGCCGGCGGGGTTGCGCCTGAACCCGCCGCGCGCGTAGTCGCCCGGCGCCCAGCCCTTGCCCGTGAAGCCGACGAAGTAACCGGCGGCTTCCAGCAGGTCGGGGTACACGGCGAACCGCGCGGGGAAGACACCGTGATGGTTGCACGCCTCGTCCAGTTGCCAGGTGTGTCGGCCCGTCAGCAGGCACGCCCTGGAGGGGGCGCATTTCGGGTTCGAGGTGAAGGCGTTCGTGAAGACGACGCCGCGCTGCGCCACCGAGTCATAGGCCGGCGTGCGCAGGCAGGGCAGCGAACCTGTCCCCAGGTGCGAGGCGTCGTCGGCAATGGCCAGAAGGATGTTCGGGCGACGATGGGTATCGGGCACGGCCTTGTCCTCCAGGAAAGGGCATGGAAGGCATTCTATCCCGACCCCGTCGAAGGCACAACCGCCGCATTTCCTGCGTCCCGCGATCCGCGCGGAAAGAAGAACCCCGCGGCGGAAAGCGGGGGTGAGGCCGCGTCAGCCGCGGGGCAGGGGGGGCGGGCATCGCTCAGCGCTTGACGCGGGCGTTGCCTTCCCAGATGCTCCAGACCTCTTCCTCATCGGCCGGCTGCGCGTAGTCGGTCATCATGGTCGTCGCCAGCGCGCCGGTGGCCCAGCCGAACTGCACCCACTTCTCCGGCGCCCAGCCGCGCAGGATCGCGTACAGCATTCCGCCCACGAACCCGTCCCCGCCGCCGATGCGGTCGAGGACATTGATCTCGCGCGGCGGGACGATGTGCCAGTTCGATCCTTCGGCCATGATCGCCCCCCACATGTGGCGGTTCACGCTGATGACCTCGCGCAGCGTGGTGGCGAAGACGGAGGCGTTCGGGTACGCCCGTTTCACGCGCTCGATCATCCCCTTGAAGCTCTCGATGTTGTCCGCCAGCGCCTTTCCGCCGGCTTCCGGCCCCTCGATGCCGAGGCAGAGCTGGAAGTCCTCCTCATTGCCCACCAGCACGTCCGACACGCCGGCGATCTCCGCGAAGATCGCGCGCAGCTCCTTCTCCCGGCCCTTCCAGAAGGAGGCGCGGTAGTTCAGGTCGAAGGAGACGCGCGTGCCGTATTTCTTCGCCGCGCGCGCCAGCTCCAGGCAGAAGATCCCGGTCTCCGGCGACAGGGCGCCGATCAGCCCCGACAGGTGCACGATCTGGACCCCCTCCTTGCCGAAGATGCGGTCGAGATCGAAGTCCTTGACGTTCAGCGTGCGTCCCACTTCGCCGGCGCGGTCGTTGTGCACGCGCGGCCCGCGCGTCCCGAAGCCGCTGTCCGCAATGTTGAACTGGTGCCGGTAGCCCCAGGGACCGCCCTGCGGCACGTCCTTGCCCTCGTAGGCCATGTGGCGCGAGGCGAGGTCGTCCTTGATGAACCGGGCGATCGGGCTGCCCTTGACAAACGTCGTCAGGACCTTGACCGGCAGGCCCAGGTAGGCCGACACGCTGGCCACATTCGTCTCCGCGCTCGTGGCCTGCATGATGAAGGTGTCGCTGGTGTGGACGGGCTGGCCGTTGAGGGGGGTGATGCGGATCCCCATGCTGGTCGGCACAACAAGGGCAAACGCGCAGTTCTTCCGAAGCTCGATTCCCATGACAACCTCCGCTCTTCCTGGGTTCACGCCCGCCGAAAGGGGGGAGCGTTCCCGCGCTCCGTCCGGCGGCAAATCGTTCCATGTCCGCAGGCTGTTTCATACCACATTCACGCGCCTTTTGCCACTCCAAACCCGACCGACACCCCCGATCCGCTTGCGCGGTCACGCCGGCGGCGCGGACGGCCTCAGGTGACATTCCGCCGGGAATCGGCTATCATCACTTCAGAAGAAACACCCGCTTCTGTCGGCGTCCGAGAAGGCCCGCGCGGCCCATTTCATGCGCCGGTGATAAGGCCCCCAGGCCGGCAGAGCGCCGGGCGGAGCAGCTGAAAGGGAGAAACGATGCGACGCAGCAAGGTCTTGGAACGACTCCGCGCCGGGAAGTCCGCGCTGATGACAAATCCGAGCATGGGGCATTCGCCGATGGCCGTCGGCCTCGCCGGCAAGGCCGGGATGGACGGCGTGTGGCTCGACATGGAACACCGCCCTTACACCCCGCGCGAGATCGCCGAACTCTGCGCCGCGGCGCACCTGGTTGACGTGGACCCCGTGGTGCGCATTCGAAAGGGCGAAGGTTACACCAGCGTCTTCCGCCCCCTTGAAGACGGCGCGGCGGGAATCATCGTGCCGCACGTTGCCGCGCGCGACGAGGCCGAATGGGTTGCCCGCAACGCCAAGTATCCCCCGGCGGGCCGGCGGGGTCTGGAAACGGTGATGCTCGACGCCGACCTGGGCTATGCCGACTCCCTCCAGTACATGGCCCATGCCAACCGCGAGACCTTCGTCTGCATCCAGATCGAGGACGCCGAGGCGCTCGATCATCTTGACGCGATCCTGTCCGTGCCGGGGATTGATGTCCTCTTCATCGGCCCCGCGGACTTGACGGCCTCCCTGGGGATTCCCTTTCAGTTCACCCACCCGACCTATGACGACGCCGTCAGCCGCATCGCCCGTGCGGCGGCGAAGTTCGGCAAGTGGTGGGGGCTCCCCGTGCCCGACGGCGCCGCGGCCCGGCGCTGGGCGGCGCGCGGCGCGCGATTCTTCAACATCGGCAGCGACTACAGCCTCCTGAAGAGCGGCTTCGCCCGCATCCGGCAGGAGTTCGACCAGGCGATGGCGGGGGAGTGAGTTCCGCCGCCCGGTCGCCGCGCCGGGCAAGGAAGAGGAGAGGGAGGATGCCGAGCGTTCCCCGGAGCTTCGAGCCGTCGCCCTTCAGCCCGAAGGGCGAATGGATCAAGGCCGGCTTTCACTGCCACACGACGTTGTCCGACGGCGGGCTTTCGCCCGAGGAGACCGTTGCGCTCTATCGCCGGCGGGGCTTCCGTTGCCTGGGGATTACCGATCACCGCGCCGTTACCGACGCAGAGGCTCTCTCCGATGCTGCGTTCATCGCCCTGAACTCCACCGAGAACGGCGGCGACCCCGACCTCATCGGCGTGGGTGTGCGCTCGTCCGCGCCCAGGGACTTGCCGCTGCCCGAACGTGCGCGACGGCTCGCAGAGCAGGGGGGATTTGTCATTGCGCCGCACCCGGCCTATTGTGCGGCCTCGCCGGAAACCTACCGCGCGTGTCCCGCGCTCCACGCCCTGGAGATCTACAACGCCTACTGTGATCGCGCCTATGCCAACGGCGTCGCCGTTGAACTCTGGGACATGTTGCTCGGCGACGGCCTTCGCCTGTGGGGGGTGGCCGGGGACGACGCGCATCTGAACCCGCGCAAGCGAACCTACTCCGACGCCGGAGAGGCCTGGGTGGAGGTGTGGGCCGGCGAGTTCTCGCGCCGGGGCATCCTCGATGCCCTCACGCGCGGCGCCTTCTACTCCACCCAGGGCCCGCGCTTCGAGGAGATCGTCGTCGGAAAGGAGACGATCTCCCTTCGCACCTCCCCCGTTGTCGAGGTGCGCTGGCGCTCCTTCGGGAAGGCCGGCCACGTCTTCCGCGCCGACGGCGGCGCGCGGATCACCGCATCGGCCCTGCCGGAGTGGTTGCGCGTCCGCACCTATGTGCGCATTGAACTGGTGGACGGCGACGGACGCCGCGCCTGGTCGAATCCCTTCTTCCTGCGCACGGCGGAAGAGGGGAGTTGAGGCCGCGCGCGCTGGACGCGCGTCCCTTGTCCCGAACGGTCTCTTGCAGGGAGGATGAAGCCCATGAACCGGGTGATTGCCGCGTTGGTGTGCGCGTGTCTGGCGGCGGGAGCGCTGTCGGCGCAGGAGGCCAAACCCGTCGAGCCGGCCTCCGGCATCTACTCGATCAAGCTCCGGACGATTGACGGCGAGGATACAACTCTGGCCGCGTACCGGGGCAAGGTGCTGCTCATCGTCAACGTCGCCAGCCGCTGCGGTTTCACCCCGCAGTACAAGGGACTTCAGGAACTCCACGCGCAGAACAGGGATAAGGGGCTGGTCGTCCTCGGCTTTCCCTCCAACGACTTCGGACGCCAGGAACCGGGAAGCGAGGCCGAGATCAAGAGCTTCTGTTCAACGAAGTTCGGCGTGGACTTTCCCCTGTTCGCCAAGATCGTCGTCAAGGGACCGGAGAAGCACCCCCTCTACAAGTTCCTCACGGAGAAGGAAACGAACGCCGACTTTTCCGGCGAGGTGGCGTGGAACTTCACCAAGTTTCTCGTGGACCGCAACGGAAAGGTCATCGCGCGCTTCGGCAGCCGCGACAAACCCGATGGCGAGAAGATGATGCAGGCCGTCGCCGAAGCCCTGGCGAAATGACCTGCGCCCCTTTCGCCGCTGCGCACTTGTGCCGGGGTGGCGGAAGCGGGTAAACTGGCGCGCGGCGTGACATGATGGCCCGGCGGATCCCCCGCATGGAGCGGAGGACGACGCCCGGCGTGTGGACAGGAGCGAGTTGGCATGGGTATGACGATCACGGAGAAGATCATCGCCGCCCACAGCGGGCGCGACCAGGTGCAACCGGGCGAGTTCGTTTACGCCGACGTGGACATCGGCCTCGGCAACGACATCACCGCCCCTATCGCTATCAACGAGTTCGAGGGCGCGGAAATCCCGAAGGTCCACGCCCCCGACCGGGTGGTGCTCATCCCCGATCACTTCACCCCGAACAAGGACATCAAGTCTGCGCAGCAGTGCAAGCAGATCCGCGAGTTTGCGCGCAAGCACGGCCTGAAGCACTACTACGAAGTCGGGCGCTGCGGCGTCGAGCACGCCTTCCTCCCGGAGCAGGGCATCGTCGTGCCGGGCGACCTCGTCATCGGGGCCGACTCGCACACCTGCACCTACGGCGCGCTCGGGGCCTTCGCCTCCGGCGTCGGCAGCACCGACCTGGCCGCCTTCATGGCCACGGGCAAGGTCTGGCTGCGCATCCCCGCCAGCCTTAAGTTCAACTTCCGCGGCAGACTGCCACGCTGGATCGGCGGCAAGGACCTCATTCTCCACACCATCGGCCAGATCGGCGTGGACGGCGCGCGCTATCATGCCATGGAGTTCACCGGCGAGGCCGTCCAGGCCCTCAACATGGACGAACGCATGGCCATGTGCAACATGGCCATCGAGGCCGGGGCCAAGAACGGCATCATCGCCCCCGACGCCGTCACGCAGGCCTACGAAGAGGGCCGCGGCCAGCGCCCCTCGCGCCTCTTCGCCTCCGACGCCGACGCCGTCTATGCGAAGAGCTTCGACTGGGACGTCTCGAAGCTGTCGCCCCAGGTCGCCCTGCCGCACCTGCCGGAGAACGCCAAGCCCGTCGAGGAGTGCAAGAACATCGCCCTCGACCAGGTCGTCATCGGCTCCTGCACCAACGGGCGCATGACCGACCTGCGCATCGCCGCCGCGCTCCTCCGGGGACGCAAGGCCGCCCCCGGCCTGCGCCTGCTGGTCATCCCCGCCACACAGGAAATCTACATGCAGGCCATGCGCGAAGGCCTCCTCGGCGTCTTTGTGCAGGCGGAGGCCGTCGTCTCCACGCCCACCTGCGGCCCCTGCCTCGGCGGGCACATGGGCATCCTCGCCGAAGGCGAGCGCGCCCTGGCCACTACCAACCGAAACTTCGTCGGACGCATGGGACATCCCAAGAGCGAGGTCTATCTCTGCGGCCCGGCCGTAGCCGCCGCCAGCGCCATCACCGGCAGGATCACCCATCCCGACGAGATCGTCCATGGATAGCGGCGGCCCCGTTTCCGATGGGCGGCCGCCGGCGGACAACGATGGATTCAACCCTGAGCCAGGAGGTACATAGATGAAGGGCAAGTGCTGGAAGTTCGGCGATCACGTGGACACGGACCAGATCATCCCCGCGCGCTACCTGAACACGACGAACCCCGCCGAACTGGCGGCGCACTGCATGGAAGACGCCGACCCGTCGTGGGCGAAGAAGGTGAAGAAGGGCGATATCCTCGTCGCCGGCGAGAACTTCGGTTGCGGCTCCTCGCGCGAACACGCTCCGGTCAGCATCAAGGCCGCCGGTGTCGCCTGCGTCATCGCCAAGTCCTTCGCGCGTATCTTCTTCCGCAACGCCATCAATACCGGCCTCCCCATCCTCGAATGTCCCGAGGCCGCCGAGGCCATCCGCGAAGGCGACGAGGTCGAGGTGGACCTCGCCAAGGGCAGCGTGAAGATCGCCGGCTCCCGGAAGACCTTCAGCACGCCGCCCTTCCCGAAAGAGCTCCAGGAAATCATCGCGGCCGGCGGCCTGATGCGCTTTGCCCGAAAGACCGTCGTGAAGACCGCGCTCCGGACGAAGAAGTAGAGGCGCCCATGAGCGACGATCTCGTCCGATGGCGGATGGACAAGACGGCCCTCTCCGCGGGCAAGGTGGGCGACGACGCGGAGACGCGCGCCTTCTGGCGTCGCCAGACGCCGCGCGCCCGGCTGGAAGCCCTTGAGTTCATGCGGCAGGTGATGTATGGGTACGATCCGGCTGCCGATCGGCTTCAGCGAGTTCTTACGGTTGCTAAACTCGAACGGCGTTGAGTACCTGGTGGTCGGCGACTTCGCCGTTGCCCATCACGGACATCCCAGAGCCACGGGGACTTGGACATCTGGGTTCGCCAGACCCCCGACAACGCGGAACGTGTGGTCGCGGCCATCCGCGAGTTCGGCTTTGCCTCGGACGGGATTGGCGTCGCAGCGGTTCTGGAGAAGGACGCCATGTTGCGGATGGGCTTTCCGCCCCTGCGCATCGAACTCCTGACAGCCCTCTCCGGTGTGGAGTTCGACGCCTGCTATGCGAAGCGAGTTCGGGCGGAGATGGGCGGCCTTTCCGTGGACATGATCGCCCTGCCCGACCTGATCGCTAACAAGCGGGCCTGCGGACGCCCTAAGGACCTCAGCGATCTTGAGTGTCTCGCCTGACCCCCGGCGCGCTTACACCGCGATCCCCAGCAGCTTCGCCGAGGTCTTCCAGTAAAACTCCTCCCGCGCATCGGCGGGAATCCGCAGGTGGTCCATGATGTCTTCCGCGCGGGGCACCCAGCGCGACACGGGCGGGTTGTCCGTACCGAAGAGCAGCTTCGTCCGGAAGAGCTTCAGCGCGTAGTGCTGCTCCGGGTCCGCCGGGTCCGCTCCCTCGAAGGATGATAGCGCCTTCTTCATGTGGCTGCCGTGCAGCGGCGCGCCGCTGCCCCCGGAGATGTCGAAGTAGAGGTTCGGGCGCGACAGCGCCAGCCCGACCGCCTCGTGCCCCCAGGGGAGCCCCAGATGCGCGCCGATGACCGGCAGTTCCGGGAAGTAGCGCGCGATCCGCTCCAGCCGCGCGGGCCGCATGAAGTCTATCGTGCAGGGGCCGCGATAGCCCGGCGGATAGCTGAGGCTGCCGGTGTGGAAGAGGATCGGCATCCGTCGCCGCGCCGCCGCCTCGTACAGCGGCATGTAGCTGTCGTCGTCATAGGGGCGGTTCGGGCGGATGCACTTGAAGCCGCGGAAGCCCCGCGCGTGCAGGTCGTCCACCGCCGAGGGCAGGTCCGGCAGGGCCAGGTTCAGCCCCGCAAAGCCGATGAGGTGATCGGGGTACTTCGCCAGCCACGGCTGAAGGTCCTCGTTGCTCATCACTCCCCACCCCGGATCGCCGGGCGAGAGCGAGGTGCAGAGGACGCACGTGCGGATCGCCCCCTCCTTCTTCCACACCGCCACCTTGCGGTCCACGTCGTCGCCGCAGCGGATGTGCGTGTGGATGTTGATGAGCTTGCGGGGGGTGAAGGTCTTGTCCGTCATGTTCAGATCTCCCACAGCGTGGCGGCGATATGGCGAACGCCGCCGTGACACTGGATGCGGTCCTCCCGGCTGTTGAAGTAGTACACGGTGATGAGGCTGCCGTCGGGGCGCAGGTGCATCCGGGGATAGCCCAGGTCCCAACTGCCGCCGTCGTCGCGGAGGATGATCTCCTCCCCCCAGGTCAGGCCGCGGTTGTGACTGACGCGCGCGCGGATGCCCCAGGGCTTCTGGCGATAACCGTACGCGCAGACGAGCCGCTTGTCGGGAAGCTGTACCAGCGCCGCCGGCGCGCCCCAGTCATTCACGCGCGAGAGGAAGGACCACGTGCGTCCGCCGTCGGAGGACTGGTAGATCTGAGTGAAGGCGTTGTAGCCGTCATACTGCCGGCGCACGGCGGCAACGATGCGCCCGTCGTCCAGGATGATCGGATAGGGCATGATCGCCATCGGCGCGCGGGGCGAGGGCTCGATCTCCGCCAGCAGACCCCAGCTTGCGCCGCCGTCCCAACTGGCATGGACCAGCGGAAAGGCTTCGCGCGGCAGGCTCGGGTCCGCCGCGTTCGCGCGGCTTCCGTGCCCGAAGAGCAACACCACCCCGTCCGGGCGCACCACATAACTGGGCCGCCCGCCCAGAGTGGTCAGCTTGCACGAAGGCAGGCGCGCCGGCGCGCTCCACGTCCGCCCGCGGTCGGTCGAAACGAAGGTCACCGCCAGATGGGTCGCGTCCTTTGGCGGAATCCCGAAGACCGACAGGAGGCAGTATCCGTCCGCGCGCGGGTCGTAGCTCGAGGGCGCCGCCACGCTCGCGTTGAGCTTCTTCACCTGCTCGTCCAGTTCCGGTCTTCGGTAGACGGTGGTCATCCCGTCCAGCGGCCAGGTACGTCCGCCGTCCGTCGAGCGCAGAATCACATGCTCGCCGTGGTCGCAGTCCACCGTCCCGTGCCCCACTGTCTCGGGCTTGCCGTAGTCGCAGCGCCCCCGCACGAAGCCCACCACCATCTCCCCGTCGGAAAACTGCCAGAAGCCGCCGTTGAAGGGCCATGCGGAGAAGTAGCCCTCATCCCGATAGACCACAACATGCTCAATGCGTTTCGGCTTCATCATCCTTCCTCCCATTCCAGCGGGTTTCCGTCGAACACGCACGTCGTGACACTATAGCCTCGTTTGGGTCATGCTGCAAGACGCTGTCGGACATGGAGTTGCGAAATATCCACGGATGCCCTTGACACAGCGCTGTGAAATGCTACTATTCCATTGTCTAGACAAATGGCCGCGGAGCAGATTCATGGCTGCGAAGTATACCACAATCCGCGAAGAACTGCACCGGCGTCTGACCGACGGGGAGTACCCCGTGGGCCATCGTCTGCCCACGGAGCAGCAACTCGCCGCCGAGTTCGACGTCAACCGCCATACGATCCGCCGCGCCTTCGAGACGCTCGCCATGGAAGGGGTCATCCGCCGACGTCCGCGCCACGGCACCGTTGTGGTCCGCAACTGCGCCGACAATGGCGGAAGTTCGACCGCCACGCGCCTGGCCTACGTCTTCGTCGCCGGGCATGGGGTGGCCGGCGAGCGGAAGCGGCGGGCGACGCAGGAACTCCTGCGCCGCTTTCACGAGCGCCATCCGGAAATCGAAGTCGTGCCCGCGCCCACCGAGGACAGCGGCATCTTCTTCGGCCCCCTGCCCCCCGTCTTTGCGCGCAGCGCCATGCCCACGGTCTTCCGCCTCACCTACGCGGCGGACTACTCCTCCCAGGGCGTGCTGATGCCCTTCGACCGGTTCGAGGACTTCGACGCCGTTACCGGCGAGCTTGACCGCCGCCTGATTGCGGCGACTCCGGATGCCGCCGGGATCAGGCGCGTGCACGCCGTTCCCGTTCAGGCCGGTGTGCGCATGTTCATCGTGAACCGCACCCTTCTGCGGCGACTGGGGCTGGAGATGCCGTCCACGCTCGACTGGGAGGCCCTCGAGACGCTCTGCCTGGAGATCGGCGCGCGCGGGAGCGCCGCCGGAGTCCATGCCTTCAGCCTCGAACTCCACGAGCGTTCGCAGTTCATGACGCGCTTCTTCCCGTACTTCACCTGCGCCAACGGCGGCGTGCTTCCCGTGGACGCCGAATCCGGGCGCGCCTGCATGACCGCGCCGGGGAATGAACTCTTCCTGGCCATGCTCCAGCGCCTCTACCGGCGTCGCGCGATTCGCGCGGACGAGGAAGGCGGCGGTTTTCGCGAGGGGCGGGCCGTCTTCCGGCTCTCCGGCAATCAGGGCGTCCCCGCTGAAACTCGCGACCATCTCGGCGGCGCGGAGATCGAAGCCCGGCCCATCCCGTCCGTGGACGGCGGCGAGGCGGCGACGGTCCTGCGCGGGCAGTTCATGGCCGCCCTGGCTGCCACCCTGCGCACCGAACGCGACGCGCGCGCCGCCTGGGAGTTCGTCAAGTTCATGGTCTCGCGCGAAGCCCAGGAACTCGTCCTTCGCGAGGAAGGCGAACTGCCCGTTCGCCCGGACCTCGCCGACGCGGTCGAAGCCGGCCCCTGGGAGGAGAAGGAGTTCTTCCGCTACGGGATGCGCCGGGGCGAAGCGACCTTCGACGTCCCGCGCAACCTCGATATCCACGGCGCCATCCAGCGCGGCGTGGAACGGGGGATGAAGGGCCGCGCCGCCCCGGAGGCGGCCCTGGCCGAGGCGCAGATCGAAATCGAATCCTTCCTCGCCGCCGCGCGGCGCGGCGAACGGATTCGCGATTACTCGATGGTGGTGTAGCCGACAGACCGGCGGCAGGAAGACGCAGAGACCGACGCAGGGGAGTGCAGGCGCGGCGTTCCAGTTCAAGCGGGCTCAGGCCCGAAGGAGAGGACCATGACGACGGCAAGTGGATGGAGGAGGGTGTTGGCGGCGTTCACGCTGATCGAACTCCTGGTGGTGATCGCGATCATCGCGATCCTGGCGGCGATGCTCCTGCCCGCCCTGGCCAGCGCGCGGGAAAAGGCGCGGCGCAGCAACTGCATGAACAACCTGGCCCAGATCGGCAAAGGCCTCATCGGCTATACCGGCGAGTACGGCGGCTACTTCCCCAACAAGCCCGCCTACGACGTCGTGCCGGACAGTTGGATCAAGCCCTCCTGGTGCAAGTCGAACGCAGGCACGAGCTACAACTACCCCGGCTTTCCCAACCTGACGCCCACCACGGACTATAGCAAGCGATTCGATCATGGCGAGTATTCGGACTCGGCCGGCGATGTCGTCTATAGCTCGCAGGTCTGCACGGTGGGATTGTCTCTGTCGGGCGATACGGGCGTGTCGGAGGAGATGACGATCGCCTTCGGGGCGAACAGAGACCCTGCGCGGCTGCGCGTGGACCAGGCGGGAATCCTCCAGGCCGCGCCGATCGGCCTGGGTTACCTGGCGGCCATGGGGTATTCCGACGACCTCCGCAACTACTTCTGCCCCTCGTGGGATATCCCCCCCGCGCGCTGGCTTCAGTCCTGCAATTCCAACGGCGACGTGTACTACGGCGCCAGCGGCAACGGCCAGATCAACACCGTCCAGGCCGTCCAGGGCCTTGGCGGCTTCACCGGTCGGGCGCTTACGCACGGCAACTACTACCGCGCGGGTCTCAACCGCACCGGCAACGCCAGCACAGCCTGGTTTGTCGGATCGGGCACAAGCGGCATCGTGGGCGTGGATTCCTCCTACAGCTATCGTAACCAGGGGGTGCGCGGGCAGATGGGCAGCAGCGGCGACCTGCAGTCCTACCCGGCGCACTACACGCGGCCTCTGGTGAAGACCACAAACGGTTGCCCCCTCTTCAAGACCGACAAGGTTCTCGGCGGGCGCGCCATCGTGTCGGACACCTTCCATCGCTCGAACGCCGACGTGAGCCGCACCAACCTCGCGGACAGCCGCCCCGGATTCGGCGTTTTCCACCACCGCGAGGGATACAACGTCCTCTACGGCGACGGCCACGCCGGCTGGTACGGCGACCCGGAGCAGCGCGCCATGTGGATGATCCATGCGCCCAGAACCAGCGGCGCAGCCGTTACGCCCGACGGCAACGCGCCCTTCAGCTACGACTCCATGCGCGTGGGAACGGCCGGCGGCATCTGTGTGGATGTCGTGCGCAACAACGGACAGGTCAGCGGTCGCGCCGAGATCTATCATCAGTTCGACGTCCTGGCCGGCATTGACGCCGGCAACAGGGCTCTTCCCTAGCCAGGGGGTCGTCTGGTCTCTTTCCTTCTTTCTTCTCGCGCCTATGCGCGAAGGAGGCGCCCGTTGTCTTCTCGCACACAACGCGCCATGCCGTGGTGGTTCGCGCGCGCATTCACGCTCATCGAGCTTCTGGTCGTAATCGCGATCATCGCGATCCTCGCCGCGATGCTCCTGCCCGCCCTGGCCAGCGCGCGGGAAAAGGCGCGGCGCAGCGCTTGCATGAACAACCTGAACCAGATGGCCAAGGGCCTGGCCGGCTACACGGGCGACTATGGCGGGTACTACCCGAACAAGCCGGCGGATGGGTACAGCAGCGGCTATCAGGGCGGCACGACGGCGTGGCCGACGTCGTCGTGGGACCTCGGCGTCTATACCGACCCCGTAACCGGCGACGTGCTCCACACCAATGCCAACTCCGTCATCTTCAGCCCCAGCTACATCAACTACACGGGGCCCGGACATGACCTGTGCATCGCCTATGGAACGAACCAGGATGCCGCGTACCGGGCGACGAGCGGGTACAACGGCGCCGGCCGCCTTCAGGCCGCGCCGACCGGGTTGGGATACATTGCCGCCGCCGGGTACCTGGACGACCTGAAGGTCTTCTACTGCCCGTCCTGGTCCGTGCAGCCGACCACGATGAGCGTTTCCACGGGGTCATACGACCTCTACTACAACTCGGGGATGGGCAACGGGGCCATCAACATGCCCAAAGCCGTCCAGGCGCTCGGGGGGTTCGCCGGCAAGTTCATGACGCACGGCAACTACTACGCGGCGATGCGCTCCCTCTCGACCACCGCCAACTACTACCTCGGCACCAGCAGCACGCCCTATCCGGTCGGCATGGACTCCTCCTACTCCTACCGGAGCTTCAACTACGTCGAACGCGGCGAACACCAGCCGCCGGGCACGAGGCTGCTGGTTCAGTGGACGCGCCCGGCCGTGTGGACGACCACGGGCAGCGCGGTGTTCAAGACCGACAAGCAACTGGCGGGCCGAGCCATTGCGGCGGACACCTTCTTCCGGACCTGCAAGGACGGCGGCGTGAACAACACCTATCCCCGCCGGGCGGGATTCGGCCAGTATCATCACCGCGAAGGTTACAACGTGCTCTACGGCGACGGGCACAGCGCTTGGTTCGGCGACTCCGAAGAGAGGATCATGTGGTTCCTTCAGGGGCCGTGGACCGACGGCGTGGAGATTGACGTTGCCCTCCTCACCAGCGGCAACTACGCCCCCTACGCCCGCTCCGGCGCCACTCGCGGCTCGCCGGCCTCCTGCGGCATGATGGTGCAGGACAACTCGCTCTACACGGGGCACACGGACGGGTGGAACGCCGTGGCCAACGGGCGCGGCACGATCTATCACACCTTTGACGTCGCGATCGGGATGGACGTGGGAACGCGTCCGGTGCCCTAGGCCTCTTCACGCAACGCGCGCGTGCGCGCGCGTTGGCGCCCGGGTTCTCTTCAGACGCAGGGAGGACGACGTGCCGCGAATGACCTGGTGTGCGGCGGCGCTGGCCGCCGGGATTCTGGCGCCGCTGGCCTGGGCGGCCCCGCCCCCGCCGGCGGCGAAGCGCTACAACGTCATGGCAGGGGGGTACTACGCCCGCGAGACGCAGGACCAGGAGTGGCGTCTGACGCTTGTCGGCGAAATCCCCTCCCTTCCCGGCGCCTACGTCGTCGTTCACGACGCGCACGGGCGGCTCATCCACGCCGGATGCATTCCCCAGGGCAAGCATCCTCCGGAGAAGCCGTACACCGTCACGATCAAACCCGACGGCATCACCGGCGACTACCGCATCATCATCATCGGCCATCAGGACGACATGCTTGGCCTTCAGGTGCCTTTCACCGACCTGCCCCAGGAGGTGTACGGCGGCGGTTCAATGAGCATGGGGCATGACTACACCGCCAAACCCTACTTCCGCGCGCCGGAGGGGGTGACGAAGATCAAGCTCGGCGCCCACCAGGGGCAGATGCAGATCTACGACGCCGACAACAAGCTGATCGCCGATACGCGCAAGGGCGGCGGGCGGGAGAAGTATGACAACACGATCGAGTTCGACGTCACGCCGGGCATGACCTACCGCTTCGAGCGGCAGACCATGTACTTCCGCTCCTACACGCCCAATGCCTTCTTCCTGGCCTTCACGCCGGACCGCTGGTTTGCCCCGGACCCCAAGTTGATGGAGGTCAAGTGGTGGGAGCTGGTGAAGGAGACGCCGCCCGCCGACGCGGAAAAGTGAACCCCGAACGTCGGCGCGCGTCTCTTTCATGCGCGATGAACCGGACTTGACGTCGCGGCGGAGGGCTGCCGCCATCATGCACCCTTGGAGAAAACGATGAAGCACACGCAGTCTTGCCTCGGTCTGGCGGCGGGTCTTCTGCTGGCGGCGATGCCGGCGGCCTGGGCCGCCTTTGACGTGCGTACCACCACGGTGGACTGGGACCAAGTCGAGCCGAAAAAGAGCTTCACCGTCTTCGTGGAGCGCGAGGAGCTGAGCGCACTCGACCGTATCAGCCGCATGATCTTCGCCGTCCAGGTCGGCACGGGCGGCGGAAAGACCGACGGTCTGACGGTGCACTGGCAGGTGACGCAGGGCGCGACCCTCGTCGCCCGGAACACCGCCTCCCTGGCCAAAGGGCTGGTGGACGTCATGTTCAACGTCGCCGAACTCAAGCCCGGCCGCTACGACGTCAAGGCCGAACTCCGGCAGGGTGACAAGGTCATGGACCAGGGCGCAACCTTCTTCCGCGTCGTGGACGCGAAGCCCCCCGCGCAGAAAGGCCGCGTGGCGCTGAACCTGCCGCGCGGCGCGCCGCTCAAGGGCGGCGCGTGGCCCGTCTCCACCGGCGTGCCCTTCCCCAAGGGCGCCCTGGGGAGCGAGAAGAACGTCCGCGTCGTCAAGGCCGACGGCACCCCCGTGCCCTGCCAGACCATCGTTCGTTCCCGATGGGGGTGCGCCCCGGAAACGAGCATTCGCTGGCTGGGCGTTGACTTCCAGGCTGAGGGCGCGCCGGCCTGGTGGCCCGAACGCAAGGACACGCGCTACTACCTCGAGTTCGGCCCCGCCGTCGCCGCACCCGCCGCGCCCGTCAAGGTGCGCGTCGAGGAGACCCCCGATGGCCTCGCCGTGGATACCGGCGCTCTGCAATTCCTCGTCCGCCGCAAGGGCTTCAACCTGCTCGACCGGGTGAAGCTGGGCGGCCGCGACATCGCGCTCTCCGACCCGCGCGCCGGCCTCTACCTCGAGGACCACGAGGGCAGCGTCTATCGCGCGGCGAACGACCCGAACATCCTCCTCAGCGTCGAGGAACGCGGCGACCTGCGCGCCGTCATCCGCGCCGAAGGCTGGTTCGTCAAGGACGGCTCCGCCGGCGAGAAGTTGAACTACACCCTTCCCACCGACAAGCTGTGCCGCTTCATCACCCGCATCGAGGCCTGCGCAGGACGCCCCTGGGTACGCGTGCTCAATACCTGGGTGCTGACCTTCGACTCCCACACCGTTCGCCTCCGCGACGTCGGCTGGACGCTGCCGATCGAGGGCGTGACGCGCGCCGAGTTCGGCGTGGAAGGGGGCGATCCCCTGGCCCGGCCCGTCGGCGAGAAGGGGATTTACCTGATCCAGCATACTCCCGACGCCTTCGCCCTCGAAGACGGCGCGGGTCAGGGACTGGCCAAGGGCGCGCGCAGCGCCGGATGGGCCCTGGCGAGCGGACGCCATGCGATTCTCGGCGTCAGCCACCGCGAGACCTGGCAGCGCTTCCCCAAGGAGTTCGAGATCCTTCCCGATGGGCTGCGCCTGCACATCTGGCCCGCTCACGGGCGCGTCAACCCGGAGATTGACCAATACCGGCACGAGCAGATCAACCGGCTCTGGTACGCCCACCAGGGGCGCGAACTGAACCTGGCTATGCCGTGGCAGTACTTCTTCGCCACCGCGCAGATCACGGGCAATCCCAGCACCGGCATCTACTCCCCCGGCGGAATGCCCATCGGCGGCATCCACACCAGCGCCATGGGCATGGCCGTCACCAGCGACGTCATGTTGCTCTTCGCGGAGAAGGGGGCCGAATCCGCCGCCCGCGACCAGGCCGCCGGCTGGCAGGTCGCCCCGCACGCCCTGCCCGATACGGCATGGACCTGCGCCAGCCTCGCCGCCGGGTACATGCATCCCTACTCCCCGGACACGATGAAGGCGGCGGAGGAGACGATCGAGGACGCCGTCAAGGGATACTGGGAGACGCAGGACGCCTGCGGCGAGTACGGCATGTGGCTCTACCGGCCCTGGCATCATTCCTTCCTCGTCGAAGCAGGCAAGCTGACCCTCTACCGGCTCTACAACGCCACCCACCACTACGAGAGCATCATGCCGTGGATGCTCTACGCGCGCTCCGGCGATCCCTTCTACCTGACGCAGGGCGCCGCGAACATGCGCCTGCTCACCGACGTCCAGGTGCAGCACTACAACGACCCCGCCTACCCCCACCGCGAGTTCTGGGCGCGGCAGGGACGCCTCGTCGGCTCCACCAAACACACCAACGGCTTCTGCCCCTGGGGCGGCGACCACGCCGTGCTGGCCCACCTCACCTGCTACGGCGGCATGATGCTGGCTCACTACCTCACCGGCGACCTGCGCTGGCGCGAGGTCGTAGTGGACGAATGGCAGAAGACGATCCTCACCGACCGCAGGAACCCGGAGTTCTCGCGGGCCGACCGCACCGACGCGCTCTCGCCGACGGGCGTGGCCGGGAACCCGCGCGAGGGCGCCCGCGACGTCACCAACGCCCTCGGCGAGGTGATAGACCTCTACCAGATGACCTACGACCCGCGCGTTCTTGCGCTCATGGCGCCGATGATGGACTACTTCCTCAACAAGTTCATGCGGCCCTGGGGAATGCCCGTCCACAACGTCGTCCTCTTCTACGGCAGTGAACAGGCGAAGAAGCAGATCCTCGAAAGCGTCGAGGAACGCCGCCGTCTCAAGGACAAGGCGGAAGACCCGAAGGCCTTCTGGTACACGCACGCGCCGCATGAAAACTTCGCCCTCGCCTCGATCCTGAACCCCGCCGGGAACGCCCACATTGACGCCTGGCTGGCCGCCAGCGTCATGCAGCGTCGCTCCTGGGCGGCCCAGATCCGCAAACAGGTTCCGCACGCGACGGCCTTCTGCGCCGTGCCGGACTACATCCTCTACCTGCCGCGCGTCATGTACGCCGTCTTTCAGGCCGGCGGCGAGTTGTCCCTGAGCCGCCTGGCTACCTCCCAACCCCTCCTCATTGGTGATACGGCCAATGCGGGCTGGGTGCGTTGCGTCCTGCGCAAGGACAAGCCGGGTGCCCTTCCCCTCCAGATATTCGGCACCGTCGGGGTCGCCGGCGTTAAGGTCAAGGTCTTCGGACCCGACAACAAACCGCTGGTTGAGACGACGATTCCGTCAGGCGCGCATGCTCCCTTCGCCTGGCCGGTGCCCGATGCCGGCGTCGGCGAGTACGTCGTCTTCATCCGTGCCGGCGACAACAAGGATTCCATGTACGCGCCCATCTCCGACCTGCCGGAAGTTTACGTGACCTCCTACTGGTCGCAGCACATGGAGTGCCGGTACTTCACGCGCTCGCCGGGCGAGGCGACGGTCCGCATCAAGGTCCAGCCCCACAAGGGAAGTGCGACGGTGATGACCGATGATCAAACCGTGCTCGCCTCGACGGACAAGGGCGATGAGGTCTCCTGCGATGTCGGCCCCAAGGGGGTGTGGGTGCTTTTGAAGACGCGCTACGCTCACGCCAATCCCCCGATCGTGCTGTCCTACAGCCCGGACCGGTGGTTTGCGCCGAGCGAGGAGAAGCTTAGACTCAAGCCGTGAACTGCCGCGGCGGGTCGGTGAGACGCGTAGCGGTTCGAAGAGGAACAGGGATGGACGCGCGCGAGGACGGGCGCGTACCCGCACGACCGCCTCGCGACGGGGTAAGGAACATTGGGTCTTGGACTGGGAGGCGCATATGAAGTGGCGCATGGCGGCCGTGGCGGCGGTGCTCGCTCTTTCCGTACAGGCGCGCGCCGACGAGGTCAAGGCGTACCAGAAGGACGTCGAGCTTGAGACGCGTCGCGCCGGGCAGGTCGAAAAGTTCGGTCAGAAGCGCTGGTATCTCGAAAATGACGCTGTGCGGTTGGGCGTCATTGACGATCCGGGCGGCGCCGTCGTCGAGTTCACCAACAAGGCCACCGGCACGAACCACGTCGCCGGCGAAGTCTGGAGCCGTCGCACCCCCGAGGGCGTCGAAAAGCGCGTCGGCTGGGGCTGGAAGGATACCCTGCTCGACAACGCCGGCGACCCCCGCGAAAAGCAGATGATGTACCAGCCCTACACCGTCGAGACGCTGGAGGGGCCGCAGGGCGCGCGCACGATCAAGGTGACGGGACGCACCGCCGAGCAGCAGGTCGAACGCTGGATGACGCTGCGCCCGGACAGCGCCGAACTGCTCGTCAAGATCCGCGTCACCAACATCTCCGACAAGCCCCGCCGCCTCTGGGTGCGGTGGCATCCCTACTCCTACCTCAGCGCCGACAAGTTTGGCGACTCCGGCTGTGTCATCGTTCCCGGTCCCGGCGCTCAGGCCCGCAAAATCCGCGTCGGGTGGGGATGGGACCATTGGTTCCGCGTTCATGAACCCTACTGGATCGCCGGCGACTTCAAGTCGGGCGAAGGGCTCTTCCTCACCTTCGAGAAGGACAAGCAGGCGATCTTGATGACCTGGACGGACTACGGCGCCCGGTCGGTCCGCAAGGGCGCGTTGACGCTCGAACCCTTCCCGGCTCCGGAGATGTATCCCGCCGGCGGTGCGGTCGAATGGAGCGGAACCTATTTCCCATTCACGCGCGAGACGCCGCCCGAGAGGATCCCGCTGGGGATCATCGCCGACAAAGCCGAGCAGGCCCGCGCCCGCCAATTCCTCGCCAACGTCAAGCCGGCGGACCACATGGCGCTGCTCAACAGCTACACCTTCATCCAGACGGCCCAGTTCGACTGGCAGCACCGGCGGCGCGACCTGTTGGGCCTGCGCGACTGGGGCTTCGCCGACTGCGCCATCGTCGGCTATCCCATCCAGGGCATCCCCGCCCGCGTCCGCATGGTTGGCGGCGTCTTCGACAGCGCGCCGAAGATCAAGGGCTTCCCCGCCGCCCCCGCCATCCGCTTCAACATCACCATCACCGATCAGAACGGCGTGCAGATTTTCCGCACGGGGGAGTCCTTCAACGTCTTCCCCGGCATCCCGAATCAGAACAGCTTCGACCGCGAAATCCCCGTCCCAACCCTGGGCATCCCCGACGGGCGTTACACGCTCAAGGTCGAAGCGCTGGACATCCTCGGCGGCAAACCCTTCCACTCCCACCAGGTCGAGGCGGTGATCTTCGGGAAGAGGATGGAGATCGAGCAGGCGCGCCTCGCGGCGGAGTTGGAGAAGGGCGACGGCGAACGCCCCTTCGTCAAGGCCCTGGCCGCGCTCGATGACGTCAAGGTCGAGAAGGGCGTCGCCGTCATCCCCGTCGGCGTCGAGGATGGAAGCAACGTCAAGCGCGAGTCCTTCCCCGTCCGCCTTGGCGTGCCGCTGCCGGAGGGCGCCTTCAAGGCCGGAACCCCCGCGCGGCTTCTCTCGCCGGAGGGCAAGCCCGTCCCCGCGCAGATCGAAACGGCCAACGTCTGGCCCGACGGCTCGGCCAAGTGGCTCATGGCCGACTTCCAGGCCGATTGCCCCGCGAACGGCTTTGCCTTCTACAAGATGGAGGTCGGTCGGGCCGGCCCGCCCGCCCGCGCCAACCTTGCCACGGAGATGGCCGACGCCATCGAAGTCAACACCGGCCCGATGTGGCTGCGCATCAGCAAGAAGGAGGTCGCCATCCCCGGCGAGCTCTTCATAGACCGCAACGGCGACGGACGCTTCGACGACTCCGAGCGCCTGATCCTTCCCTCGCAGCCCGGCGATTGCTGGTGGCAGGGGGAGAAGGAACAGTACACCCTGCAGTTCTCCGGCGAGGCCGTGGACGGTCAGGCCCCCGGCGTCCGCATCGAGCGCAACGGCCCCGAGTCGGCCGTCGTGCGGATCCTGGGCTGGCACGTGGCCAAAGACGGACGGCGTCCGGCTTTCAGCGAGGTGCGCATCGAGGTCTCCCGCGGCAAGGCGTGGTTGAACCTCTGGCATCGCGTCACCTTCGCCGGCAATCCCTGGCGCGATCGCATCAAGTCCTACGGCCTCACGCTGCGCTTCAAGCCCGGCCTCTATGAGAAGACCCTCTTCGCCGTGGACGGGCAGACCCTGACGGCTGACGGACAGGCCCGGCTCTCGCAGAAGGGCCCCGACGCGAGCGAGATCGCCTCGGACAGCCGGGTAATCGCGCGCGGCGGACGCGCCAGCGGAGCCATGACCCTCGCCGGCGCGCAGGGGACCGCCCTCGTGTACCTCCGCAACCTCTGGCAGATGTACCCCAAGAAGTTGACGACCGACCCGAAGAGCGGCCTTGTTCAGTTGCACTACTGGCCTGTCGAGGCGGGGGTGCATACCTTCGAGCCGAATGAGGAGTACTGGATCCCCTCGAGCTCCGATTCAGCCGCGTGCGGCACCGGCGCCAACCGCGTGCAGGAAATCGTGCTTGATTTCTCAGGACAGGTCCAGCCCGTCCAGGCCGAGGCCGTTTACAACGAGCCCGTCGTCGCCTGCACCCCCCCGAAATGGGTCCAGAAGACCTACGTCCTCAACAACCTCTATCCGCGCGATCCGGCCCGGTACCCGGATGTCGAGCAGTTCTGCAGCAACGTGATTGACTTCTATGACCGCAACCGCGAGTTCTTCCAGTGGTACGGCCATTGGGAATACGGCACCCTCCACAACGTCTTCAAGGTGGGGCTCTATCAATGGCTGGTCGTCGGGCGCTACGCGAACATCGGCAACGAAGAGGACATCGTTCAGGCGCCGTGGCTGCTCTACTTCCGCAGCGGCGACCGCAAGTACCTCAAGTTCGCCCAGCTCTGGACCCGGCACCTCATGGAGACCCAGTCTATTCGATGGCACAACACCTATCCCGAGTTTGCCGGCATGAGCCGGCGGCACCACTATACGGCCTGGATCGGGCAGGGCGACTGGGGCCACACCATGCTCTGCCCCTTCGTGGAGTACTACCACGCCACAGGCTACACCCCGGCCTGGGAAATGGCCCTCCTGACGGCCAAGTCCATGCAGAACACCTGGGATGGCGCCTGGCGTTACATCTCGAACCCGCTCATCGGCAACATCCGCATGTATCTGGAGACCGGCGACAAGAGCTACAAGGACGTGGCCGATCGCATCTGGAAGGACCTGATGTCCCCCGACCGCAACACATGGTTCAATGCGAGCCACGGTTCGCGTCTGTGTACCTGGTACGCCCGTTTCAACCCCGAATGCGAGCAGGCCTGGAAGACCTGGTCTCGCACCGGGCGCGACGTCGGCGACGGCAAACTCAAGCGCGAGTTCGACTACCTCGACACCTTCGGGCCGCTGGGCGACATGACCGGCGACGAATGGTACGCGCATAAGGCGCGCTTCGAGCTCGACTCCTTCCGCAGTTACTACACCGGGCAGACGATGGGCGTGAACCCCATCTATCGCAGCATGGTGCCCACCATCACCCAGTACGTCATGGGAACGGTGCGCATGGCCCCCTTTGCCGCCGCCCAGATCGCGCGCTCCCGCGAGCTTTTCCCGGCGGAGCACGTCAACCTGTCGCGTCTCAAGGAGGTCGTCATCCGCAAGGACGCCGACGCCGACTTCGTGATCCTGATGAACACGCAGAACGCCGCCTCGATCCGAATCACCGGCCCCGACGGCAAGCCCGCGACGTTCGCCGTGGACATGGTCTTCGAGGGCGACGGCGGCGCCAAGGGCGCCCGCGTCGGCAACGCCAGAGTCACCGTGAAGGCCGACGGAAAGACCGGCTTCTACCGCATGCCGGTCAACACGCTGCGCTACTTCGGTTGCTCCCTCCCCAAGGTCGCGTTGCTGGCGTCGAACATCCTCTACAGTGTCGCCGGCGCGCCGCTCTACGTCCGCGCCGACGACCTCGCGCCCGGCGGACGCGCGCGCGTCCTCATGGCCAGCACCCCCGGCAACTCCCTTGAAGTTTTCTCCCTCGACGGCAAGCGCCTCTTCTCGCAGACCTACGTCCGTCCGAGCAATGACGCTGTAGCCATCGAGCACCGTTTCGACCTGCCCAAGGGCGCCGTCGTCAAACTCGGCGACAAGATCGGCATCGTTTTCCCCGACGTGGGGGATATCCCGCTCTTCCTGTCGCCGGAGGGTGTCTTCGACCTGCCGCCGGGCGTTCGTTCGGACAAACCGGCGGACACGCGCCTGTCCGATCTCAAGCAGGACATCAAGCTCGACTTGCAGTAGAGGCCGCTTCTTCGCACAATACCGCTCCGAGGACACAACGCGGGGGCGCAGCCGGCGAAGCGCCGTGCACAGGGCGCATGCGGGCTGCGCCTCCCGCATTTCATCGGAGGCGAAGGAGATGCCCAGGAAGACACGTAAGACGCCCGCAGAGGCACGCCACTGGCCCGAACTCCACCGCGCCGTCTGCTTCGGCGAGGCCGGCGGGCGCATCATCTGGCAGCCCCGAATCCAGTGTTGGTACAGCGACCGCCGCTTCGCCGGGCAGCCCCTCCCCAAACCCTATGAGGGAATGACCATCCCCCAGATTCACCGCGCGCTCGACTGTTCCGCGCGCTGTTACTGGTTCAACCCCTCCTTCAAGCCCGTCGAGCACCCCGCCGTCCGGCGCGTCTCACGGCAACTGAACTCCACCGACGTCGAAACCGCGATCGAAACCCCCGTCGGACGCCAGACGATCATCGAGCGCGCCACCGACAGCAGCGCCCGCCGCATCCATGTCAAGTGGGAAATCGCCGATTCCGACGAACTCAAGGTCGCCATCTGGCGCGTCGAGAACATGACCTGGACCTGGGATCAGGCTGCTTTTGACAAGGCCTTCGCCGAATGGGGGGACCTGGGCGCGCCCACGGTCTTCATGCCCCGCGTCAACGTCCAGGACCTCTACATCAACACGATGGGCACGCAGAACGCCATCTACGCCCTGCACGACTGGACCGACCTTGTCGAAGCCTACTTCCGCGCCCTCGACGAAAGCCACGACCGCCTCATGGACGTTATGCTCACGTCGCCCATCGAGATCATCAACTTCGGCGACAACCTCCACGGCGGCACTCTGCCCCCCTCGCTCTTCCGCAAGTACGTCCTGCCGGCCTACCAGCGCCGCTGCGAGAAGCTCCACCGCGGGCGCAAGTTTCTGCACGCCCACTGGGATGGCGACACAAAGTCCCTGCTTCCCTTCGCCCGCGAGACCGGGCTCGACGGCATCGAGGCCATCACCCCCAAACCCCAGGGGGACGTCACCCTCGAAGAGGTCAAGGCCGCCCTGGGCGACCGCATCTTCCTCATTGACGGCATCCCCGCCGTCTATTTCGACGAAACCTTCCCTGTTTCCGTCCTGGAGGACTGCGCCCGGCGCTGCATCGAGCTCTTCGCGCCGCGCCTCATCCTCGGCATCTCCGACGAAATATCGTCCACCGGCGATATCGAGCGTATCCGCGTCGTCGGGCGGATCGTGGACGAATACAACGCCGCCCGGGGTTCATAGCGTCCGGGGGGGGACACAAGGGGCGTGTCATTGTCGCGCGACGGCGCACCCTGCCGGGGGCGCGCTGCCGCCCTCCGCCGGCGGATAGGGGGGTCAGACCCGCGCGGGGGGGAAATCCCGGTGGAACTCCGCGTGCGTCGCCGTCCGGAACCCCAGCGCCTTCACCAGTTCCAGCAGCCGCCGCGTGGATTCCATCGCCGGGTCCTCCCGCAGCGAGGACCAGTCGTGCTGCACAAAGCTCCACGTCAGCTTCCGCGCGGCGACGTAGTCCAGGTCCTTCCTCAGTCGCAGGAGATAGCGCTCCGAGAGGCCGTAGCCCATCACGTCGCGCAGCAGATGATCGGGCCAGCCCTGGCCGGGAATCTCGACGAGGTCGGCAAATCCCTGCGCCTCGTACCGGAAGGGCTGCACCTCGAAGGGGACCGGGTGCCCGTCGCGCGCGTTGCGCGTGTAGGTGCGCACGAAACGGATCCCCTCGCGCGAGAGCATCTCCAGCAGGTCGGGCCGGTCGCTGAGCCCGCGATAGGCCCCCGCCGGGCCGCAGAGACCGATCGGGCGCTTTCCCAGTGTCCGTTCCATGACGTCGCTTGCCCGCGCCACGTCGTCGCGGCACAGCGCCGGGCTGCCGCCGGGCAGGACCGTACGCCCGCGCGAATCCTCCTGGCACACGGTCTTCAGCGGCAGCGCGGAGTACGTGTACTGCTGGAAATCCACCAGGTCTCCCGCGAGGTCGCGCGCGCGCCGGAAGTCATCAGGCCGCTCCTCCATGGTCTGGCCCCGGACGAAGATCGTGCAGGGAACCGCAAGCGCCCGATGGACTGTGACGGCGGCTTCGAGAAAGGCGGACGCCACGCCCGGACGGCTCCAATCGTTCGACTCCAGATTGTAGCCGAGGAGGAAGGTGTGCACACGAACTCCTTTGGCCCGCAAAGGGCGCAAGGCAAAACCGTTCAACAAGATGCGGCGGATTCTAGCAGTGCGCGCCGCGCGAAGTCAACCGGTTGAAATCGCGCGGCGGGAAGGATAGAGTTGACTTATACGGCAAAGGACGAACGGTCTTCGGAGGCGCGGCGCGGGCATGAAGCTGCTCTTTCTCGGTTCGGGCACGTCGCACGGCGTACCGGTCATCGGCTGCGATTGCGCCGTGTGCCGGTCCGGCGACCCGCGCAACCGCCGCACCCGAGCCTCCGTCCTCCTCCGGAACGGGCGCGCTACCCTCCTGATTGACACCCCCCCCGATTTTCGCGAGCAGATGCTCCGTCACGGCATCCGCAGCGTGGATGCCATCCTGTTCACCCACGCCCATGCCGACCACATCTTCGGCCTCGACGACGTCCGAATCCTCTGCAACTGGCGGAAGGCCCCGATGCCGGTGTACGGCAGGCCGGACACCCTCGATCAACTCCGCCGCAAGTTCGATTACGTCTTCGAGACGAAGGACTTCACACGCGGATGGGATATCCCGCGCCTGACCCTCCATCCCCTCGACGGAGCCGCCCGCATCTCCGGCGTCGGCGTCACCCCCGTGCCCATCCGCCACGGTTGCGCGCTCATCCTGGGCTACCGCGTCGGCGGCCTGGCCTATCTCACCGATTGCAGCGCGGTGCCCGACGAGGCGATGTCGCTCCTGCGCGGCCTGGACACCCTGGTGATCGGCGCGATTCGCCACGAGCCGCACCCCACGCACTTCTCCCTGCGCGAGGCGCTGGACCTGGTCGAGTGTCTCGCCCCTCGGCGCGCCTTCATTACACACATCTCGCACCGTCTCGAACACGCGCAGACAGAGGCGAATCTGCCCCCGCGCGTTCGCCTGGCCTACGATGGTCTCGAAGTCGAGTTTCCCGCACCGGAGGACGAAGGATGAGCGAGTCGCTGATTGAGAAGCTCCAGCGCCTGAAGCGCGAACGGCGCGCGGTGATCCTGGCGCACAACTACCAGCGGCCGGAAGTGCAGGATGCCGCCGACTACGTCGGCGATTCCCTCGGCCTGTCGCGTCAGGCCGCCCGGACCGCCGCCGACGTGATCCTCTTCTGCGGCGTGGACTTCATGGCGGAGACCGCCGCGCTGCTCTGTCCGGGCAGGAAGGTCCTCGTGCCCGAGCCGCGCGCCGGCTGCCCCATGGCCAACATGGCCACGGCGCGCGAGCTGCGCCGCCTCAAGGAAACCCATCCCGATGCCGCCGTCGTTTGTTACGTCAACAGCAGCGCCGAGGTCAAGGCCGAAAGCGACGTCTGCTGCACCTCCGCCAACGCCGTCCGAGTCCTCGAAAGCCTTCCGCCGGAGCGCGAAATCCTCTTCGTCCCCGATCAGAGCCTGGGCGATTACGCCGCGCGAAAAAGCGGGCGCAAGGTCGTGCTCTGGCCCGGGTACTGTCCCACGCACCACCGCATCCTTGCCGAGGACATTCACCACGCGCGCGCCGCGCATCCCGGCGCTCTCGTCGTCGCCCACCCCGAGTGCACCCGCGACGTGCTCGACCTCTCCGACCACGTCGCCAGCACCACCGGCATTCTCGATTTCTGCCGCGCGAGTTCCGCCCGCGAGTTTGTCATCGGCACCGAGATCGGTCTCCTCCATCGCCTCGCCCGCGAGAACCCGGGCAAGGCGTTCTTCCCCGCCACCCCGCACTCCGACTGCCCGAACATGAAGCTCAACACAATCGAGAAGATGGTCTGGTCCCTGGAGGACATGATCCATGAGGTGCGCGTCGAAGAACCGATCGCCTCTCGCGCGCGGCGCGCCATCGAGCGGATGCTGGCGATCCCCTGAGCGCCGCCATCCCTGGCGCGCCTCGTTTGAACGCCTCCGCCGCATCTGATAGAGTGCGCGTATCCCCCTGGCGGGGATGCTCCCGGTATCCACCAGGCATCTGCCATGCACGTCGGTCCGCTGGTCTTTGATGAGGTTCTCGAAGCCCGTCCCTGGGGCGGTCGCGCGCTGGCGCGCCGCGCCGGAAAGCGCCTGCCGCCGGGCGTCCCGGTAGGGGAGTCTTGGGAGATTTCCGACCGGAACGTCGTCCGCAGCGGTCCATTGGCCGGGCGAACGCTCGGCGACCTCGTCCGCACGCATTCGGCGCAACTGCTCGGACGGCGTCGCGCCGAGGCCTTTCCACTCCTGGTCAAACTGATTGACGCGCAGGAATGGCTCTCCGTCCAGGTTCATCCCGACGACACCCTCGCCCGGCGTCTCGCCCTGGGGCCCTGGGGCAAGACCGAAGCGTGGTACATCCTCTCGGCGGCTTCGGGGGCGGAGATGATCTCCGGCGTGCGCCCGGGCGGAGCCGCTCGTCTCGGCGAACTGGCCCGATCCGGTGAAATCGCCGGATATCTCCGCCGTGCGCGCCCCAGGACGGGGGACGCCTGGTACTGCCCCGCCGGCGCGGTCCATGCCCTCGGGCCGGGCCTGCTGGTCCTTGAAGTGCAACAGAACTCCGACCTCACCTTTCGGTTGTATGACTGGGGGCGCAAGGGCTTGGATGGCCGACCGCGCGCGCTGCACGTGGAGGAGTCCCTTCGGGCCGCCGGCGACGGAAGCCGGACGGTGTCGCGCTGTACGGGCCGGGCCTTGCGCGGGCTGGGATTCCCGGCCCGGCGGCGCGTGGCCTGCGAAAAGTTTGTGATGGACGAGTGGCGCATTGCCCGTCCCGTCCGGCGGCATAAGGGCCGCGCCTTTGAGATACTCCACGTCGTCGAGGGCGCAGGCGTCCTGCGCGACGGCCTCTGGCCCGAGGCGCGCCTGCGCCGGGGAACGACCGTTCTGATGCCCGCCGGCGTGGCGGAATATGAGGTACTCCCCTCGCGGGGATTGCGGATCATTCGTGCAGCGGAAGGGGAGTGAGTCCGATGGCGCTGGAACGACTGCAAAAAGTGCTCGCGGCGGCGGGGCTCGGCTCGCGCCGCGCCTGCGAGGTCCTCATCACACAGGGTCGCGTGACCGTGGACGGCAAGGTCGCGTCCGAACTGGGCACCAAGGTGGACATCGAAACGCAGCACGTCCGATGCGACGGCGAACCCGTCCGCCCCGAACGCAAGGTGTACTTCCTCATCAACAAGCCCAAGGGATACGTCTCGACCAGCCAGGACGAGCGCGGACGCCCGCGCGTGATTGATCTCCTCCCCATGCACGGCGAGCGCCTCTTCACCGTCGGACGTCTCGACGCCGACACCGAGGGGCTCCTCATCGTGACGAACGACGGCGACTTCGCCCAGCGCATCGCCCATCCGCGATACGGCGTCGAGAAGACCTATCGTGCGCTCGTCAAGGGCGCTGTGAACAACGGCGCAAAGCAGGACCTTCTCGCCGGGGTGTGGGTGGCCGGCTGTCGTTGCGCCGCCTCATGGGTGAAGGTTCTCAAGCGCGCCCCCCATGAATCCACGGTGGAGATCACGATCCACGAAGGCCGCAACCGCGAGGTGCGCCGGATGCTCGCCAAGGTCGGGCATCCCGTCCTGCATCTCCGCCGCGTCCGGATCGGTCCCCTCGAAGAGCCGGCCCTGCGTCTCGGGCAGGTGCGACGGTTGACGCCCGAAGAGGTGCAGGCGCTCCTGGCCGCGTCCAAGCCCTCGGGGCGCACGCCGCGCGGGCCCCGAGGCCCGGCGCGCAAATCCTATCGGAAGGTGGAACGATGACGCAGATCGAATCCGCCCGGCGCGGAATCGTAACGCCGGAAGTATCGGAGGCGGCCGCCGCCGAGCGCCTGGCGGCCGACGCCTTGCGCGAACGCATCGCCGCCGGACGCGCGGTCCTCCCCGCCAATGCCCGCCGGGACGCTCTCGGACTTCCGCGCGTAACCCCCTGCGCCATCGGCGAAGGACTCCGCACCAAGGTCAACGCCAACATCGGCGCCTCCACCGATTTTCCCGATCTCGACGCCGAACTGGCCAAGCTTCGCGCTGCCGTCGAGTCCGGCGCAGACACGGTGATGGACCTCTCCACCGGCGGCGACCTCGTGGCCATCCGGCGCAAGGTGCTCGAATCCTGCCCGGTTCCAGTCGGCACCGTGCCCCTCTACGACGTGGCCGTGGGTTGCATGCGCGAAACGGGCGCCATCCCCCGCGTCAGCTCCGCCGCCATGCTCGATGCCGTTCGCCGGCACGCCGAGCAAGGGGTGGACTTCGTCACCGTGCACTGCGGCATCACCCGCGCCGCCCTGGCCTGCCTGGAGCGTTCGCCGCGCGTGTGCGGCGTGGTGAGCCGGGGAGGCAGCTTCCTGACGGCGTGGATGACGCTGCGCGGAGAGGAGAACCCCCTCTACGAGCAGTTCGACGAGGTGCTGGCGATCTGCCGCGCGTGCGACGTGACGCTGAGCCTCGGCGACGCCTTGCGCCCCGGCGCCCTGGCCGATGCCTTCGACCGCGCCCAGGTACACGAGTTGAACACGCTGGCCGAACTCACGCAGCGCGCACGCGAGGCCGGCGTGCAGACGATCGTCGAGGGCCCCGGCCACGTGCCCATTTCGCAGGTCGCCGCCCAGGTGAAGCTCCAGAAGGAGCTCTGCCGCGGGGCGCCCTTCTATGTGCTGGGACCGCTCGTGACCGACGTCGCCCCCGGCTACGATCACATCACCTCGGCCATCGGCGGCGCGGTCGCGGCCTTCCCGCCGAAGAACACGTGCGCGAGGGAGTAATCGCGGCGCGCATCGCCGCCCACGCCGGTGACCTGGCCAAGGGCGTCCCCGGCGCCGCCGAGTGGGACCTCGAGTTCTCCCGCTTGCGCCAGGCGCGCGACTGGGAAGGCCAGTTGCGACGCTGCATGGACCCCCGCCGCGCGCGCGCCCTGCGCCACGAACGCCGCGCCGCCCATCAGGAGGTGTGCAGCATGTGCGGCGATCTGTGTGTCTTCAAGATCTCCGACGACGTAAAGGCCCGCGCCCGAAAGCCGGGTTAGTCCGCGGTCAACGCTTCTCGAAGAAGGAGCGCGGCATGACGGTTTCCTTCCGCCGCACCAAGATCGTCGCAACACTCGGGCCCGCCAGCAACTCGCCGGAGATGATCCGCCAGCTCATCGAGGCGGGCGTCAACGTCTTCCGCCTCAATTTCTCGCATGGACGAACCGAAGACCATGCCGAGAACATCCGCCGCATCCGCGCCGCCTCCGACGAATCCGGCGCCTGCGTCGGCATCCTCCAGGACCTGCAGGGCCCCAAAATCCGCGTCGGGGCCATGACCGGCGGAAAGCCCGTCCTTCTCGAAGCGGGACGTCCCCTCCGCATCGTCACTACCCCCTGGGTCGGGACACCGGATTGCGTCTCGACCACGTACGAAGCCCTTCCCGACGACGTGCGCCCCGGCGACATGATCCTGCTGGATGACGGACGCCTTCAGGTGCGCGTGACGCGCGTCGAGGGCCGCGCCGTCCTCGCCGAGGTCGTCATCGGCGGACTGCTCGGGGAGAACAAGGGCATGAACCTCCCGCACACGCCCCTCAGCGCCCCCTGCCTGACGGAGAAGGACCTGGCCGACCTTCGCTTCGGCCTCGCGCACGGCGTGGACTTCATCGGCCTCTCCTTCGTCCGCCAGGCGCAGGACGTCCTCGACGTCCGCCGCCTCTGCCGCGAAGCCGGGCGCGAGACCCCCGTCGTGGCCAAGATCGAGCGCGTCGAGGCCATCGAGCGCCTTGAAGAGATCGTGGACGCCGCCGACGCCATCATGGTCGCCCGAGGGGACCTGGGCGTCGAGACCGGCCCCGCCGAAGTGCCCGTTCTCCAGAAGCAGATCCTCGACCTCGCCGGGCGCAAGGGCAAACCCGACATCACGGCAACGCAGATGCTGGAAACCATGGTCGAGAACCCGCTGCCGAGTCGCGCCGAGGCCGCCGACGTCGCCAACGCCGTCTTCGATGGGTCGGATGCGATCATGCTCTCCGCCGAGACCGCAGTCGGGAGGTACCCCGTCGAGGCCGTCCGGATGATGGCGGGCATCGCGGCTCACGCGGAGGAGCATCTGGCCGAGTTCCGGCGCGATGCCCCCCGGCGTTGCGCCGGCCAGCCGGTCTGCATCGCCGAGGCCGCCGCCCACGCCGCCTGCGTCGCCGCCGACGAACTTCGCGCGCGCGCCATTGCCGTGTTCACCCTCTCCGGGCGCACCGCATTGCGCGTCGCTGCCCGCCGTCCCGATGCGCCGATCCTCGCCTTTTCCCCGCACCCCGCTACTCGCCGCCGCCTGGCGCTCGCTTGGGGCGTCCAGGCCCTCGAAGCCGAACTGGCCGGCCACGGCGCAGACCTCGGCGCGACGATGGAGCGCGCTTTGCGCGGCAACTGCCGCCTGGCCGAAGGCGACCTCGTCGTCATTGTGGCCGGGTCCGACGTTGTCCCCGGCGCAACGAACCTGATGAAGATTCACCGAATGGGCGCGGGCTGACCGGTCGCGCGACGGCGTCCGCCGCGAGGCGCGCTATGGGCGAACCGAATGAACTGACCTGCTGGGTTCTGCTGCATGCCACGCCGGAGATCGGCCCGGTGACCTTCCGGCGGCTCCTCGACCGTTTCGGAACGGTCCGCGCGCTGATCGAAGAGGCCTCCCCCGAGGAGATCGCCGCCGTTCGCGGCGTCACGCGAGAACTCGCCGCCCGAGTGGCCGGGGCGCGTCAACGCCTCGATTGGGCCGAGCGGACCCTCGATCACTACCGGCGGCGCGGCGTCCGCGTGCTGCGCATGACCGATCCGGCCTATCCGCGGCCCCTCCTGGACTTGCTCAACCCGCCGCCGTTGCTCTACCTCTACGGCGAGATCGCGCCCGAGGACGCGCGCGCCGTGGGCATCGTGGGCACCACGCGCCCTTCGGAGCGGGGCCGCCCGATTGCCGAGGAGTTCGCCGCCCGTCTGGCGCAGGCCGGCGTGTGCGTCGTCAGCGGCTACGCCCACGGCATTGACGCGGCCGCCCACCGGGGCGCCTTCCGCGGCGGGGGACGCTCCATCCTCTGCGTGCCCTACGGTTTGCGCCACTACAAGTCCCGTCCGGATTTCCCGCCCCTGGCCGAACTGGCGCAGCGGGGCGCCGTCCTCAGCGAGTGCCCCCCCGACCAGCAATGGACCGCTGCCGCCGCCGTCGCGCGCGACCGCATCATTGCCGCCCTGAGCCGCGCCGTCTTTGTCGTCGAGACGCGCCCGCGCGGCGGCACGATGCACACCGTGGCCGCTGCCGAGCACCTGCAGCGACCGCTCTTCGCCCTCCACTACGCCCAGCCGCCCGAGTCGGCGCGCGGGAACAGCCTTCTCATCGCGCGCGGCGCAACGCCCCTGCGCCGCTTCGCCGACCTGCCGCGCCTCATCGAGGCCTTGGACGAACCGCGCGAGCGTGGGAACGACCCCGCAGCGTGAGTTGAAGCGCCCCGGCCATTGTGCTATTATCTCCCTCGGTTCTTCAACGGAGAGACACCATGAAAGTTCGGGTTCGCAAGAGCAACATCAAGCGGGTGCGCAAGCACGGCTTTCGCGCGCGGATGAAGACGGTGGGGGGCCGCAAGATCCTCAGCCGTCGTCGCTTCCAGGGCCGGAGCCGCATGACCTCGGTCTGAGCGGCGCAGTTTCAGGGCGCAACGGCCTTGCGCCGGGGACTTCCCCGGGCAAGGCCCGCGCTTTTTAGGACGCCGTCCTCGCCTCCGAACCGGAGGCCCCCTCCGCCTTGACGGCCGACGGGGGCGCGTGCGCGTGCAGGGGGGTGGCATGGACGAGTTTCGAGATGTATCCCACCAGCCGCGCCTGGGTCGCTGGATCGAGCGGCCCAAAGCGCATTCGCGTGTTGATGATCCCCGGCTTCTCCTTCGCCGGCTGCGAGTCTATGACGACCACGTCGGCATCGAGCGGCTTCGGGACGGCGTCGTCCAAGTGTACGCGAACCCGCGCCTCCTGCCCCGTGCATAGCGGCTCCTCGGTGTTCAACAGCATTCCGCCGAGGGAAATGTCCTGCGTGTGCGCGTGTTTCCAGCGCGCCAGGAAGCCCCCGAGCCGATACTCCGCAAAGAGCCGCCGCTGAAGGCGGAGGAAGCGTCGCCGCTCATCCCCGTGATCCGACTTCCCGATGATCGCCATCACGTTCTGGCGCTGGGCGGGCGTCAGGTCCGTGAAGGCGACCCCCGCCTCATTGCGTCCGGTCACGCCGTTGAACTCGCTCCACGCCACGCGCCCGGCCAGGTCAAAGCGGATGCCCTCTGCCTCGAGGACGATGCTCAACTGGAGCGTCGTGCCCACCCGGATGGGCCGGCGCGTCGAAAGAAGCACACCTCCCGTGCTGACGTTCCGCGTCAAGCCGTCCACGTCGTCCCCCGCGTCGCTGACGATGCGGCAGGAGAGCGTCACCTCCTTGCGCACGCGCAGGAACCCGCGCCGCTCCTCGGCGGCCAGTTGCTTGCGGCTGCTGCCGGAAACGCCTTCCGTCATGGTCCGATCCTGTCCGGTGGTCCATCAAGCGCGGGAGGGTGACGCTACGGTACGATGTTCCGAATCCGCCGCAGATACTCATTTCCGTCCGCGTAGTACTTGCTCCCGCCGCTGAGGTAGAGGTCCTTCCCTTGGAAGGCCATTTCGCCGCAGCGCTCGATCTTCCCGATTACCTCGATTCTGCCGGACGCCGGGTCAATCCGCGCCAGGCTGGCCCCGGCGCAGGCCAACCCCCATCGAATCTCCGGGTTGACGACCTCCATGCGTCCGCCCACATAGGTCCACACCTTCCCGTCCGGACCCATGTGGAAGTCGAAACCGTCGGTGTGGTCGAAGTTCTCATTCGTCAGGAACCCGACCCCCCACGGCAGGCGCTTGCGCCAGACAATCCGGCCGGTGGCGACATCAAAGGCGTACAGGATGCTCCAGGGATTCTCCCATGGCTTCAGATCGGCGATATCGCCGTCGTACGTCAGGCCAAGGACGAGATCTCCCTCTCCCCCGGCCACCGCGCCGGCAAAGCCCGCCCCCCGGACCGGCTCGAAGTCACGCACCAGGCGGCCTTCCGTCGTGTCGAAGACGAAAATCTTGCCCTGCGCCGGCGCGGGGCGTCCGGTAGCCTGGTCGCGCACCGCCAGCGTGGAGACGACGATGTACCGACCCTTCTGCGCGGCGGTGATGTGAGTGATCTGGTAATTGGCAAAGGGATCGCTCAGCCCGCCGGCCTTCTGCGCCTTGGGGTCCCACCAGCCCAGGCCGCCCCCTTCGCCGTTGCGGTACCAACGTCCGCCGAAATAGACCTTGCCGTCGGCCCCCACGGCGGCCGTCCACATCTTGTGCGTCCCCGCCCCCTCGTGCGCCAGGTAGCTCACGCGGCGCGGGTTGCTCTCGGGGGCGTTGTCCCGCAGGGCGGGCAGCCACGGTTTCGGACTCACCTCGATCGTCCACGCCTTCGCCGGATCGAAGACGTACAGGGCCGAGGACGGATAGCCGCTCATGTAAACGATGCCGTCCGCCACGGCGCTGCAGTAATGGCTCAGACCGAAGCGTCCGAGATGGCGCGACTCGTTGGTCTTCGGGTCATACAGGAAGCAGCCCAGGTACGACCCGCCCGAGCCGGTGATGCGCCCATCCGGCAGCGCCGTCACGCGGTGGATCGGCGCCGGGAAGGTCGGCACCTCGAACGGAACGGACTTCCAGCCGATGTCCTCGGGGCGGGCGTCATCGGCCACGGTCTTCGGCGCCGTCGCCTTGGCCTCGGCCGTCCGGTACCACATCGTTACCTTGCCGTCGGCCTTTGGAATCAGGCTTGCGGCGGTGATCTCCGGTTGCGGCGGCAACTTCACCCACGGCACGGCCGGCGTCGGTTCCGCCCAGGGCGCCTTCTCATTCGGGTTCTCCTTGGGAATGGCCTTGCCCTGGTGAAGCCAGTATTGCTGCGTCTTCCCGTCGCCCGTCCGTACGCTCGCCGTGCAGCCGTAGCGCCCCTGACTCACACCCAGGTACCCGCGCGCGTCATCGAGCGTCAGCAGCACCGCGTCCTTCTTCGTTTCCCGGTCGTAGGCCACGCAGTACCAGGGAATCTTTCCGCTGGCGACATACACGTACCGGTGGTCGGCGGCCACCGAATAGCCCCAGCAGGCGTTCGGGCTGTGGCTCGGACCCATCAGGCCGAAATCCGTCACCTTGCCCGTGGCGACGTTGAGCTGATAGGCGCACGCGCGACCGTCCAGGCTGCCCGCGCCGTAGATCATTCCGTCCGTCCCCACGGTCAGCGGACGCGTCTCGCCGTCCACGCGGGTCAACTCCGGCAGCACCGACATCGCATTCGTCGCCGGATCATACACCCAGATCGCCGTGCCGCCCCGCGCGGTCCGGTGTCCGTATAGCTTGCCGTCCGGCCCGAGGATGCTGGCCTGGTAGAGAGCGCGCTCCACCACGTCCCGCTTCACTTCGCCCGTTCCCAGGTCCACAATCACCGTCGTGTGCGGACCCCAATAGGTATCGAAGTAGCGGATCAGCACGTCGTAGCTCTTGCCGTCGGGATTCGGGACGAGCGTGAACCCGCCGCCCCGCGTCGAGCGGATCGGCGCGCATACGCGCTCGACCTCGATGGCCGGCGCCTTCTCGACCAGTGCGCGAAGGGCCGCCGCCTCGTCCCC
>JAKJEM010000220.1:0-672 GCA_022705425.1 Planctomycetota bacterium
TCCCCACGCCTCCTATCTGGCCCGCCGGGCGGAAATCGACGGCGCCGTCGCCGCCGTTCTCGCCGGCGGCCGGTATATCCTCGGCAAAGAAGTGGAAGCCCTGGAAAGGGAATTCGCCGCTTTCGTCGGCTGCCGATACGGGATTGGAGTGGGCAGCGGCACCGAGGCCATCCATATCGCCCTGCGGGCATGCGGCATCGGGATCGGTGACGAGGTCATCACCGTATCCCACACCGCCGTCGCCACCGTGGCGGCCATTGAAGCCGCCGGGGCGACGCCGGTTCTGGTGGATATCGAACCGGACTATTACACTATCGACCCGGGCAAGGTGCAAAAGGCGATTACCCCTCGGACAAAGGCCGTCATAACTGTCCACCTCTACGGTCAAACCGCCGAGATGGGGGCCATCATGGACATGGCCCAGCATAAAGGCCTCCGCGTCATCGAAGACTGCGCCCAGGCCCACGGCGCATCCTATCGAAACCGTCCGGCGGGATCGTGGGGGGACCTGGCCTGTTTCAGCTTCTATCCCACCAAGAATCTCGGCGCCTTCGGCGATGGGGGCATGGTGACCACCGGCGATGGGGAGTTGGCATCTAAGTGCCGCCTCCTCCGGGAATATGGATGGGAGGAGCGATACGTCAGCTCCCGACCGGGATTCAATTCCCGGCT
>JAKJEM010000220.1:774-1007 GCA_022705425.1 Planctomycetota bacterium
GGTCCGCGCCGCCGATCGAGACGGACTGCGGGATCGCTTGCATCGCCTCGGTATCTCCACCCTTATCCACTACCCGCTCCCCGTACATCTCCAACCGGCGTACCGGGGGCGGATCGACTGCCCGGGCGGGATGGAGGAAACGGAACGGGCGGCGGTAGAAATCCTCTCCTTGCCCATGTTTCCCGAACTTACCGTGGAGCAGGTCCACCGGGTCGCGGAGGCCGTGAAGGGAT
>JAKJEM010000221.1 GCA_022705425.1 Planctomycetota bacterium
GTCGGGCGTGCGCCCCAGCCAGATCACCGCCGGGTGGTTCAACTCAAAGGACACGTCCACGGCGCCCAAGGTACGCGTGGGATGGGGAATCGAAGACAACCGCACCGTTTTCGGACTGTCCACCCGGGGCGGGTAGCCAGCCACCGTGTATTGGTTCATCGCGTAGCTGATGCGCCAGGGGTTTCCGGGCAGACCGGCCTGATATTCGCGAAAGTGGCGCCAATGATTTTCCCGCATCCGGGCGGGACAGGGATAAATCCCGCGGGCGAAATCGCTGTTCGTCGTCCGTTGCCCGGCGGCGAACTGGGCCGCGGCGAGGTAGGGTTGCAGGAGATAATGGAAATTGTTCAGGTTGGGGTTGTCATTCCCGGCGTTGTACCACCACGCATAGGGCAGATAATCTTCGTGGTCGGCGGCGTACATCGTGAAGGCCACGCCGATCTGTTTGAGATTGCTCCGACACTGCGTGGTGAGGGCGCGATCCTTTGCCTTGCCCAAGGCCGGCAATAGCATCGCCGCCAGGATGGCGATGATGGCGATCACCACCAGCAATTCGATCAGGGTAAATGCGGTCCGCCCGGCCCGGCGGCCGCTTCTGGACGGCCGCGGTGAAGCGGTTTTCGTCACCAACTGCTGGGTGCGATCGGTCATGCGCGTATTGTTCTTCATCCGGGAACGCCAGCTTCCTGAAGATACGCGTTCCACGGTGTCGGGCAACGCCCTGCCCGGCAAAATGCCCACAAACCAGCCACGGGAACAGTTTCGCTCCGGAGCACGGAGGGCGGTAGCCGCATATTCATGCGATCCGTTCCCCGGAAACTGGATGTCCCCGTGAAAACGACGGCGCCGCCCGCGCCGCAAAAAGCGGTTAGTCTTTGGCAAGGCAGGTGAAGTGGCAGCCCGGATTTGGAGAGACGCTCTCTGGCATCGGCACCTCGTGCCGAGCTGATTTAATCATGAAAGACGCGTGTTTCTGCGGGTCCGAACGGGTTGGGGATCTGCC
>JAKJEM010000222.1:0-600 GCA_022705425.1 Planctomycetota bacterium
TAAGCTATCTCGGTCTGGGAGTTCAGCCTCCGTATCCAAGCTGGGGAAGAATGCTTAACGAGTCACAGGTGTTTATAAGTATAGCTCCATGGTATGCGATAGCCCCCGGAATATTTATAACTCTTCTTGTCCTGGGATTTAATTTTCTTGGAGACGGACTTCAGGATCTAGAAAGCCTAAAATAAGGTGCCTTATGAATGAAAAACTATTTGAGATAAAAGATTTAAGCATAAGCTTCAGGAAAAAAGAAGAACAGTTTTTTGCTGTAAAATCGGTTGACTTTGACATACATAAAGGCGAAATTGTAGGGCTTGTAGGCGAAAGCGGCTGTGGGAAAACCCTTACAGGGCTTTCGCCAAGCGATGCTATCATAAGCGGACAGATCAATTTCAAAGGTATGAATCTTCTGTCAAAAAACAAGGAAGAACGAAGGAGTACCCGCGGCAAAAATATATCCATGATCTTCCAGGAGCCGATGACCTCGTTGAACCCTCTTATGAAAGTTGGAGATCAGATAAGAGAGACACTTCTCATAAATATGCGTATGGATAAGTTCCAGGCAAAGCAAAAAGTATATGAAATAATGAAAAGTGTAGGCTT
>JAKJEM010000222.1:643-995 GCA_022705425.1 Planctomycetota bacterium
ACGTATATAGCCTTTACAAAAAATATCCCCACGAGCTCTCCGGAGGTATGCGCCAAAGAGTTGTAATATGCATAGCTATAGCCTGCAATCCTGATCTTATAATTGCAGACGAACCAACTACAGCACTCGATGTTACTGTTCAGGCACAGATACTTGACCTTTTGAAAAAAATAAACCAACAAACAACAAGCTCAATCCTCTTCATATCACATGATTTCGGAGTGATAAAAGAGATGTGTAGCCAGGTTATAGTAATGTACGCCGGGCACATTGTAGAAAAATCATGCATAGGAAGGATTTTTTCAAATCCCCTTCACCCATATACCCAAGCTCTTCTTAAGTGCATACCTGC
>JAKJEM010000223.1 GCA_022705425.1 Planctomycetota bacterium
TTATCGATTGATGCGTTGGTTTGAAAACACTTTTACAGGGAATGCATGAAGTGCGGCATGTTATTTCCATCCGGTTTCAAAACGTTAAAAAAAGCTCATCAACTACTGCAGAATCATGAGCTCTTGATATCGCATAACCGGATTTTTCAGATGTAATGATTTTATTAAGTTCCCAGGTATGCTTTTTTCACTTTTTCGTTATGAATCAGGTCTTTGCTCAAACCGTCCAGCACCAGACGGCCGTTTTCCAGAACGTAACCATGCCGCGTAATCATCAGGGCGATTTGCGCATTCTGTTCGGACAGAAAAACCGTAATGCCCATTTTATTGAGCTCGGTGATCGCTTCGGCGATTCCTTCCACAACCATCGGCGCCAGTCCCATGGAAGGCTCATCCAGAAGCAGCATCTCCGGCTTGGACATGATCGCCCGCCCGATCGCCAGCATCTGCTGCTCCCCTCCGCTGAATGTCCCGGCCAGCTGCTTGAATCTTTCCTTCAAGCGCGGGAACAGGACATAAACCTGCTCCAGTGTTTCCTTAACGTTTTGTTTATCTTTTCGATGATAAGCCCCCAGCATCAGGTTTCTGTATACCGAAAGCTGTGGGAAAAGCTGTCTTCCTTCAGGACACAGTGCCAGGCCCCTGCTTACAATTTTATGTGCGGGCATGTGGCTGATTTCCTCACCCTTGAACTCCACCCTGCCCTTTACCGGAGGCAGCAACCCGACAATCGTTTTAAATAAAGTTGTCTTGCCAGCGCCATTTCCTCCGAGCAGCGCAACAAAATCACCCTTTGCAATCTGCAGCGAAACATCATGAATGACCTGATGCTCGCCGATCATTGTGGTTACATTAATGAGTTTCAGCATCTTTTTTTCTTCCCAGGTAGGCTTCGATGACCTGCGGGTCAGCCGCAACATCCGATGGCCTTCCTTCGGCAATTTTTTTCCCGTAGTTCAAAACAACGATTCTGTCGGCCAGATCCATAATCAT
>JAKJEM010000224.1 GCA_022705425.1 Planctomycetota bacterium
GGTCGCCCCAGCCGGCCTTGCCGACGCCCTGGTCGATGTCGGGGCTTTGGCGGCCGATGAGAGGGTAGACCTCCATCTCGTCGCCGCAGATGGTGTTCTCGCGCCCCCACTTCTGCTGGTATTCGCGCGTGTATCCGATTTCGTTGACGGCCTTCCGCACGAAGGCGGTGATTTCCTCGTCGCTGAAGTCGGCCTCGCTGGCGATCTCGCCGCCGAGGGTGACAATCTGGTCCTTGACCATCACCTCGACCGCGAATCTGGTCTTCGGGTCGCGCTCGATGTAGCGGTCGAGAAGGTAGCTGCTGATGTAGTCGGCGATTTTGTCCGGGTGGCCGAGGGAGACCCATTCGCTTGTCCGAATCACTGTTGTTCCTCCGTGTTGTCGTTGTCTTCTTCTTCCTTCCCCTCCGCGGGGGTGAGCGCCTGCCAGTCGCAGCCTTCGCCCTGGGTGAACTCCGCCCAGCGGCGGCGTATGACGTCGCAGTATTTCGGGTCGAGCTCCATCGTGCGGCAGAGCCGCCCCGTCTGCTCGCAGGCGACGAGGGTGGAGCCGCTTCCGCCGAAGTTGTCCAGCACGACGTCGCCCCGCGCCGAGCTGTTCCTTATGAGGTAGGCCAGCATCTCCACGGGCTTCATCGAGGGATGCACGTCGTTGCAGCGCGGCTTGTCGAACTTGAGGGCGTTGGTCTGGCTGCGGTCGCCGAACCAGCGGTGCGCCGCCCCCGGCGTCCAGCCGTAGAGGCAGGACTCCGTGATGTACTGGTAGTCGAAGCGGCCAAGCACCAGCGCGTTCTTGACCCAGTAGAGGGTCTCGTGGACCTCCAGCCCCGCGCCAGCCGCCGCGAGGCGGAAGTTGGCGGACTCGCTGTCGCCGTGGAAGATGTAGAACGCGCTCCCCGGCTCCAGAAATCCCGCCGCCGCCCCGAACGCCTTGTCGAGGAACTGGTG
>JAKJEM010000225.1 GCA_022705425.1 Planctomycetota bacterium
CACCAGTTTCAGCGGCAGGCTGGTTTTGCTCTCGTGCTGCGAAAGCAACGTGATTTGCAGCCAGAAGAATACAGCCATCACCAGCGCCACGATTTTTAGGCCAAGGTTGTTTTTCATCATCAGTGGTTTTCCAGCATACTGGCCAGGCCCAGTTGTTTAATCTTTTTGTAGAGTGTGGTGCGCTCGAGTCCGATCATCTGGGCGGTTTTACTCACCATCCAATCGTTTTCCTTTAGAAAATGCAGGATGTAATCGCGCTCGAATGCCGCGCTGCTGTCCTTGATGTTTTTGATCTTGAAATAGCGGTCCATGCCCACGGCGCTGTCTTCATGGCTATGCAGGATCTTGTTGTGCAGGTGCTTTAGGATGGTTTTGTTGTTGATTTCGCGCTCATTGATGCTGATATAGCGGCAGAAGTTCTTGAGTTCGCGCACGTTCCCCGGCCATTTGTAGGCCAGTAGCTCGTCTTTCAGCGCCTGCAGGTCCAGTTGCTCGGAAATGTGGTAGCTGTTGGCATAACTGGTGATGAAATAGCTCATCAGCAGGAGGATATCGTCGCCTTCGATGCGGTAGAAGAAATCGCGGCGGATGCGGGTGGAATCAGCCAGAGTCTTTAATTCGGCATTGGATGTGTAAATCAGGCGTGTGTTCACCTGTTTTATCGCTCCGCCCACCACTTGGATTTCCTTGTTCTCCACGGCGCGCAGGATTTTGGCTTGTGACTGGAGGCTCAGGTTGGTCACCTCGTCTAGGAAGAGGATACCTTCCGAGCACCGTTCAAACAAGCCCACCGTGCCCCGGTCATGCACGCTTTCCGTGCCCCGTTCCCGGCCGAAAAGTTCCCTTTCAATCAGGGCTTCGTTCAGGGAACTGCATAAAATCGTATGGAAGGGCATGCCGAAGCGTTTGGAATTCACATAGTAGTAGT
>JAKJEM010000226.1 GCA_022705425.1 Planctomycetota bacterium
GCGTTCGATCTGGCGGCGGGCGGCGTCGAGGACTTCGGGGCAGCCGTGGCCGGCGTTGCAGACGGAGATTCCGGCGAAGGCATCGAGGTATTCGCGTCCGTCCTCGGACGTAATGAGCGCGCCGTGCGCGGCGGCGACGACGACGGGGTCCACTTCGGCGAGGAACTCCGTGATGACGAAGCGTTTGTAGCGGTCGAGGGTTGTCATAGGGCCTCGGGGATGTGCGCAGCGGCGTCTCGGCGGCAACCTTACGATATAGGAGAGGGGCGCGGGGGTCAAGTGGCGTCTTGAAGGGTTGGGTGAAGGCCGGTACAATCCGGGGCATGAATCGCTATGACCGGGACGCGGAGAACCTGGGGTACCTGGCGCGCGGATGGAACACGCTGCGCCTGTCGGCGGAGGCGCCGGAGCGTGTTCCGGGGTGGGACGCCGTCATTCTGACGGCGGCGAGCGAGCGCCAGGCGCAGTTCTACGAGGGGCAGATGTCCGAGGCGCGGGCGCGCGGGATGCTTCCGCCGGGCACGCGGACGCTGGCGGCGGCGGATCCCGGCGGGGCGCGGATCGGCAGCGGCGGGGCTACGCTGAACGCCTTGCGCCTTCTGGGTCAGGGGGCGGGCGGGCAAGGGGTGTCGCGGCTGCGGATTCTGATGATCCACGCGGGGGGCGACAGCCGTCGTCTGCCGTGGTCGAACGTTTTCGGGAAGCCCTTTGTGCCCTTTCCATTGCTGGCGGATCCGGATCGTCCGCCGCCGACGCTGTTCGATCACATCCTGGCGATGGCGGCGCCGCTGGCGTTGCGGATGCCGCGCGGGGGGTTGGTGACACTGACGGGGGACGTGCTGCCGATCTTCGACGCGGAGGGGATGCGGCTGCCGGAGGAGGGGGCGGTGGTGGTGACGACTCCGACGCCGCTGGAG
>JAKJEM010000227.1 GCA_022705425.1 Planctomycetota bacterium
CCCGCTGCTTGTTTCCCACCAGTTCGGGGGGGATATGCTCGTAGGCCAGGGGATTCTTTAGGATGGCACTGACATGCACCCCCCCTTTGTGGGCAAAGGCGCTGCGGCCGACAAAGGGCCGGGAATTCAGGGGGGAGATGTTGGCCACGTCGGCCACGTAATTGGACAGGTTCGTCAGGTGACTCATCGCCTCTTCGGAGAGGCAGATCTTCCCCATTTTCAACTGGAGATTCGATTTCATGGGGCAGCGTCCCGCCGTTGGTGTCGCACAGAACGACCCAGTCGGCACCCGCCGTTAAGGCCGCGGCTACGGTCCGCCGGGCGTAATCGGGATTCCGCCGGTAGCCGTCGAAGAAATGCTCGGCGTCGTAAATCACTTCTTTTCCCTTCTCTTTGAGGTAGGCGACGGTTTCCCCGATCATGGCCAGGTTCTGTTCCGGAGAAATTTGCAGGATCTCCGTGACATGGAGATCCCAGGTCTTGCCGAAAACGGTCACTACCGGGGTTTCCGCGGCAATCAGGGCCTGGATGTTGGGACATTCCTCCACCCGCAGATCGGCACGGCGGGTGCTGCCGAAAGCCGTCAGTCGGGCGTTCTGGAACTTCACGCCCTTGGCCAGTTCGAAAAAACGCACGTCCTTGGGGTTGGAACCCGGCCAGCCTCCTTCGATATAGGGGAACCCCATCTCATCCAACCGCTTGGCAATGCGCAGCTTTTCCTCGGCGGTGAAATTGATCTGTTCTCCCTGCGAACCATCCCGGAGGGTGGTATCGTACATCATTATCTCCCGCGTCTTCATAATTTCCTTTCTTCCCGAAAAAAAAATCCGCTACCAGGGGACCTGATAACGGATTTTGTGAGTTGCTTTATTTCTTATCTAAACACTAAACCACGATCA
>JAKJEM010000228.1 GCA_022705425.1 Planctomycetota bacterium
GATTGCGCCCGACCAGGAGATCGTGGTCACGGACCTCGGGATCGAGAAAGGCGGGGGCCTCGACCTCTCCGAAGAGGACGTGGAGACGGTTGTCTCCGCCGCCTGGGAGGGGAAAGGAAGATCGAAGACGGAGAACGAGCGCAGGCCGTCCGGTGGATGCGGCTGCGACGGCGGGGGCTGCTGCTAGGGTGAGAGAATGGCGGCACCGAAGCCCGACCGGCGCCTCTCCACCTTCGAGAAGTACCTCTCGCTCTGGGTGGCGCTCTGCATCATTGCCGGGATCCTCCTCGGCAGCACCTTCCCCGGTGTCGCGGTCGCGCTCGATGCCTTCTCGATCTACCAGATCTCGATCCCGATAGCCATCGCGCTCTTCTTCATGATCTATCCGATCATGGTGAAGATCGATTTTTCCGAGGTGCTCCGGGCCGCAAAGACCCCGAAGCCCGTTGCCCTGACGCTCCTCGTGAACTGGGCGATCAAGCCCTTCACGATGTACCTCATCGCCACCTTCTTCCTCGGCTACCTCTTCGTCGACTTCCTCCCGGGCACCGAGATCCTCCCGAGCGGCGTCGAGGTCGAGCTCTGGCGGAGTTACGTCGCCGGGTGCATCCTGCTCGGTCGCGATCAACTCGCTCACGATGCTCGTCCTCTACGCCCCGCTCGGCGGGTTCCTCCTCGGCGTCGCCGCGATACCGATCCCCTGGGAGACGATCCTCCTCTCGGTCGCAGTCTACGTCGGCCTTCCGCTCGCGGCGGGCTACGTGACGAGGAAGTGGATCATCGCCAAAAAGGGCATGGCCTGGTTCGAGACGAAGTTCCTGCACTACCTGACCCCGGTGAGCATCGCCGCCCTCCTCGGGACGCTCGTGCTCCTCTTCACCTTCAAGGGCGACGTCAT
>JAKJEM010000229.1 GCA_022705425.1 Planctomycetota bacterium
GATGGCCCTGGACTGGCTCGCCGCCGGTGTGGACCCGAAGAAGTCGACGGTGTTCGTGCAATCGCAGGTGAAGCAGCACGCAGAGCTCCATCTGATCCTGTCGATGGTGACCCCGTTGGGTTGGCTTGAGCGCTGTCCCACCTACAAGGAGCAGCTCAGGCAGATGTCCGACAGGGAGATACAAACTTACGGCTTCCTGGGATATCCCGTGCTCATGGCATCGGACATCCTGCTCTACATGGCCGACACCGTGCCGGTAGGGCAGGACCAGCTGCCCCATCTGGAGCTCGCAAGGGAGATGGCAAGGCGCTTCAACTTCCTCTACGGCGACACCCTCGTAGAGCCGGACGCCCTTCTCAACAACGTCCCGCTCCTTCCGGGGACGGACGGCAGGAAGATGAGCAAGAGCTACGGCAACTACATAGCGCTGTCGGACGAGCCGGATACGGTTGCCAAGTCGATATCCCAGATGGTGACCGACCCGGCAAGGATAAGGAAGACCGACCCGGGCCATCCTGACATCTGCACAGTCTATGCCTACTATTCCGCGTTCTTCCCCGAGATGGTAGGACAGGTTAGGTCCGAGTGCGAGGGCGCCCAGATAGGCTGCGTAGCGTGCAAGAAGCGCCTTGCGGCCTCCATGCTCGAGATGCTCGCCCCCATCCATGAAAGAAGGGTCAAGCTCGCCTCCGACCCGTCGGTAGTTGATGAGATACTGGCCGAAGGCTCTGCAAGAGCGCGCGAGAAGGCAGAGGCGACGATGAAGAAGGTAAGGGCGGCGATGCACCTCGCATGACTACCGTGCTTGCCCAAGGTACGACGGGGGCGGGTTCGGCGGGCTTCAGCGCCGCAGGATACAGCGGGCCCTTAAGCCTCCTGCTGGAGCTCATTGA
>JAKJEM010000022.1:0-37993 GCA_022705425.1 Planctomycetota bacterium
AATGCGGACGTTCTCGCGCCCGTTAGCGCCGTCGGAGGTAATCGGCCCGCCGCGTTCGAGGGCGTCGCGCATCTCGAGGATGTGGTTGATGTACCCGCCGAAGCCGTAGATGCCCTTGGCGTTCGTCAAACCGTTCTCGCCGAAGCCGTACACCTCCGCAATGCGATTCGCCAGAACGACCTCGATGCGTTTCTCGGAGGGGCGCACGCGCAGCAGGCCGTCGGTCATGAAGACGTCAATCGCGTCCTCGACCGACACGCCGTTGCCGTCCACATGAACGACGGCCGTCGCGCCGCGCGCAAAGCGGGCCAGGCAGATCACGTCGCCATCCATCGCATAACCCTTCTTGCGTCCCGCCGCGTACCCTTGAACCTCGGTCACCTCGTCCCCCGCCAGGAAGCGCGCCAAATCAATCATGTGGATGAAGGGGTTGAGCGTCACCCCCCCGCCGGCCAGGTCCACCTCGAGATGCCAGCCGGTCCGCTTGCCGCCGAAGTAGTTGTGCGCGGAGCGCACCGTCACGCAGGTGACGGCGCCGAAGCGCCCGGAGGCGACCAGTTCGCGCGCCTTGCGGGTGATGTCGCGGTAACGCCAGGTCTGGGTGACCATAACCTTCAGGCCCCGTTCGGCGGCGGCGGCGATGACGGCATCGCAGTCCTCCGTGCACAGCGCCATCGGCTTCTCGATCATCACGTGGATGCCGGCGCGCAGGCAGGCCAGCGCCTGCGCGGCGTGAACGCCCGGAGGCGTGGCAATGGCGATGCAGTCCGGCTTGGCGGCCATCAGCGCGTCGGGGGTGAAGGCGTGCGTCTGCATCTTGACGGCCAGGGCCGCCACGCGCTCCGGGGTGCGCCCCGCCACGCCTAGAAGTTCCACGCCGGGAACGTGGTGCGCCGCCCCCGCAAAGGACCCGCCCGCATCGCCGGTGCCGATGATGCCGAAACGCATGATGATCTCCTTCTGCCTGAGAGCGCTGCGCCGTCTAGACTTCGCCGTCCGCCAGGAACACCAGGTGCCCGAAGCGCTCGGGCCGGTGGTAATTGATCGCCCCGGTGGGCGACCAGGCGCCGTATTCGTCCCGCGTGCGGCCGCGGTCAATCCGATAGAGGTTGATCGCCCAGCGGTCCCCCGGCTTCGGCGGCAGGTTCGGGGCGTCGTACATCTGGCTCATCGGCAGGGCGATCTCGCAACTCCAGAACTTGAATCCCCCGTCGGGCGCGCGCTCGACGTGAACGGCCGTGCGCAGCCCGCGGCAGTTCCACTGCGCCAGGGGGCGGCAGGGCGGGCAACGCGGATCATTCAGGACGAAGAGGTCGTACACCGTGTTGAGGGGGGAGATCTCGATCTCCATGTAGGAACGCCGCCGCCCGGTGGGGTCGCAGAAGACCTCGACAACCTCCTCGCGGCAGATCATCGCGTCGCGGTGGGTGAAGGTTCCCCACACGTCGTCGTCCACACAATGGAAGGCGATGTAGAGGCAGCGGTCGTCGTAGAGCATCCGGGCCTCCGTCGGCAGGCGAGGGGGCTTGGCCGTGTGGGTCAGGCGCAGCGCCACGGGCTCGGCCAGGCTCCAGACCCCGGGCTCGATCACGCCGTCAATCGTCGGCGGACGCGGCGTCCGGCGGCACCGGTAGGTCGGCAACGGCAACGCCGCCACGGAGGCGGAACGATAATGGTTCTTGCGTCTCTTCATCAGTCTCTCTCAAGGAACCGGAGGAGGGCTCGGTGCGCCCGCGCGTCAGACAACGCCGGCCTTCTTCAGCAGCGGGTGGCCCATCTCTTCGCGCTGCCGGACCCAGGCTTCGGCCACGCGGCGCGCCAGGCGGCGAACGCGGCCGATCGTCGCCGTGCGCTCGGACACACTGATGGCGCGGCGCGCGTCGAGCAGATTGAAGGCGTGGGAACACTTCATGACATAGTCGTAGGCCGGCATCACAAGACCCATCTCGGCCAGACGCAGACACTCCTTCTCGTACGTCTCGAAGAGCCGGTGAAGCATCGCGACGTCCGCGGCCTCGAAGTTGTAGCGCGACGTCTCGAACTCCTCGCGGCGACGCAGGTCGCCGTAGGTGACGCCGTTCCCCCATTCCAGGTCGAAGAGGTTGTCCTTGCCCTGAAGGACCATGGCGATGCGCTCGAGGCCGTAGGTGTACTCGACGCAGATCGGGTCGCAGGCGAACCCCGCCACTTGCTGGAAGTAGGTGTACTGCGTGATCTCAAGCCCGTCGAGCCACACCTGCCACCCGAGACCGGTGGCGCCCAGCGTGGGCGACTCCCAGTCGTCCTCGATGAACCGGACGTCGTGCGCGGCGATGTCTATCCCGATGGCCTTGAGGCTGTCGAGGTAAATCTTCTGCGCGTCGGCGGGGGCGGGTTTGACAAGCACCTGCATCTGGTGGTGCATCCCCACGCGGAAGGGGTTCTCGCCGTACCGCCCGTCGGCCGGGCGGCGGGAGGGCTCGACGTAGATCGTCTTCCACGGCTCCGGCCCCAGCGCGCGCAGAAAGGTGCCGGGGTTGAAGGTTCCCGCGCCCTTCTCCATGTCGTAGGGCAGCAGCGCCACACAACCGTAATCGGCCCAGTGGCGGGTGAGCGTCAGGATGAGGCTCTGAAAGTCCATGCGCCCGTCCTTGCGGATGAAAGAGGGTCAACCGGTGGGGCATGTTATCAAGGCGGGGCGGCGGGCGCAACCGTGCGATCGGCCGGCAGCTGCGTTTACATCGCGCGTCGCTCCTGCTACGCTGAATGCGCCGCTGCGGGGGGAAGGGCGGCCCGAAAGGGAGGCGGGAATGCGGCTCTGGAAGGTCGCGATGTGGACGGTTGTCGCATGCGTCGGCGCTCTTTCTTATGCCGTGCTGACGCGGCTCCTCCGGCCGTCGGAGACGGTCAGCGCACTGTGGCTGATCGTGGCGGCGGTATGCACCTACACGCTGGCCTACCGCTTCTACGGACGGTTCCTGGCGGGCCGCGTCTTCGCGCTCGACGACGCCCGTCCGACCCCCGCCGTGGCGCACGCCGACGGACGCGACTTCCACGCAACGAACCGCTGGGTTCTTTTCGGCCACCATTTCGCCGCGATTGCGGGGGCCGGCCCGTTGATCGGGCCGGTGCTGGCGGCCCAGTTCGGCTATCTCCCCGGCGCGCTGTGGATTCTCATCGGCGCCGTGCTGGCCGGGGCGGTGCAGGACTTCGTGATCCTCGTCGCCTCGATGCGGCACAACGGCTGCTCCCTGGCAGAGATTGCCCGGCGCGAGGTGGGGCCGGTAGCGGGCATTGCGGCCTCGCTGGCGGTGGTGTTTATCATCATCGTGGCGCTGGCGGGCCTGGGCCTGGTGGTCGTGAACGCGCTGGCGCACAGTCCGTGGGGAACCTTCACCATCTTCTGCACCATTCCCATCGCGCTGTTCATGGGACTGTACCTCTACCGGCTGCGTCCGGGCCGGGTGGGGGAAACGTCGGTCCTCGGCGTGGCGCTGCTGATTGCCGCCGTCGTCCTGGGGCATGAGATCCTCGGCACTCGACTGGAGAGCTGGTTCACCCTCGACCGCAAGACGTTGATCGTCGCGATGGGAGCCTATGGCTTCCTTGCCTCCGTCCTGCCGGTGTGGATGCTGCTCTGCCCGCGCGATTACCTGAGCACCTACATGAAGATCGGCACCGTCTTCATGCTGGCCGGGGGCATCCTCTTTCTGGCGCCGGACCTGAAGATGCCGCCGACGACGCGCTTCATCGCCGGGAACGGACCGGTGATTCCGGGAACGGTCTTCCCATTCCTTTTCATCACCATCGCGTGCGGCGCGGTGAGCGGATTCCACGCGCTGGTGTCCTCGGGCACGACGCCGAAGATGATCCGGCGCGAGACGGACGCGCGGCTGATCGGCTTCGGCGCGATGCTGTTGGAGGGCTTCGTCGGCCTCATGGCGTTGATCGCGGCGGGCATTCTGGTTCCGGGCGATTACTTCGCCATCAACAGCCTCCTTTCGTCCGATATGCTGACGCAGATGGGCTTTGCGCCGGAGCGCGTCCGCGAGTTCAGCGACATGGTCGGCACCGACGTGCAGAACCGTCCCGGCGGCGCCGTGTCGCTGGCGGTGGGCATGGCGAGCATCTTCTCCGCGCTGCCGCTGATGAAGGGGCTGATGGCCTACTGGTACAACTTCGCCCTGATGTTCGAGGCGCTCTTCATCCTGACGACGATAGACACCGGCACGCGAGTGGCGCGCTTCCTGCTCCAGGAGATGGGCGGGCACTTCTACGCCCCGCTGCGTCGGCACGGCTGGATGCCCGGCACACTGTTGACCAGTCTGGCGGTCGTCGCGGCGTGGACCGCCCTGCTGGGCTCGGGAAGCATTGCGACCATCTGGCCGATGTTCGGCGTCGCCAACCAGATACTGGCGGCGCTGGCGCTGGCGATCGGCACCACCGTGCTCATCAAGATGGGCAAGGCCCGATATACGCCGATTACCCTGGTTCCCATGGCGTTCATGTTCACGCTGACGCTGGCGGCGGCGTGGAAACTGACCTTCCGCTTCTGGAACCTGGCGCTGACGGACGCCGCCGGGGCCTGGGTGCACCGGATGAACGCCGTCCTGGTGGCCGTGATGGCCGGCTTGGCCGTGCTGATCCTGCTCGACTCGGCGCTCAAGTGGTACTTCGAGCTGGTGCGGCATGAAGAGCGGGAGATGTAGGGGGTGGCCCTCAGGCGTACTGCATCAACACCACGCGGGCGGCGATGTCGCCGCGCCCGAGCAGGCGGACGCGGAGGCGTTCGAGGATCAGCGCCGGGGCGCTGGAGTAGCCGTAGCAGAAGTCCACGTAGCGGATCGCCTCGATGACGTCGGAGGACTCGACGCGCCCCGCGCCGCGGGCCAGCGCGTGCGCCCGCGCATACCACATCACCGCCCCCGCCGCCAGCAGCAGGAAGGTGAAGCCCTGCATCAGCGAGTAGCCGAAGAAGAGCCGCCCGAAATGCTGCTTGCCGTAGAGCTTGGCGGCCAGGAAGCGCGAGAGGGCCATCTCGGCGGCGGGATCGAGGGGCTCGCGCGGCAGGGCCTCGACCTGCGCCACGTCCACCGGCGCCGGCAGCGCCGGCAGGTCCACGCGCCCGCGCCCGGACGCGAAGCGCACCCCGCGCCGGAAGTTCCCCAGCCGCACCCCCAAGCGCCCCCGGAAGTCCAATTCGCGATAGGACCCGCCCTGGCGTCGCTGGAAGAGGAAACAATACTGCCGGAAGAGCACTCTCGCGATCCCGCCGATCGGCGGCGGAAGCGGCTCGCTCTCCGCCTCGGCAAGCAGGCCCGTCTCCAGGATGCGCAGCAGTTCCTTGAACCGCGCGCCGCGCATCCGGTCCAGGCGCGCGTCGCGCAGCACGTCCATCATCTTGTGCGCCAGGAAGAGCCGCCGCGTCAAGGGCAGGTCGTCGCGCAGGAGGATGCGGATCAGCGCAGTCTCCAGGGCCAGGTAGTCCTCCCAGCGCAGGCGCGTGTTGCCGTGGAAAAGAACTTCGTCGCCGTAGTGCGGCACGTGGCCGGACTCGGCGCATAGCGCCAACTGCTTTCGGACGAAGGCTTCCTTACGCGGCGTCGGCTCGCCCAGTCCGTAGGCCACCGCCCGGCAACTGAACCGCAGCCCGGCATAGACGCCCGTGGGCGTGGCGGCAAAGGTGAAGGGATAGACGCAGCACCCCAGCGTCTTGCCCAGTTCGCCGACGTGGCGGTGCATCCGGCACAGGTTATCCGGACCCAGGAAGACGCACTGGCCGCTCTCGTCATAGCGCAGCCGCCAGGTGTCGGGGTTGGCGCGGTCCTTCAGCGGCTCGCACCATTCGCGCCCGGCCAGAGCGGGTTCGAGCGCCCCCCAGTCGTACTTCGAGAGGCGCTCGTAGTCGGCGCGAGAGAAGGTAATGTCATACTGGTGGCAGCACCAGCCGCACGTGGTGCAACTGTAGTTGACGAACGCCGGCAGATGGAGCGGTTCGTTCACGGCGTCTTCCCATCCGCCGCTTCGGGGGCGACGGAAAGCTTTCGGCGGATCTTCGAGGCGCCCTTGAGGTCCGGCTTGAGCTGGAAGGCGATGCCGAGGTGGCGTCGGGCGGATTCCCCGTCGCCCATCGCCAGGCAGGCCTCGGCGAGTTTCTTGTGCAGGAAGGCGCGGCGCGACTTCGTCAAGTCCAGCCCGAGGGCGCGCAGGTAGTGCCCGGCGGCCACCTCCGGGCGAGACTCGGCGCCCAGGTTGTGAATGCAGATGTGGAGCATCCGTTCCGCCACGTCCTGCCGGAAGAACCGATGGCGACGATGCGCGACCTCGGAATGATAGAGGTCTTCGTAGAAGGTGAGGGCCTTGTCGTAGGAGGAGCGGCGGGCATACTGCTCGGCCAGCAGGAACTTGCAGTCAATCCAGTCACGCTCATCAAGATGGTGCGCCAGCTCGAAGCCGCCGGCGGCGGCGAGCTTTTCGTAATTGGCAATGGCGCGCGCCCCTTCGCCCGAGAGCAGGTCGTGCAGGATGCGCTCGGACTGGGCGCGGAGGCTGTCGCCCTCGCGGCGGTGCCGGGCGCGGCGCTCGGGGCGGACGTCGGCGGCGGCTACGGCGGCGGCCGCGGCGCGGCGATGGTCGAAGGCGGCGCGCAGAGGGGCGTTCGAGAGCACGCGGTTCGCCTCGATCACGCGCTTCATCTGCGCGGTAGCCCACTGCGGGCGCGCGGCATTCCGGTCGGGATGATACTTCTTCGTCATCTCCCGAAAGGCGCGCTTGATCTCCTCCGGCCTGGCGTCGGGAGACACCTCGAGGATTTTGTAGTGGTCCTGCATCCGTCGGCGCCCTTCCTGAATCACGCGCAAGGATACACTTTATCCCGCCTGCGCAGGCGCGTCAAACGAGCCTCGGGCAACGCGTAATCGGTCCGTCTCTCGGGGACGTGGCACAGCCGCCCGCGGCTGTGGGAGCGGCTCCATCAGGCTGGCACAGGCGAGGGCGGCACAGGCGCTGCGCCGCCGCGCAGCCGGTGTGCCACACACGGTCCAGTTGCCGAGTCCCCCCAAGAGTGACCGATCACGGCAGCGCCAGCGCGTCACGGCGCGTCCTCACGCGGAACTCGCGCGTCCCTGTCTTTGCGCTCACGCCCTCTTCACGCACCCCCGTCAGAATGCCGTCCGTCGCGTGTTGTCGCGTCGTCCGCCCGGAATGGAACTAGTCCCCTTCTCGCGTACGCTTCACGGGGAGTTCACCTTGGGGCGGGATAATACTGTCGGCACAGCGAGAGAAACGATCTGCATCCCATGGAGAGAAGGGAGGTGAAACGGGGAGGAAGATCGCTCACCGGTGGCGTACGCAAGTCGTTGACCTTCGAGACTGCGCAGACGCATCGTCACACCATCATACGGAATCATTCACAAGGAGAAGGACCATGACGTACAAACGCATGCTTCGGAAGATGGGGGCGCTGACCGGCGCCTTCACGTTGATCGAGCTTCTCGTCGTGATCGCCATCATCGGCATCCTGGCGGCGGTCCTCATGCCGGCGCTGGGCCGGGCCCGCGAGTCGGCCCGCACCTCGTCCTGCACCAGCAACCTCAAGCAGATCGGGATCAGCACCGCGCTCTACCAGAGCACGTACGACGGTCTTCTGCCCTCCACCTACACCTATCTGGACGGCAGCTCGAGCAGCAAGGGCTATCTGCACTTCAGCGCCATGCTCAACATGGACGGCTACGAAGGCAGCCAGTTCACCGACGGCGGCAAGTTCCCCAAGACGTCCAAGGAATTCGTGTGCCCCTCGCACGTCGCGCGCGGCTTTGCGCCCACGAACTTCACGCCGACGCGCATTCCGAATCCGCCCGCCGGCCAGCAGACGCAGACGCTTGGCCTGGATGACAAGCAGGCGCCCCGCATGAGCTACGTTCCGAACGAGATTCTCATGCCGCGCAAGAAGTTCTCCTCCGGCTACGACAAGGACAACATCGGCACCGACAAGTGCACGGTGGATCTGGTGTACGTCAGCGCCGACGAGGTCAAGTTCCCCGGCAACACCATCCTGATCGGCGAGTACAACCAGAACCCCGCCTGCCTCCATGGCACGTCCGCCGGCGGCGGAACGGCTTACAAGACCCACCGTCCCACCACCGCTTTGAAGGTTGAGGACCAGGCGAATGTCGGTACGTTCTTCAAGTTCGACAGCGAGAAGTGGCACAAGAACGTCACGACCGACAAGAAGGTGTACAAGGTCTATCAGTTGCTCCCCGGCGACGCGATGGACGCCCTCGACAGCGTGGACAATGGAACGTTCAGCGACAGCACCACCAACCACATCTCGTACCTGAACCCCAACGCCCACCGGACCGGCAGCAACTACCTCTTCCTCGACGGCCACGTCGGCCACCACACCCTCGAGGAAACCCTGGCCCCGGATAACTACATGTGGGGCGACAAGGTGTACTCGATCTACAACAAGCCGAAGATCAACCCCGCTCCGTAACGTATCGCCTTGACGTAATGGCAGAGGCCCGGTCTTCCGCTGACCGGGCCTCTCCTCTTCCCACGGGGGAGCGCGACGCGGGGTGCGCCTCCAAGGGATGTCGCGAGAAGCTAACGCGCACCTTGCCCTTTCCTATCGGCCCTTTGACGCGCCGCTCATGGTCGGGGCCTATCTTACGGGTGACGTCGTGGCGCGAGCGTTGCAAGCCGTTTACACCCCACTCCCCGGGGTGTCAGCGAGTGTGGGCGGGGGTCGCCACCGGCCCCTGCCCCGCTCGCAATGTCTCTGCGCCGGCTCTGTGAGAGGGGAAGGGAGGACGCATCCCATGCCATGCCGCATTCCGCGCTGGTCGAGCCTTATCGCTTCGCCGGCCGTCACGTTGATTGAACTCCTTGTCGTCATGGCCGTCATCGGCATCCTGTCGGCCATGCTCTTGCCGGCCCTGGGCCGCGCCCGCGAGCATGCCCGTCGCGCCCATTGCCTGAACAACCTCAATCAGGTCGGCAAAGCCCTCGCCCTGTACGGCAACTCCTTCGCCGACTATCTGCCCTCCGTGCCCGGTTGGGGCACAAACGCCGCAGAGTACGCCATGACCGGCGGAACGCTGATGCCCTTCTCCGGCCACCAGGGCCTCAGCCGCCACATGGTCATCGGCTACGGCGCCGAGGAGGTGGACGCCGATACCCGCCTGACGCTCGGACGCCTCAACTTTGTCCCCGTGGGGCTTGGGATGCTGGCCGCACGGGACGACATTTCCCCCAACGTCCTTGTGTGCTCGTCCATGCAGCGAACGGTGGACACCGCCTACGGAACCGCCCCCTATCAGTTCCTGCCGGCCATGCCCAAGGTTCTGGGGAACAGCGCGGGAAAGACCATCATCCACAGCGACGGGCGGCAGCTCCACCACACCCCCACCTCCGGCGGCAAGACCGTTACGGCCATCCTGTCCAGCTACAGCTACCGCAACACCCCCTTCTATTCGCGGCTCACCCCGGCGAACGCGCCCACCGGCTGGAGCTACTCCGCCGACCACCCCAGCCTGGCTGACTACAGCAACCCCGGCCAGCCCTGGGTCGCCGAATGGGCACTCGAGGGCGTCCGCCCGCAGGCGCGCGCGCAGTTCATGTGCCCCCCCTGGAAGACCGCCGGCCGCCTGGGCAATCGAGCCGTCTGCGCCGACACCTTCGACGCCGCCCCGCTGATGCCCGGACTCGGCCGCTTTCATCACCGCGACGGCTTCAACGTCCTCTACGGCGACGGGCACGCCGTATGGTTCAGCGACGAATCGGAGCAACTGCTGACCTGGAAGGACTGGGCCGATGCCGCCAACCCCGGCACGGACAATCTGACGATCAGCTCGGCGTCCAGCCAGAAAGCCTGGCTTCAGTTCGACCGCGCCGCCGGGATTGACATGCCCTGAGCCTGCCCGGCCCCGGGCAGCAGGAACTCCCGGTCCACGACGATGGCCGTGCCGCGCCAATCGCGCAGGAAGCGCGCCACGGGAACCTCCACCCGGCCCAGCGCCGGATCGCCCACAATGGCCACGCGGTCGTTGATCGCCAGCAGCACCACCCAGTGATCGCGCCACGGACCCGCTCGGACGCGCGCCAGCACCGGGCGCATGAAGCGGGCCAGGCGCTCCCCATCCGGTCGCACGAAGGCCACCCCGAAATCCTCTGAATCGAGCTTCAGCCGCAGGGCGCGGCATAGCGCCCCCTCCGTTGTCCCCAGCCAGGCCGCGCTGCGACAGAGCCGGGCCATCTCGCCTTCACAGGCCGCCACCCCCAACTGCCCCAGCAGCGTGGCGGCGGCCGCCGGGCCGCAGGTGTACTCCTGCGTCTGAAGGACGACCCCGTCGCGCGCGACGGCGGGCAAGGCGCGGAAATCTGCGCGACCGGGCCAGGCGCCAGCCGCCGAAAAGACCACCAGCGCCCCCGCCGCCAGGACACAGGCCCACCGCCCCGCCGGCGCACCCCAGCGCCGCGCGCCCACGCCCAACGCGAAAGCCCCCACCGGAAAGACCCAATGGAGCTGCGCGGCGGCATAGAGATCGAATCGAAGCAGGGATTGTTCCCACTCCGGCCGAAATCGAAAGGCCACCCTTACCCCGACCAACAGCGCTGCCGCTGCGGCGCCCGCAACCGCCGCCGAGGGCGACCGCTCCGCCGTCCGCCAACCGGCGGCAAAGGCCGCCAAGCCGCAGAGCACGGCCAGAACCGGCGTCGCCAATTCCATGCCGCAACCCTCCGCCCCATCACCACTTCATTATAACATCGCTAGGGCGGAGTTCAAGGGGTGTCAAGAATGAAGGCGCGCCTCAGGCCAGCAGGCGTATCCGGGCGTGGATGTAGTCCAGGCTGTCTTCCTTCAGGGGAACGCGGAAGAAGGGCGTGCCGAGGGCCGGCTGCGGACGATAGCCGTTGAAGTTGAAGTACTTCGTCGTTCGCGCCGGGTCGAACCAGAAGACCAGCGTGATCCGCCCGTCGGCGATCTCGATGGCCGTCACCCCGCGCTTGCCCGTGGCGCAGCCGGAGTTGAAGAGGCAGGGCACCAGGCGTCCGCTGCCGTAGAGGCCGCTGCGCGAACCGTTGCGCCGGTCGCGTTCAAGGGTCTGCTGCAACTCGTCCTGGTAGGCGCGCGCCTTGCGGCCCAACACCTCGCGCTCCGCCGCGGCCGCCTGCGGATAGGCCCGGCAGAGGTTCTCGATCTGGAACTTCAGGTAGTCAATCCGCGAGAGGGATTCGAAGAGCGGACGATGGGTGTGGCCGATGATCGTCAGCAACCCGTGCCGCGTGGCGAAGTCGTAGATCAGCTTCTCCGTCCGATAGCGTTTGCCGCTGTCGTGGGCCACGCTGCCATTGGGAATCCGCAGCGGAGTGGCCACGTAGCGCATGAAGAGACTGACCATGCGATGGCACCCGCGCGTCAGGAAGTCGGCCTGGTGCCCGTGCAGCACAAAGGCCTCCTGCTCGTTGAAGCGCAGGCGCAGACCCGGCAACACCGGAAAGCGCATCAGCGCCCCGTTGCGCGTCGTCAGGTCCAGGTCGTGATTTCCCGCAATCTTGAACAACCCCGGCCCCCGCTGGAAGTCCCCGAAGAGGTCGAAGATGCGTCGGTTCCCATCCTGCACGGCCTTGAGTGGGAACTTGTAGAGGTCCTCGATGTCGCCGTTGAGAACCAGCTTGAAGCCGCGAGGACGGTAGTGGGTGGCCAGCGCGGAATAGACCAGCGTGGCGTTGTGGCGGAACTCGTCGCGCGAGCTCCCGTCGCCGATGTGCAGATCGCTGAAGATGACCAGCCGGTCCTTCGGCGCGCAGGTGACGCGGGGCGCGTCGTCGAAGAGACGTCCCAGGCGCTCCGCAACTTGAAGACCGGTCATGCCGGCCCCCTTGGGCCCCGGTGTGTCCTCTGCCTTGTGCCCATCCCTCTCACTCCTTCCCTTTGTTTTCCCTCTTAAGTATCGCCCAAGGGAGTAATGCGAGTGTGAGAAGATGGTTAGGAGGGCGTTAGTTGTCGCCGCCGCCCTGTTTGCCCGCGTCGGGCCGCTCGAAAAGGATGAGAACGGCGAGCTGCCCCTCCGGCGCATTCGCCGCCAGGAATTCGGCCTGACCGGAGAAGTTCAGGAGGGGGCGCTGGTCGCGCCCGGTCGGAAGGGGGCGCGTCTGCGGCGGGGGAGACTGTGTGTTTGCCTCCGTTCCGCGCGGCAAGACCACGACCTCGCCGGTGCGGGCGGCAAGACCGGCTGCCGCGAGGTCCGCCCGCAGCCGCCCGAGTTGCGCGGGGGTCAGATGCAGGGCGATGACGCCGGCCTCCGACGCGGATTGGATTTCCTTGCTCTTCCGCGCCGATTCGACGGCCTCCTGGCGTCGGGCACGGTTATCGGCAGCGGCGGCAGCGTCCGCAATCTCGCGAGCCACGCCGCGCCGGGCCAGGATTCCCTCCACCTGCCGGCGCGCGGCAACGGGGTCGGCCGCGACGACCACGATCTCCGTCACGCTCACGGGAGCGGCGTTCTGCGCCGCTACGTTCGTTTGCGGTACGGAGACCTCGGCAACGCGGTCGGCATCCACCCGCAGGGACTTGCTCATCGCGGGCGCGCGCCCGCCGCGCGCAAGGGCCGTCTCGCCCTCCTGCGCCGGCGCCCGTTCGGGAGAGGCGGTGGCGCTTCCTGCGGATTGGTCGCGGACGCCCTTGGCGCGCGCGGAACGTTCTACGGCCACGCTTCCCTCGACCCCTGCCGCCGGCGGCGCCGCAGGCGCCGGAGCCGCGAAGAGCGCTTCGGGCGCTTTCGATTCCCGGGCAGCAGCGCGGAGACCGGCGTCCTTCTCCGGCACGGAGCGCCGAGTGAGCGCCTCCTCTCGCGCTCCGTCGGCATGATCCCCCGACGCGCGCGCCGACAGCGCCGGCTTCATCCCCGCCGAAGGGGCCTCGGCACGCGCAAAGAACTCCGTCTGCCGGGCCTTCTCGTCGTCCGCACGCGGCCGGTCTTGGGGTTCCTCCGAAAAGGGCCGGAGCGCTCCCCTCGTTGCGCCGGCGGCCCCTTCGTCCTCCATCGGCTTCAGCGTGCGCGCCACGCGGGCACGCTCCGCCGGGGCGGTGAAGAGCGGAACAAACATGAAGGCGAGTCCGATGACCACCGCCGCCGCCGCGCCCCACAGCACCCGCCAATAGACACGGCGCGTGTCGTCGCGCGCGGGCGCTTCGTCGAGCCGGGCCATGATCTTCCGCCGCAGGTCGCGCGGGGCGGAGACCGGCGGCAGGGTCTTGACCTCGGCGACCAACCGGCGGAGGGCATCGAGTTCCGCGCGGCAGGCGGGGCAACCGTCAAGATGCGCGCGCACTTCGTCCGCTTCGGCGGCGGTCAGTTCGCCGTCGAGAAGAGCCGAAAGCGCCTCCTTCGCTCGGTCGCAACGCATCCTACGTCTCCTCCAGCCGGGCAAAACCCAACGCCGGGGCCAGCAGACCGCGCAGGGCGGCGCGAGCGCGATGCAGACGCGACTTGACCGTTCCGCGCGGGCAGCCCAACACGTCGGCGATCTCCTCGTAGTCGCGTCCTTCGATGTCGCGAAGGACGATGATCTCGCGATGCTCCAGCTCCAGGCGGCCCAGACCCTCCTCGACCAGGCGGCGGCTCTCCGCGCGCGCCGCCTCGTCGGACGGGTCCGGCGTCCTCGCCGCAGCGGCCTCGACCGGCGTCGGGCCGTCCTCGCGGCGGGCGGCATCCAGGCTCAGCGACGCCGGGCGCGCGGCGCGCGCGCGCTGCCGCGTCCGCGCTTCGTTCACCGTGATGCGGAAGAGCCAGGTGTAGAAGGCCGACTCGCCCCGGAAGGCGCCCAGGGCGCGCCACGCCTTCAGAAAAGCCTCCTGTGCGATCTCGGCGGCATCGTCGGCGTTGCCGGTCAGGCGCAGCGCCAGCGCATAGACGCGATCCTGGTAGCGCGACACCAGTTCGCCGAAGGCCTCGCGGCGGCCCTCGCGGCTCAACTGCGCCAGACGGAGGTCGTCCATCTCGCGCAGCGGCAGGTCGTCCTTCATCGGCGGCATGGCCTGTCTGTTCCCTTAGATGCGCGCGCCCCGGCGCGGTTCCGCGCGGACTGGGGGTCCGGGCGGAGACCGCTACAGCGCGGCCCAGGCAGCATCGAGCGTCTTCTTCGCGTTGGCGATGACGTCGTCGCCGGTCTGGTTCCCGTAAGGCTTGATCTCGAAGGAAACCACGTTCCGGCCGCCGGGAGCGACGTACCCGGCTTCGAAGAGGGCTTTGAGGAACGCGGTCAGCTCCCGGACGTCATTCTCGCCGCCCGGACAGCCGAAGACGGGGTGGTTGTCGCCGTAAGCGGGGTGGGCCGGATCGCGCATGACGCAATTCCCGATGTGGACGTGGCGCAGCGTCCCTTGCGCCGCGCCGATCGCCTGGTCCGGCGTTTCGTTCAGCAGCGGAAGGTGGCTGAGGTCCAGCGTCAGGCCGAAGGAGGGATAGAAAGCGGCGACCTTGTCCGCCAGCTCCGCCGCGTCGCCGGTGGCGCCGATGAGGCAGTTCTTGCCGTAGGGGACGCTGTCGAAGCTCTCCAGGCGCAGCGGGGGGCCGTTCAACCGGCGCGAGACCTCGCAGAGTTCCTTGAGCGAAGCGATGAGCATGGCCTTGGCGATGTCGCGATGCTGCGGCGCCGGCATGGGCCCGCTGAGGACGGCCAGCCCCTGGGCCTTCCACTCGATCGCCTCGGCCAGGCAGGCGCGAACGGCGTCCACGGCTTTCTGACGCTCGCGCGCTTCGAGGGCGTTGAGGTTCAGCTTGCCGCCGAGGAGCACGGGCTGCGCGCCGAAGAGGATCGTTCGGCCCGACTTCTGCGCGACCTCGATGGCGCGCCGGCGCGTCTCGGCATCCTTGACGGAGGTGACCTCGACGACGCTGAAGTAGTCGTCGGCGCAGAGTTTCTGCAACGTCTCGACCACCGGCCCGCCGGGCTTCATGGCCTCGGGAAAGGCCATGAAATGAATCATGCCGACGCTCATGCAGTCCTGCGGTCTGCCGTTCATGGGGGCATCCTGTCCTGGGTTCGTGCGCGGAAGACGACGCCACATCGGGGTCGTTTCGGAATGTACCAGCGCGCCGGGGGATTTTCAAGGCGCGCGATCGCCGCGGGTGCACGGAACTTCCTTCGGCGATCTTTCTTGCTTCTTGCGTTTGGCGCGGGATAGCACAAGCGGACAGGCTTGCATCTTCCGATGGAGGCCTGATCGAGAGCGCCATCAGGCAACTCGGCAGGCGCGGCAAGGGCACCGAAAAGCACTGATCCCTCCCCGGCGTCGGGTACGCCCTGCAAGTCATCGCCCGCCTGATCGCAACCGGCGGCGCCGGGCAGGACTTCTGGAAGCGCCGCCCCTCGCTCCCGCAGCGCAGGAGATCACATGCACCCCGGCTTGCGGGCCCTCCCTTTCGCCGGACGTTCAGCCGATCCGCCGGGCGCGAATCATGCCGGTGGTGACGTTGGTAACGCCCTTTTCCAGTGTGTATTTCCCCGTGGCGGCGGGCGTGTCGTCGTCCTCGGCGCGGAAACGGCAGGGGAAATGGAATTCATAGGCGCCGGTGTCGTCGCGGAAGGTCAGCGTGTCGCGCTCGGGGTGAACGTCGAGGAAGGCGAAGGACTCGTTGCTGAAGGCGTAGGCGCGGTGGACGCCCCCGCCGGCGAAGCGCAGTTCCCATCCGCCCGGAAGCCGGCGGGGCTCCGGCGCGCCGTGGGCGTAGAGCAGGCGTCCGCGACGGTCGGCATAGGTGACCGCTTGTTCGCCGACGATCGGAACGCCGCATTCCTCGCGGCAGATCACCCAGCGGTCCTCACGGGGCGAGAGGTTGCTGCTGATGACCAGGACGACGCTGCTCCGGGTAACCAGGTAGTGGTGCCAGACGTCGGCGAACCGCATCGCCAGCAGATGCGGCGGGCCTTCTTCCCAATGGCTGTCGAGGAACTTGTTGCCGCTGACGCCCTGCGCGGCGGTGTTAAGCCCCCAGGCCACGGTCGTGGAGGCGCGGCTGGCGAGAGGCCAGATGACCGGGCGTTCGCGCCCCCAGGTCCAGTGTTGGAAGCCCTTGTAAGGCGGCCGCCCGCGCAGGTAGGCGATGCTCTGGTGGTCCTTGTGGAAGACGTAGTAGCAGGCGTCGAAGCCTTCATCATGCCGCCCGAAGAGCGGCCCGCGGCGCGGGGCGTAGTGGGGCAGGCTCGCGTGCGCAAAGAAGGCGCTGTCGAATGCGGTCTCGCGCGGCTCGTGTTCGAGCATGGCCCAGATCAGCGGACAGATGCTGTGATGCGGCCCGGCGGCGGCGAGCGAGGCGGCGTAGCGCCCGGCCAGAGCGTCGAACGGCGGCTCCGCCCCGGCGTATCGCTCCAGGGCGGGAAGGATGTCATTGACCTTGTGGAAGCCGCCGCGCGTGCCCTTGAGGCGCGTGGACGCGCCGTGCAGGCCGATGCGTCCGGCGTCGTCCATCACCCAGGCGAACCAGCGCAATCCCGCGATCATGTCCGGGTCAATCCCCGCATCTTCGGAGAAGAGACGGTACTGGTAGAGGTACTCGTAGGTCGTGCCGCTGTAATTGATGTCCGGGCCGGTGCCTTCGTTGATCTGGCCGTCCGAGCGGTTGAAGACGAGCGCCGGGCGCTTGTGAAAGGCGTCGCGTCCGATGTGGAGGTAGTGTTCATCGCCGAGGAAGCGTCCGGCCAGACAGAGGACGGCCGCGCGGACGACACCGCGATTGTTCGTTTCGTCACAGGGCAGGGCACAGAGGAGGTCCGCCGCGCACCGGATCATGCGGTGAAGGCGCGCGCGTTCCGCGTCGGAGAACTCCGCGTCCATCCACAGGAGGGCAAAGATGAGCGGTTCCAGATACCAGCTGTTTCCCAGCGCCTGACGCCAGCCGGGGGCGTAGCCGGCCTCCGGCAGCGTCAGTTCGCCGTCCACCTGCGCCTCCGCCATGCGGAGCAGGCGTCCCCTGACGGCCTGCCGCAGGCGCGTGTCGCCGCGATACCGGCTCAGCGGACAGGCCCAGTGGAAGGCGGCGAACCCGGCCCAGGCCGTGTAGTTCCGAATGTCCTCGCCCGGAGCCGCCGCGCCGGACGTGTCCAGGGCCTCATAGCGGCGCTCCATGCCCCGTTCCATCAGCTCCATATACAGCGCCGTTCTCGATGTCCGAACGATCTTCAAGTCGCGGATGTGCTCCAGCGCCCGGCGACATTCGATCATGATGAAGGCTCCTCGAATGAAGTGGACCGCGCCGCTGCCGGTGCGGTCCGCTGCGGCCAGGCGACGCGGGCGCGGTCAATACCCACGGCCTCGATGTAGCGTTCGAGCAGTCGCCCCGCCGACCCCCACTCCGCCTGGGGGCTCATGCAGGTGAAGAACTCGAAGGTGATGAGCTTCTCGCAGAACCGGCTGGCGGACTGGATCTTGGTGATGAGGTTGCGGTAGTCGGCCTGACGGAAATAGGCGTGCGCGCCGACGGCCTGGCTGGGGCGCTGAAAGGATTCGACGTTGCCCCACAGCGCGATGCCGTTGCGCCGGTGGAAGACCTGCGCGGCGGCGTACCACTGATCCAGGACGTTCGGCTGCATCTGGCCGAACTTGCAGTCCACGTCGTTGAACTTGTCCTGCCAGGCGCAGGCGTCGAGCTTGCCCTTCAGCCGGTCGAACATCCGGCCGTACACCTCCCCGAACTCCTGCGGGGTATAGCGGCTGGCCATGTCGCCGCGCGGGGCGTTGAAGGTGGGGGAGATCAGGGTCTTCTTGGACCGGTCCAGCGCGCGCGCCGCGTCGCACACGCCCTCGACGATCTCCGGCCAGTGGTACTGCCAGGGAATGGCCTCGAGGGTGACGTAGAAGCCGTGGAAGCACTTGTGCTTCCCGAAGCGGTCGAGCGCCATCTCGAAGACCTGGCGGTTCTCGGCGATCTCCTCCTCGGGGCGGTCGGCGTACACGTTATTGCCGTCGCAGACGCCGCCGCAATAGAGCTTCAGGCCGTTCTCCTCGCAAAGCCGGAAGACCATGGAGAAGAGGTTGGGGTCCTCCTTCCAGGTGGTGTTGCGGGGGTCCAAGGCGCTCTGGCGGTGGCCGCCGATGTCGTACTCGACGCCGATGAGGATGATCGTGTCCATGCCGATGCTGCGCGCCAGGCGGAAGTTGGCCTCCCACTCCTTCCGGCCCCAGTTGTTCGTGCCGGTGTCGTTGATGAGGGGGGCGAGGAAGGTGCCCGTGATCGGTTGGAGGGTGGCGGGGTCAATCATGCGAATCTCCTGAGAGGATCGCGCTGGAAGGAAATGCCCGGGGAGCGCGCACGGCGATGCCTCGCGATTATAACCCGGCGGAGGACGTTCGGCCAGTTCGCGTTCCATCCAGACCTGCGGTCGGCACTCCCTTCCTCACAGCAGTCCTCCACCGCCGCGGCGGGACACCGGTCACGTCAGTCCCTCGCACAGCCCCGATGGCCGCGCGGCAGAGCGCGCCACGCAGAGGGCGATGGTCTGGGACGAGGCCAACAGGCGAACGGCGCGGCGGGCGCGGGTGATGCCGGTGTAGAGGAGCTCGCGGGTCAGAAGAGGGCTATCGCGGTCGGGCAGGACAAGGAGTACGGAACCGAACTCCGACCCCTGGGCCTTGTGAACGGTCATGGCCCAGGCGGTTTCGTGCGGGGGCAGCCGCGGCGGGGCGATGGACCGCAGCGTGCCGTCGGGCCGGCGGAACCACGCGCACAGCGCCCCGTCCTTCGGCCAGAGGACGCCGAGGTCGCCGTTGAAGAGGCTCAGGGCGTAGTCGCTGGCGGTAATCAGGACGGGCCGTCCGGGGTAGAAGAGCCCCCGTGCGGGATGTCCGCAGCGGCGGAGGGCCTCCTCGGCGGCCGCGTTGAAGGCTTCGACGCCCCAGGGGCCTCGGCGCACGGCGCAGAGGATGCGGATGTCGGACAGGGATTGCAGGGCCTCATCGGCATCGGAGGCCTCCACAACGCGGCGCAGTTCCGGCAGCAGTTCCTCGACGGCCTGCGCGGCGCGGGGGCACCGGGCGGGAGACAGGTGAATGAGGTCCTCCCCGGCGGCCTCGAGCGTGGCGCAGGCGGCCTCGGCGCGTCCGGCGCGCACCGCCTCGGCAAAGGCTCCGATCCTCTGCTGTTCACTGAAACGCCAGTTCCAGGCGAGTTCGACGCAGGCATCGCGCAACGATGAGACCGCGCGGCCCGCGGGCAGGGTGTCGCCGGACAGGCGACTCCAGGCGGCGGCAAAAGCGGGGGACTTCCCGGGCGGCTGTGCGGCAGCGCAGAGGTCGCCCAGGACGTACCCCGTCTCGACACTGGCGAGTTGGCCGCTGTCGCCGACGAGCAGAATCCGCGCATGGGGAGACACGGCGTCGAACAGAGCGTCCATGAGGAGCAGGTCCACCATGGAGGCTTCGTCCAGGATGACAGCGTCGGCGGCGAGCGGGTGCTCGGCGTTGCGGCGGAAGCGGTCTTCGCGCGGGGAATAGTCCAGGAGGCGGTGCAGGGTGCAGGCCGGCGCGGGGGGCCGTGCGCGGAGGGTGTCGGTCAGGCTCGATGGCCCGGCCACGGCGGCGCTGAGGCGCGCGGCGGCTTTGCCCGTGGGCGCCGCCAAGGCAATACGCGCCCCCGGATCGCGTTCGAGCAGGAGGGCGATGATCTGCGCGACGGCGGTCGTCTTGCCCGTTCCCGGCCCGCCGGAAAGGACGGCGAACCGCCCGCGCAGAACCGCCGCGGCGGCCACGCTTCGCAGATCGGGACGTTCCCTCGCGCCGGTGAAGAGCCGGCGGAAGAGCGGGGCCAGGCGGTCGAAGTCCTCCTCCTCCGGCGGCGCGGCCAGGCGCGCGCGGATGCGCTCGGTCAGTCGGCGTTCAGCGCGCCAGTAGCGGTGGAGATAGACGCGCCCGCCCGGCGTCAGGACAAGCGGGGTGACGACGCGGCCATCCCCGGCAAGGCCGCTGGCGCGCAGGGCGGCGATCCACTCACGCGCCTTCGGCAGCGGAGCGGACTCCGAGCGGCCCTCGTCCTCCGCGCCGGCGGGCGGCCTGCCGGCCCATTCCTCGATCAGCAGGCTGCTTCGCCCGCGCAGACGTTCGCATGAGAGCAACTCCGCCGTCCGCGCCACGATGACGCCGGCGCCGGGGGCGGCCTTCGCGGCCAGCAACTCCCCCAGGCGCACGTCTATCGGCGCCGGAAGGGCGCGCGGGGCGTCCTCGACGCGGGCGCTCATGGCGCGCTCCTTCCCTCGAAGAACGCGCTGAGACCTTCGATCAGCGCCCGGGGCGGACGGTCATGCCAGAGGCCGCGCCCTCCGCCGTCGAGTCCGCGCAAGAAGAGGTACCACACGCCGCCGAAGGCGCGGTCGTAGTCGTACCCCGGCAGCCGCGCGCGCAGGTGGCGATGCAGGGCGGCGCAGTAGAGATGGTACTGGAGGACATAGTGCGTTTCGCACATCGTCTCGAGCAACGCCGGCCGATCATAGTCTTCCGGGGCGGAGCCGAGGTCGTTGGACTTCCAGTCGGCCACGCTCCAGCGTCCCCCGTGCTCGAAGACGAGGTCAATGAACCCGCTCAGGTAGCCCCGGATGGCGTGGGAAGAGAGCTGTGCCAACCGCGGGGGATAGAGCCGGCGCAGCGGTTCGGCGGCGTGCCGGGCGAAGAGGGCGGCCAGGTCGCGGGGAACCAGCGGCGCCAGGGGCAGGTAGAAACCCCATTCCGCCGCGCGACGCTCCGGGGCCACCTGCGCCAGGGCGACGCCGTCGAGGGGCGCGTCGGCAACGCGGTGGAGCATTTCTCGAACGACAGCGACCGGCTCGAGCGGGGCGGCATGGGCCTCCGGCCGGAGGAGGTCGTAGCGCTCCAGCATCTCTCGAAGGGTTGGGTCGGAAAGGCCGCCGTCGGGACGGGAGAAGTCGCAGCGTTCGAGAATCTCGTGCAGGCAGGTTCCCGTTTCGGCGGCGCGTCCGCGCGCGGCGGGACCGCGTCCGAACGCGCCGATGCCCCGGGCCGGCGCATCACCCGTCTTGCGTGCGGCGGGAAGATCCTCGTGGTCCGGCTCCTCGCGTTGATGACGGTTCGACACCAGGCCCGTGTAACTCGTCACGATCCAGGGGGCCAGTTGCGCCGTGTCGCCCTGGAAGAGGCGTGGAGAAAGCGCGTCCGCGGACATCGGCGGCAATGCCGGGCGCGGCGCGGCGGCTTCGGAGCCGATTGTGCGCATCTGCATCAGGGCGCCGGCGGCCTTTACGCGCCCCTCCAGGTCGGCCTGCCATTCGTCCATGCGCTCCCGGGCGAAGGTCTTGACGGTCTCGACCCACCCAGGGCCGTCGGCCGGCGCGTCGTCGGGCTGTTCGAGGAGGTAAGTCAGGGCGGAGGCGTGCGCGCTCCTATGGCCCAGATGGCCCCACACGAGGTAACAGCGATGGATGGCGCGGGTGATGGCGACGTAGGCCAGCCGCAGGTCCTCGGCCATGCGTTCCGCTTCGAGCAAGGGGAGCCGCTCCTTCTTCTCCGCCGATTCCGCTGCGCCGAAGAAGAGGGTGCGCTCCCCTTCACGCACGGCAAAGGCGTCCTTCGTGTCGGCGGGGCGCGCGTCCCACAGCCAGGGGCAGAAGACCACGCCGTACTGGAGGCCCTTGCTCTTGTGGATGGTGACGATCTGGAGAGCCTCGGCGTCGCTCTCGAGGCGCATTTCGGCCGACTCGGCATCGGCCAGGCCGCCCTCGCGCGCGCGCGCGACCCACGTGAAGAGCCCCTCGGGCGACAGGCGCTCGTCCTCGACGGCGCGATGGAGCAGCTCCGCGGCGTGGAGAAGGTTCGTCAGGCGTCGTTCGCCGTCCTCAAAGGCGAGCAGGCGGGCGCGGACACCCTCCTGGGCGAAGAACCGCTCGATCATCGGCATAAAGCCCTCGCGCTGCCAGGTGTCGCGCAGGAGCGCGAGCGCATCCGTCCGGCGTTGCGTCTCGGCGTCGTCCTCCGCCAGCCGCCGGATCGCCTCGGCGTCGAGCCCCCACGTTTCCGTGGCCAACGCGGCGCGCTGGATGGGGCCATCCTGTGGATCGTGGATGGCGCGGAGGACCAACTCGAGTTCCCGCATTTCGCGCGAGTCGAGGATGCTGGCGTCGCCGCTGACGACGCAGGGAACGCCGGCGCGGCGCAGGCGCTCCCGGACGACCTGGGCCTGGGCGTTCGTCCGCACGAGTACGGCCACGTCGCCGGCTCGGAGGGGTCTGTCGCCGATGCGCGCCCCGCCATCGAGCAGGCGGCAGACCTCGGCGGTCAGGGCCTCCAGGATAACCGTTTCGGCCTCCTCCTTGGCCAGAGGGCGCTTGTCCGCGCGCGGAGGGACAAACCACCACTGCATCGGCGCAGGGGACGTCGCGTCCGTGAGGCCCTGTCCGGCGAAGTCGCGGGCCGCCTGGCCGGGCCGGAAGGCGATGCCCTCGAAGAGGAAGGGACGGCGCGCCGGGCCGAAGAGGGCATTGACGGCCCCGATCATGCCCGGCTCGCTGCGGTAGTTCCTCTGCAGGGTAAAGAGGCGTTGCGCGTGGCGCTGGGCATCGAGATAGGCGTGGATGTCCGCGCCCCGGAAGCGGTAGATGGCCTGCTTGGGGTCGCCGACAAAGACAAGGGGACGACCGGCCAGCGCGCGCATGAAGATCTCGCATTGGACGGGGTCGGTGTCCTGGAACTCATCCACGAGGGCGGCCTCGTAACGCGCGGCCAGGGCGGCGGCCAGACGCGCGCCGGTCCCCGGCGCCTTCAGGGCGCGGTTAAGGCGTCGGAGCAGGTCGTCGAAGGTCAGCACGTGCCGTCGAGCCTTGGCCTGCTCGAAGCGTTCTTCCACGGAGCGGAGGAATTCGGACAGGAAGCTGTGTTCCAAGCGTGCGACCGCCGCCGCAAAGTCCGAGCACGCGGTGAAGAAGGGATGCGCCGGCGCGGGGGACTTCGTCCGCTTGTTCCGCGCCACTTCGATGGCCTCCTGCGAACAGTTCAGCGCCGCCGCGATGCCGCGCGCCGTGTCGCCGCCCGCCAGCGCGGCAAGGTCGGCCAGCGTTCCGGCCAGAGATTCCTCGCTCAGCGGGGCTTCCTTCTTCCAAGCCGTCTCCCGCGCGATGGAGGCGACCTGCCCGGCGTTCCATGCCGCCCGGGCCTTGGCGAGGGCCGCATCCGCCGCGCGGAGGGCCTCGGGCAGCGCGGGTGAGGCGGGCAGGAGGACGGCATCTTCCGGAGCGCGCCGCCGCGCGCGGAAGACCGCCAGGCAGGCGGCGCGGTCGAGGTGTCCGATCGCCGCCAGCGCCGCCGGAAGCTCCTTCGTCAGACACCACTGCCGCCAGAAGTCGGCGGCGGCTTCCTCCAGGAGTTCCTCTTCCATCTCCAGGAACTGCGTTTCGAAGGGCGCGCCGCTCTCGAAGGCGCTGTGTCGGAGCGCCTGCTCGCAGAAGGAGTGGATCGTGCAGATCGCGGCCTGATCAAAACGGCGGAGGGCCGTCCGGAGGCGGGCCGATGCCTCCGGCGCGCGCCGCCCGAGGCGCTCGCGCAGCGCCTCCATTCCAGCGGCCTCCTCCTTCGGCAGAGCTCCGCCGAGAACGTCGGCGGCGTCGCGCAGGCGCGCGCGAATGCGCCCCACCAGCTCCGCCGTGGCGGCGTTCGTGAAGGTCACGATGAGCAACCGGCTGATGTCCGTGACCGTTCCCTCCGCCAGCATCCGCACCGCCAGAAGAGAAAGGGAGTAGGTCTTGCCGGTACCGGCGCTGGCCTCGATCAGGGTGATGCCCTTCTCGATCCGGGCCGTCATGGGGTCGAAGGGGGACGGGGTCATGCCTCTCCCTCCTCGACGTGGTCCATCAGGGGCGCCCAGAAGGCGCGCGCCAGGGACTCGAAGTCCCCGCGCCGGTCGCGGAACGGGTCGCCGCCGCGGAAACAGAGGGCGACAAAGGGATCGTCGCGGTCGCCGGGTGTGTTCCGGAAATCATCGCCGAACCAGGCGGCATAGGCTTCCTTCCAGGCGGTGGCGACGGGGTCGTCGCTCCGTTTCGGATCGTGCAGGCGCGCCGCGAAGGCGTACCCGGCCTCCTCGAAGAGGGGCAACGGCTCGGCCAGGGCGCGACGGTATCCGGCCAGGAGAGCATCCAGGAGTTTGCGGGGCCTGGCGACCGGGCCGAAGCGGCGCTCGCCGTCCGTGCCGATCAGGCGCGTGACGCGCGGCAGGGCCGCGCCCTCCTCGGCGGCGGCATTGAGCAGCAGATGGGCCGTCCACGCGCGCGCCAGGTCCTTGGGCTTGATCGCGGCGCAGCGGTATTGCAGCCGCGCCCGATCCGTGAGTCCTTCGATGCGGCCCGTCAGCGTCCAGTCCACGCCCTGGACGGAGAGCTCGGCGGGGGGCAGGAACTGCGCGTCGCGGAGGCGATCGAGTACGGGACCCACCTGGCGTTCGATCTCGCTGCGGAGGGCGCGTCCGAGGCGTCCGGGCGGCAGGTCGCCCCGCGCGGCCAGCAGCGTCGTCTCGTCCTCGGTCGCGCCCGCCAGCCGCCGCGCCAACAGCCAGTCGGCCACGCGCGTCCGGGTCAGATTGTCCAGCGCAAGGGGTTCGACATTCTCGACCTCCGCCGCGTCGTCGGCGGGGAAGCGCAGGTCGAGCGTGCGCTCGCAGAAGAGACGGCAGGGGCGCAGCCACGCGCGGGCGAGGTCCGCTGCGGACACCGTCAAGCGGCCTTCGGGGATGGGAAAAGGCCGGGTGATGAAGGGAAGCTGGGCGTGGCGGGCGCCGCCGGCCGCCCGGCCCGCTCGGCAGTTCTCCGCCGAGTAGCTGAACAGGCGCGCGTCGCGTCCGTTGTAGTACGCCGCGCTGAAGGGTTGCAGGGGATGACGCAGAAGGACCGTCCGGCGCGTTTCGGGACCGTACGCGCGCTCGACGGCATCGAGCAACTCCGCCAGGCAGACGGAGGGCGGGCGCTCGGAGTTGTCCTTCTGCGACGCGCCGACGTAGGTGACGATCAGGCGACGCCCGGCGGCAAGGAAGGTTTCCAGAAAGAGCTGACGGTCGTCGGCGCGGAGGCTGCGGTCGCCGGGCCGCGGGGCGCGCGCCTGGAGGTCGAACGCGGGGGGGCGGTCGCGGCGAGGGAAGGCGTCGTGGCCGAGGCCGCAGACGGCGATGATCTTGAAGGGGATCGTGCGCATGGGCTTCATGGCGCAGAAGGTGATCGCCCCGCTGATGAACCCCGTGCCGAATCCGTCGTCGGCGAAGGCGTGCTCGAAGTGGTCGCAGAGGACGTCGAGCGGCACAGGGCGGTTGTGGGCGGCGGCGAGCGCCAGGGTATCGAGGCGTCGCAGTTCGCCCCGGATGCGCGCTATGGCGTCGCGCTCCTCGTCATCACGGGCTTCAAGGAACTGGTCCGGCCAGGCGTTCAGATCGGCGGCCCACTCGCGAAGGGGGCGCTCGCGGCGGAGATTGCCGGCGCAGCGAAAGAGGCGCTCGCACCAGTCCACGAAGCGCCCGAGAAGATCGGCCCGGCCCGCCGTGGCGCTGCCGAGCGGCAGCGTTCCGGCGACGAGGTCGTCGCACGGGCCGACGGCATAGCCCAGGAGCAGCCGCTCGAAGCCGGCGCGCCAGGTGTTCGCGGACTCGGGGGGCAGGCCCTCGGCGCGACGCGCGGCGGCGTCCACGCCCCAGCGGATGTTGGCGTCGGCCACCCATTGCGCCAGGACCGGCAGGTCCGATTCGGTGAAGCCCGCCCGCCGCTGCACAGCCGGGCATTCGAGCAGGTCGAGCACCTCCGTGGCCGTCACACGTCCCCGCGCCAGGGTCAGTGCGCGACAGAAGACCTCCGTCAAGGGCAACTCGTGGGCCACGCGACGGTCGGCCACGCGCACGGGCAGGCGCGGCGCGGGAGGATGGTCCACCCCGAAGACGCTCCGCGCATATGGGGCGTACGTGGCCACGTCCGGCGTCATCACCAGAATGTCATGCGGGCGGAGTTCCGGGTCGGCGGCGAAGGCCGCCAGCAACTGGTCGCGCAGGACCTCCATCTCGCGCAAGGGCGAATGGCAGATGTGAACCGTCAGCGAGTCGTCGGCCGCAGTCGGGGAAGCGGTATCGGTCGCGGTCCGGCCGGGGGGCGCGGCGGGCGGCGCCGCAACGAACGTGCGGTCCAGCCCCGCCAGGGCGTCGGCCTGCAAACGGTGGAGCAGGGAGTCGCGCGGCGGGGGCGCAGCGGCGATGGGGTCCCAGGTTGCCTCTGCGCCGAAGTTCTCCCGCAGAAGATCGAGAAAGGTCTGCCCCTGCCCGCCCATCGAGGCGACCAAGGGGTTCGCCCCACCTCCGATGGCGTCGTCCGTCGTCGGTCGTCCGTTGTTCGCGGCCACGACGTAGAGACTGACCTCGACGAAGCGCGCCAGACCTCGCAGCAGCCGGATAAAGACGGGGGGCAGCGTCGTTACACCGAAGACGGCCAGCCGCGGCGGCAGGCCCTTCGGCGGCGCGGCGCAGGTCTCGAGGGACTCGATGAGCCTCTCGAAGCGGCGCGCCAGGTGGTCCGCCGGGGCCTCACGCGTCAGGCGCCGCCACAACTCCGCCTGCCAGGCCGCGTCGTCGCACTTCACGGGGTCCTTCCCGGCCTCCCAGGCCAGCAGCAGATCGGGGCGGTAGATCTGGTAATCGTCGAAGAGATTTGCCACGCGGGCGCAGAGCTGATGTCGTTTGCGCGCATCGCCGTCGGCCAGATAGGCCCGCAGCGGGGCGAAGCCCTTCAAGGGCAGCAGAGCGTCGAGCGCGTCGTCAATGCGCCAGGTCAGCGCGTCGCGCCCGAAGGGGGAATCCTCGTAGCCGCCGGGCGGGGCCGGGTGGGGGGCGGCGTCGGCGGCCTCCGCCAGGCGGTGCCCGAAGGCGCCGGGGAAGGGCATGTAAAGAGAGGCGGCGCAGCCGAGCCGGTCGGCCAGTTGAAGGGTGACCCAGCGGCGCATGCCCTGGCTCTGGACGACGACGACTTCGCGCGCCAGCGGAGGCAGCGGCGCGGCGGCGAGAGCGTCGGCCAGGGCGCGCAGGAGCGCGTCGAGGCGATGGCTTGTAACGATGCGCAAGCGGCGCGAAGGCATGACGTCTCCGTGTTCGCGGGGACTGCGGCGACCTCGCGTCACACACGCGGGGCCGCTGCGCGCGGGGCGGGGCCCCGCTCGCGCGACAGGATTCTACCCCGGGGCACTGACAGGCGCGCGCCTTGCGAGGCAGCGCCGCATTGTCAGTCCTCCAGTTCGCACTCCCACAGGTAGCCCGAGCGCGTGGGGACATCCGTCTCCGCCACATAGAGCCACTTGCGGTTCACGAGGCGCATATCGTGAACGCGGTAGAGCTTCAGCCCGGTTTCGCTGTCCACGATGGGCCCGAGGGGGTGGAAGGCGCGCGTGCGACGGTCATAGGCGAAGACGTTCCCACCCTCCTCGTCGCCGCTGCACCCGAGGAGCAGGTCGTCCTTCCACAGAATCAGCCCGGGCATGCGCTTGCTGGGACTGGGCTTGCCGAGGTACTCGACCTCGACGTTGCGCGGGTCGAGCCGGCAGAGGCTTCCGCCGCAGGCGCCGATGTAAAGCCGGCCGTCGCCGCCGTTGATCATGCAGTCCACCGGTCCGGCGCCGGGGTACATCACGTTGGAATCGGCGCGGGCGTTGGGCAGTCCGCGCCGGTGCCAGGCGATGGCGTCGGCGACGGGGTCATAACGGAAGAACCAGTGCCGGGCGGGGTCCCAGGTGCCCCACAGGCCGCCGGCGTCGTCGAGGGCGCTGAGGTGGGTGATCGAGCCGAGGTAGCCGAAATCGCGCGCCGCGCCGGAGCGGAGGTTGTGAACGACGTAGCGGAAGCAGGGGTAGGTCTGGGCATGGATCAGGCCGCGCGCCTCGTCGAGGGTGATCGTCTGGATGTAGTCATGCGGCGCGGGGATGCCGAGCTTGACGATAGCGCCGGAGCGCGGATCGAGCTTGAAGAGCGCGCCGCCGGGGGCGGCAAGGCGTTCGTCGCACAGGAGCAGCCCGGCCGAAGCGCCGTAGATCGTTCCGTCGGAAGCGAGTTCGAGAGAGCGGTGAATCTTGATCTCGTACTTCTCCGCGACGCGGGCGTAGTTCAGGCTTTCGAAGCGCTTCATTTCGGGGTCGAAGCGGTGCAGGATGTCGTTGTTGAAGGCGGTGATGCCGCAATAGAGCCGCCCGTCGGGGTGGGGGAGGAGGCAGGTGAAGGCGACGTAGTTCTCGCGGCGTTCGGCGTCGCGCTGGAAGTCCGTCGCGTCGCTGAGGTGCTCGCGGGTGCGGTAGTCGCGCAACACGTAATGTCGCACGCGCTTGATTCGCATCGTTCGCCCTTTCATGTTCGGACCCGTTTCCCGCGGCCTATTTGAACCGGAGGCGCGGGCACAGTCAAATGCATCTCGCGGCGGACCTGAGGAAGGAGGCGTCCCGGACTTGCCACACGGGTAGATTTATGCTCTGATTCCGCATGGCTCGCACAGGCCGGAGGTTGCCGACGCGGACTTGTCAGCGTTCCTGAAGGTGGAGTACGAGTCGCCCGCGCACACAGGATGATTGATGGGGAGGTTCGGTCATGCCACACACACAGGCGGGATTGTTGAAGGTCATGGCGCTTGCCTTGGCGCTGGCCGTCGCGGGGACGGGCATTGCGCAGGAGATGAAGGAGGAGGCCAAGCCGCTCTTCCCGGAGGCGAAACCTCTGGCCGTGGAGACGCTGGGCGCGCCGGTCCGCACGATGCCCGTCGGCGAGTCCACCTGGGTTCCCAACCCGGACGGCAAAGGGTGGACGCGCCTGTTGTTCTACTATCACTACACCATGAAGATGCCCTGCCAGTTCGTCGCGATCAACACCGCCACCGGCCAGCTGCGGCAGGGGACGGTCGGCGAGAAGGCGGCCGGCGCCCCCTGGCGCTACACCCTGGGCCGCGACGGCAAGTGCTACATGGGCGTCCACGGCCCCACGGCCATCTGGATTTACGACCCGGCAACGGTGCAGATCGAGGTCGTCCCCGTCAACCTGCCGGGCGCGAAGGTCATCTCCGCCATCGCCACCGGCACGGACGGCATGATCTACGCCAGCACTACGGGGCAGATCATCACCTTTCAACTCGACCCGGCGACGCGCACGATCACCAGTTACGGCGCGCAGGGCAGCCCGCGCAAGTACCTGTCCTATGGCTACACCGTCGCCGCCGACGATGAGTACACCTACACCGCCGCCGGGAAGATTCCTTGGGAACTCGTGGCGTACCATCGCAAGACCGGTCAGCAGAAGATTCTCCTGACGGCGTCGGAGAACGACTACATGGCCGTCGGCCAGGGCCCGCAGGGCTGCACGGCCCTCGTCTCGCATCAGTTCGGCCCGCAGAAAGGCCAGACGGAGCGCTACTGGCTCCATCGCGGTGAAGTGACGCCGCAGAAGGCGGACGCCGCGCCGCCCTGGGGCACATCGGCCCCGGCCACGAAGCCGCCGCCGGCCGCGCCCCGACCCGAGGAGCTTCTCGATGACGCCGTGCCCGGCGCCGACGGCAAGGCCCGGTACCTCTACCGCCTGCCGGAGGCCAGGGCGCAGGCGCCCAAGGATCCGCCGCCCGACGCCGATCTTGCCCAACTCGGCTGGCAGACGGTCGAATACGCGGTCCAGGTCGGTCCCGGCAACATCAGCTTCATCCGCGAAACGCCCGACGGGCGCGTCCTGGGCGTCGGCCCCGCCTACCTGGACTGGTTCCTCTACGACCCGCAGACCGGACGCCTCACCGTGCTCGGCAAGATTCCCCTCAGTCACTACGATACCGTCTTCGCCGGGACGAAGGCGTACATGATGGGTTACCCGACAACGCCGCTCTATGAGTACGACCTGACCGGGGCGTGGACGCCCGGCACGGGCACGCCACAGAAGCCGGCCCCCCAGCTGGACGCGCCGGCCAGCAACCCCCGGCGCGTAGCGTACCTGGGGCATACGATCATGACGCATCACGGTCGCGCCGGCGCCGTCGGCGCCGATGGGCGCATCTACGTCGGCGGCCATGCCGAACGCGCGCACGTCGGCGGCGGCCTGGCCTGGTGGGACCCGAAGGAGCGCAAGGCCGGGGGACTGCGCGAGCCCTTCGAACTCTTCGACATCGCCAGTCTCTGCGCTGTGGACGACGGACGCAAGATCGTTTACAGCAGCACCCTCGTCACCGACCCGGCGACCGGCAAGCGCGAACCGGCCGCGAAGCTCTTTCTCTTTGACACGGAGAAACAGGAACTCGCCGGCTCCTTTGCGCCCTTCGCCGGGCGGAACAGCACGGGGCGCATCGTGCCCGCAGGCGGAACGACCGTCGTCGGCGCCATCGGCGGCGGCGAGGCCACGACGCTCTACCGCGCCGACGTCGCCGCTCAGAAGGTGCTCCAACAGGTCGAGTTGCCGTCGAAACTCGGCGGGGACTTCCGGCTGGGCCCCGACGGGCACATCTGGGCCTTTGCCGACAAGGTGCTGGTGCGGATTGACCCGCAGACATTGGAAGTGACGCCGATCGGCACGGTAGAAGCCGCCGGCCGGATGGCCTTCATCGGGCGCGACCTCTACCTCGCCGGGCAGGCCGAGCTGCGCCGCGTGACCGGCGCGCTGAAGTAGCGCGGGCAGCGCGCCACGCAGCCAGGCGCGTGTGCCGAATCTGCCGGCCGGTGCTCTGCGCCATGCCCTGGAAGACCGCATCGAGGCAATGCACGCCGACGCGCGGAGCGTGCTTGAAGAAACCCTGCCGACAGGAGCCGGCCAATGGCTGCTGCACCGAGAATGAATCCTGAAGGGACCGACTCCATGCCATGAGTCCGATGAACTCGACCTCGCGTCGCCTCGTCGCTATGTCAACCCGTGAAGAACACCGGTGTGAGCGGTCTCGGCATTGCCGGCTTCGCTCTTGCGCGGGTTTGACAGCCCGGATGAATACTCGGATATCACGCGGACTGGAGACCGGCAACGATCAAGGCATGACGGGGGCGAGGTCGAACACGCTCTTGATCGTATAGCGCAGCATAACGCCGCCGAAGCTGTACTCGACGTCGGCGCCGCGCGGGTTGGGCTTGTCGCCGGCGTAGGCGTTGAGGCCGATGCGCAGTTCGGCGCTCCGGCCGGGTGCAATCCCGGGGACGGGCAGGCCGCCGATCCAGAAGTCCCGGACCGCGTGCGGGCTGAGTTGGCACATGCCGGGCGGAAGGGCGTGACGGCTGCGGTTCTCCAGCCTCACGAGCAGCACATACTGCTTCGTCTTCGCGTCAATCTCCGTCTGCGTCGTTACCTCGACGACAGAGGACAGGGCCAGGTCCTTGAGCCACGCCTGTGCCGCACCGGATTGCGCCCTGGAACCGGTGATCCAGAGGGTGGAGCCGGAGAGCATGGCGGCGGCGGGGAGGGGATTTCCCATGATGTCCACCGCCTTGACGCCGGCGGGGGGAGAGATGGCGGCCTCCGCGACCGCGCCGTCGCGCATCCACATCGCCAGCGCAAAACGCTCGGCATTCTCGAAGAGGTGCGTCTCCAGTTCGGGCCGGAGTTTGAGTTCCTGCACGCCCTGAAGGCCGTCGAGTATCTGCGCCATGAGCGCGTAGGCCACGCCGGCGGGCTTGAGCGCGCCGTCGTACTCGAACAGGCACTTGTGGCGGTCGAGCTTGGTGAAATCGCCGCCGGGGAAGCGCGCGTCGTATCGGCTGAAGCCTTGACTGCCGGACCAGGACATGGCGCGGACGGCGCTTTGGACGACGCCTTCGGTGTTGCGAAGGTAGTAGTCGGGGGTGCGCCGGTCCCTGGGGTTGTCGGGCGCCTCGATGGTGCGGTACATGCTGGCGTGGGGGCCGTACTCGACATTGATGAGGAACTTGCCGTGCTGGCGGGCGAAGTCGCGAAGCATCTCGCCGTGAGCGGGAACGCGCGCATAGTCCGATATGCCGTCGAAGTGCGGGACGCCGCCGGCCTTCTCCACGGCGGTCCCTGTAGCCGCCGTGGGCGATGACGCGGCACGCGAGGTTGCCGCGCTTGGCGGCGGCGTAAGTCGCCTTCAGGAGCGCCACGTACTGTTCCGGCGTGAAGCTGCTGTAGGGTTCGTCAACGATGAGCCAGTCCTGGATGTCGTCGCGGTAGTGGGCGACTGCGGTCTCGACGAACCGCTCCCATGCGGCGCGGGGAAAGGAAACGGCCTTGTTCCCGATGGCGTCGGGGCTGTCCTTCGGGACGCGAGCCCACTCGGGAATGTCCGTGGCGCGGGCGATCTGGAGGTTGGCGACGATCTTCATGCCGTACTTGCGGGCGAGCGCCACGCGGTCGTCCCACCAGACGAACCGGCCCGGTTTCGGTTCCATGGCCGCCCACTCCTCGAGGAGAGTGTTTCCGCAACTGAGGGTGGTGGTGCGCCGGATGCCGGCGCGGGACATGATTTCGACGGCATCGGGGACGAGGGAGATGTACGCGCCGATGTTGCGTTCCATCTTCTCCGGCGGCGCCGGGACGACGCAGAAGACGTACTCCTGCAAGGGCAGAGGGACCGCAGCGGCGCCGACCTGCGCCTCCCCCTCGACGAGCAGGCGAAAGCCGCCGGTCCTTCCTTGCAGGACGGTTTCGGCGCGCCGCTGCGTGGCGCCGGCGGGCAGGGCCCAGTCCTTGACGGCGCCTTCGGCAACGGTCTGGTCGAAGTAACTGACGACGCGCCAGCGCAGCGCGGCCGTTGCGGGGGCGACTCCGTAGTTGCGCGCGAAGAAATCAAAGCAGACGGGTTTGTCGCTGTGGAAGACCTTGCCCGGTTCCTTCCAGTGGAGACCGAACTCGACCGGCGCGGCGGAAACGAAGGTGTCGGGCGGCGCGGCGGCGAGCGAGAGGGCGTCAACCCAGAGGGTGGCGGGGCCCGCGGCCTCGGCGTTGATGCGCACGTGGTAGCCGCGCGCGTCGGAGGTGGTCTTGAGGGGAACGGAAATCGCCTGCCATTTGTCGCCGATAGTGGCGCGGAACTGGCCGATGCCGGCGCGCGCGCCGTAGGCTGTTTCGCCGGAGAGCGTGACGGTGACGGGGACGTCGGACTTGAACGTGCCCCGGAAGACGTACTGCGAGTTCGGCTTGAGCTTCATTACGCGGTGGATCATGCGGAAGGCGGCGGGCGCGCCGGGGACGTCGGAGTGGCGATAGAGAGGCAGGCGCAGACAGCGCTCGCCGTCGGCGGACGCGTCCGTGGACCAGTAGTCCGGGCGGATGGAATGGAGGCTCTGGTAGAGCGTGGACCATTCGTTGGAGGCGATGCCGGTCTCGAAAGAGCCGTTGCCGATCCAGTTTGTCGGCTCGGTTACGGGGGTCGCCGGGCCGTTGCCGGCCATCTCCCTTTGGATGAGTTCGGTGTCAATCTCGACCTCCTTGCGGGCACGATCCACGCGAAGGTCGGAGGGCACGGAGGAGAAGTAGAGCGTGTCAATCCAGAGCCGTTTGTGGGCGCTGCGGAGGGCGACGGCGAGGGTCTTGAAGGGTTGGGCGGCTTCGACGACAACGGCGCCGGCGGCGCGCTCGCCGCGTTCGAGTTGAAGTGTCGCGACGCTCCTGCCGAGTTGGACTTCAATGTCAAGGGGTGGGCCTTGCGGATCGGCCAGAAGAAGGGCGGTCAACCAGACCAGATACCTGCCGGGTGGGAGCTCGCGTTCAAGGGTCGCAACGATGCGCCCGCCCGCCTTGGCGGCGTTGTCCGTGGCGAAGGAGCAGGCCATAACGCCGCCGGCGTTGCGTTGTCCGTGGGCTACGACGGCGTAGCCCTTGCCTTCAATGGCCATGTCCTCGGCCTCGATGAACCGGCGGTAGGGGGTCGCGGAGGGGGCCGCAAAGGCGAAGGCGCTGAGCAACGCCATGGCGGCCAGGAATATTCGGGCATGGCGGGGCATGGAGAGGGGTATCCTGTGGCGATGTCCAAGTACGCTAAGACCGGATGCCGGCATGATATCCGTGCTGATTAGATAAGTCAATATACCGCGTCTCGGCGGTTTTGGACGATGTCAACAAGCGCGCTTGACAAGTAGTTTGCGCTGATGTAATCATTGTGCCGATCTGTGGCGTTCGAGTACATGGATGATTTCCGCGTGGTCGTGGGACGGAGGCCAACCTGGCGAGTTCGGACTACTATCGTGACCGCAGCGGGGTATCGGGGGCCGGCGCAATGGGATTGCAGAATGCAGAGTAGACGGCGTTTGCTGAGCGACGGGAAGAGCAGAGCGCGCCGACAGAGCCGCTGGGTTGCGGCGGCGCGCTCCGTTGCCACGCAGGCCGCCCCCGCGGGCTGCGAAAACGTCTGAAGGAGGACGGCGATGCGAAACCTTGGCGCGGCGGTGTTTGCGGCGGCGCTGGCGTGCGGCGTGGCGCAGGCGGCGCGGTACTACATCGAGGCCGAGGACTGCCTGGGATTACAGCGGTTTCCCTACCATAACGACGCGGCGCCGGGTTGGTACGCGCGTGAGGCGAACTGCCGCGGCTACGGGGCACCGGGGCGCGGCTACTGCGCCGCCATTCACGAGACGGCCACGGACGAGGGCCGGGCCATGACGCAGAAGCTCGACGCGCACATTCCCGCCGGAACGTATCGCGCGTTCCTCCGCACCCTGGGCCCGCGCATCGGCGATGAGGACACGGGGGTCCGCGTTGACCTCGGCGGGACGCCGGTGACCTTCAAGTGGCGCAGCGGTCCGCGCGGCGCGGCGTGGCAGGCGGGCGGCGAGGTTACGCTGCCGGTGCAGGTTGATCTCGTGACGTTCACCGCCGTCGCCTTTGGCGGCTATGGCCACGGCGGGTTGTACGAGTCAAGTCGGAAGTCCATCTGGGTGGACACGCTGTACCTGACGAGCGATCTGCAGGAGAAGTCGCCGCCCGACGCGCAGACGGAGCGCCTGCTCCGCGCGGGGATTGATGCGGCGGGCTGGACGCCGGCGGAGTTTGACCCTGAGCCGAACACGCCCGCGCCGGAGATTGAACTGGACGCCGCGCCGATCCTTCTCAAGGCCGATGCCGGGCGGAGCAACCTGTGGCCGAACGGTTCCTTCGAGTTGGGGATGAACGACGGCTGGGCCGGCACACAACCTTATGCATTTACGGACAAGGATTTGTCCACCGACCAGCCGTTTCATGGCGCGTACAGCCTGCGCGTCCCGGCCAGGATCCATCCGTTCACGAGACCGTATTATCTTCCGGAAGGGGGCGAGGCGACGCTGTCGCTGTATCTGCGGGGCAGTCCGGGCAGGACCGCGATCACGCTGAAGCAGGTCTCCGACGAACAGAGTCCCGACCGGAAGAACAAGTTCTTCAAGATCAAGACCGTCAATGTTCTGGCGGTCTCCGCGTCCGTAACGCCGCAATGGCAACGCGTGGTCGTGAGCGGCACGCTGAAGGCCGGGTGGCACTTCCTGAGCGTGGCCAATGAACAGGAACTCTGGATTGACGCGGTGCAGTTGGAGCGCGGGCGAGAGGCGAGCGCCTTCGCGCCGCGCGCCGAACTCGAGGGCGCTCTGCGGACGGGCTGCCTGGCGAACATCGTCTATGAGGGGCAGCGGACGCTGGACGCCTGGTTCCACAACTCCGGCGCGCGGGAGCAACGCGCGCGGCTGTCCTATCGTATCCTGGACGTGCGCGAGCGCTGCGTGGCCGAGGGCGTGACGCCGGAGGTTGTTGTCGCGCCGGGGAAGACCGCCCGTCAGGCGCTGCCGCTGTTGCCCGCGCTGCGCGGCATCTTCTCCGTGACCTATGCCCTTGACGGACGCGCGATGCCGGAGGGGGAGACGGTCTATCTCCTGATGCCGCAGCCATCGAACAAGCCGACACGGCACGAGTTGGGCGGGAACCTTTCTTTCAACGAGCAGGAAGTGGCCGTGAACGCGCGCCTGGGGCTGAAATGGGTGCTTCACTGCAAGACGCGCGAGGTCGGCTCGGCCACGGAGATGGTGCACCCGAAACCGGAGGTCTGGAACTGGCGCGACGACGGCCCGCGGGTCCCGGCCAAGTACGGCATGGACACCATCGCGTGCTTCTGGGCGCAGCGCTTGCCGAAGTTCATGATGAAGCCCGCCGACCGGGTTTATCGTTCTGTGCGGGGAAATCTCAAGCGCGAGATGCCCGACCTGGACCAGTGGCGCGACTACTGCGGCAAGGTGGCGGCGCATTACCAGCCGTGGATCAAGCACTGGCTGCCCGACGACGAGGCGGAGTGCAGTTGGGACCCCGCCATGTTCGCGCAAGTCGTCAACGCGACGATCAACGGCGTGCGCGCGAACGCGCCGGGTGTCAAGGTCGGGCTCAGCGCCGTGCCGGAGTTCCTGGAGGAACTGCTCAAGCACGTGGACCCCGCGCGGGTGGACTTCTTCGGCGGGTCGCTGCTGGATTACCAGTATTGGGAGGCGCGGTACGTCCGACGGCTCGGGGAGCAGCATAATAAGCCCTGGTACTGCTACGGCGTCGGCAGCCGTCCGCCGGCGGGCACGATGTTCCACACCTCCTACCTCTACGAGAACGAGCGGTGGCGTGCGGCGTGGATGGCGCGGCAGATCGTCAACCTCTTTCTCATCGCGGACTTGAAGGAGTTCGGCCATTACGCGGCGGTTCTGCGCAACGACGGCGGGCACCTCAGCCTGAACAAGCCGCTGTGCGACTACGAGGCGACGCCCGTGCCGTGGGGGGCAATGTTCGGCTGCCTGGGAACGGCGCTGGCGGAGGCCGTGCCGGCGGGGGAGTCAAACTTCGGCACGGGGCCGCAACGCGTCTTCTACTTCGAGCTCGACGGGCGGCTCTACGGCGTCACGTGGGCGACGGCGACGCAGGACTACGACTACCACTGGAAGCCGGCGCAACTGGCGTTGAAGAACGTGAGGATTCCCCTTGCGAAGGAACACCTCGATATCTATGACATGTTCATGAATCCGCTCAAGGAGGTCCGGACGGAAGGGGGGGGCGTCGTGCTGGATATGAACGAAGAGCCGGTCTTCTTCGCAGCCAAAGGCCTCGGGCGCGAGGCCTTTGAGAAGGCCCTGCGCTTCGCGACGTGGGCGGAGGCGCCGGTGTCGGCCTTCATGGCGCTGGTCCCGGCGGGGAATGGCACGCTGTCGCTGGAAGTTCGGCTGCACAACAACACGCGCGTGGAGATGAAGGACGTGAAGGTTGACTTCCGCTGGCCGGCGAAGGGCCTGCCCTTCTCGACCGCGGCGGAGTGGATACTCCGGGAATACGTGAAGAGTGCGGGGGGGATTCCCGCCGGCACGTCGAAGACGGTGACACTGGCGACGTTGCTGGATGCGCGGAAGCCTTTCGAGGACGGCTATGTCCGCGCGCGAATCACCGCGCCGGGAGAGGACCTGGCCGTCGAGGACACGCTCTGGTTCGTTCCGGCAGCGCGCGTGACCGTCCCGGCGGAGTTGGAGAATCGTCTCGCGGCGTGGTTGGCGTATGACTGGGCCTGGGCACCGATGGGCCGGACGAAGAGTCAGCTTTCCACCGGAGGCGAGAAGTTCGGCTATCCGGGCTACAGCCTTGACGGACGGGCGGCCTTCCGGGTCGGGTATGACGCGAAGAACCTCTACCTACACGTCACGGTGGAGGACAACCAACTGGCCGAAACGGGAGAAGCGGTCACGGTGCAACTTCGGTCATTGTGGGGGTCCGATTGCTATAATACAAGGGTGGTCCTTGATCCGAAGAACGGCGTCGTGACGGATATCACCGGCGGCAAGCGGCTGACCACAATCATCACGATTCCGTGGGCGAAGACCGGGATCGAGCCGAAGGCCGGCGCGATGCTGCGATTTGACCTCCTGTGGACCGATAGCGACGTCTCGGACAAGAAGGCCATGCATGGAACGTTGAAATGGGCCGGCGGAAGCAAAGGGTGGGGGTTCCTGCTCCTGGAGAAGTGACGCGTCGGTGAAGAACTGGCATAGGCTCGACCGCAAAGCCGCGCTGGACTTGCGGCGGTGCGACGCCGGGAGGAACATCCACGGCGCGGGCGCGGTCCT
>JAKJEM010000022.1:38003-48773 GCA_022705425.1 Planctomycetota bacterium
GGCCGGCGTGCCCGCCGCTGGGGACGGCGGTGGTCCTGTTGGACAGGAAGGCCGGGACTTGAGATGTTGCACGGCACAGGTTGCGCTCCCCAGGCTGCCAGTGGCCGGAGCGGCTATGGCGCAGGCTGACAACACAGGCGTGAAGATCGAACGCGGCGTCTGCTCCGGCGCGCCCTTCGAGGGGCTGGCGACGGTGGAGATGCGCAGCGCGACGCTGCGGCTGGTGATCGTGCCTGAACGCGGCGGGCGCGTGATGAAGGTGATCCATCTGGCCTCCGGACGCGACTTTGTCAACGCCGGCGCGGGAGGGAAGTTCGACCCGGAGAACGGCATCTACGAGCGCATCACGCCGACGGGACGGGTCGGCGGGGGCCAGTCCGCAGACCGGTTTGCAGCTAGAGAGTACGCCGTTGTGGCCGAGGGCGGGCGCCTGACCCTGAGCCGCTCCGAGGGGACAATCCGAGTCGAACGAACGCTGGCGCTCGACCCGCGACTGCCGCGCCTGCGGATCGCCTTGGACTACACGAACGTCGGCGATGCGCCGGTGAAGACGCAGATATTCCCCATCTACCAGTTCAACACCAACGCCGACCGGTCAACGTTGTACGATACCGTCGTCTTCCCCGACTCGACGTCGCCGTCCGGGTTCATGCGCTATCCCGAGGTCACACAGGAATTCCATCTTGAGCGGCAGCACGGCTGGTTCTTCCAGTATGACCGCCGGTCGAGGGAATGCGTGGTGGTCACGCACCGCCCCAACGATCCAAGTGTCGAGGGGACTTACGCGTACAAGGTGGCGCCCTTTCTGCATATGGTCGTTCTGGGCAGCGAAACCGCTCTGCAACCGGGGGAGAAGGCATCGCTCGTGACGGAGATGTGGTTCTTGACGGCTGCGGAGTGCGGCGAGCCGGAGTTCTACGCGCCGTTCATCGGCGACGCGAACGCGCGCGCGCTGAGCGCGGCGCTGGCGGCGGAGCGCGGGCGCGCGACCGTATCGGGCGGCGAAGCCGTCGAGCCGAAGGTTGACGCGGCAGCGGCCTGCCGCGCGCCGGTCGAGAAGCCGCTGGCGACCCTCGCGCGCGTGTGCTGGTCCGGCTTCTACGGGGATGAACAGAAGGACGACTTCCTGCTCGCGTTGACGCCGCGCCGCCTGCGCGAGGTCGTGGCCGAGGTCAACGCCTTTCGTCCGGACGCGCTGATTGTCCACGGCGGAGCGCACAACGGGCTGGACTCCGAGTACGCGGAGGCGAAGCGCATCACCGCCTGCGCGCAGGTCCCCGTACACTTCGCGGCGGGAACGCGCGACAGTCTCGACACCTTCGAGAAGACCATGGGCGCCACATACCGGCGCATTCCGGTCGGACCGGTCAGTGTCTTTCTCTTGCCGCCGTGGGCGCGCCTGTCCGCTGAGCGCAAGGCAACGATCCTGGCGCGCATGAAAGCCGACATGGCCGCGATGGCGACGGGGGAGCGGGGCGTCATCGTCTGCTCCGATCCACCACGCATCCGGCAGGCGGACGGAACGAACAAGACGGTCGCGCCGGAACTGGCCGCCCTCTGCGCTGAGACTGCCGTCAGCCTCTACCTGACCGGCTGCGGGACCAACTTCCTGCAGCGCGACGGTAACGCAACCGTCGTCGGCGGCGCCGATCTCTGCGAGCGTGGAACGTATCAGATCGTGCGCGTCTATCGGGATCGCATCGAAGTGGACCTGGCGAAACCGGTGGGCGGGAACTTCACCCCCGTCGTGCGCCGGCCGGACAGTCGCGACGGTGGATTGCCGCCCGGGGAAACGCGGAGGGCGGATTACGTCTTTGCCCACTTCGCCGATACGCAGTTGAATGACGCCCAAGCCGACGCGAAGTCCGCCGCGCGCAGTCTGGGCGACGCCGCGCGCTTCGCGCAACTCATCGCCGAAACGAATCGTTTGCAGCCCGCCTTCCTGCTGAACCTGGGCGACATCGTCGAGGCCGGTGTCAGGGACGCGCCGTGGGAGACCTATCGCAAGCTCGCCGCCGCGTCGCGGTGTCCGATCTACACCGCCTTCGGCAACCACGACGCCTCCACGGACATCTACGCTCGATGGACCGGCGAGCAACCCCTGCGCGTGCAGCGCGCGGGACCGGATGCGTTCCTGGTCATTCACAACGACGCCGAGAGCATCAGCCGCGGAGCGGACTTCAGCCCCGAGATGTGGCGGCGCATCGGCGAACTGGCGGCGCAGTGCCGCGGCGCGCGCCACCTCTTCCTGGTGAGTCACTACCCCTGGCGCGACATGCCCGGCCGGCGCAAGGACATGTTGGACTTCGTGTCCGCGCAGCGTCCGACACTGTGGCTGGCGGGGCATACGCACGTCCTGGAGTGGCAGTGGGCCGGTCCGACGCTGCACGTCACGGCGAACTCGATCGGCTGGACAAAGGAAGGTCCGTCCACCGCCTATACCGGCTTCTTCCTGAACTATGTTTACCCCGAGAAGGTCGTGGTCGTTTACAAACCGCTTTACGAGGACGTGTGCTGGTCCGTGGAAGTCCCGAACCCGAGGAATCCCCGGTGAACAGGAGGCGCCCTGCGCCAGCGTTGCCTCGGCGCGCTGCGCCTCAAGCACGGCATGCCCGGCGCCGGGGCTGTCTTCAGCACGAACAACGGCATCTGCACCGGAATGCGCCTGACGCGACGTGAGCCGCTTCTCGACATCTGGCGAAAGGAAGGGAACTACCCCTCATGAGAAAGACCATGCGGAAACTGACGCCGTGGTGGCTTGCGCGCGGGCTGATCGTCGCGGGAGGGTGGCATCCCTGCACCGGGCGAGTGCGCAACCGTATTCCGGAGGAGAACATCGAGGCGGAGTACGACTGGGAGTTCACCGAGGAGCACATCCTGCGGCTGAAGGAACTGGGGATAACCCTTCTGATGGGGCAGTTCGACCGCGGCCTGGGCGATACGGACCAGGCGGAGGACCAGGAGCGCGCGCGGCAGCAGTGCGAACTGTGCCATAAGCACGGCATCCGGCACGGGGCGTACCTGGCCAATACGGTGTACTACGAGTCCATGCTCAAGGACTATCCGGACTGTGAGGACTGGGTGGTGAGGACCTTCGACGGACGGAAGCACTACTACGGCGGGGAGCAGACGTGGCGGTGGGTGGGGTGCCTGAATGCGCCGGGCTGGCGCGCGCGGATGAAGCGACAGATCGAGAAGGCGATCCAGGTCGTCGGGACGGATCTGCTGCACTTCGACAACCTGGGCGCGGCGCTGGAGCCGGATGGCTGCCATTGCGACTACTGCCAGGCCGCCTTCCGGAAGTTCCTTGGGAACAAGTACCCGGACGCGCGGACGCAGAAGCGGCGCTTCGGATTCGCGGGCCTGGAGCAGTTTCGCATTCCGCACTGGTTCATGCGCTTCTCGCCGCCGTGGACGCTGGACCGCATTCAGAGCCCGCTGCTGCAGGACTGGCTCGAGTTTCGCACGGCAACGGTGACCGATTACATCGCAGATCTTTCCGCGTATGCGCGGTCGCTGGACCCGAAGATATGCCTGGACTCGAACGGCCAGGCGATTCACGGGAACAACGGGGGTCTGACGCAGGGCCGGGGCGACAACGAAGGGCAGGCGGCGCACGTGGATTGCCTCTGGGAGGAGAACCCCGACCGGCGCGCCGATGACGACCCGCGCGCGAGCTTTGCGGCGGCGCGGAGCATCCGCACCATGCTCTTCGCCCGGCGCCTCGGCAAACCGGTGGTCACCAGTTACCGCGACGAAGAAGAGTTGGCATACAACATGACCTTCAGCGGGCACCCCGGCATCAACATGCACTGGGGCTATGCGGAGCCGGGGCGAATGCCGCTGAACCCGGCGCAGCCCGGCGTCGCCGACCTGCTGGCGCAGTACCGCCGCCACACCAAGCTCTACACGCCGTGCGCGCCCGCGGGGCGCGTGGCGGTGTGGCGCAATCAGCAGTCGCTGCTGCAGATCAACTTCGACACGCACCTCTCAGCGGCGGTCATCGAGCACATGCTCTTCACGCAGCGCATTCCCTTCAGCATCGTGCAGGACAGCTTCATCACCGAGGAAGGATTGAGGGCGTTCGACCTCGTGATCGTGCCCGACGTGGAGTTCGTGAGCGACGCACAGGTGCGGGCCTTGACGCGGTTCGTGGAGGACGGGGGCGGCGTGCTCATTACCGAGCGCAGCGGCATGTACACCCCGGAGCCGCGCATCCGCGCCGTCCCGGCCTTCGCGGGTCTCTTCGCGCGCGGGTTCAAGTCGTCGAGCGGGCGCTTGCAGGAAACGGGACAGACCGACGAGTTCAAGCAGTTTGCCATGAAGGAAGGCACAGGCGCGCCGGCGTGCGTGACGGCAGGGCGCGGGCGCGCGGCGTACCTGCCGGCGATCCAGTACGTCCATCAGCCGCGGGCCTTCAAGAGCGGCTACAACGCGCACTACGACGGCATTGACAGCCGCTACTGGAAGGAGCCGTACAACGCGCACGAGATCGTCACAACGCTGGAGTGGCTCCATCCCGGATTGCGTCCGGTGCAGGTCCACGGCGCGCCCGAGCTAAGGCTCGACTATCTGACCGCCGACGACGGCGCGACCGTCGTTCCGATGGTGCGCCTCGGGAAGCTGGATGGTTCGCGCGACGCGCCCTTTTCGATCTCCGCGCGTCGCGCGCCGAAGGAAAGCGCGTTGTTCGTGCCGGAGCGGCGCAAGGCCGTTGCGCTGGAATGGACGGTTACCGGCAATCGCGTGGAGACGATCCTGCGCGGGATCGGACGCCATGCGGTCGTGCGCTTCATCTGAAACGTTGGGAGGAACTCCGCGCATGACGCAGCGCGCACACCTGATTGCGGCGGCCATTGTCTTCGCCGCCGCGTCACCGCCGGCATCCCCGCCACCTGCGCCAGGCGCGCGCAGGGTCTGTTTCCCGGAAACGCCCCGGACTACACCGGCGGGCCTTCGCGAGTAAGGCGTTCGGAGGCCGGTTGGCGACAGAAGCGCCCGCGGCGGGGCTCGAAGGGCGCGCGGTCCTTCCAGCGCGACAGGTACTCCTCCACGTGCGCGGCATAGACCTGGCAGTGCCCGGTGAAGTTGGAGTTGAACAGGACGAACTTCTCGTCGGGCGTGAACCGCGGATGGACGTGGCAGGGGCGTTTGTGGTCGCAACCGTGCGCGGCCAGGCGCTCGGCCTGGCACCAACCCGTCTCCCAGTTGTTCTTCATGACGCAGAGCCAGCCGTCGTCGCACGCGCCTTCTTCGGGGTAGGTGTCGCCGACCCACCAGCCGTCGGCGCGGGCGGCGTGGACGTGAATGGGCTTGTTGCCGCCGGGGCAGCGCGCGCGCCGGTCGCAACTGCCGTCGCGGCGGATGATCGCGTTGAACCCGATGATGTCGCGGTAGGGACCGTCGCCCTCGCGCCCGCCGAATTCATTCAACTGGCAGCCGATCCAGCCGTCGTCGGTGAAGAAGGAGTGGCCGACGTAGATGGGGCGCTGCGCGGGCGACTCATACAGGCGGCGCGGCGCGCGGTCGTCGCGTTCCTCGCGCGCGACGACGAACAGCTCCTGCCGGCGCTCACGCGGCCCCTGGTTGGCGAAGAGGACGAGTCCGTCGTCGTCGGGATGCAGGACCGGGTGGGTGAGCGTGGCGGTGTCGCTCCAGACGGGCCGGACCTCGCCGCTGCCCAGGTTCACGGCGAGAATGTAGGATTGGCCGATGCGCAGGGACATCAGATGCGCCATGGGGCGTCCGTCGCCGCAGCGACCGGGGGTGACTTCCTCGACGACGGACAGGACCACCCAGTCGCGGACGGGGCTGACCTCGCACAGGATGCGGAAGGGCGGCTGGGTCGTGAAGAGGACGTCGGTGCGTCCGTTGGCGAGGTCATGGCGGTAGAGGGCACTGGCGGAGTTGTAGAAGACCCACGGGCGTATGGGGTGGAAGCAGGCGGACTCATGCTGCACGCCGCCGGCGACGTTCGAGACGGCGCGGCCTTCGCCCGTGCGCATATCGTAAACCCAGGCTTGCGCCGCGCCGCCGGTGTCGCACGTGCAGGCGAGCCACGCGCCGTCGGCGCTCAGCGCCCGGCAACTGTAGTAGGGCATCAGGTGCGTCCCCGGCCCGGAAGTGACGCGCGAAATGGGGACGCCTGTGCGCGAGTCGGCGGCGGTGGGGAGCATGGAGCCTCCAGCGGCTCAGTCGAGTTGGTATTCGTCCGCCTTGATCTTAACGGGGCGTCCCTTGCGGATGGAATCGTAGCTGCGCAGGGCGCAGAGGGTCGCGCGCGCGCCGGCGACGACGGAAAGGGGGAAGGGGAGGCCTTCCTGAAGCGCCTTGCCGAAAGCGTCGAGCATCTGCGCGTGACCCTTATCAACAAGAAGCCTGTGGGCGGCGATCAGACGGGCGGGATCGTCAACGCCGGCGGGGCGCTGCGCGAAGGACGCCTTGTAGAAGCCGGTCATCCCCCGGGCCTTCGGGGGCAGTTTGCGCGAATTGGCCGCCAGGGGGAAGGTTCGCAGGAGCGCGCCGCCGGGGCCCTCCATGCGCAGTTCGCGGAACTGGTCCAGCGCCAGCGTCATGCGATTGCAGAAGACCTCCATGCACTCCTTGGGGTAGAAGCATCCGCCCTTCCCGCCGCAGAGGATCCCGGCAATGGACCCGTCGGCGAAGGTGACGGTTATGAGGTTGTCGGTCTCCATCGGGCCGACGGCGTAAACTTCGACCGGCTCCTGGCCGAGAAACCATGGGAGAAGGTCGAAGATGTGGCACGCTTCCTGCAAGAGGTGGCCGCCGCCGTCCTTCATGTCGAAGATGTAGCGGGGGCGGATGTCGTGGTCGTCAACGATGCGGTAGAGAACATTGGCGGAGCCCTTGCGGAAGGAATCGAAAAGGCGCTTTGCCTCGATTACGGAGGGGGCGTATCGGCGGTTGAAGCCGACGCCGACCTGTCCCCGCGAGCGGCGCGCGGCCGCCAGGACGCAGCGAGTCTCGGCCAGAGTCATCGTCATCGGCTTCTCAACGAAGACATGCTTGTCGCTCTGGAGGGCGGCAAGAATCAGGCGGGCGTGCTGACTGCTGCGCGTGCCGACGAAGACGACGTCAATCTCGGGATCGTTGAAGACGTCCCGCGCGTCGGTGGTGGCAGCCTTGGGGCGGAAGGCCGCGGCGCGTTCGTCGAGGAGGGCGGCGTTGAGGTCGCAGAGGGTGTGGATGCGGAAGCGCGGGTTTCGCGCCAGGTTGGGCAGATGCTGGCGCGCGATGAATGCGCCGGCGCCGATGATGGCGGCGTTGAGGGGCTTCCGGGGACGGGACATGGTCATCAGTGGGTGTCTCTCCGTTGTGGTGGACGCCGTCAGGGCGCCTGCTCCGGTTCCGGCATCAGGACGTAGGGAACGCGAAGCCGTCCGCGCGCGTCAATTCCCCGGCGCGCCGCCGCCAGCCGGCGCAAGGCCGTGGCGGCCAGTTCCCGCATCGAGCAGAAGACTTGTTGCACCCCCGCGATCTCCGGGCACGTGTCCTCGATGTTCATGAGGACCAGGACGGGCGCGTGGTCGGAGCGGATGAGGCAGGGGATGGGCGTGGCCGCGTGGAGCGCGTTACGCCCGCGGCAGATGATGCCGACACGGTCCTTGGGGCTGCGCTCCGCCCAGGCGCGAACTTCCGCGAGGAACTCGCGCGGCTGGTCGAGCGCGTCCGCCCTCGGCAGCAGGATCTCGCCGCCGCCGTGGTCCTGAACGGCGGAGAGGATGCCCGCCCGAGCCTCGCCGATCCACGGCCAGTCCGGTAGCGCGGTCAGATTGACGAGGATGAGGTGCTCGCAATGCCGTCCCAGAAGGTAGTTGGCGGCGAGTTGGCCGCCCTGGAAATTGTCTCCGCAGACGACGGGGAGAGGGTCCAAGGGCAGGCGACTGCGTCCGTCCCCGAAGAGCACCCAGGGTTGCGTGAGCGTGGCGAGGTAGGCGGCAACCTTGTTCGTCACCGCGCCGGAGATGACGACGCCGGCGCAGTCGGGCGCCCGCGCCAGCTTGAGCGCGTCCTTAACGGCGGGAAGGTCGTCTGCGCCGAGATGACGGACGCGGCATTCCATACCGGACTCCGCGGCAACGGCGATCAGGGCGGAAAGGCCGTACTCGCGCATGGGGGTGGCTTCGGGACGGTCGAGGTAGATGACCTGGACGAAACGCGTCGGGAGCGGACCACGATCGCTGACAAAGATGCCTTTGCGGGGCAGGACGGTGATGATGCCCTCGCCTTCGAGTTCGCGCAGCGTCTCGTTGAGAAGCCAGGTCGTCACACCCATACTGGCGCAGAGTTCGCGTTGGCCGGGCAGGGCGGAACCCGGAGTGCGGGAACCGATTTCCCTGCGCAGCGCCTGCGAGAGTTCTGACCTATTCACTGGGACGCCTCTTGATCCATCGGGTGCGCGACGCGCGTAGAGGATTGAATTTGGAAGTCCAGACGATTATACTACCAGCCACATTGAGTGTCAACGCATGGCGCCTGGAAGGCGACACTCTTCTGAGTTAGTCAGTGGAATCCCGACGCGTCTTCCGACCATTCTTCCGCCAGGACCGCGATGGCCGAAATCAGACCATTCCCTCGGATCAATTCCCTGGAACTGGAAGGCCTTCAGGAAGCGGAACGGTCTCCGCTGCACATTCGCTGGTGGATCATTCCTTTGGCGGTGTTGTTGTGCGCCGCGCAAGCGGTGGTGAACCTGTTCTGCGAATGGAATCGGACGAGCGTCATGCTGATCGCGACGCAGATATCCATCATCGCCTTCGGCTTCCTGGCGGCGCTGACGCTGGTCGTGAATCCCCTGCTGCGCCTGTCGCGCCTCTTCCGTCCGCTGAGCCGGGCGGAGGTGATCACACTCTTTGCCGCGATGGCCGTTTCGGCAGGGATCAGCAGCTTCGGGTTGGTGGACCAGTTGATCCCGCTGATCGCCTCGCCGTTTAACCCGTCGTGGAACGTGCCGCAGCGCAAGTGGGACGTGGATGTCGTCCCGCACCTGAATCCCGCGCTCTACATCACCGACGCGACCGTGATAGACGCGTATCGTCAGGGCTTCCAGAGCACGGAGGGGTTATGGGGCAAGATCAACTGGGCGGCGTGGGCGAAGCCGCTGTCCTTCTGGATGATATTCGTTCTGGCGACATACCTGCTCTTCTACAGCCTGTCGGCGCTGCTCTACGGGCCCTGGGGGCGGCGCGAAAAGCTGGTCTTCCCGCTGGCGCGGCTGCCGTTGGACCTGGTCAGCGACGACGACGCCGAGCCCGGCGCGATACCATCGGTCTTCCGCAGGCGCATCTTCTGGATCGGTTTCCTTGGAGTGCTCCTGCTGCTGAGTTACAACGCGACGTGCCAGGCCGACTGGCTCCGCGGCATGACGGCGGTGAAGCTGGGACTGGACCAGAACCAACTCATCGGCATGTTGGACAAGTCGGTCTTCAAAGGGATCGCCGATTCCGGGCGCTACCGGCTGGTGTTCAACATCATCTTCACGGCGGTGGGTATCGGGTTTCTGCTGCCGTTGGAGGTGTCGAAGAGTCTGTGGATGTACTTTGTGGCGGCGCTGGGGTTGATGATGGGAGCGATCTGGCTGGCCTTCGGCGCGTCCACGCGCTCCTTCCCGAGCGATTACTTTGTGGAGAACAACTTCATATCGAGTCTCGGCGCGGGCGGGCTGATGGCCTTCGCGGCGGTGTTGCTGGCGCGGGCGTTCATGGACCGCTGGACGGAAGCCCGGGGGCGGACGGAGGACGGTGGGCGGGGTCGTGTGGTCGCGGAGTTCCTGCGGTGCATGGGATGGAGCGGCGTGGGCCTGTTCCTGTCCCTGGGCGTGACGCTGGCCTGGCTGCGATGGAACCACATCGGCCTGCACTGGGGCATGGCGTTCATGGCGGTAGTGGTGCTGATGACGGTCGGGTTGATGCGCATGGTGGCCGAGGGCGGCGTCTATTGGTTCCAGATTCATACCGGCCCCTTCCACCTGGTGAATGTCGCCGGCGGGGCGAAGGCCGTTTCGGGGGCGGTGATTGCGCCCCTGATGCTGATCTACAGCGTGCTCTTCCTCGACATCAAGACGTTCCTGGCGCCGTCGGCGGTGAACGCCTTCAAGATGCAGGACGAATCGCGCGCGGCGCGGGGACGGTTCCACCTGGCCGTGGCGCTGGCGGGGGTGGCCACGGTCGCCGTCTCTTGCGTGACCGTTCTCTACATGGTGCATCTGCACGGGGCGAACGGGGGCCAGTCCTGGTTCTACAGCTCCGGGCCGCAGTACATCATCACGCAAACGCAGCGGCTGGCTTCGGGGACCCTCGGCAGCGGCGGCGACCTCAACTGGCTGTTCTACGCAATCGGGGGGTTGTGGGTGCTGCTGAGCGTGTTCCTGCGGCGGCACTTCTTCTGGTGGTTGCACCCGATCGGCTTCTGCATGATGGCCAACGGCCTGATGCCGGCACTCTGGTTTTCGTTCTTCCTGGGGTGGGTGTGCAAGAAGATCACGGTGGGATACGGCGGGCGGCATATGTTCGCGATGGTGCGTCCTCTCTTCGTCGGGATGATCCTGGGCGAATTGCTGGCGGCGCTGGGGTGGTCCCTCACGGCGCAGGTGCTGGGGTTGCAGAACGTGGCGATTGACATCAACCGCGTACAGCCGTAGGGGTGACTGTCGCGGCGTCAAGCGGACGCGGGACTATTGACAACTGTATAAGTAATGTCCTATACTCTGGTCCGGAGGTGAACCATGAGACCATCCGGAAGTCCAGAGGA
>JAKJEM010000230.1 GCA_022705425.1 Planctomycetota bacterium
GTGCATAAGGCGCTCAAGGGCAGCGACGCGGTGTTCCACCTGGCCGCGCTCATCGGCATACCCTATTCCTACGTGTCCCCCCTGGCGTACATCCGGACCAACATCGAGGGCACATACAATGTCCTGGAGGCGTCGAAAGACCTTGGCATCAGGGACATCCTGATCACCTCCACCAGCGAGACCTACGGCACGGCCCAGTACGTGCCCATCGACGAGGGGCACCCCCTGGTGGGGCAGTCTCCCTATTCGGCCACCAAGATAGCCGCCGACCAGCTCGCCCTGAGCTACTGGCGGTCCTTCGATCTGCCCGTGAAGGTCGTCAGGCCCTTCAACACCTTCGGGCCCCGGCAGTCGGCCCGGGCCATCATCCCCACCATCGTCACCCAGATTCTCAGCGGCGAGCGCACCCTCAGGCTGGGCAACCTCGCCCCCACGCGGGACCTCACCTTTGTCAGGGACACGGCCATGGGGTTCGTCTGCATCCACAGGTCCGACAAGCTCTACGGCGAGGTCACCAATGTCGGGATGAACACCGAGATCTCCATGGCCGAACTGGCGCACACCATCGCCGAGCTCATGGGCGCGGACGTGGACATCGTCTCCGAGGCGGAGCGGGTGCGTCCGGGCGCCAGCGAGGTGGAGCGGCTCGTGTGCAACAACGCGAAGATCCTCGAGACCACGGACTGGAGGCCACGCTACACGTTCAGGCAGGGCCTGGGCGAGACCATCGACTGGATCAAGGGGCACCTCGACCTCTACAAGCCGGGATCCTACACCATCTGAGGCGGGTTCTATGCAGGTTGTCATACTCGCAGGAGGCAAGGGCACGCGGCTGAGGCCCTACACCACGATCTTTCCCAAGCCGCTGATGCCGCTGGGCGAATACCCCATC
>JAKJEM010000231.1:0-228 GCA_022705425.1 Planctomycetota bacterium
AATGGCGTCATGCTTTTGACCGGCTACCCGGCACAGCGGGCAACCCTTTCGCGCGATCTTGTCGATCAGCTGATGCTGCGACTTGCGGTTTTAGAGGTTATCGGGCTGCTGATTCTCGGTTACTTTCTCGGAGTCAGGCTTTTCGCACCACTCAACGCACTCAAGCACGGTATGGAACAGGTTGCTGAAGGACACTGGCGCGAAATTCCCCTCAACAAGCCACCAATG
>JAKJEM010000231.1:278-885 GCA_022705425.1 Planctomycetota bacterium
CCGTATGGTGCGCGAACTCTCGCTGGCGCAATCCAGACTGATTGAGGTGCAGAAAGAACTGGCGCAGAAAGACAAGATGGCTGCTCTCGGTCGCTTTTCTGCCGGCATCGCCCACGAAATCAACAACCCCCTCGGCACGATTCTGGTGACTGCAGGCATGCTGAAAGAAGCAGCTTCAGCCGGCAAAAGTATTCCGCCTGAGGATTTCGATGCCATTATTGAAGAGGTGCGAAGATGCCGCGATATCATCAGCACTCTGCGCACTTATACCGGCCGCACCCAGCCACAGCTGAGTCCAACCACTCTCGGGGCCTTCATCGGGCAGGTAGAGAATTTTTTGAAAAATGAGCCGGCTTTTAAAGAGCTGACCCTGGCAGTCGAGAAACCTCTTGATGAAAGCCTGAAGCTGATGATCGACAGCAAAGCGATGCAGCAGGTTTTCAGCAACCTTACCCGCAATGCCCTTGAAGCCATGAATGATATCAATCCGAAAATCATGCGCATCACCAGCGAAATTCTTCAGGATCACATAAAAATCAAGGTTCAGGATCACGGACGCGGCTTTGAATGCCTGCCTGAGCATATTTTTGAACCCCTTTTTACAACC
>JAKJEM010000232.1 GCA_022705425.1 Planctomycetota bacterium
CAGCGCGTACGTCTTCGGGTCTCTCACCCGCTCCGGATCCGCGCTGAAGCACCCCGCTTCCAGATCCATCTCGTCTATCCCGTGCGCGGCGAAGTTCACCGAGTACACCATGTCGCCCTCGGCCGCCGTCCACTTCGCCGCGTCCGTCCCCGGCGTCGTCCCCGAGTTGCCGTCCACCAGGCTCCGCCAGTAGTGCTCGGCGTAATACACCTCGTCGTCCGTCTCGTAGGAATCGTCCGCACGTCTCCCGGAACTCGATCCGCTTCACCACCAGCAACTGCGGCCACATCGTCATCCGCCACGCCTTCGCCAGCGCCCGGCTCACCAGCGTCGCCACCCGCGCCTTCTCCGCCGCGCTCAAGTTGGCCGTGGCCGGGTCCAGACCCTGCGCCCGCAGCACCCCCTCGAACACGTTCAGCGCGCTCACGCTCACGAAGTTGATCATTCCGGCTCCCTCCGTTCCGTCCTGTGTCCCGGCGCGTGCGCCGGGCGCCGCCACCGGCGGCGAAATTGAAATCCCCCGGCGCGGGCCTCAACCGCGCCGGGGGCCTGATCCCCTCTAGGCAGAGGCGGAGCTGGAGCTGGAGCTGCCATCCACCGTCGGCAGGATGTAGCCGTTCCTGCGCGGCATGGAGCACTGGAGCCCCTTCATGATGCGGTAGAAACCGCTCTTGCCCTGGCCCTTGTCCTCGATCTCCTTCAGCTCAAGGCCGAAGAACTCGCGGAACTTCCAGTAGTTCGGCTGGATCAGCAGCCCGGCCCACGGCGTCTGCGCCGAAGCGGCGCCCGTGGCCGTGTTGAGCATCAGGTTGTAGCTCACCATGGAGCGCACCGTGCCGCCGTCCATCTTGAACACGTCCACCACGTTGTCCACGATGAACTGT
>JAKJEM010000233.1 GCA_022705425.1 Planctomycetota bacterium
TTTCCTGCAGGCCGTTCGGCCCTCGACGATCGTCATCAGCACGGGGCGTCCCGTCCGTGAGGAAGTCCTCGAGCGATTCCGGCAGACGGGGGCCGCCGTCTACCGGACCGACGTACACGGCGCCGTCCGCATCACCACGGACGGTTCGCGCTACGTTGTTTCAGCCTTCAAAAACCCATGATTTCTATTGCCTTTCGGTGGCCAATGTGTTAGCTAAACGGCTTCGAAATACGCAGTCGGGTGCCGTTGCGCCATGAATCGGAAAAATGGCAGTTTGTAGAGGGCAAGGCCCGGGAAATTTTCGGGAATTTCGGGTTCCGGGAGATCGTGCTGCCCATCCTGGAGAAGACGGAGCTCTTCAGGCGCTCCATCGGCGAGGCGACGGACATCGTCGAGAAGGAGATGTACACCTTCGTCGACCGCGGCGACGAATCCCTGACGATGCGCCCAGAGGCGACGGCCTCGGTCATGAGGGCCTATCTCGAACACGGCCTCTACGCATCGGAGTCCCTCGTGAAACTCTACACCATCGGGCCCATGTTCCGGCGCGAAAGGCCCCAGGGCGGTTCCGCCAGTTCAACCAGCTCAACGCGGAGCTGCTCGGCTCGAAGGACCCGCGGGTGGACGCCGAAGTCATCCTGATGCTCATGACGTTCCTCCGGAGCGTCGGCGTCGCGGACGCCCGTCTCGAGATCAACTCTCTCGGTTGCCCGGCCTGTCGCCCGGCCTTCCGGGAGGTGATCCACGCTTACCTGGCGGAAAGGCAGGACGGTCTCTGCGAGGACTGCCGGCGGCGACTGTCGAGCAATCCCCTCCGGGTCTTCGACTGCAAGGTGGAGGGGTGCAAGGCGATCGTGGCCACGGCCCCCCTGCTCATCGAG
>JAKJEM010000234.1 GCA_022705425.1 Planctomycetota bacterium
CACGGGTGCCGCCGATCTGCGCCTCGTGTGCGCGCGCCAGCCGCAGCATAGTCTCGCTGGGGCACCGCGCGCCCCGCTCAGCCAGGGCGAGGCCGTTTTTTGTAATCCCCAGGATGCCCGCGAACTGCGACAGGCTCAAACCGCTCCGGTGCCGTATCGCCCGCAGTTCCACCGAGCGGTAGTGCGCGGCATCGCGTTTGTTGTTGGTGGCCATCAGTCACGCCTCCGCGCGCAGGGCGCGCTGAACAGCCCTGCAATCAAACCCCATGTGTGCCGGAAACAACACGACAGTCCCACGCGACCCGTTGTTCACCGCGTCGTATCCCAGCACAGTGCCCCCGTCGCGCACGTGGCGGTAGCCGCCCACGAGCGCCGCGTCAAACTCGGACGCAGGCATCACGATCAATCCGTCAGCGTCGGGCACACGGTCACTGACGACAGCCAGTTCACCAGTACGCGCCCCACCAGGCGTCAGTTCGTAGCGTTTCATCGTCCGTCCTCCTCAGATTCCCAGGAGCGCCCTATGCGCTCCATCTGCATAACAGTATAACAGAGTTATACCGCGTTGTCAAGAGGTTGTTACGGTTTTTTTTCGGCCCGGCGGCGTCCCCACCCCCTGCCCGCCACAGGGGCCCGCCCACGCCGACCGGGCCGACTGTTTTCGAGGTTGCCATGCGCAGACACATGCCTGAAATCCTCTGGTGCCTCACCTGGCTGGCAATCGCCGCGTTCGTCGTTGCCGTCGCGTGCGGGTGCGCGACAACGGACCCGGTTCAGGAGACGACGGCCTCCGCAGGCCGCGACGTCCGCGTCCGGTCGCGCAAGGAGTCTCGCCGGCCATCGCCGGGGCGCCCATGACGAGGAAAGGCGGCGTG
>JAKJEM010000235.1:0-490 GCA_022705425.1 Planctomycetota bacterium
TTTCCGCGCGAAAATCGCACCTGAACTTTTCGATGCACGTTATCCCGAACCGTTTCCAAAGGGGCTGGACGGTGAAGGCCGTGATCAGGGTGAAGACGGCGGCGACCCGTTTTGAGGAACTCGTAGCCGGAACAAAGGTCGAGATCGCGGGCGGTGCGCTCGCCTTGGAGCTGCCGCCGGAAACTGTGCGCCTGCTGAAGGTCTTGCCCGAAGTAACAGAGCCGAAACTCCCGTAGTTAGGATATCACGCGCTGAGGATCAGCTTCTTGAAGTGGTTGAACACGTAGCGTGAGTCATGCGGTCCCGGTGCCGCTTCCGGATGGTACTGCACCGAGAAGACCGGTTCGTGCAGGTGGCGCATGCCTTCGACCGTATTGTCGTTCAGGTTGATGTGCGTGACCTCGACCTGCGCGCGGTCCAGCGAATCCATGTCCACCATGAAGTTGTGGTTTTGCGAGGTGATCTCGACCTTGCCGGAGGCGAGTTCCTT
>JAKJEM010000235.1:568-875 GCA_022705425.1 Planctomycetota bacterium
GGGCCGTTGGAGAGGAAGACCCCGGCCGGGTTCAACGCGAGCACCTCTGCCGCCGTGGTGCGGGCCGGCACCACCGTCACCCGCATGCCTTCCTGGCGCAGACGGCGCAGGATGTTGCGCTTCAAGCCGTAATCGATCGCGACGACCGGGATGTCGGCTTCAGGCAGCGGGGAGTCGGCGATGCCCCAAGAGGCCGAGAGGGTGTCGTCCGGGTCAAAGAGGTAGGCGTCACGGGTGGACACTTTCTGCGCGTAATCCTGATTGTCGAGCCCGGACCATGCGCGTGCGCGGGAGACGCCTTCATCCG
>JAKJEM010000236.1:0-486 GCA_022705425.1 Planctomycetota bacterium
CGGGGTCTTTGAGAAGTCCGTCCCCGATCTTGATGAGGATACCGCAACGATCGCCGTCGAGGCGGCCCGTGCCGCCCTCCGGCGGAGGTACGTCGACACTGGCGCGATCGGCGCGGTCTACGTGGGAAGCGAGTCCCACCCCTACGCGGTCAAGCCCACTGCCTGCACGGTCGGTGAGGCGATCGGGGCGACGCCCAACATGACCGCCGCAGACTACGAGTTCGCGTGCCAGGGCGCTCCCGGCGACGCGCTCGAGTACACGGCGGCGGCCGGCGGGGCTGCGTTCGTCATCGGCGAAGGGGAGACCATCGCCGATATCAACCGGACCTGCTCCTACACCACCGACACGCCCGACTTCTGGCGGCGCGAGGGGCAGAGTTACCCCCGGCACGGCGGACGGTTCACCGGCGACCCCGGCTACTTCAAGCACGTCCAGGGCGCCGCCCGGCTGATGTTCGACGCGGTGGGTACCGGCCCGAAGGACTA
>JAKJEM010000236.1:496-842 GCA_022705425.1 Planctomycetota bacterium
GGCAAAGATGCTCGGCTTCACCGACGAGCAGATCCGGCCCGGGCTCGTCGTCCCGAGGCTCGGCAACACCTACTCGGGGTCGTCGATGATCGGGCTTGCCGCAACGCTCGATGTGGCGAGACCAGGCGACCGGATCTTCGTCACCTCGTTCGGCTCCGGGGCGGGAAGCGACGCCTTCGACATCACGGTCACCGACGTGATCGAGTCTGCGGCGTTTGACCGGGCGGCGGCGCCGAGCGTGGAGAAACTCCTCGCAAACCCGGTCTACCTCGACTATGCACTGTATGCCAAACACAAAGGAAAGATCGTGATGCAAAAATGAGAGACGTAGCAGTGATCGGTGTCG
>JAKJEM010000237.1 GCA_022705425.1 Planctomycetota bacterium
CGAGGTCATGGAGAGCGCCCGGCAGGACCCGGCGGCGGCGCTCGAAGGGGTGCGCTATGAGTTCCCCACCGGGGGGCAGGGGGGCATCCTCCTGAGCGCCGTGCCCGTGAAGTCCCTTCCGGCGCGATGCGGCTTTGCTCCGGGGGACCGGATCGTGGCGGTGAACGGACAACCGATTGACTCGCCGAACCGCGCGCTGGAGCTCTATGCCCGGTACCGCGACAGCGCATCGGTCGTGGTGACGCTGGAACGGCAGGGCAAACGGCGCGATATCGAGTACTTCGTCCCGTAGGGCGGCGCGCGTTGTCGAGCGGGGGCATTGCGGCTATAGTACGGATGTAGCCGTCCGGTGGGCCATTCCCGGCGGAAGTCCTTTCGCGGAGCAGCGTTGATGTTCGTCGGGATCGAGATCACGTCGCGGTCAGTGCGTGCGGTGCGGCGGGCGGGGCGTCGGCCCGGCGCGGGGGACTGTACCGCCGAGCGGACCCTTCCGCCCGGCGAGGGAGGCGTGCCCGCGCAGGCGATCCGCGAACTTCTCGATGGACTCGGGGCTTCGGACGCGACCGTGGGGGTGGCGGTTCCGAGCGCGTGGTGCCACTTCCGGACAGTGTGCTTTCCCTATCGCCGCGCGGGACGGGTGGAACGCACGGCGGCCTACGCGCTGGAAGGAAGGATTCCGGGACCGGTGGAGTCCTTCGTCATCGAACCGGCGGGGCCGCTGCGGGCGGCGGGGGAGAACGGGTCGCGCCTGCTGGTGGCGGCGTGCGCGAGGGATCGGATCAAGGCGTT
>JAKJEM010000238.1:0-267 GCA_022705425.1 Planctomycetota bacterium
GGGGGTCGCACGGCCGCGCCGGTCGCCAAGGCCATCATGGAAGCGGTGCTCAGATGATCCTGATGATCGGAAGGCGACAATGAGCGAGCAAGCCCGTCTGCTCGGCGGACGGTACGAAGTGGGTGAGCTGGTCGGCCGCGGCGGAATGGCCGAGGTCCACCGGGGGGTCGACCTGCGCCTGAAGCGCCCGGTCGCCATCAAGATGTTGCGCAGCGACCTCGCGCGCGATGCCTCGTTCCTCACCCGCTTCCGCCGAGAGGCCCAGTC
>JAKJEM010000238.1:277-754 GCA_022705425.1 Planctomycetota bacterium
GCCTCGATCGTCGCGGTCTACGACTCCGGCGAGGACAAGGGCGTGGACTCGCACGGCCGGCCGCACAATGTCCCCTTCATCGTCATGGAGTACGTCGAGGGCAAGACCCTGCGCGAGGTCCTCAACCAGCGGGGGAAACTGACCAGCAACGAGGCCGCCCGGATCACCGAGGGCGTCCTGGACGCCCTGGCCTACTCGCACCGGATGGGCATCGTCCACCGCGACATCAAGCCGGCGAACGTGATGATCGGCGCGGACAATTCGGTCAAGGTGATGGACTTCGGCATCGCCCGCGCCATCGCCGACACCAACGCGACGATGACCCAGACGCAAGCCGTGATCGGCACCGCGCAATACCTCTCGCCCGAGCAGGCGCAGGGCCAGAACGTCGACGCCCGCAGCGACCTCTACTCGACCGGCTGCATGCTCTATGAGCTCCTCACCGGCCGGCCGCCCTTCCAGGGGGACAGCCCGGTC
>JAKJEM010000239.1:0-384 GCA_022705425.1 Planctomycetota bacterium
TAGCCTTGGGAGGTGGTCCTCCCGGTTTCCCACAGGGTTCCTCGTGCCCCGTGGTACTCAGGATACCGCTTCGGTCCGTCATGTTTTCGCCTACGGGGCTCTCACCCCCTACGGCCGCGCTTCCCATCGCGTTCGGCTAGAATGGCTTGTTCCTACTCATGCGGTCCTACAACCCCGAGCGGCATCGCTGCCGTTCGGTTTGGGCTTCTCCCCTTTCGCTCGCCACTACTCGGGGAATGCAATCATTGTCTCTTTTCCTGCGGGTACATGAGATGTTTCAGTTCCCCGCGTTCCCTTGCGCACCCTATGTATTCAGATGCGCATGCCGCGGCATTGCCCGCGGCGGGTTTCCCCATTCGGATATCCCCGGATCGAGGCCTGTTT
>JAKJEM010000239.1:507-742 GCA_022705425.1 Planctomycetota bacterium
CAGCGCCAAGGCATCCTCCGTGTGCCCTTCGTAGCTTGACCAATTTTCTCTATTACCTTCCCTACGCGCTTTCCCGTCTTCTTTACTCGCCTTGTCTGCTTTCCTTGCTGTGTTTACCCTTTTCCTCTTCGTCTTTTCCCCTATGCGGTTGCCAAAGAGCATCGCCCTTAATGCTTAGAAAGCATAGGGCTAACATTTGGTGGAGATGATCGGACTCGAACCGACGACCCCCTGC
>JAKJEM010000023.1:0-9306 GCA_022705425.1 Planctomycetota bacterium
AAGTGGAGGAAGACGCGCCCCCAGTTCTTCGAGTCGTTGTCCACGTTGCGGGTGACGGCGCGGACTTCGGGGAGTTGGAGGAAGCGTGCGACGCGCTTCTTGAGTTGGCCGGAGCCCTTGCCGTGGATGATCTGAAGGCTGCGCGCACGGCAGCGCCGGGCCTGTGCGAGGGCGTCGTGGAGGGCGCGGTCAATCTCCTCGGAGCGGTTGAAGACGTCGTGCAGGTCCACGCGGATTTCCGAGGCCATGCGCGGCCCCCTTTCGGTCAATCGAGCCGGACGGTAATCATGTCGAGGGGCTGAACCATCTCGCGGAAGCGCAGGGTGAGGGCGCCGTCGGGCTCGCTTTCAACGTCGCCGTGGGGATGCCAGGCGCCGCCGGGTCGCAGGATGGCCGCGCGGCGGCGGGCGCCGCGGTCATTGACGGCCAGGGTCATCGTGTGCCAGTCGTCCAGGGAGAGGTTCATCACGGAGAGGTAGATGGCGTTGCCGAAGTCGGTGCGCATCGGCAACGGCCAGGCCACGCCGTCCACGGCCAGGGGAAGGCGTCCGCGGAAGAGCCAGCGGAGGATGGCGGTCATCTGGCGTCGGCGGTGCCAGTTGAGGAACCAGGTCGCGGCGCCGTAGCCGATTTCGTAGGGACAGAGGGCGACGCGCCCGCCAAGGGCGTTTTCGCTGAGGACAAAAGCGGGCTGGACGGGTTCACGGTCGGGGTTGACGAGCCGCGAGACGGCGCGCGCGGCGGGTCCGGGCACGATGCGTCCGACGCGGGCGGCCAGGCCGAGGTGGTCCACGGTCATGTACGTTCCCGGGCTGCCGCCGAACTCCGGGTCGAGGGGTTCTTCGGCGGGGGTGGCGCGGTCGCGGCGCTGGAAGGTTTCGGCGAGTTGAACGCCGACGAGGTCGGCGCGCCCCAGGGCGAGGAGGCATTCGAGGGCGCTGAGGTCGAGCAGCACGCCGCGCGAGAAGATCGGTTCGAGGCGTTCGGCGTAGGCTTCGAGGCGTTTGCCGGAGATGGCGATGACGTCGGAGGCCTCGTAGGTCATGCTGAAGCCGAGGGCCTGGAGGGGCATGGCCCAGTGCTCGCGGTTCATGCTGAGGTCGCCGTAGCGGGCGTTGGGTTCGAGGCGCTTGTGGCGTCCGCCGTCCTCGGGTTGCAGGATGCCGATGCCGCGGTCCACGCCCTCGGGGAGGTAGGTGCCGGCCAGGGCGTCGGCGCGCGCGCGGACCTCCTTGAGCATGACGCCGTACTGCGGTTCCTCGTAGAGGGGGGTGCCGACGTGGTCGTACATGTTGAAGGTCATGGAGGGGCAGCGGAGGGCGGCGGAGAGCAGGATCTGGGCGCGGGTGAAGCGGACGGACTTGGAGAAGCGCGTGAAGGGCCAGTTTTCGATTTCGGTGCAGGCGTGGACGGGCTGGCGCAGGCAGGCGAGAGTTCCGGCGACGAGTTGCCAGGAATCGTAGAGGCCGCGCGGGCTGTTTTCCTGGTAGTTGCCCATGCAGGGGCGGACGGTGACGAAGGAGTGGTCGCCGCGGAGGGCATCGAGCACGGCGTCCCAGTCGCGGATTTCCATGGCGTGGGCCCAGGGGGCGCTGGTCATGAGGCCGACGTGGGTGTCGGGGCTGACGGCGTGGACGGCGTCGGCGACTTCCTTGAGGATGCTGTGGATGGCTTCGCCCTCGAAGGCGAGCCAGGCGGCGCGGACGGGGGAGGGCGCGCCGGGACGGAGGATTTCAGCGGCGAGTTCCTCGCGGGTGAAGGCGCGTCCGAGGCGGTCGCCGAACTCGCGGAGGTGGCGCTCGCAGAAGCAGGCCCAGGCGACGGGGCGATGGCCGTGGATGCGGATGTCGTCCTCGATCCAGAGGACGCGGGGCCGGGTGGAGGCGTAGAGGGCGTAGGCCTCTTTGATCCACTGACGCCAGCCGGGGCTGCGGGGGCAGGCGATGGCGTTGGCCTGGACGCCGGTGATGTCGGTCATCCACTCGAAATCGGGGTGTACGGCGCGGTTGTTGAGTCCGGCGTCGCGCATGCCCTGGGTGACCCAGGGGTTGATGGACATGCCGACGCCGAGGGCGAAGAGCATGTCGCGCGACTGATTCAACCAGGGCAGATAAGCGCGGATGCGGTCGAGTTCGGGCAGGCCGTGGCTGAACTCCTCGGTGTCAATCTTCCAGATGATCTCATCCACGTCGAAGTCGGTGCAGTAGCGGACGACTTCGAGGACGGTCTCCTCCATCTTCCAGGGGAAGAGGGTGCGGCGGAGCATGAAGCGCGTTTCGCGCGGGATCGTTTCGTTCTTCATCGCCGGCCTCCCGGACCACGGGGGCGGAGGGCGTTGTCCCGAGCCGCGTGGCCCTGTCGGACATCGCCCGGAGGAACCCCCTCGCCGCCGCCGGACGGCTGGCCCGCCGGCGGCGCGGTCTGTTGGTCCAGAATACTGGGGGATGGAGCGGAGTGCAAGCGGATTGGACGACGGGTGGGATGGCGCGGCGGGGCGGGGTGAGGTAAACTGTGCGCGTCGTTGGCGGGTTTCGGGAGATTGACGGAGGAGCCATGCGCGCGACGGTGATCGGCGGGACGGGGCACATCGGGCGGTTCCTGGTGGGCCAGTTGATCGAGGACGGGTGGACGGTGACGGTGGTTTCAAGCGGGCGCGCCCCCCTGCCGCGCGAGCGGGGTTGGGAAAGGGCGCACCATGCGGTGGGCCGCTACGACGGCGGTCCGGAATGGCGTCGTCTGATGGCGGAACTGAAGCCGGACCTGGTGGTGGACATTATCCAGCGCGATCTGGCGGCGACGTACGATGCCGTGGCGGGGGTCGCCAGGCACTACATCGTCTGCGGGTCGGTGTGGATGCTGGGGGCGGCGACGATGGTGCCGACGCCGGAGCGCATCTTCGGGGAGGCGTTCGGGGCGTCCTATCAGCGCCGGCGGGAGATCATCCTGGAGACCTTTGCGCGGGCGAAGGGCGCGGGGCTGCCGCTGACGGCGGTCTTTCCGCCGAACATCTGCGGGCCGGGCAAGATTCCGCTGGACACGGTGGGCGGGCGGTCGGCGGAGGTGCATCGCGGGCTGGCGGCGGGCAGGCCGGTGCCGCTGCCGGAGGGGATGTTGACGCTGATTTCGCCGTGCGACGCGTCGGACGTGGCGCAGGTCTTCCGGCTGGCGGCGCGCCGCCCGGAGGCCGCTGCGGGGGAGATTTTCAATGCCGGCCCCGCCTACGCGGTGACGATGCCGCGGCTGGTGGAGATTTTCGGGGAGATTCACGGCGTGCGGATTCCGATCGAGTGGATTTCTGCGGAGCGCTTCTACGGCGAGGTGGCCTCGACGGCGGGGCAGGCCTTCCACTTCCGCCATCATATGTGCCCGGACACGCGCAAGGCGGCTGAGCGGCTGGGGTACCGTCCGCAGTTCACGTGCGAAGAGACGCTGCGGCGCGCGGTGGACTGGATGAAGGCGCAGCGGTTGATTTGAGGGATGGCGCGCATGAACGACAGGCTCGGGTGGGGAATCATCGGCTGCGGGGACGTGGTGGAGAAGAAGAGCGGGCCGTCGCTGGCGCAGGCGCGGCGGAGCCGGATCGTGGGGATGATGCGGCGTGACCGGTCGCGGGCGGAGGCGCTGGCGGGGCGCTTCGGCGCGTGGGGCACGGACGACGCGCGGGCGGTGCTGGAGCATCGAGAGGTGGACGTGGTGTACGTGGCGACGCCGCCGAGCAGCCACATGGAGTACGTCGTGGCGGCGGCGCAGGCGGGAAAGCACGTGCTGGTGGAGAAGCCGATGGCGATGAGCGCGGCGCAGGGGCGGCGGATGGTCGAGGCGGCGCGGCAGGCCGGGGTGCGGCTCTTCGCGGCCTACTACCGGCGCTTCCACCCGCACCTCCGTCACGTGCGCGACCAGATCGCGGCGGGGCGGATCGGACGTCCGGTGCAGGCGTTCATTGACCTGGCGAAGCGCTCGACGGTGGACCCCGAGCGCGACTGGCTGATTGACCCGGCTCGGAGCGGCGGCGGGCATTTCGTGGACGTGGGGGTACACCGGCTGGATGCGCTGGTCTTCATGCTGGGGCCGGTGGAGTCCTCGTGCGGGGTTCGGACGGTCTTCGACGCTTCAAGCCGGGTGGAGCAGGCGGTGACGCTGGCGATCCGCTTTCGCAGCGGCGCGCAGGCGGCGGTGACGGGGGACTTCCGCTCCGGGCGACGGGCGGACTACTTCGCCATTTACGGGGACGAAGGCGCGATCATCCTGGACAACTTCGACAGCCGCCAGGGCGTCATCCGCAACGGGAGGCAGGAGGAGCGGTTCTCCTTCCCCGCGCCGGCCGGCACACACCTCGGCCAGGTGGCGCACATCGAGTCCGTGCTGCTGGACGGCGCGCCGCCGGAGTGCACGGGGGAGGACGCGCTGATTACCGAGGAGATTCTCGACCGCGGCGTGCGCGCGGGCGCACAGGCGGCTTGCGACGCGAGGCACGGTTGACTCTTTGGGCCCGATGGTGTCTGCTATGCGGGCGGCCTGGAACATTTTGAGCGCATTCATGCAGGGAGCATCACGATGAAGAAGATCGCGGGACGGGTTCGGCTGGCCATCATCGGAGCGGGCGGGATCGCCGGGGCGCACGTCAAGGGAATCCTGGCGCACCGGGAGAAGGTGGAGTGCGTGGCGCTGTGCGACGTTTCGCAGGAGAACCTGAAGACGCGGAATGAGCAGCTCGGCGGGGGCGCGGCGCTCTACGGGGACTGGCGCGTGATGCTCAAGGAGATGGGGAAGGACATTGACGCGGTGGACATCTGCCTGCCGCACCACCTGCACGCCCCGGCGATTCTCGACGCGGCGGCGGCGGGGAAGCACATCCTCTGCGAGAAGCCGATGTGCATCTCGCTGAAGGAGGCGGACCAGATCGCGGCGGCGGTGAAGAAGTCCGGCGTGACGTACATGTCCGCCCACAACCAGCTCTTCATGCCGGTGGTGACGGAGACGCGCAAGTTGATAGACGCCGGGGCGATCGGGCGGGTGCTGCACGTGCGGTCGCAGGACTGCTTCCGGGCGAAGTTGGAGACCTTCCGCGGCAAGTGGCGCGCCAACCTCAAGCTCCAGGGGGGCGGCGAGCTGATTGACACCGGCTATCACCCGACCTACCGGCTGATCCACCTGGCGAACTCGACGGTGACCGGCGTGCGCGCGAGCATGGGGCGCTACTACCAGGAGATCGAGGGGGAGGATACCGCCGGCGTGCAGGTGCGTTTCGCCAACGGCGTCATCGGCGAGATTCTGACCTCGTGGGCCTTTGCGCTGCCGTACGGGACGCACCAGATTCACGTCGTCGGCGAGAAGGGCCAGATTTTCGGCTCCGGGAGCACCCTGTACCTTCTGCCGATGGGGTACTCGGAGCCGGCGAAGATGGCGCTGCCGGCGGCGGACACCTTTGCCGAGGAGATTGCGCACTTTGCGACGTGCCTTCAGACCGGGGCGCGGCCGGTCCACTCGGTGGAGGAGGGGCGTCAAGTGCTGGAGATCATCCTGGCGGCGGCGAAGGACGCGAAGGGCTGGGAGAAGTAACGGGCGCGTTCGGGGACCGATCGTTTCGACTGCCGCGCATCGGGCGGAGGGGGATGTTTTGCGTCCTGGCGGGGATTTCGGCGGCCTGGCACATGGGAGGAGCGAGTGATGAGCGCGACGCGAACGGGCGGGTACCCCATCGGCTTCCGGCGCGGCGGCGGCGAGTGGCAGAAGGACTTGGCGGCGCTGATTGCCTGGGCGCGGGAGAACGGCTTCGGCGCGATGGACCTGAACCGCGACGGCGACCGCGCGGGCCGGGCCGTGGCGGCGGCCGGGCTGCGGATCGGCTCGGTGGACCTGGCGGAGTGGCAGCCGATGCTGAGCCCGGACGCGGGAAAGCGACGCGAGGCCGTGGCGAAGAACGCGGAGTATGTCGCCGCGTGCGCGGGGCTGGGCGCCGTGAACCACTTCGTCGTCATGCTGCCGGAGAAGGCGGAGCTGCCGCGGACAGAGAACTTCGGGTACATGGTGGAGAGCTACGCGGCGCTGGCGCCGACCTTCGAGCGACACGGCGCGCGGCTGGTCATCGAGGGCTGGCCGGGGCCGGGCGCGCTCTGCTGCACGCCGGAGGGCTATCGCGCCTTCTTCCGCGAGGTTCCCTCGAAGGCGATGGGGGTGAACTACGATCCGTCGCACCTGATCCGCATGGGGATAGACCCGCTGCGCTTCCTGCGCGAGTTCGCCGGACGGGTCTATCACGTGCATGGCAAGGACACGGAGCTGAACGCCGAGGGGTTGTATGAGTTCGGCCACCAGCAGCCGGCGACCTTTGCCAAGCCGCCGCGCTTCGGCGGTCCGCATTTCCGCTACACCCTGCCCGGCCACGGTGTGATGAGCTGGACGGAGGGCTTCCGCATCCTGAAAGAGAACGGATACGCCGGCTGCGTGTGCGTCGAGCTCGAGGACGCCAACTTCAACGGCACGCCGGAGGGCGAGCGGCAGGGTCTGATCTTCGGGAAGCGCTTCCTGGAAGGATGCTGACCCGCCGTCGTATCGTGCGCGTCCTTGCGTGCCGCCGTTGTCGTCCGCTTGCCCGCCGAAGGCTTTGGCGAAGGCCGGTCGTCCGTCGTCTGTCGTGCGTCGTCTGTCGTCCGTCGTCTGTCGTCCGTCGTCCGCCGTCCGTCGTCTGTCGTCTGTCGTCCGTCGTCCGCCGTTTGTCGTCCGCCGTTCGTCGTCACTCCGGGGAGCTGCCTTGAAAGAAACAGAACGAAAGAACGACCCTCTGGTTCATCTGCCGACGGACCTGCGGGGGCAGATCGAGGCTGAGGCGGGGACGGAGAAGATCCAGCACGTCGCCCAGTCGGACCTTGACGAACGGGGGATGTACTGCGAGCGCTGGCTGGTCCTGACGGAGAGCCGGTTGGGCGCTTTCCGGCGGCAGGATGGGCGGTGGGCTGCGGAATGGACTCCCGTCACCGCGCTGAGGTCGGCGGGGATGGTGGAGGGGCTGGGCATGGGGCTGCTGCGCCTGACGCGGGAGGGCGCGACGCGGGTGGAGCACCGCTTCACCCTGCGCCACGCGAAGGACGTGGCCCGTCTCCAGCGCCGGCTGGAAAAGCAGATCACCGGCAAGGCGGAGGACGAACCGGCCGCCGAGCGTCCGAAGGCGGGCGAGAAGAAGGTGCGCTGCGAGAAGTGCCGGCGGGTGATTCCGCCCTGGGCGGAGAGCTGCCCGGCGTGCATGAGCCGCCGGCAGGTGCTGAGCCGCCTGCTGGACTTCGTCCGCCCCTACAAGTGGCAGGCGGCTCTCGGGTTCGCGATGGCGCTGGTGATGACCGCGGCCGGGCTGGCGCGCCCGTGGCTGACGCAGCCGATGCTGGACAACGGGCTGGGGTTGGGTCCCGGCCAGAAGGCGGACTACGGCATCCTGCTCTACTACATCCTGATCCTGGCGGGGCTGCTGGTCTTTACGGCGGTGACGGGAGCGATGCGGGAGCGGCTGATGGCGCGGCTGGGTTCGCGCATCTGCCGCGACCTGCGCAACCGGACCTACGACCATCTGCACAAGTTGAGCCTGAGCTACTTCTCGAAGAAGCCCACGGGCTCCCTGGTGACGCGGGTGACCAGCGACACGGACCGCATCTGGGATTTTCTGGCGTTCACGATCGTCGAGTCCATCATGTCGGTGCTGACGGTGGTGGGAATCGGGGTGGCCCTCTTCCTCATGGACTGGCGGCTGGCCTGCGTGGTGCTGCTGCCGGTGCCGGTGATGTTCGCGTTCACGATCTACTTCCACCAGCGGCTGCACCGGGGCTTCGAGCGGCTCTTCCACCGGTGGAGCCAGATGACGGCGGTCGCAGCCGACGCGCTGCCGGGGGTGCGGGTCATCAAGGCCTTCAGCCAGGAGCAGCGCGAGGTGTCGCGCTTCACGGAGAAGAGCGGCGACTACTATGACGACGAAGTGGCGATGATCAGCCTGTGGACGCTCTTCGGGCCGGTCATGCAGTTCTGCACGCAACTGGGGTCGCTGCTGGTGTGGATCGTCGGGGGCTACTGGGTGGTGCAGGGGAAGATGACGCCGGGGACGCTGATGGCGTTCATCGGGTACATGTGGATGTTCTACGGGCCGATCCACATGATCGCGCACATAGACCGGATGCTGAACCGGGCGGCGGCGAGCGTGCAGCGCATCTTCGAGATTCTGGACACGGAGCCGGCGATCTTCTCGAAGCACGGCGCGACGCCGGCGGCGAAGATCGAGGGCCGCATCGAGCTGCGGAACGTGGGGTTCAGCTATGACGGCGTCCGCAAGGTGCTCAAGGACGTCAACCTCGTCATTGAGCCGGGCGAGATGATCGGCCTGGCGGGGCCGAGCGGGGGCGGCAAGACGACGATGATCAACCTGGTGTGTCGCTTCTACGACGTGCTGGAGGGGGCGATTCTGATTGACGGGGTGGACCTGCGCGACTACGACATCGAGGCGCTGCGGCGGAAGATCGGGGTGGTGCTTCAGGAGCCCTTCCTGTTCCACGGCACGGTGGCGCGGAACATTGCGTACGGCCACCCGGACGCGACGATAGACGACGTGATCGCAGCGGCGCGCGCGGCGAACGCGCACGATTTCATCGTGGGCTTCCCCGACGGCTACGACACCCTCGTCGGCGAGCGGGGCCACACCCTCTCCGGCGGGGAGCGCCAGCGCATCAGCATCGCCCGCGCCGTCATCTCGAACCCGCGCATCCTGATTCTGGACGAGGCGACGAGTTCGGTGGACACGGAGACGGAGAGGCTGATTCAGGAGGCGCTGATCCGGCTGACGGAGAAGCGGACGACGATAGCCATTGCGCACCGGCTTTCGACGCTGCGACGGGCGAACCGGCTGGTGATTCTGGAAAAGGGCGCCATCGTCGAGCAGGGCGCGCACGAGCAACTGGCGGGCAAGGAGGGCGGCATCTACGCCAAGCTCCTGAAGACGCAGATGGAGACACAGTCGGTCATGGCCATCGGCGGGTAAGCGAGGCAGGGGACGTGCCGCGCCGGAGCGGCGGGCTACTTCCCTCCGCGCGCCGCCTCCGCGACCTTGACGACCTCGCCGCCGAGCACGCCGTAGATGTCGCCGCCGACCCAGAGGGGAAGTTCGAAGGAGCGGCTGAGGGCGGCGACGGGCGTCAGGTCGAGCGTGTCCGGGTTGAGCCGATAGAGCGCATTGCCGCGGATCATCCACCACGAGCCGTCGGCGGGATTGCGGAAGGCCACGCGCGTGCGGATGCCGCCGATCTGCGCCCACCACCCCCCCGTGCCGGGGTC
>JAKJEM010000023.1:9316-47897 GCA_022705425.1 Planctomycetota bacterium
CCGCCACGGTCGGCGGCTTGGGAAGTTCCCGCCACACAACGATCTCGTTCTTCGCCAGGTCGAAGAGGTAGAGGACGTCGCCGGCGTCGGCTTCGATGTACCCGAGGACGCGCGTGTCGTGGCCGATGTCCTGAACAAGGCCGGTGTTCTCGACGCCGGGCTTGAGGCGGGCGGGTTCGAGCGCCTTGAGGTCAAGGTCGTAGAGGCGGAAGCGGCCGGCTTCGGCGCGGTCGCGCCCGGAGATGACGATGCGCCCCAGCGCGGGCAGGAGCGCCGCGCCGCGGGCGTCGAAGTCCTTCATGTCCTGTCCGAGACCGACGCGCTTGGCGGAGGCCGTGTCGTAGTAACCCAGGCCCGTTCCCGTGCTCCAGCGTTCGCGTTTGCCGACGAGGTAAACGCGCCCGTTCGGGCCGGGCAGGAGGACAGTGGCGTAGTGGGCTTCGGTGACGGTCTGCCCGAAGGAGCCGATCAGGCGGGGGTTGGCGGCGGGGTCGGCGGGCTTGTCCGAGAGGGCCCAGGGACGGGCCGGGTCGTAAACGCTCATGGTGGCGTTGGGATAGCCGGCATAGTAGAGCTTCCCGTCGAGGAGGCAGGTCTTGGCGCGGCTGGGGCCGGCCTTTCCGAGGTATTGGTGGGCGTTGGGCGCGGGATCGTAGCGGAACCAGCCGTTGTACTGGCGCACGCTGCCGATCAGTGTGCCGTCGGGCAGCGCGGTCAGGGACTCGATGAGTTCGGGTTCGGCCCGGTTGATATGGAAGCGGGCGCTGCGCCAGGGACCGGTTTCGCCCGCCGGACGCCACCACAGCGTGGCGGAGCCGTCGCCCTCGATGGCGACAGGGCGGGCCTTGTCGAGTTCGGGCGCGGGCGGCAGCGCCGGGGCGGGGCGAACGGGGGCGGCGGCGCGCGGGGGCGGCGTGCCGGCCTGCGCGGGGACGGCGCGCCCGTCGTGACACCAGACGACTTCCTTCTTTCCGTCGCCGTGGAGTTCGGCGGTCACGGCGCCGCGGCCGTCGTCGCTGACGACGACGCGGGCTCGCTCGCCCTTGCGCTCGGCCAGCAGGCGCTTCTCGCCCGTTTCCATGTTTACGGCCATCAGCTCCCAGTGGTCCTGCCCCACGCCGACGTAGGCCCACGGCAGGCCGAGGCCGAGGTAGTATCCATAGGTAAGCCCCGGCGGGCGATTGACGCCGACGTCGTGGATTGCCTTCCAGGTCAGCGCGTCGGGGTCAATCCGGACAACGGCGGTCTTGCCGCTGTAGGACTGCGTCGTTGCGTAGATGCCGCCATCGGAGCCGCGACAGGTCTTGTAGAAGCTGCGGTCGTTGGTGAAGGGGACCCACGGCGAGATTTCGCCCAGGATTTTGATTTCGCCGTCGGCGGGTTCGTAGTACCAGACGTGCATGAAGTCGTTGAAGAAGAAGACGCGCCCGTTGTCGGCGCGGACAGGCGCGCCGGAGTGGAAGCCGGGCAGATCGAAGATGCGGGCGACGCCGCTTTCGAGGTCGAGGACAACCCATTCGGCGTCGGGGCGAAGGTGTCGCTCGCGGAAGACGCGGTAGGAACGGGGGGTTCCCGGCACGGTGAGGCGCTCATAGGTGAAATCGGTGGTGCCCTTGTAGTTCATGGCCTGGCAGATGAACTGCCAGCGTCCGGCGGCGTCGGGGGTCAGGATTGGGGCGTTGATGCGCGCGGTGCGGACCGGTTCGGCGACGGTCTTGACGTCGAGGGTGGGCAGGGCCGGCTGCGCGGCGATCTCGAAGGCCAGGGCGACCGTCGTCACAAGGGCCAGGGTACGAAGGCTCATCATTTCTCTCCTTGGGAAACCGGCAGAGGGGCCGCGCGCGACGCCCTTGCGTTCAGGGCACGTCTTCGAGGTGAACGCCGTCCTCCTTCAACGCGCGGTGCAGCCGGGGCAGGTCGGTCTGCGCGGGGTCGCGACCGGACTCCAGCGCGAGGGCGAGGGCGGTCCCGACGCCCTGCGCCATCGTCATGGTGTGGGACATTACGCGGACGGAGGCATGGGCCTCATGTGTGGCGGAGGCCGGTCGCCCGACGACGCTCAGGTTCGGGATCCGGTCGTTGAGGCACATGCGCAGGGGGATGTGGTAGCTCTGCCCCGGCGGCACCATGGCGCGCTCGTCGCGGTCGCTCCAGGTGGTGTGCCCGGTGCCGAGGGGGTCGTGAATGTCAATCATCCATACGCCGTGGCCGAGGGCGTCGGGCTGCTTGAGGGCGCCGAGGACCATCTCGCGCGTGAGGGTGCAGAGGCCCTTGAAGCGGCGCGACTCGCGAAGGCCGATCGAGGGGGCGGTCTGCTCGACGGTGGCCTGTTCGTATCCCGGCACGCGGCGGCGGAAGTACTCGACGAACTGCCAGACGCGCTCGCGCGCGAGGGCGGTCTGGCGCGTCAACTCCTCCTCGTCGAGGGGGGAGCCGGCCACGGCGCACATGTTCAGCCACCAGCGGTTCGGCGCGCCGCAGGGATTGAAGGCCGGGTTGAAGGTGGGGAGTTTGCCGTCGCGGGCGAGGGCAAGCATCTCCGCGTGGATGGCGTCGCGCTCCTCGCGCGGCAGGGCCCTGCGGCGCTCATTATCCACGCCGCAGAGGGCGTACATGAGGGTCATGCCCTGCACGCGCCCATCGGTGGGGCGGCCGTACTCGAAGGGCAATCCCGCCTTTGCGGCGACGTCGCCGTCGCCGGTGGCGTCCACGACGAACGTCGCCCGAAAGGCGCGGCGGCCGCGTTTGGTGTCGGCCAGGACGCCGCGCACGCGCTTGCCGTCGAGGATCGGCTCGCCGGCCGCGAGTCCGCAGAAGATGCGGACGCCGGCTTCGCGGAGCATGGCGTCCCAGACGACCTTCATGCCTTCGGGCTCGAACCACTCCGTCTCATGGACGGAGGCGTTGCGCACGTGCAGGCGGATCCACCCGCGCGCGTCGAGGCGGCGGACGGTCTCCTCGACCAGGCCCCGGATGACGATCTTCTCGCGGTCGCGCCGGTGAAAGCAGGTGACGAGACCGGCCGTGGCCATGCCGCCGAGCATGGGCCAGCGTTCGAGGAGGATGACGCGCGCGCCGCGCCGGGCGGCGGCGACGGCGCAGGCCACCCCGGCCGACCCGCCGCCGCAGACGAGCACGTCTGCTTCGGCCTGCACGGGAACGCGCGCAGCGGGAACGGGGATTTCGGACATCGGTACGGTTCTCCTTGCGGGCGGGATCGGGGCGGTCGGACGGCGGACGACGGACGAAAGACGGCGGACGACAAACGACGGACGGCAATGACGGTGCAGGCCGGGACGCCTGCGGTACGGTTGATGACAGGCCGAAGTCCGACGTAAGCCGAGTTCTGTTCCCCTCGATCCTTGCGGCGCGAGGGGCGGCGGCCATGTATCCAGGGTCCGTCTTGCGAGGGACCTCGAACGGCCTACCCGGGAGTTCTAGCGAGGCGGGCCGCCTCATCCTCCCCTATTTGGCCTTTCTCCGAGCGGGGTTTGCCCTGCCGCTCCTGTCGCCAGGAGCGCGGTGAGCTCTTACCTCACCATTTCACCCTTGCTCCACCTTGCGGCGGGGCGGTGTATTTTCTGTGGCACTTTCCCTGGGATCACTCCCGGTCTCTGTTAGGGACCGCTCTGCCCTGCGGAGCTCGGACTTTCCTCCCCCCGGCCCTTTCGAGCCGGGCGGCGACCGCCTGTCGGGCTTCGGCCTGTCACCGTGGGATTGTATCACGTCGGGAGGAGGAAGACGAAATCGCGTCGCGGCGGAGCGCCGGTCGCGGTGGAGTGCCTGCGCGCGAAGGCGTGTGGGGCGGCGCGGCAGATGTGCCGCGAGGGGCAGACCGCAGCACAGCCGGGGGAGGATGGGGCGCGCGGGACGAGGGCCGGACGATGCCCACAGCCGAGGGCGGCTGTGCCACGTTCTTGCCTTCCCACAGCCGGGGGCGGCTGTGCCACGTTCTTGTCTTCCCACAGCAGAGGGCGGCTGTGCAACGTTCTTGTCTTCCCACAGCCGGGGGCGGCTGTGCCACGTTCTTGCCTTCCCACAGCCGGGGGCGGCTGTGCCACGTTCTTGTCTTCCCACAGCCGGGGGCGGCTGTGCCACGTTCTTGCCTTCCCACAGCCGAGGGCGGCTGTGCCACGTTCTTGTCTTCCCACAGCCGAGGGCGGCTGTGCCACGTTCTTGTCTTCCCACAGCCGGGGGCGGCTGTGCCACGTTCTTGTCTTCCCACAGCCGAGGGCGGCTGTGCCACGTTCTTGCCTTCCCACAGGCGAGGGGGCCGCGCTAGTCCGAGGCCGGCGCGCCGGTTTGATTTTGGCGTCGAGGGCGGTCTATAATCGCCGCGCCCTCGAGCCGGAGTGGCGGAATGGCAGACGCGCGGGTTTCAAAAACCCGTGGGCTCACGCTCATGCGGGTTCAAGTCCCGCCTCCGGCACCACCCCTCTGCTCAGTCGAGCCCCAGCTTGCCGCCATGCTTCTTGATGTGTTCGACGAGACCGCCGTCGGAGAGAATCTTGCGCATGGTCAAGGGCAGGGGCGGGATGGCGTGGGTCGTGCCCTGCGTGCGGTTGAGGACGACGCCCTCGGCCAGGTCCACTTCGATCTGGTCGCCTTCGCTGATGCGGTCGGTGTCCATGATGATGACGGGCAGGCCGACGTTGATGGCGTTGCGGTAGAAGATGCGGGCGACGCTCTTGGCAAGGACGGCGCTGACGCCGGCCATCTTGATGATCGTGGGGGCGTGTTCGCGGCTGGAGCCTTGGCCGAAATTGCGCCCGCCGACGACGAAATCGCCGGGCTTGACGTTCGGCGCGAAGTCGGCGCGCGCGTCTTCGAGAACGTGCTTGGCCAGCTCCGGCAGGTTCGAGCGGAGATGGAAGAGCCGCCCCGGAGCGATATGGTCGGTGCTGATGCCGTCGCCGAACTTCCACGCCTTGCCTGTGAGTTTCACCGCGATTCTCCTCCCAATCGCCCGTGGCCGGGCGCGCTGTTGTCACCCGTCGTCTGTCGTCCGCCGTCTGTCGTTCGCCGTTACTTCACATGGTCCCGCGGGTCCGCGATGCGTCCCTCGATCGCCGTCGCCGCTGCGAGCGCGGGCGAGGCGAGGTAGATACTGGCGTTCGGGTTGCCCATGCGGCCGCAGAAGTTGCGGTTCTGTGTGGCCACGCAGACTTCGCCGTCGCCGAGGATTCCCTCGTGCACGCCGACGCAGGCGCCGCAGCCGGGCCCGGTCACGACGCCGCCGGCATCCACAAAGACCTGGAGCAGGCCTTCCTGCGCCGCCTGGGCGTAGATTTCGCGCGAGCCGGGGGTGACGATGAGGCGCGTTCCGGGCTTGACCGTCCGGCCCTTGAGGATGTCCGCCGCGATGCGGAGGTCCTCGATGCGGCCGTTCGTCGAGGTGCCGAGGAAGACCTGGTCCACGCGCACGCGCTCGACGTCGTCAATCGTCCGGGTGTTGTCCACGAAGTGCGGGCAGGAGAGGGTGGGCTTGAGCTTTTCGGCGTCAATCTCGATCACGCGCTCATAGACGGCGTCGCGGTCGGGTTCGAGGTCGGGCAACTGCTTCGGGGCGCGGCCGTGGAGTTTGAGCCAGGCCAGGCTGACGTCGTCAATTCCGATGAGGCCGACCTTGGCGCCGCACTCGACGGCCATGTTGGACATGGTGGCGCGGGCGTCCATCGTCAAGGCGCGTATGGCGCTGCCGGAGAACTCGACGGCCTTGTAGTTAGCCCCTTCGGCGCCGATGAGCCCGATGAAGTGGAGCATGAGGTCCTTGGAGTACACGCCCTTCGGCAGGCGGCCCTCGGCGCGCATTTTGAAGGTTTCGGGGCAGCGGAGCCAGGTCTTGCCGAGTCCGAAGGCGACGGCGATGTCGGTGGAGCCCATGCCGGTGGCGAAGGCGCAGAGGGCGCCGCCGGTGCAGGTGTGCGAATCGGCGCCGACGACGACGTCGCCGGGGTTAACGTACTTCTCGAGCGCGACGACGTGCGAGATACCCCAGCCGATCTCGGAGAGGATGACGCCGGTCTCGCGCGCGAAGTCGCGCAGGAACTTATGGTCGTTGCTGAGTTCGCGGCGGGGGCTGGGGCTGGCGTGGTCGAGGTAGATCATCCGCCGGGAGGCGTTGGGCACGGCGGTGAAGCCCATGGTCTTGAACTGGCGGACCGTCAGGGGGCCGGTGCCGTCCTGGACATAGGCCAGGTCCACGTCCACCACGGCGATGTCGTTGGCCTTGACGGCGTAGCCGGCGTGCGCGCTCAGGATCTTTTCGGAGATCGTCTTTCCCACGGGGCGTCCTCTGCAAGAAGGGGTCCGGGACCAGGAAACGGGCAGGATTCTACCAGCGCCGAAGGGGACAGGCAAGTGAACGTCCGAATGCCGCGACGCCGCCGGGGGGGCTTTGCGCACAGCCGTGGGCGGCTGTGCCACACCGAACCGGGCGCACGGCAGTGGGGGGCTGCACTGCATCCCGAGGCTGAGGGATCACCCGCCGGGGCATCTTCGCTGGACGTCCGCCTTCCCGCGCATGTAGAATGAGGCCGAATGCAGCGGTGCGCCGGGGGCGTCCGTATGACGATTCCCCTTCGATTGAAACGGAGAGCGATGCCCCAGTTCCGGATACTCAGCCTCGACGGCGGCGGGATTCGAGGGGCCTTTACGGCCTCGTGCCTGGCGGAGATGGAGAAGCGGCTGGACCGTCCGCTGGTGGATCATTTCGACCTGATCGCGGGGGCTTCGACGGGCGCGATCATCGCGGCCGCGCTGGCGTGCGGGCTGACGGCGGCGGACATCCTGGCGATGTACCGGGCGCACGGCGAGCGCATCTTCACGCGCGGCGGGTCGCTGTGGCGCACGGGGGTGCGCCAGGTGGGCACGACGGCCCTTCACCCGATGTTGCGGCTCAAACTCGGGCGGCAGAGCGAGGACCTTTTCTATGCGCGCTACGCCGGGGAGCCGCTGGCGCAGGCGCTGGGGGAGGTCTTCGGCGAGCGCGTCTTCGAGAGCATCGTCAAGACGCGCCTCATTGTCCCCGCCATCAACCTGGCCAACGGTCAGCCGACGGTCTTCAAGACGCCGCATCTGCCGGAGCTGCCGCGCGACCGAAAGCGGCGGATCGTGGACATTCTGCTGGCGACGACGGCCGCGCCGACCTACTTCCCCGTGGCCGTGATCGAGCCGGGCACGGCCTACTGCGACGGCGGGCTGTGGGCGAACAACCCCGGCGTGGCCGCCTACGCCGAGGCGATCAAGATCAGCGAGAAGTGCCGCCGCCCGGGACTCGATCCGGCCTTCTCGGCGGAGGACGTGCACATGCTTTCGATCGGGACGGGGTTGGAGGACTACTCGGGAATGCCGCCGGAGCGCGATATCGGCCTGCTCTGGTGGGGACCGCGTATTCTCGACATCATGTTCGCGGCGCAGGCGCAGGCGGCGACCTTCGAGCTGATCTATCTGCTGACGCCGAACCGCTTCCACCGGCTGGACTTCAAGACGCCGGACACGTCGTGGACGCTGGACGGGGTGAAGCACCTGGGCGCGCTGATCGCCAAGGGGGAACGTATCGGCGCGGAACGGTTCGAGGCGATCCAGCCGCTCTTCTTCGCGGAGCCGACGCGGCCGTACGTTCCCTTCCCGTGAGGGGCGCGCCGGTCCGATCCGGTCGGAGGAGGTCGGGACTCCCCTACGCGCCGGCACGCAGGGCGCGGGCGGCGGCGCACGGGTCGGGGGCGGCCATGACGGCGGAGATCACGGCGACACCGCACCCCCCCGCCGCGAGGACCTGGGCGGCGTTCTCCGGCGTGATGCCGCCGATTCCCAGCAGGGGCAAGGTGGCGCGGGCGACGCACCGCTTGAAACCCTCGACGCCGACGGCGGGCACGAGCCCCTCCTTGGAGGGGGTGGGGAAGACCGGTCCGAGCAGCGCGTAGTCGGCGCCGGCCTCGCCGGCGAGCCGTACCTGGACGCCATCATGGCAGGAGACGCCGACCTTGAGTCGGCCCCCGGAGACCTCGCGCGCTTCGCGGACGGAGACGCTGCGGAAGCCCAGGTGCACGCCGTCGGCCTCGACGGCCAGCGCCAGATCGGTGCGGTGGTTCACGATGAAGTGCGCCCCGGCCTTGCGGGTGAGCTCGCGGATCTGGCCGGCGAGTTTGAGGAGTTCGGCGGCTTCGAGGTCGCGCTCGCGCAGTTGGACGGCGTCCACGCCGCCCTCCAGGGCCAGCCGGACGACCTCGGTCAAGGGCAATGCGCTGCGGCGGCGGTCGGTCACGAGCATCAGCTTGAACATCCCGGTCTCCTCGATCAGTAATCCAGCGCGGCGGTAACGATCACGTCTCCATTCTTCATCAGGACGTTGCCTCCGGCGAGCCCGAGGGTCGCGGCGTGCGCGGTGAGGCACGCGCGCAGCCGTTCGGCCAGGGCGGCGTCAGCGGGCGCGGCAGTGAGCGTCAGGCGGACCGGCCCGGCGGCGCTTTCGGCGCGCGCGGAAAGGGTCAGGCGCCCGGTCCAGGAATCGCCGAGAGCGGAGTCGAAGGCGCCGGAGAAACGATCCCATGCCGCGTGCGCCTTCGGCGCGAGCAGCGGGCGGAGGGGCAATCGGCCGAGGAAGCGGCACTCGGCGGACCCGGCAAAGCCCTGGGCGGGCGTTTCGGGCGGGGGTGCGCCCTTCTCCGCCGCCGTCACCAGGCCGTCAATGATCCCTTCGACACCCGCCGCGTCCGCCCCGCGCAGCAGGGTGCAGCGGACGAGCGCCAGCACGGGCAGCCGATCCTCGGGGGCGGGATCAAGGAAGAGCGTCTTGCCCCGATGATAGCGCAGCGAGAAGGGAAGGCGGCCGCGCGCGGTGCGGCGTTCGAGGTCGCGGCGGACGAGGTGGAAGCGTCCGGGATATCGGCCCAGGCTCAGCGCGAGGACCGGACCGGTTGCCGGAGGGGGCAGTGCAGCGGTCAGAAGTTGCGCGGGGCAGCGCTTAGCGCGGACGGCCTGGCGGATGAGCAGGTCGGCCTGAATGGGCGCGCCGGCGAGAGCGGCATCGAGGACGGGCGCGGGCAGGTCGGCCAGGGCTCCGCGCAGGGACAGAGAGGCCACAGCCGCCGGGGGCCGCAGGGCGGCCTCGGGGGGCAGCGGCACGCGCGCGTCCATCCAGTAGAGGAGCCCCAGCAGGGCGATGAGGGCGACGAGGACCGCGACGCCGAGGAAGGTGGCGGCGAGATAGAGGGCGAACTTTCGGCGCGACCAGACGCGGATTCGCGGAATCATACCTTGAGTTCCGCCGCCGCGCCGAGGAGCGCGGCGCAGCGCGCGCGGATGGGCGCGACGACACTCTGGAGGAAGTCGTCCACCTGCTGCGGCGCCCGGCCTACGAAGCGACGGGGATCGGCCAGGGCCGGCAGTTCGGGCTTGACGGCGGCGAAGAGCGGATCGGCGGCGATGCGATCGAGGAGGTCGTTGCTTTCGTTGTTCTTGAGGCGCTCGGCGGCGGCCATCGAGTGTGTGCGGATGCGCTCGTGCAGGATCTGCCGGTCGCCGCCGCGTTTGACGGCGGCCATCAGGATGGCTTCGGTCGTCATGAAGGGCAGTTCCTGCGCCACGTGGGCGGCGATCATCCGGGGGTGTACGACCGGCCCGGCGGCGACGTTGGCGGCGATGTTCAGCACGGCGTCGGCGGCCAGGAAGGACTCGGACAGGCTGAGACGGCGATTTGAGGAATCGTCGAGGGTGCGTTCGAGCCACTGGCAGGAGGCGGTGAATGCGGCGTTGGGTTCGAGGCAGATGAGGAAGCGGGCCAGGCCGGTGATGCGCTCGCAACGCATGGGGTTGCGCTTGTAGGCCATGGCGCTTGAGCCGATCTGGCTCTTCTCGAAGGGTTCCTCGACCTCGCGCAGGTTCTGAAGGAGGCGCATGTCGTTGGCGAACTTGTGTGCGGACTGGCCGATGCCGCTGAGGGCGGCAAGGATCTGGCTGTCATACTTGCGGGGGTAGGTCTGGCCGGTGACGGGGAAGCAGGCTTCGACGCCGAGTTTTTTCGCCACGAGGGCTTCGAGGCGGAGGACCTTGTCGTGGTCGCCGTCGAAGAGTTCGAGGAAGCTCGCCTGGGTGCCGGTGGTGCCCTTGATGCCGCGCAGGCGGATCCCGGCGAGGCGGTGCTCGATCTCCTCAAGGTCCATGACGAAGTCCTGGATCCAGAGACAGGCGCGCTTGCCGACGGTGGTCAGTTGCGCCGGCTGGAAGTGGGTCCAGCCGAGGGTGGGCAGGTCGCGCTGGGCCTGGGCGAAGACGGCCAGGCGCTCGATGAGGTTGACGAGGCGCTTGCGGAGGACTTGCAGGGCGTCGCGCAGGATCAGGATGTCGGCGTTGTCGCCGATTTCACAGCTCGTGGCGCCGAGGTGGATGATCGGTCGGGCGGTGGGGCAGAGGTCGCCGTAGGCATGGACGTGCGCCATGACATCGTGGCGGAACTTGCGTTCGTAGGCGGCGGCGGCTTCGAAATTGATGTCATCCTGATGCGCGCGCAGTTCGGCGATCTGGGCGTCGGTGATCGGCAGGCCGAGTTCCTGCTCAGCCTCGGCGAGGGCGGTCCAGATGCGCCGCCAGAGGCTGAACTTGCGTTGGTCGGAGAAGCAGGCCAGCATTTCGTCGGTGGCGAAGCGCTGGGAGAGGGGCGAGACGTAGGTGGATTCGGGGGCGACGGACATGGCAACCCTCCATCGGACACACGGTCTGCCGGGGCGTCGGCGCGGAGGCCGAAAGCCGATTCGCCGGGGCGACGGCGTTTTGCAGAATAGCACAATTGCGGCGGAATGCAAGGCGCGGGCGGCGCAAGAGCGGGCCGCGTTGCGCTTGACGCCCGAAGGCGCTTGTGGTGGAATAGCGCGTCGGCCCGAACGTCCGGCGGCCGGGCTCTCGCGCCGCCCAGGACTCCCGTCTCGACGAGGAACGGCATGTCTCCCATAGTCGAGAAACGCATCCTGCTTTCCGCCGAGTTGCCCGACCGGGCGGCGCTGGAGATTCTCCTGCGTGGCGACCGGTGGCTTCCGCTTTTCTTCCGTTCGGCGACGGAGCTCGAGGGGATGCTGTCGGTGGCGCCGGCGACGGCGGTGGTGGTGCTGGCGGCGGGGCGCGAGGCGGCGGCGGAGGCGATGGCCTCGGCGCGCCGCCTTTGCCCGGACGCCTTCACGGCGGCGGTGGGCTCCGCCGAGGGCGCGGACCTCTCGATCCGCGAGGCGGCCACCGCCCATGAGATCCTGACCGCCGTACAGACGGGCGCGCAGTTGCGCGATGCGCGGGCGGCGGCGCGCGTGCTGCGGCAGCAGTTCCACGCCATCGAGCAGGAGACGCTGGCGCAGGCGGCGCGCATTCGCGACCTGGAGTCCGCGTGCAGCACGCTGCAGAAGTGGGCGCGAAGCGCGCAGGAGGTCTCCGTCCGCGACGAATTGACGGGGCTCTTCAACCGGCGTCATTTCCTTCAGACGGCGGAGGGAGAGGTCGAGCGCGCGCGGCGCGAGGGGGCGCGCTTTGCGCTGGCGATGGTGGATATTGACCACTTCAAGCGCTTCAACGACACGTACGGGCACGTCGCGGGGGACGACATGCTGCGTCAGTTCGCGCGGGCGCTGCTGACGAACCTGCGCCGCATGGATACGGTGGCGCGCTACGGCGGCGAGGAGTTCATCATGCTGATGCCGGAGACGCGCGAGAGCGACGGGTCGGTCTTCGAGCCGGAGCGCTGGATGGACCGCCTGCGCCAGGCGATCGAGCGGGAGCCCTCGCTGCGCGGGAGCCGCAGCGGACGTCCGATGACCGTCAGCGCCGGAATCGTGCAGTACCCCGCCGACGGGAAGAGCGTGACGGACCTGATCCTCGAGGCGGACGCGCGGCTCTTCCGCGCCAAGGAGAGCGGGCGGAACCGTGTGGTGGCCGCGCGGGCGGGATGACCGGCCCCGCGGGGCGCTCGGTCTCCTCTCTCGACCGGGGCGACGCCCCCCAGGCGCTTACCTCGCCGCCGCCGAAGGTTTCCTGGGGAAGTAGAGGGCGGTCTGCACGACGGCGTCGGCAATGCACAAGGCCATCGCCACCCCCGCCGCCAGCAGGATCATCTGCGACCCGCGTATCGGCGTGCCCGCCCCCGGACGCGCCTCGATCAGCCACGTCAGCGCGAAGAGCAACGCCGTGGCGGCGCCGGTCGTCAGCGCCAGGTAGCGCAGTCCGCGCAGGGCGTTGCGCTCGACGGGCCAGGAGGTGAAGAAGACGAAGGCGATCCAGATGAGGTTGACCAGGAAGAGGACGAGCATGGTGACGGGGGCGAGGCTGGCGTGTTCGCCGGGGTCCACGACGACCAGCCCGTAGAGGACGCCCGCGTGGGCGAGGGTGAGGAGGATGTTGGCGACGAAGCCGCTGTAGAGACGGCGGTCGCGGCACTCGGACTCGAGGTAGAGGTAGTCGAGGACGCGCCCGGTGACCAGGAAGCGCGCGCTGAGGAGGGCGACCGCCGCGAGCATGACGACCAGCGCGATGGGGCGATGGCACAGCGTCCAGAACTCGCGGAGGCGTTCATGGAAGGGGGCGGTCGTCTCCATGCCCACCAGGAGGCGGGCCGCGCCGCGCAGCAGCGGCGGCGCCGTGACAAGGTCCATGCTGCGCAGGTGGCCGTTGACGGTCGCGGCGGCGTGCCAGAAGATGAGCGCGGCCAGGACGATCATCACCAGTTTGAGGGCGCCGACGGCGGCCTCGCGTGTGAGCGCAACGTGGACGTCGCTGTGGGTGGCGGGTTTCATGGCTTGTCCGGGGCAAAGTATAGCCCGGCGGCGGAGGCGGCGTCAAACGCGCGGCGACGGTCGGGTGTCCTCTGTCATACCGGGGACCGGGACCGACGACGGCGCGCTGAAAGGGCCGGTCACTTGCTTCTTTGTCTGGGGGAGGTCAGAATGCCCGCGTCAGGGTTCACGCCGGTCGCGGGCCTCCTGGCATCGGGTGGACTTCGGTCACTCTGAGGGAGCGGCATGTCACCGCTGAAGGGCAGCTCGTCTGAGGACGGGTGGCCGGCGACGCCGAGCGCGAGCCGGAACGAGTTCGACGGGTGGCGCTCGATCACGGTGTCGCTCTACATGTGCCTGGTGGGTTACGGAGTGCTGGTCGGTATTCCCGTAATCAGCAAGGCGTGGGTGGAGCTTCTGGGGTTCACCGAACAACAGGTCGGCCGGGTGGCGGGGGCGGATCTCGGCGGGTTGTCGGCCGGCGCGGTGCTGGCCGCCCTGCTCGTCCGGCGCGTGAACCGCCGTCTGCTGGTGTTCCTGGGTTTGGGGCTGGCGGCGGCGGCGAACGCGTGGTGCATCGGGAGCCGGGACTACGACACCGTGCTGTGGCTGCGTCTGGCCGCCGGCGTCGGGGGCGGCGCGTACACGGCGGTGGCCGTGGCCACGCTCGGAGCGGGGAGCCGCCCGGCGCGGGCTTACACGCTGATGATGCTGGCGTTCGCGTTTTCGCAGGCGGGCGAGATGCAGGTGCTGCCGCGATTGCCGATCGAGGGGATCTACCTGGTCTTCATCGTCGGCTATCTCGCAACGGTCCCCTTCCTCCGCTGGATTCCCCCCCACCCCGCGCGGCGAGAGGACAAGGGGCGGGAGCCGGAGGCGGCCTCCGGGGGGAATCGGGCGGGGCGGACGGTCGCGGCGCGCATTCTGCCGTGGTTCTGTCTGCTGGCGATCGTCTTCTCCTACATCAACATCGGCGCATACTGGACGTATATCGAGTTGGCCGCGCTGGATGCGGGGGTGGCCGAGTCCTGGATTGTTCCCGTGTTGACGTGGGTTTCGGTGGGGAGCGTGCTGGGGTGTCTGCTGGCGATGATGATCCCGGAGCGTTTCGGGCTTTCGAGGCCGCTGCTGATCTCCCTGGGGGCGATGATTGTCGTCGTGGGGATTCTGGGCGGGGAGATTGACCGGCGGAATCTGCTGGTCAGCCTGCTGTTCTTCAACCTCCTGTGGGTGTTCATTGACGTGTACCAGATGTCCACGGCGGCGGTGATTGACCGGACGGGCGCCTTTGCCGCCTTGTTGCCGGCGGGCCAGGGGCTGGGCCAGATCGTGGGTCCGAATGTCGCCGCGAGCATGCTGGGGGCCGGTTCGGGATACGGACGGGTGTTCCTGATGTGCGCCACGGCGGCCGCGCTGGCGCTGCTCTTCTATCTGATCATGTACGTCTTCCTGCGGCGGAGCGTGCCGGAGCTTGGCGGCACATCGGGATTCGTGGGGGATGGACGAGCGGGGTCGCGACCGGAGCTGTGATGCCGCCCCCCTGCTTTGACCCCAGCAGCAACGCGATGACGCTGCGGTTCGCGGCGGGGAAAGCGTAGTTGCGGAGATCGGCGGGGCGGACCCATCGGCATTCGGCGCAGGCCAGGGGTTGCGCGTGTCCGCGCCGCAGACGGCACTCGAAGACGTGCAGGGTGACGCGGAAGTGGGAGTAGGCGTGGCGCAGGACGGTGAGGGGGCGGAGAACGTCGGCCTCGATGCCCAGTTCCTCGCGGAGTTCGCGCCGGAGACATGCCTCGGGGGTCTCGCTCGGCTCGATCTTGCCGCCGGGGAACTCCCAGAGGCCGCCGAGAAGGCCTTCGGGCTTGCGGCGGTCAATGAGGATTCTGCCGGCGTGGCGGACGACGCCGATGGCGCCTTCGACGTGCGGCAGGGCTTTGCGGCGCGGGGCGCGCGGCAGGCGGCGCTCCTCGCCGCGCGCGCGGGCGGCGCAGCGGCGGCGCAGCGGACAGGCCGGGCAGAGGGGATTGCGCGGCAGGCAGACTGTGGCGCCGAGTTCCATCAGCGCCTGGTTGAAGTCCCCCGCGCGCCGGGGCGGCAGCCAGGCGCGGGCGATGCGCCAAAGACGTTCGGCCAGGGGCGGTGTCTTCGGGTTGCCCCGAAGGCGTTGCAGACGGCAGAGGACGCGCGCCACGTTCCCATCCACGACCGGTTCCCGGCGTCCGAAGGCGATGCTGGCGACGGCGCCGGCGGTGTAACGCCCGACGCCCGGCAGGCGGCGCAGGGCTTCGGCCGTATCGGGCAATCTTCCGCCGTGTTCACGGAGGACCTGGGCCGCCGCGCGGCGCAGGTTGCGGGCGCGGGCGTAGTAGCCAAGTCCCTCCCAGGCCTTGAGCACGCGCGACTCCGGCGCGGCGGCCAGGGCCGAGAGGGTGGGGAAGAGGCGCATCCAGCGTTCGTAGTAGGGAATGACCGTGGCCACCTGGGTCTGCTGAAGCATGACCTCGGAGACCCAGATGGCGTAGGGGTCGCCGGTGCGCCGCCAAGGCAGATCGCGCCGCCGGCGGCGATACCACGCCAGCAGGGCGCGGGGGATGGCGTCGTCGGTCGGTATCTTCGCCCCCCCTTCCTGCGACAGTGTCGCGCACGGAGTCACCGGGACTCTCCTGCTGAATGCGGAAACGGCCCTTTCGTCCACGGATGATACCAGTTCGCGGCACTTGCGGACAGTCTGCGCCGCCTGGACTCCCGGTTGCGGGGACACACGGCAGCGGCCGTCACGGGCGAGGGCGCCCGTGCCACATACGTCGTGCCACATACGTCGTGCCACATACGTCATGCCACATACGGCGTGCCACACGCGTCGTGCCACACGCGGCGCGCCACACGCGCACGGCGAGCCACTCACGACGCCCTCGGCACGCCCGCCTCCGGGAAGGCTTCGGACCGATTGCCCTCCTCCCGGTGTTGCCCTTCCGGCGTCGAATTGTTAGACTCTCGCCGCATCGCCGGAAAGGACTTGGCGCGCGGAGCGAATCATGGCGGACGGTCCGGAGAGACCCTTCCTGCTGACGGTGGACGTGGAGCCGGACTGGGGGGTGCGCGGCCACCAGGCGGTGGCGGAGACGTTGCCGCGCCTTTCGGCGCTGCTGCGGCGGCTGCGGATGCGGGCGACGTTCTTCATCGTGGCGGAGATGCTGGACGCCTGCGGGGCGCTGCTCGAGCGCGAGTTGGCGGAGCACGAGATTGCCTCGCACGGGTTGACGCACCGGGTGTTGACGGAGATTCCGCCGGAGGAGGTCGCGCGCGAGTTGGGGGAATCGCGCCGCCGGATCGAGGAGCGTTTCGGGCGGGCTGTGCGCGGCTTCCGCGCGCCGTTCCTGAAGACCCCCGCCGGGTGGTTGGAGCGGGTGTCGGCGGCGGGGTATGCGTACGATTCGTCGTGCGGCGCGGTGGCGCCCTCGCCGCGCAATGCGCGGCCTTCGCGCTGGCGGGCGGAGCGCCACGGGACGGTGGTTGAGCTGCCGGTGACAACGCTGCGGTGCGGGTGGTTCCCGTTCAACCTGACCTACCTGCGCCTGCTGGCGCCGGCCGGCGGCTGGTTGACGCCGGCGGACGGCGCGATCATGTTCCTGCACCTGCACGAGCTGGCCGATCCGGCGCTGGCGCGCGTGTTGCGTCCGCCGCTGCGCTGGGCGCTGAGGCGTAACGCGGGGGAACCGGCGTGGCGGTTGCTGGAATCGGCCCTGACGCCGCGCGCGGCGCGGGCGATGACGTGCGCGGAGTATGCGACGCGTGTGACGCAACGGCCCTGAGTCTCTGGTTCTGGAGTCAACGTGAGCAAGATCGAAACCCCCGTGGCGGTACTGGGCGCGGGCCTGACGGGTCTGACGGCGGCGTGGAAGCTGAATCAGAGCGGGGCGCCGGTGCGCCTCTTCGAGGCGGACCCCTTCATCGGCGGGGCTTCGCGCACGGTGCAGTTCGACGGGTTTCGCTTCGACCTGGGCGGACACCGCTTCTACACGCGGAACCGCGAGGTGCTGGACCTGGTGGACGCGCTGCTGCCGGGCGAAATCATCACCGTGCCCCGGCAGAGCCGCATCTACATCCGGGGCAAGTTCGCGGACTATCCGCTGAGCTTCTTCAACGCGCTGTCGGCGCTGGGACCGGTGACGTCGCTGGGCGTGGCGGGCAGTTACGGATGGGAGCGCGTCAAGCAGCTCTTCCGCACGCCGCCGGAGAACAGCTTTGAGGACTGGGTGGTCAGCCGCTTCGGACGACGCCTGTACGAGATCTACTTCAAGCCGTACAGCGAGAAGGTGTGGGGGATTCCCTGCCATGAGCTGGGCGCGGACTTCGCGGCGCAGCGCATCAAGGGGCTTTCCTTCCGCGAGGCGGTGAAGAACATGCTCTTCCGGAACCGGAACGCGCCGGCGACGCTGGCGAGCCGTTTTCTGTACCCGAAGCTCGGTTTCGGACGCATTCCGGAGGCGATGGCGGCCACGCTGCCGCCGGGTTCGATTGAGCTGAACTCGCCCGTGGTCCGGCTGGAACACGAGGGGCGGCGCATCCGGTCGGTCGTCTGCCGCCGCGACGGGCGCGAGGAGGCCTTCGCGCCTTCGCACGTGATCGGCACCATGCCGATTACGGACATTGTGCGGGGCCTTTCCCCCGCCGCGCCGCGCGAGGTGATCGAGGCCGCCGCCGGGCTCAAGTACCGCGACATGGTCATCCTCTTCATCACGCTCAACCGGCCGCAGGTGACGCCGGACCACTGGATCTACTTCTCGACGGACGACGTCTTCTTCGGGCGCATCCACGAGCCGAAGAACTGGAGCGCGGACATGGCCCCCGCCGACAAGACGGGGATCGTGGTCGAGGTCTTCTGCTTCGAGGATGAGGCGGTCTTTCAGGAGGCGGAGGATTCGATCACGCGTCGGACGGTGAAGCGCCTGACGGAGCTGAAGCTGATCGAGGAGGGCCAGGTCAACGGGACGATGGTCATCCATCTGAAGAAGGCCTACCCGCTGTACGTGCGCGACTACATGGCGCGGGTGAAGACGGTCTTTGACTACATGCGCGGCTTCGAGAACTTCCAGCCGGCCGGGCGCAACGGGCTTTACCGGTACACGAGCGGCGACTACTATATCGAGATGGGCCTGCGCGCGGCGGAGAACGTTCTGGGCGCGCAGCACGACCTGATGCAGATCGCCGCCGAGAAGGAGTACGCGGAGAAATAGGTTCCGCCGGACGCCGGCGGATTTCGTTTCTTTCGGGAGAGGACGACATGCCGAAGATCACCTTCATGGGCGCAGGCAGCACGATTTTCGCGAAGGCCATCCTGGGCGACAGCATGCTGACGCCGGCGCTTCAGGAGTCGCACATTGCGCTGTACGACATTGACGGCAAGCGCCTGTCGGAATCGAAGCTGATGCTCGACCACCTGAACGCGAACATCAACAAGAAGCGGGCGCGGATCACGGCGCACCTGGGCGTGCGCGAACGCCGGGCCGCCCTGCGCGGGGCCGATTACGTCATCAATGCCATCCAGGTCGGCGGCTACGAGCCGGCCACCGTCATTGACTTCGAGATCCCGAAGAAGTACGGGCTGCGGCAGACGATCGGCGACACGCTGGGCATCGGCGGGATCTTCCGCGCGCTGCGGACGATTCCCGTCATGCTCGATTTCGCGCGCGACATGGAGGCCGTGTGCCCCGACGCGTGGATGCTGAACTACACGAACCCGATGGCGATGATCACCGGCGCGTTGCAGCGGGGCACGGGGATCAAGGTCGTGGGGTTGTGCCACTCCGTCCAGAGTTGCGCGCGACATCTGCTCCACCAGCTCGACATGCTCGAGGGCGTCCGGAAGCTGCAGTGGAAGATCGCGGGCATCAACCACCAGGGGTGGCTGCTCGAGGTCACCGACGGCGGCAAGGACCTGTACCCCGAGGTCAAGCGCCGGGCGGCAAAGGCCGTGGCCGAGCTCCGGCGGCGCGGCGGCCGGGCGGTGGTGGAGGCCGCGAAGGCGCGCTACGGCGCCGACTGGTACAAGAAGGACCGCCTGGCGCACATTGCCAACGACATGGTGCGCCTGGAGATGATGCGCCACTTCGGCTACTACACGACGGAGTCCTCGGAGCACATGTCCGAGTACCTCCCCTACTGGATCAAGCGGACGCACCCGGAGCTGATTGACGAGTTCAACATCCCCCTGGACGAATACCCGCGCCGCTGCGTGCGGCAGATTGACCGGTGGGAGCAGCAGCGCAAGGCGATCGTCGAGAACAATACCCTCACCCACAACCGCACGGGCGAGTACGGGTCGTACATCATGGAGGCGATGGAGACGGACACGCCGATCCGCGTGGGGGGGAATGTCCTGAACACCGGGTTGATCACGAACCTGCCCTCGAAGGCGTGCGTCGAGGTCGCGTGCCTGGTGGACCGCAACGGCGTGCAGGGGACGTACGTCGGCGATCTGCCGGAGCAGTGCGCGGCCCTCAACCGGGCCAAGATCAGCGTGCAGCTTCTCGGCATCGAGGCGGCGCTGACCGGGAGCCGGGACGCGCTCTACCAGGCGGCGATGGTGGACCCGCATACGGCGGCGGAGCTGACGCTCGACGAGATTCGCAGCCTGTGCGACGACCTCATCAAGGCGCATGGGAGAATGATGCCGAGACTGCGGTAGGGACGGCGGACGGCCAACGGCAGACGACAGACGACAGACGACAGACGACAGACGACCAACAACGGACGACGGACGACGGACGACAACGACGGCGGGCGACAACGACGGACGACAACGACGGCGAACGAGGACTTCTGCGCCACAACGACGGGCGGCAGCGGCGCGGCCGGGGCGGGACGCCGGGAGGCGCGGGGGCGTCGTTTCTTCCCCCGCCGACTTCTGCTATAATCCCGTCATGGATGCGTCTGGGAGAGAAGGACAGTTTGTGGAGAGCGCCATGAAGGACAGCGATTTGAGCATGACGGCGATCACGGAGATTCGGGCGCGGCAGATTCTGGACTCGCGCGGGAATCCGACGGTGGAGGTGGACGTTCGCCTGGAGGGCGGGGCGCGCGGACGCGCGGCGGTGCCCTCGGGGGCGTCCACGGGCGAGTTCGAGGCGGTGGAACTGCGCGACGGCGACAAGACGCGCTACGGCGGCAAGGGGACGCTGAAGGCCGTGGAGAACGTGAACGAGGTCATCGCGCCGGAGCTCGAGGGCTACGACGCGCGCGACCAGCGGGTGGTGGACGCGCGGATGATCGAGCTGGACGGGACGGAGAACAAGGCGAAGCTCGGCGCAAACGCCATTCTCGGGGTGAGCATGGCCGTGGCGCACGCCGCGGCGCAGGCGTCGAACCTGCCGCTCTACCGCTACCTCGGCGGGACGAACGCGCGGACGCTGCCGGTGCCGATGATGAACATCCTCAACGGCGGCAAGCACGCCGACAACAGCGTGGACCTCCAGGAGTTCATGGTGATGCCCTGCGGCGCGACGAGCTTCGCCGAGGGGCTGCGTATGGGCGCGGAGGTCTTCCACGCGCTGAAGTCCGTGCTCAAGAAGAAGGGCTGCAACACGGCGGTGGGCGACGAAGGCGGCTTTGCGCCGGACCTCAAGTCGAACGAGGAGGCGATCGAGGTCATCATCGAGGCGGTGCGCAAGGCCGGCTTCGCGCCGGGGCAGGACATCTTTATCGCCATTGACCCCGCGAGCAGTTCCTTCTACGGCGAGGACGCCAAGGGCAAGGGCATCAAGGCGCCGGGGAAGTACGTGCTGGCCTCCGAGAATCGGCAGTTGAGCGCGGCGGAGATGGTGGAGTTCTATGCGAAGCTGTGCGCCAAGTACCCGATCTGCTCCATCGAGGACGGCCTGGCCGAGGAGGACTGGGCGGGCTGGAAGCTGCTGACGGAGCGGCTGGGCGGCAAGGTGCAGATCGTGGGCGACGACATCTTTGTCACAAACACGCGCCGCCTGGCACGCGGCATCCAGGAGGGTTCAGCCAACTCGGTCCTCATCAAGGTCAACCAGATCGGCACGCTGAGCGAGACGATGGACGCGATCGAGATGGCGCACCGCCACGGCTGGACGACGGTCGTCAGCCACCGCTCGGGCGAGACGGAGGACGCGACCATCGCCGACCTGAGCGTGGCGCTGAACACCGGGCAGATCAAGACGGGCTCGGCCTGCCGGACGGAACGTATCTGCAAGTACAATCAGTTGTTGCGCATCGAGGAGGAACTCGGGGCGCAGGCCGCATACGGCTACAAGAAGCAGAAGTAAGGATCGCCGATCGGCGGCGGCGCGCAAGGGACCCGGATGAGGACGGAAGGACGGCGAGGCCCGTTCCTCCGTCCTCATTCCCCGTGTCCATGCTGCCGGCGGTGAGGACGCAGGAAGGGCGGTATGGTGAAATCAGGCCTGGCGCGGGCGTGGGCGTCGCTGCAGGAGGGAGCACAGCCGGGGAGTTCCGGGCTGCGGTTCCTGGCGCTGGCGGTGTGGGTGAGCGTGGCCGGGGGGCTGTGGCTGGAGCACGTGGCGGTACACCGGCGGATGCTGGAGACGCGCGCCTCGCGCCTCGAGGCCGAGAAGCGTCACGAGTGGCTCGTCAACACGCGCCTGGAGCGCATCGCCAACGCCTTGCAGGAGGACCCCGCCCTGATCGAGCGCGAGGCGCGGCGGTTGGGCTACGGGCGGCGGGGGGAGTTCTGCTATCCGCTGACGGCGCGCGACCTTTCCTCCGTGCGCCCGGCCGCCCACGGGCCGGAGGGCGAAGGCTGGTCCTGGCCGCGCACCCTGCTCGACGCCGTGGCCTCGGCCGTGATGCTTCTGATCGCCGGCGTGATGGCGGTTCTGTTCTTTACCGACCTCAAAGTGGACGACCATCTCCCCCGCTCCACTCCGCCCCCGGGAGGCGCCCCATGAAACAGCGTTCCACCTTCCAGCAGAAGATCATCCGCAACTACTACCAGAACCGTGGCGACATTGCGATCCAGTCGCTGGGCGAAGTGGTGTCCGAGCTGTACCTGTGCACGAACGACCGCAAGCGCGATCAGCTCTGGAAGCGTGCGGAGACGGCGCTGAAGGGGGTGGGCGCGGAGCCGACGGAGGTGGCGCGCATCCTGAAGGCGCGCGACCTGGGCGCGCTGGCCAAGTTCGTCAGCCGGACCTTCTGAGGCGCTACGCGCGCACGAAGAGGCCGCCCTGGCCGCCTTCGAGCGTCGTCATTCCGCCGGCCGCCGCGCCCGTGAGGCAGTCGGTGGCCGGGGGCAGCTCGATATCGGCGCGCGCCTCGCCGAAGTTCGCGGCCAGGACATAGCGCCTGCCGTCGAAGCCGAGGATTTCCATCTGCCGCACGGGGCCGAGGGCGCTGTGCGAACGGGCCGGAGGCTGGGCGCGCGCCCAGTCGCGCGTGGCGGGGGCATCCACGCCGGAGGCGGCCGCCCAACCTACGTCGAGCACCGTTGCGCCGCCCTCGACGGCGCGGGTTCCCCGCCATCCGCCCCAGGCGAACTCCTCGACGTAGAGGGAAGGGTAGAACCCCGCGCGGCGCTCGTCGGCGCGCGCCACGCGCAGGGACTCCGCGCCGTAGAGCCCCGCCAGACCGATCCGCCCGTCGAGGTTGACCCACGGGCTGATCAGGTCCAGAACCCCCGCCGGCGCGGGCGTTCTCAGGCGCATTTCGCCCTGCTCCCCCGTCACGCGGCGCTCGAAGCCGTTGTAGAGGTCGTTGGGCAGGACGAAGTGCATCCCCTGAACCTCTGTGAGATAGACACGCCCGGGGCCGGTGCGCATGAGCTCAATGGCGGCCACGGTGCGGTCGTCGGGCAGCGCGGCGAAGCAGAGGAAGTGCAGGAGTTGGTTCTCCCCGATCCAGCCCTCCGGCAGATGGACCTTGGCGCCCTCGACGATCTGCCCGCAGGCCAGGAAGCCGCCGGGGAAGGCGGCGACGCGGGCGGAACGCAGGGCGCGCTCGGCCCGTACGGGCAGGGAGTCGCAGGGAAAGCGAACGGCGCCGCAGAGGTTCCCCTGCCATTCGGCCAGGTGCCCGTCGTCCGGGGGCAGGCACAGGCCCTGGCCGAGTCCGCGCGCGCGCCAGGCGAAGGAGGCCAGCCGGGTCGGAGAGCGGTGCATCGCCGCGCCGTGCTCCGGCTCGATCCACCCCCCCGCCACGCTGCGCTCGAAGGATTCCGCCGGAGGCGGCGGAGACTTGACGAGGGGCGCCCAGGCCAGAGCCATGCCCAGGACGCAGGCGCGGTCCGATTCGAGGCGCGTGTAGTAGTAGGGGTTTGCCTCGGCCAGCGCGGCGAGCCGGCGTCCGTAGAAGCTGCCGTCGCCGCTGTACGCCTGTTCGGCGGCCATCAAGCGCACCAATCCCTCGGACAGCTCCGGAGCGTGGGCGTCGCGGAGCGCGTCGGCGGCGTACGCCAGCGCCGGGAGAAGGTAGTCCTGGCAGTAGGCGTAGCGGATGCGGCTGTCGCCGCCGATGCGGGCGAGGCGGCCGTCGGCGAAGATCATCCGCCGCAGGACGGCCCAGAGTTCACGCTGGCGGCGGTGGAGTTCCTCCGGGGGCGGCAGGTCCAGCGCCCGCAGGTCGAAGTGCAGGATGGCCGCATTGGACACGCAGATGACCATGTAGCCGACATTCAGGTAGCCGTGATGATCGAGGGCGTAGTTGGGGAAGAAGTTCGCCCCCGCGCAGCGCGGGTCAACGCCGACGTCCTCGGGCACACTGACGCCGTTGACCAGGAAGGTGCGGGCGACGTCGCGCCATCGGGCGGCCTCGGGGGCGTCGGGCATCATGGCCGCCGCGCGCCAGAGGATCGCGCCGTTCCACAGGTTGGACTCCGGCTGATTGCGCCCGCCGCTGTTCCAGAGCCCGGCAACGATCCCCTGCTGACGTCCGCGCGCGTAGTCGCTGCACAGCCAGCGGGCCTCGTCGGCCAGGACGCGGCGGAGCGCGGCGCGGTCGGCGTCGGCCAGGAAGGGATCGAGCAGGCGCACGCCGAACATCATCCGCTCGAGGCCCAGCGCGCTGATCCAGGTGCGCCCCCAGCGCGTGCCGTCGGTGCAGCGGCCCTCGCCGGTGTGGTGGGAGGCCAGGCTGAAGCGGAGGGCGGCGAGGGAACGCTCCCGCGCGACGGTGTCGCCGCGCGCGGCCAGGACGGCCATTGCGGCGAGGTACTTCTGGTTGGTCTGGACCCCCCAGCCGTTGTAGCCGCTGCCGTAGCAGCCCCACTGCGGCTGTCCGGGAATCGGGTGCCACCAGCGTTCGGAGGCCTGCGCCCAGGCCGACAGGAGCTTCAGCGGGAGAGTCTGGGTCATCACGAGGGCTCATCCACAGGGGAAGGCGCGTCGCCGGTCATGCGGCGACCCTTGCGCCTCTTCTGTTCGTACATGAGTTGATCGGCCCGGCGCAGAAGGTCGTCCAGCCCGTCCGAAGCCGCCGGGTCGAAGCGGGCCATTCCGGTGCTGGCGGCCAGGCGGAAGGGCAGGTCCCCCGCCGCGTTGCGGCGGTCTATTCCTTCGGCAAGACGTTGAAGGAGCCCTTCGGCCTGCGTTTCGTCGGCGCCGGACATCAGCACACAGAACTCGTCGCCGCCGAGGCGGGCGACGATGTCGGACTCGCGAACGGTCTGCCGGAGAACGTCGGCCAGCTCGACCAGGGCGCGGTCGCCCGCGTGGTGCCCTTGGGCGTCGTTGATGCCCTTGAGGTCGTCGAGGTCCAGGAAGGCGAGGACGTCGCTGCGGTTCTCCCGCCGGGCCACGCGCAGTTGCTGCGTCGCCAGCGTCATGAAACCGCGCCGGTTGTAGAGGCCGGTCAGTTCGTCCACCAGCGACAACGCGCGCAGTTCCTCCTCCATGCGCTTGCGATCGGTGATGTCCACGATGCTTTCCATCAGCAGCTTGCGCCCGCCAAGCGTGACGCGGCGAACGGTCTTGATGACGGGCACGCGCTGTCCGTCGAGGCGCACCACCACGCGCTCCGAGCAATCCACCTCCTGGTTCAGGTCGGTGACGGGGCACTTGCCGACTTCCAGGGGGCAGATGAACTCGTGGCAGACTCGTCCGACGACCTCGCCGCGCGTTGCCCCGAGCAACTTGAGGGCGAAGGCGTTGAGGGTGACGATCCGGTGCGTTTCCGCATCAATCAGGATGACCGCGGCGGCGATGGAGTTGAGCACGGTGCGCAGGACGGCCTCGCTTTCGCGCAGGGTCTGTTCGGCCTTCTTGCGCTCGGTGATGTCGAAGATGCTGCCGATGATGCCGCCGAGCCTTCCGTTGGGGGCGCGGAAGGTGGCTTTGACGAACTGCACCTCGCGCCGGCTGCCGTCCGCGCGGAGCATGAAGCTCTCGTAGCTCTGCCGTCCGGGCGATTCCAGAAGGCTCCGGTCGCGGGCGTGAAAGATGTCGGCGTATTCGCGGGGGACGAGGTCGAAGACCGTCCTGCCGATGATGTCCTCGCGCGCACGTCCGAGGAACTCGACAAAGGCGCGGTTGCAGCCGAGGTAACGCCCCTCGGTGTCCTTGTAGTAGAGGGGGGTGGGGATGGCGTCAATGAAGTCCTGGAGAAAGAGGGCCTGCCCCTCCCCGTCCGGGCGGGCGGTGGCCTGTTCGGTGACGTCCACGGCAACGGCGACGACGCCGACGGCGTTTCCGGCGGCGTCGCGGAGGGTGTCGGTGACCCACTGGAGGTTGCGCAGGCGTCCGTCGCGGGCGCGGATCGGGGCCAGATGCGCCCCGATGCTGGCGTTGCCGAGCGCATCGAGGAAGCGGGCGCGGACCGCCGGGCGGGCGTCCTCGGGCACGAAGAGGTCGAACCAGTCCTTGCCGCGCACCTCAGCGCAGGAATAACGGCTGAGGCGCTCAAAGCAGGGGTTGATGCTCAGGACGCGGCCCTTGCGGTCGAGAACGGCCACGGCCACTTCCACCGTGCTCAGAAGGGTCTGGGCAAATGTCCCTGTGCCGCCTGAACCGCCTTCCATGCCGTTCCTCCGACCGCGCGGTCGCCGCCTGAGTTGCGAGATTAGCCGATGGGCCGCCGGCCTGTCAACCGGAACTTGGAGCGCGGTTTGACAGCCGGTCGCAAGTGCCTTTATACTTTGGCGTTCGGTAAAATCACAGGGTTCTTCGGCGGGTCACGGCATGGACGGATTTGCGCACAGGGGCGGACGCTTGTATTGCGAAGGCATTCCGGTCGAACGCCTGGCGGAGAGGTACGGAACGCCCCTCTATGTGTACAGTCGCGCGGCGCTGCTGGCCCGTCTCGGGGAGTTGCAAGGGGCCTTCCGGGCGGCGAAGCCGCTGATCTGCTACTCGATCAAGGCCAACAGCAACCTCTCGATCCTGCGGCTTCTGGCGCGGGCCGGGGCGGGGTTCGACATCGTCTCCGGGGGGGAGCTTTTCCGCGCCCTGCGCGCGGGGGCGGACCCCGCCAGGATCGTCTTCGCCGGCGTGGGTAAGACCCCGGTGGAGATTCGCGCGGCGCTGAAGGCCGGGATTCGCATGTTCAACGCGGAATCGGAGGCGGAGATCGCCGCTGCCGACGCCGCGGCGGCGGAGCTCGGCGTCCGCGCGGTGATGGCGCTGCGCGTGAATCCCGACGTGGATGCGCGCACGCACGCGAAGACCACCACAGCCCGGAAGGACAACAAGTTCGGGATCGCCTTGCCGCATGCGCGCGAGATCTTCGCCGCGCGCGGGCGCTATCCCCACGTCGAACTGAGCGGGATTCACCTGCATCTGGGCTCGCCGATCTACAGCGTGGACCCCTATCGCGAGGCGCTGGCCAAGATGGACCGATTTGTGCCCGAGCTTCGCGCGCTGGGGGTGGAGTTGAAGACGCTGAACCTGGGGGGGGGGTACTGTGTTTCCTACGACGGGAGCGCGGTCATCCGCCCGCGCGACTACGCGCAGGTCATCGTCCCGGCTGTCCGACGCCTGGGGCTTCAGTTGATTATCGAGCCGGGGCGCTACGTGGCGGCCAACTCCGCCCTTCTCCTGGCGCGGGTCGTTTACGTCAAGGAGGGCTGGAATCAGCGGCGGTTCGTAATCCTCGATGCGGCGATGAACGACCTCGTCCGTCCGGCGATGTACGGCTCGCATCATCACATCTGGCCGGCGCGGGGTCCGGCCTCGCCGCTGCTGTCCGCCGGTCCGTCGAAGGCCCGCCTGGAAACGGTGGACATCGTGGGACCGATATGCGAAACTAGCGACTGTTTTGCAAAGGACCGTCCGCTGCCGCCGACCCGCGCGGGGGATTTGCTGGCGCTCTTCAGCGCGGGGGCTTACGGCATGGCGATGAGTTCCACCTACAACTCCCGTCCGCGGGCGTGCGAAGTGCTCGTGGCGGGGACCCGGGCGCGGGTGATCCGCGCGCGGGAGACACACGAGGACCTCGTTCGCGGAGAGTAGTGACGCCCCCTGACCCCCACCGTGGAGGCAACATCATGCGCCGTCGTCGGACCATCCCCGCCGCCCTGTGCGTTCTGGCCGTCGTCCTGTGTCTGACGCCGTGCCTGCGGGCGCAGGCTGCGGCCCCCGCCCCCGACCGGGCCGAGGTGCTGAGCAAGTTCGACGGCGCCGTGAAGGCTCTGCGGGAGGGAAAGCACGAGGCCGCCGCCGGGGCGCTGGATGAAATCCTCAAGATGGCCCCGACGTCGCACGAGGCGCTGGTGCTCCGCGAGAAGGCCGGCACGGCGCTCCTGGGCCGGATGCTCGCCGGCAACGCGGAGATTCACCGGGCCTTCGCCCTGATGGTCCTGCGCCGGGCCGAGGAGGAGTCCGCCGGCGTCAGCCGCGACCCGGCGACGATCGCCCGGTACATCGGCCTTCTGCCCAGCGAAGACGTCGTCACGCGCGAGGACGCCATCTTCCGCCTGTCGGCCATCGGGTCGGCGGCGGTCCCGGCGCTTCTGGACGTGCTGCTCAGCGGCGACCCGCTGGCCATCGGCGTGCGAAAGGCCAGCGCCCTGCGCGCGCTGCGGATGATGGGGCCGACGGCCATTCCGCCCATCCTGGCGGCGGTGCGCGATGCCGATGCCGATACGTCCTCCAACTTGATTCCCTTCCTGACGGAGATTCGCGATGCGCGTTCCGTGCCGGTTCTCTGCGGCCTCCTGGACGCGCCGGACCGGCCCGAGACACTCAAGCGAGTGGCCGCCGCCGTCCTGGACGAGTTGATTCCCCCCCCGCCGCCGGCCCCGGTCGCACCGGGCCAGACCGCCCCGCCGCCGCCGAAACGCCTCTCCGGCGCGACCGCAAGCTACCTTCTGGCCCAGCGCTATTACTACAATGACCCGGTGCTGACGGAGATTCTTCCCCCGTGGGAGCGCGTGCTCTGGACCTGGAATGCCGCCGGCGCAACGCTGACCGAACGCCTGACGGCGAAGCAGGTCGCTTCCTCCTATGCGCGCACCATGTGCGAGAACCTGGTCCTGCAGGGGATGCGCCTGCCTCACGACCAGCCCGACCTCATCGAGTTGTACGTCTCGAACAGCTTCATGCAGTACGTGGAAGCGCTGGCGGTCGGGAAGGCGGAGGCCGCGCGCTTCGAGGCCGGTCGCCGCACGAACGAGTCCTTCGGCGCGCGCTACCTCTACCTCTCGCTGGGCCGGGCGCTGCGCGACCGCAACCCGGAGCTTGCGCGCCAATGCATCGAGTCTCTGCGCAACATCGGCGACTCCCGTCCGCCGACGGGCGAGAACACGTTGGCGGCGGCGTTGGAGTTCCCGGACAAGTTCGTCCGCGCAGCGGCGGCGGAAGCGCTCCTTCGCCTGTATCCCGGCGGCGACACGCCCGCTGCGGGCCGCGTCATCGCCGCCGCATCCGGGGCGCTGGGCGCCCTGGCGCGCCCGCGCGCGCTGCTGCTGTCTCCCGATGAAAAGCTCGCTGCCGATCTGCGGGGCGTGGCCGGACGCCTGAACGTGGTTCTCGAGACGCGCGCCGAGCAGGTGGACGCCCTGCATCGCATTAGGGAGATGACGCCGCCGGTCAACGTCCTCCTGATTGACACGCGCCTGAAGGGCCTCAGCGCCTCCGGGGTGGTGGACAACCTGCGGCGCGAGGCGGGCACGGCGAAGCTCCCGATCTTCCTCTTTGCGCCCAAGGAGGATGTGGCCAAGGTCGCCGCCGAGAACAAGGGCAAGGTTCCCGCCGTCTGCGCCATTCCGGTGGACGCCAATGAAGTGGGGCAGTTCCTGACGGCGGCGGCTGCCGTCGGGGGCACGCCTGCGGCGGCGGACATCACGGAGAACCTTGAGATTCTGGGGCGCATCCTCGGCGCGCTCAAAGACCTGCCCCCCGGCACACGCTACCCCGTGCGCGAGTTGACACCGGCGCTCGTGCGCCTGACGACGGGATTCCCGGTCGAGGTGCGGCGTCTGGCGCTGCTGACGCTCGCCGCCCAGCCCGACCCCGACGCGCGCGATGCGGCTTATGCGATTTTCATTGACGCCAAGGACCCGGTCGAAATCCGCCGCGAGGCCGGCGCGACGTTGCTGCGCGCGCTCTCCCTGCGTCCGACGGTGGCGGAGGACCAGATCGTCGCCTTCCGGAGGATCGCCGGCGAATCCGATGCCGCGCTGGCTTCGCTGGCCAACCGGATGCTGGCCGTTGCCTCCATCCCCCAGGCGCAACGCGAGGCCGACCTGCTGAAGGCCGTCTTCCCCGAAGCGCCCAAGGCCGCTCCGGCGAAGAAGCCCGCCGCCGCCGCGCCGGGCGCCGCGGCGAAATCGGACGCTGCGCCGGCGGCCACCAAGCCGGCGGCGGCCACGACGACGACGGCAAAGGCCTCGTCCGCCGCGCCAAAGCCCGCGGCGTCCCGGACGCCCCCCACGACGGCCCGACCTGCGGGGCGTTGACCGTAATGCCCGGCCCCGTCGCGCCGCCGCTCATCCTGGCTTCAGCCTCTCCGCGCCGAAAGGACTTGCTGCCGAGCCTGGGGCGGGCCTTCGAGGTCGTTCCTGCCGACGTGGACGAATCGGAGCCGCCGGGACTTCCCCCCCACCGTGTCGCCGAAGTTCTGGCGGAGCGAAAGGCCGAGGCCGTGGCGCGGGGCCGCGCGCACGGGATCGTTCTGGGCGCGGACACGCTGGTGACCGACGGCGTTCGGCTGTTCGGCAAGCCGCGAGATCGCGCCCATGCCGTGGAGATTCTCTCAAGTCTCAGCCGCCGGCCGCATTGGGTGATTACGGGGGTGTGCCTGATTGACGCGGCCACCGGACGCCGGCGCACGGCCAGCGATCGGACTCGCGTGACGATGCGCGCGATGTCCCGCGCCGAGATCGAGGCGTACGTGGACTCGGGCGAGGCGATGGGCAAGGCCGGCGCTTACGCCCTGCAGGAGACGGGCGACCGGTTCGTCCTCTCCCTGGAGGGCAGCCGATCGAATGTCGTCGGGCTGCCGCTGGAACTGGTCGAGCGGATGCTCACGGAGTTCGACATCCCCCCCGCATAAAGGACGCCGCGTGAAGGGCCTCAAGCAACTTCTCTTCTTCCTCATTGCGCTGGCGGTGGTTGCCGCGGCGCTGGCCTGGTCCTTCCATCGCGTGGGCACGGAGGGACTCGTCCAGGCGGTGCGGAACATTGACTGGCGCTGGGCGCCCGCGGCCGTCCTGGCGCAGTTGCTCGTCTTCCCCGCCAAGGCCTGGCGCTGGGGGGTCATTCTCGGAAACCCGCCGGAGGTGCGCTATCGGACGATGCTTTCCGCGATCATGATCGGCTTCATGGCCAATTCGATCTTTTCGCGGATCGGCGAGCTGGTGCGCGCCGTGGTCATGTCCATCCGCAAGGAGATGCGCGTTTCGGCGGGTCTGGCCAGTATCGCCATCGAGCGCATCTTCGACACCTGTATCGTGGTTCTCTTCCTGGCCATCGCTCTGATGTGGTTGGACCCGCCGGTAACGGGCGAAGCGGGGCAGCGCGTGATTCAGCTTCGGTTGACCGGCCTGGTCGCGGCGGCGGGGCTGGTCGTCGTCTGCGTCTTTCTGGTCCTCCTCAAGCTCCGTCCGACGCCGACTTCGGCCTTTATTCTGTGGTTCTTCCGCTGGCTGCCGGAACGCATTCGCGGGCACGTGGAACGCTTCATGCGGACATTCCTCGACGGGTTGCAGACGATCCGCAGCTTCCGCCAACTCGTCTGGATCATCGCGCTGTCGCTGCTGCACTGGGCGCTCCAGGTGCTCTTCTTCTACTTCGCCGGGCTGTGCCTGCCGGCGCTGGGCATGACGGGAGCGATCGCGATGCTCGTCTTCGTGGTTACGGCCTTCGGCGTGGCCGGCCTGCCGCTGCCGGGTTACCTGGGCATCTACCAGGCGGCGGTCCTCTTGGCGGGGCTGATCGCAGGGGCGACGGCGGACCAGATGACGACGGGGGTGTGGTTCCACTACTCCTGGGTGAGCTGGCTGCTGAACATTCCCTTCGTCATCATCGCCGGTTTCGTCTTCCTGTGGGCGGGGGGACTGAGCCTGAGGCAGATTCAGGCGGAGACCGCCCGAACGACGGGGGCGTGACGCGCCTGCTACGCTTCCGCCAGGGCGGTCTGAAGCTTCTGGGCGTCCTGGAAGCGCGCCTCGGGCGCCTTGGCGAGGAGCTTCATCAGGAGGTCGGAGAAGCGACGCGACACCCCGCGCGCGACGCGTCCGGGCGGGTCGGGGGTCTGCTCCAGGTGATTGCGCAAGACGGCGACGGGGCTTTCGCCCGTAATCGGGGGACGTCCCACGAGGGCATGGTAGGCCGAGGCGCCCAGGGAGTAGAGGTCGGACCGGCCGTCCAAGGGGCGCCCGGCGCACTGCTCCGGCGACATGTACAACGGCGTTCCGACGATGGCGCTGGCGGAGGAGATGTCGCGGTCGGCGCCGCTGCGCGCCAGGCCGAAGTCGGCCAGCACCGCCTCCCCCGAGGCGGCCAGGATGATGTTTGCGGGCTTGACGTCGCGGTGCACCACGTCGAGCCGGTGAGCGGCGCCCAGGCCGGCGGCGACCTCGCGCGTCAGGCGGCGGACGGCCTCCTCGGGGAGCGGGCCGGTCCGCTCCATGCGCGCCAGCAGGGTTTCGCCGTCCACATAACGCTGGACGACGAAGAAGCAGTCCCCCTCCTCGCCCGCGTTGAGGACGGGAACGACGTTCGGGTGCTGGATGCGCGCTGCGGCCCGGGCGCCGCGCAAGAAGCGCCGGCGCTCCTCGGCATCCCACGCCTGAAGGCCGACGGGCATCAGTTTGACGGCCACCGGCAGGTCCAGGGCGCAGTGGCGCGCCAGGTAAACAACGCTGGAGGCCCCTCGCCCGATGGCGCGTTCGAGACGGCATCCGGCGATTTCGCGCCCGAGGGAGGCCGTGTCGTCGGGAAGGGCCTCGCGCACGCGCGGACCGGCGTTGGACCCGGGCGTCGGATAGGCGGCATCGCCGCCGCCGGAGGCCAGGCGAACGGCCCGACGCGCCACGTCTTCGGCGTCAAAGGGCTTGGCGATGCATTCCTCCGCCAGCGGGCGCAGCGCATCGAGTTGCCGCCCATCGAAGCGCGGCGGCACGAGCAGGATGACCGGCACCGCGCGCCGCCGCAGTCCCCGGCACAGCTCCAGCACGTCCCCGCCGGGCAAGGCGGCATCGAGCAGCAGCACGGAGGGACGCTCCTGAAGAATCATCTCGGGCAGACGGGCGAGGTTGTCCCCAACCACGACGCGCCACCCCAGGCGCTCCAGCGCCTCGACGCAGGCGCGGACGGACTGCGCGTGGTCTTCGGCCAGCAGAATGACGCCGCGTCGGGTCATGCGGGCGGGGCTCCTTCACTCGGCGGCGCGGAGCGCACGATGCGCAGACGCGCGAGGCCGCCGTCCCGCGCGGTCAGACGCGCCACGACCGCATAGCCTTCGGCGGGCAGGCGGTCGCGTTGTGCGCGGAAGCGTTCGTGCTGCGCGCGCAGCACGGCCTCGGGCACGCGGCGGCGGCGCGCGGCGTTGCGGCGGCGGCAGAGCGTCAAGGGGAGGTCGAAGAGGATCAGGACGGTCGGGCGGCCGGCGCGGCGCGCGAGACGGCGCAACTCGCGGCGCGCGTCGGGAGAGAGGGCGGTGCTGTCGGCGACGGTCAGGCGCCCGACGGCCAGACGGTGGGCGATGATCCGGTGGAAGAGGTCGAAGGCGCGCCCGCTGAAGCGCTGGTCGGTCGCGTCATCTCCGACGAGGGCGCGGCACCGGTCGGAGGAGACAATCGCGGTTGATCGCGCGTTGCGCCGGGCGAAGAAGCTCTTGCCGCTCCCCGAGGGGCCGCAGAGGATCACGAGGGCGTCGGGCGGGACGGCGATCCGGGGCGCCGGCGCAGATGGGGGCATGGGAGGTACACCCTGGGAACAGACACGGCCCGCCGATGGGGCGCATCGGCGAGCCGTGCAAGGTTCGGAACCGTTCGAGTTTCGGCTACTTCCCGGCGGGCTTCGGAGCCGGGGCGGCCTTCGGGGCAACCTTCGGCGCAACGGTCGTCGGAGGGGCGGCCTTGCGCGCCGCTTCCTGCTGGTTCGTCTCGTTGCGGTCGAACTTCGGCAGCGGCGCGTCGGCGCCCGGAGCGACCATCGCCGGGACGTCGTCGAGGAAGTTCAGGACTTCCTGGATCAGGCGCTTCTGCAGCAGCTCTTCGGGGAGGAGCTTGTCCTCCGGGGTGGTGACGTAGCGGTTCAACCGGGACTCGATCATCACCATGGTGCGGTTGAACTCGCCGATCACCTCGTCCAGCTTGGGACCGATGAGGTCCTCGAGAGAATCGCGGAAGGCGGCTTCGAGCTTCTCGGCGTTGCCGGGGACGGCGGCGGCCTGGACGAGCGGGGCAAGGTCGGCCTTGTGCTTCTTGATCGCCTCGACGACGATCTCATCGGCCTTGCTTTCGAGCTTGGCGGCCATCTGGTCGGCGTAAGTCAGGATCTTCTTCTCGAGCGCCACGCGGAGTTCGGGAATGTAGCGGACGGCCTCTTCGCGCAGGCCGCGGATGATTTCCGGGGCCTCGGCCTTGAGGGTCGTTTCGAGTTCCTTGACGGCCGGCTGGGCGACGACGGCGTCAATCGTCTCGGCGAGCAGCTTCGGGTCGGTGTATTCCTTGATGCGCATCGTCAGCCACGTCATGTAGCTGAAGATGATCACCACAAGGATAATCCCGACGACGAGGGTGGTGCGGCGGCCGGCGTCGGTGACGGCGATCAAGTCGCGCAACCGGGTCTCGAGGTCGCTGGTCGCCTTCTCTACTTCCTGGATGCGGGCTTCCTGGTCAGCCATGATATGAACTCCTCCTTGGGTCAAAAGGTTTGTGGTCCGTTACTTGAGCTGGCGAGCGCCCCCCATGTCGTAGATGAGGAACTGCTCCCAAACCTTCTGCCACCGGAGATGGAACGTATCGCGGCTTTCCTTGGGGAGAAGCTGGACGATCTTCTCGTAGGCGGTGATTATCCGGTCTTCGCCCTTCTGGATGCGGTCCTTCAGGACGTCCACCGTCGCGCCCTGAATCGCGGACTGCAGGTTCTGCATCACGATTTCGCGGGTCTTCTCGTCTTTGAGCTCGGGGAACTCGGCGAACACGCGCGACTTCACCCGTTCGGCCATGCCCGCCAGCTTGGCCTTGAGGCTCGCTTCCGTCTTCTCCGTTACGTTCTTGACGAGCAGATCGGCCTGGGTGCGGAACTGCGTCTGGATGTTCGGCCACTCCTTGGCGAACTGCTTCTGAATCTCATCCTGATAGACCGGAACGAGGCGGTTCATCGCCTGGATGAGATCGAACAGCGTGCCGCGCTGCGTGTCGAACATCTTGGCCCGCGCTTCGGCGAGGAAGCGGGCCTTGTCGAAGTTGACGACCATCGAGTAGTTCACAAGGACAAAGCAGACAATGACAAAGAGGATGACAAACATGATTCCCAACCGCGTCCACTTTGCCGCCTTGCGCGACTCTTCGAGCTGGTCCGTCAACTTCGCGATTTCGTCCACGCGCGCCTTGAGACCTCCGATACGATCCGGCGCCCCCGCCCCTCCTGCTTGCTTCGTCTCCTCTCCTGCCATGGCTCTGAGTCTCCTAATGCGGTCCACTGAAGTACCACACGACCCACGTTCCACACGGACGGCACCGGCAGACGATGCGACGGGCGAGACACCCCCTTGACTACGCGTAAGAAAGACCCTATACGCACGGCGAATGAAGCATAGCCCATAGTCCCCCGGCCTGTCAAGCAAAAAACCGCATCCGTGTCAGGAAAGCGTGTGTGCGCGGGGAGCGGGCAATCGTGCGATGCGCGGCCTGACACTTTGCAGCGAGATGCAATGACTGATGCGGCGGGAGTTTCACGCGTTGCGTTAGTGAACAGTCCGCTGTCGCACTTGGGGTCACTGCCGTCGGGCTTCGTCGCGTTGCGGGACACGCCGGAGTCGCGGCCCGCGGAGATGTGTCGTGCCGCTATCACGTCCGCTCCAGCCGTAACCCCAGGCGGAATAATCGGTTATGTGCCTCCGCCGACTGCGAGCCATCCGCCGCCGCAGAACTGTCCAAGTGCGTCATCCTGCGGCACGACCTTTGCTTTGTCAACGGACGAGTTGCGCGTGAGTCGAGTTGCGAGAGACATCGGAAGACGAGGGTTGGTCATGGCTGAACTGCAAGTGATGGATGAGCGGGCGCAGGGGCGCGTGGAACACGACGCTGAGATTCTTCAGGTTCTGGGGCGCCTGGCGCAAGGGGAGATTCCGCCGCTGCGCGCCACGCGGCGAGCGGCCGTCCGCTGGGCGCTGGCGCGCACGGCGGGGAATGTCAGCCATGCCGCGGAGATGCTCCAGATCAGCCGGGGAACGATCTACCGTTACGCGCGCTGATGCCGTCGGCGTCCGGCCTGCGGCCCTCATCCCCTACCGCGCGAAGACCGCCACATAGACGCGCTTCGCGCCCGCTGCGCGGAGGACGCGCGCGCACTCGCGGGCGGTGGCGCACGTGGTCATGACGTCGTCAACGAGAAGGATGGTCTTCTCCTTCAGCCGGTCGGGGTGGCGCGCGGCAAAGGCGCCGGCAACGTTGCGTTCACGCGCGGCGAAGTCGAGGGTGACTTGCGCGGGGGTGCGACGCGTGCGCCGCAGGAGGCGCGGCAGGCAGGGTTTTCCGGAACTTTCCCCGAGGGCATCGGCCAGGAGTTGGGACTGATTGAAGCGCCGGGAGAGATGGCGGCTCCAGTGCAGCGGAACGGGGACGATCCACTCCACCTCTGCGGCCCACGCCGCGCGCGACAGGCGCAGGGCCATCTCGCGCGCCATCCAGCCGACGGCTCGGGTGTCGCCGGAGTACTTGAGGCGGTGGACCATTTCGCGGGCAGGGCCCTCGAAGCGGCACGCGGCGACGGCGCCCCGGAAGGGGAGCGCCGGACGTTCGGCGCAACTGCGGCAGGCCGAGGCCCCCTCGGCGAAGGGGCCGGTTTCGTCGCCGCAACGGGCGCACTGCCAGGGGCCGATCAGAGGGAGTCTGTCGCGGCAATCGTCGCACAAGAAGGAGGCGGGCGGGCGCGGCAGTCCCGCGCCGCACGCGATGCACTCCTGGGGATAGACGAGGTCCAGGAGGGCGCGCGCCGTCCGCCGCAGGACCAACGCCGTTCGGGTCCTACCCCAGGGCATTCCTCAGCCGCTCCATCGCCTGGTCGAGCCGGTGGTCGGGGACGGTGAGCGAGAAACGGACGTAGCCCTCGCCGAACCGGCCGTAGGCGCTGCCGGGGGCGACGACGATGTGGGCCTTCTCGAAGAGTTCGGCGGCGAACTCGGCCGAGCTCTTGCCGCCGAGGGTGGGCACCCAGAGGTAGAAGGTGCCCTGGGGCGGGGTGTACTTCCAGCCGAGGGCGTTGAGTGTGTCCACCACCTTGCGGCGGCGTCGGGCGTAAACCTGGAGCATGTCCCCGATCGTCGCGCCGCACTCGCGGAGGGCCTTGATGCCGGCGTACTGGATGGCGTTGAAGACGCCGCTGTCGGTGTTGGACTTGACCTGGCTCATGGCGGCGATGATGGTGCGGTTGCCCATGGCCATGCCGAGCCGCCAGCCGGTCATGTTGAACCACTTGGAGAAGCTGTTGAGTTCGACGGCGACGTCGGAGGCGCCGGGGATGCTGAGGATGCTGAGCGGCTCGGCGCCGTCGAAGACAACGTCAATGTAGGGGTTGTCGTAACAGAGGGCGATGTCGTAGCTCTTGGCGAACTCGACGAGTTCGGCGAGGAACTTGCGGTTGGCGACGGCGCCGGTGGGGTTGTTCGGGTAGTTGAGGTAGAAGGCGGAGGCCTTGCGGGCCACGTCGGAGGGAATGCCGCGCAGATCGGGCAGGAAGCCGTTTTCGGCGGTCATGGGCACGGCGTAGGGTTCGGCGCCGGCGAACCAGATGCTGGGTTTGTAGCCGGGATAGCCGGGGTCGGTGACGAGGACGGTGTCGCCGGGGTTGACCATGGCGAGGGCGAAGTGGTGGCAGCCTTCCTTGGAGCCGATGAGGACGAGCGTTTCGGCCTCGGGGTCCACGGTGGCCTTGTATCGCCGGGCATACCAGCGGCAGAGTTCCTGGCGCAGGGCGGCCATGCCCTTTTCTTCGTCGGTGGGGTAGCGGTGATTCTCGGGATCGCGGGCGGTGCGGGCGAGTTCTTCGACGATGGGCGCGGGGGTGGGTTCGACGGGATCGCCGATGGCCAGGCTGATGACGTCCACGCCGGCGGCGCGGGCCTTGTTGATCTTGTTGCGGAGTTCCATGAAGAGGTACGGGGGAATCTTCTCCAGACGCGCGGCCTTGCGGATCATGCCGGTCTCCTGAGCAGGGGAATGAAATACCGCCGTGCATATACCGTTTTCAGGGGTGCGGCGTCAAGAGAAGCGCTCGCACTCGATCTCGATTCGGCCGATGAACTCACGGGCCTCTCGGCGGGTGCGGACCTGGGCGTAGTAGCTGCGGACGCAGGCGGAGCCGCAGGCAACGGCGAAGCGCAGCGCCTGGGGCAGAGGACGCCCTTGGGCGCGGGCGGAGAGGAAACCGCTGAAGAGGGCATCGCCGCAGCCGACGGTGTGGACGACTTGGGCGTGGCCTGTCTCGCGTCCGCGCCAGGCGCCGTCGCGGGTGACGAGCAGGGCGCCGTCGCCGCCGAGGCTGACGAGGATGTTCTCGCAGCGGTCGGTGAGGGCGCGGGCGGCGGCGAGGACATCGGCAAGGCGGCGCAGGGGCCGCCCGACGAGTTCGCGCAGTTCGTCGCGGTTCGGCTTGAGCGCCCAGGGGCGCAGGTCGAGCGCGGCGCGCAACGCCGGGCCGCTGGTGTCCACACAGAGCCGCCCCCCCTGCCCGGCGACGCGGCGGAGGAGGGCGAGGTAGTCCTCGACGGTGAAGCCCTGGGGCAGACTGCCGCTGAAGACGACGAAGTCGCCCGGGCGCACCAGGCGCGTGATTGTGTTCGTCAGGCGCGCCCGGTCCACGGGGCGGACGACCAGGCTGCCGGCGGTGACGTGGGTGTCGCGGTGGAGGTCGGTTTCGATGAGGGTGATGTTCTGCCGCGTAGCGCCGGGGACGACGACGAACTCGGCGCGGACGTGCCGGGGATCGAAGGAGGCCAGGAAGAACTGGGCGTCCCATCGCCCCAGGAAGCCGGTGGTTGCGACGCGATGGCCGAAGTTACCGAGGTTGTGGGCGATGTTGGCCCCCTTGCCGGAGGCTTCAAGCATGGCCAGGCTGCCGCGCAGGACCGTGCCGGCGCGCAGGCGGGGGATTTCGATGGTGCGGTCAATCGCGGGATGGAGGCCGACGACGACGAAGCGCGGGTCCTTCTTCGGGGCGGACATGGCGGCTCCTTGGCGTTGCGGGGCCGCC
>JAKJEM010000240.1 GCA_022705425.1 Planctomycetota bacterium
GGTGGTGATAACCCGTGCCGCGCTGTTGATCGCGAGCGTGATGAAGAGCAGGACCACCGCAACACCGAAGAGCGCATGGTAATGTGTGCTTCCGAACGCGACTTCGCCTATTTCGATGCCCAACGTCCCGGTCAGCGTCCGTACGGGGGAGAAGACGTCGTAGATCGGGTCCGGGATGACGGCGGCGTTCCCCGTGACCATGAGCACCGCCATCGTCTCGCCGATGGCGCGCCCCATCCCGAGTATGATCGCTGCGCTGATGCCGGAGAGCGCGCCGGGCACGATGACCCTCCGGATCGTCTGCCAGTGCGTTGCCCCGAGAGCAAGGCTGCCCTCTTTGAACTCTCTCGGGACCGAACTGATGGCATCCTCGGCGATGCTCGTGATCGTCGGTATGGCCATGATCGCGAGGAGGATTGAGCCGCAAAGCCAGCTCGACCCCGACGGTTGGTCGAATGCGACGCGTATCCAGTCGGTCAGGAGGATCAGGCCGAAGAACCCGTAAACGACGGAGGGAATGCCGGCCAGCAGCTCGATAGCAGGTTTTATAGTCGATTTCATGCCCGGAAAGGCTATTTCTGCGATGAAGACGGCGCTCCCTATGCTGAGCGGGACGGCGACGACCATCGCGAGCGCCATCACCAGGACCGTGCCGGTGATGAGCGGAAACACCCCGTAGGCCGGGTTCCGGCCGGTCGGGTTCCATTCCGCACCGGTGAGGAAGT
>JAKJEM010000241.1 GCA_022705425.1 Planctomycetota bacterium
CCCCCCCGTGTGGGGGGAAGACGGCGTGGTATTGGGGTGTTGCATGTTACAACTCCGGTTCACCCCCCCGTGTGGGGGGAAGACCCGCAGCTTCGCCACGTCCATCGCCATTCCTCCGGTTCACCCCCCCGTGTGGGGGGAAGACGCATCGAACCGCCGCGCCAGTTCTTCGACCCGCGGTTCACCCCCCCGTGTGGGGGGAAGACGCAAGGGCATCCACGTCTGTGGACAAGCTCAGGCCGGTTCACCCCCCCGTGTGGGGGGAAGACGAACAACGTCGCTGAGTCCGGCATTCCGTGAACGGTTCACCCCCCCGTGTGGGGGGAAGACCTCATCATTGGCAATTGGGTAAACACAGACCACGGTTCACCCCCCCGTGTGGGGGGAAGACGCAGGCCGCTACGTCAGCGCGGCAAACGCGATCGGTTCACCCCCCCGTGTGGGGGGAAGACGCGGCTCAAAGGCAATCCGAGACTTGATGAGGTCGGTTCACCCCCCCGTGTGGGGGGAAGACTGGGAGCAGTTCCGGCTGGAAGGCCTCCACAACGGTTCACCCCCCCGTGTGGGGGGAAGACTTGGCATTACCTCGACGGTCGTTTCGAGAGCAGCGGTTCACCCCCCCGTGTGGGGGGAAGACGGGCGGCGGTGACCCCAACCGCATCCGCGAGTTCGGTTCACCCCCCCGTGTGGGGGGAAGACTCCAAGATGTTGGAGTCGAGT
>JAKJEM010000242.1:0-230 GCA_022705425.1 Planctomycetota bacterium
AAATGGGGATCTCGTTTAACAGACTGCCTTGCTTTTGCACATCGTCATCAATAAAGCAGCAGACATGACCCGCGCCTACGCAACATTCCACAAGCCAAGCAACTTCTCGCCCAAAGCCGCTGGCACCATAAACCATTATTCTTTCAGTCATTATGATTTCCCCGTATCAAAATGAGCCTCTGAAGTCCCCATCACTGCCGCCGCACCTCCGTCTTTCGCGCCGCCGTTCG
>JAKJEM010000242.1:338-702 GCA_022705425.1 Planctomycetota bacterium
TTTCCGATCGTCATGGCGATAATCCTAATGTCCAGCCACAACGACTGGTGGTCCACATACCACACATCCAGCCGGAATTTCTCCTCCCAACTGATGGCGTTGCGGCCGTTGACCTGGGCCCAGCCGGTGATCCCCGGCCGCACTTCATGGCGCCGCGCCTGCTCCGGGGTGTAGCGCTCCAGGTATTGCATCAGGAGCGGCCGCGGCCCCACCAGGCTCATATCACCTTTGAGGACGTTGAGCAACTCCGGCAACTCATCAAGGCTGGCGGCCCGCAGAAAACGGCCCAAGGCGGTCAGGCGCACCGCATCGGGGAGGAGGGCGCCGTCGGGACCGCGGGCGTAGGTCATGGTGCGGAACTTGA
>JAKJEM010000243.1 GCA_022705425.1 Planctomycetota bacterium
GGTAAGGCGTCTGCAGTCCATCAGGCTACACGCCGGAGACCAAACACGCCAGGGGTTCGGCGGACGGACCTACCATTATGAGGTGCGATCCGACCTACAGTACGATGATCGGATGCCGCTCGACGACTACAAGGTCTTTCTAAAAGCCAGGATTGAACAGGGACACCGGATTCTCAAGGAAACAGGTTCGTTCTTCCTGCACGTCGACCCCCGTATTGTGCACCACGCTCGCCTCATCATGGACGAGGTGTTTGGTCCAGAACGCTTCATTAACGAGATCATCTGGGCCTACGACTACGGCGGGAGGCCTCGGGATCGATGGCCACCGAAGCATGACAACATTCTCTGGTACGGGAAGTCTGACGCCTGGACCTTCAACAGGGAGGCCATTGACCGCATCCCCTACATGGCTCCAGGGCTCGTCGGACCAGAGAAGGCCGCGAAGGGCAAACTCCCGACCGATACGTGGTGGATGACCATCGTCCCAACCAACGGCAAGGAGCGGACTGGATACCCAACCCAGAAGCCGGAGAGGTTACTGGAACGAATCATCGTGGCTTGCTCGAATCCAGGGGATCTTGTGGTGGACTTCTTCGCCGGAAGCGGCACGACCGGTGTCGTGGCCCAGCGGCTTGGCCGCCGCTGGATTATGGTTGACAACAACC
>JAKJEM010000244.1 GCA_022705425.1 Planctomycetota bacterium
TATTGCTGTTGTCATCATCGTTCCTTTCGTCGTCGTCGTTCGCCGCCACCATCTCGCGGTAGCAGGCTTCTGATCTCTCCTGGTATTCGCCGAACGTCTCCCCCGGCTGTTGCGGGTCGCGGTATCCAAGGTCAAAGCGGCTCACATCGTCCTCCCGTCGTGCAGCGTGGGGAACTGTCCGCCGAGCGGGCAGGGTGCGGGGTAGAACTCCTCGCCGTACGGGTCGGCCTCGAACGTCCAGCCGCTCCCGTCGCATATCGGACAGCCGTCCATCATCCGTGACTCGATCTCCTGCATCGGCTCCGTCAGCCTCTCGATGCCGTGCTTGTCGTAGAAGCACCGGCTGTGATACAATCTCGCATACATCAGAACGTCCTTTCGTTGCGGCCTCGGGATTGCAGTCCCGGGGCCGCTGTCTTTTCCGGCCCTATTGCCGGTAATCAGTGGACAGCCCGCGCGCTTGGTTTCCGGTCGCCCGCGCGGGCCGTCCTGTTGTGAGGCCGGGCGTCGGCCAGAGGTAACCAGCCAACACGACCGACGTCCAGCCCCACAGGTTTGCGCGGGCCACGAGCCAGCCCGACTCGCCCAAGAACCGGACTCTACCAGGAGCAATGACAAAAAGCACCGGCAGAAAGCCGCTCGCGGCCCGCACAT
>JAKJEM010000245.1:0-364 GCA_022705425.1 Planctomycetota bacterium
CCCATCGACGCGGCGCTGCCTTGGCCCTCTGCCTCGGCACGCTTCTGCGTCTCCGAAGCTCCTCATCGAGATGAGTGAACAAACAGCCGATAGTTGTCGGTTGTCATTCGGCGTCGGATAGATAGCGGGTCTCTTTAAGTAGAGACATCAAAGATTTTCGCCCAGCTATGGGCGGGTGAAACCCTCGGGTTTCGGGCTGTTTGACAAGTAAAGATGAAGAAAGAGAAACGTGGACGGCGGGCATTGCCGGCTCTTAGGAGCGCGGGGATCATGGCCGGACACGTTTTGACTAGAGACAAGTTAAAGCAAGCATTGCGAAAGCAAGGTAAGTTTAAATTGTTCTCGTCAATTCAAGCGTGACCAG
>JAKJEM010000245.1:374-651 GCA_022705425.1 Planctomycetota bacterium
CGATGTGAATCGTAGATGGCTGCCGGCTTCGGTCGGTAAGAATGGTGGGACCTCGTCAAACGTTGTGATCAGCCGGTTTAAAGTTTCAAGTCCAACTTGAGAGTTTGATCCTGGCTCAGAGCGAACGCTGGCGGCAGGCTTAACACATGCAAGTCGAACGGGCGTAGCAATACGTCAGTGGCAGACGGGTGAGTAACGCGTGGGAACGTACCTTTTGGTTCGGAACAACACAGGGAAACTTGTGCTAATACCGGATAAGCCCTTACGGGGAAAGATT
>JAKJEM010000246.1 GCA_022705425.1 Planctomycetota bacterium
GTTAGCCCGGTCGCCGCTATGTCCGGCCACACATCGGCGTTCAACAGCATCGCCCCAACCACCGCGCATTCAGCAACTTTATCAACGAATCTGTCCCTTGGCGCAGAATGCAGACAGTCACCCGCGTTGTGTTTTGCCATATCTCCCGCCCATCGCATCAGAACTATCCAGCGTGAACGACTCCCGCAACATGGTCTGGCATGTCCTTGGTCCCGGATTCCCGCTTCGCGCGCCTTTCCAGATAGCAACGATCGCACTCCCACACACCATCTGCGAACGAGTAGCACAGCCCCACCGGCTTTACCGCCCGATTACACACCTGGCAGGCTGTCGGCTTTGTCATTACACCTCGACTCCGCATGGCCCGCATCCGCGTCTTGGCCGTCTCCGTGTTCCGTTTCTGGCGGCATTCGGCGCAGAACCGGCGCTTGCCGAACAGGGGTGTACCGCACCGGCAGTTGCGCGCGGCTACCTGCGTTGTGGCGTTGTGGCGCGCCTCCGCCATGCACAGCCCCGGCGCTCCGTTGCGGCAGTTCAGGCATCGCCCGCACGGTTGTACGCTCATCGCATTACCCCCTTCCGCTGGAGTTTGTCCACCTCTAGCCGGTCGTGCGCCGTAACAGCCACGGCCAGCGCCTGCCACA
>JAKJEM010000247.1 GCA_022705425.1 Planctomycetota bacterium
CAGGGAACACAGCCGAACAGACGGCCGCCAGCATCATTCTCTTCTTCATTTGAGTTTCTTGTAAAGGTTGTCAATCTCTTCGATCTTGAAGCGCGTGAGCGCCACGGAACTCTGGCGGTCGTCGGCGAACGCGGCCTAACATCAGCGGCCACCAACCGCCGGAGCCGAAGGCGACTGGCGGTTGGGTGGGCTGCCGTGTTGGGAATAGTCTCTCTCTTTTCTTCCGGTCTGTCGAGGGGCCGGCCTTGGCTGCCCGCTCTCGTGTCGCTCGTTCTTTCCTCTGCAAGCCCATGCCGACAGTCTTCTCTCCTTCCAAATCGCTATCGATATCGGGATCGATTCTTTTGTCTACAGTCCAGTGTGCTCTTTCGCGATTGACTTGCTGGGTGTCGATACCGATACCGATAGCGATAGCGATCCCGATTCCGATTTCTCCGCTCCTAACCTCCCAGTATGCCGATCACAGAATCCGTCACGAATTTCAGAAATTCAGTCTGTTTTTCAGGGTCCATGTCCTGCGGGAACCACTCTCCCCAGACGCAGAGGACCAGGCGCCCGCCTGAGGGTTTCGTCACAAAGAGGTTCCATCCCATCATGGCGTAGTGCTTGGGGGGCCGGGTCCAAAGGATATTCCCGCCT
>JAKJEM010000248.1:0-360 GCA_022705425.1 Planctomycetota bacterium
TGAGAAGGCGATGGGAACCGGCGCAGTTTTGATTGTTTCTATTATCCTGATTAATTTGATTATCGACCTCATTTCCCGTAAACTAAGTGCCGGAGTTCGTCTGCATCAATGAACGCTATTAAACTTGAAACCCATTCCTACAGCCTGTATTACGGAAAATTCCGCGCTCTTGAGGATATCAGTATTGAAATCCCTGAAAAACAGGTGACCGCCATCATCGGGCCTTCCGGGTGCGGAAAGAGCACCTTTTTGCGGACCTTTAACCGCATGAATGACCTTATCCCCGGTGTGCGCACCGAGGGGCAGGCGCTTTTGGACGGCGAAGACATCTTCAGCATGGATGTTGTCGCGCTCAGGCAG
>JAKJEM010000248.1:371-636 GCA_022705425.1 Planctomycetota bacterium
CATTCGCGAGAAAAACGTACTGGACGAGATCGTGGAGACCAGTCTGCGCGGGGCGGCCCTCTGGAATGAGGTGAAAGACAATCTCGGGAAATCCGGCCTGGCGCTTTCGGGCGGGCAGCAGCAGCGCCTGTGCATCGCGCGGGCGCTGGCGGTGAAACCGAGCGTGATTTTGATGGACGAGCCTGCCGCTTCGCTGGACCCCATCGCCACGCAGCGCATCGAGGAGCTTATCCGTCAGCTGGTTGAGCATTACACCATTGTGATT
>JAKJEM010000249.1 GCA_022705425.1 Planctomycetota bacterium
TGAGAACGCTCCCGAGGGCGTAGCGGGAATCGGGGTCCTTCGCCGCCACCTCGACGGCCTCGGAGATGGCGATCCCGAGTGACCCGGTGGAGTTCGGGGTTCTCTCGAGGATCGCTCGCCCGGCCTCGGTCTCTGTCGACGGGCTGGCGCTCACCTGGGCGCCGTAGACCTCCATGAGGGCCCGGCGGTACGGTTTCTGGTCATAGCTGACCCGCACCATGAAGACCTTGCAGGAAAGGTCGAAGAACGTGCAGGCCATGGAGAGAGAGGAACCCCACTGTCCGGCGCCGGTCTCGGTGACGAGCCGCTTGGTCCCGGCGATCTTGTTGTAGTAGGCCTGCGGCACGGCGGTGTTCGGCTTGTGGGACCCGGCGGGGCTGACGCCCTCGTACTTGTAGTAGATGCGGGCGGGGGTATCGAGGGCCTGTTCGAGGCGACGGGCGCGGTGAAGAGGTGTCGGCCGCCACTGCTTGTAGACGTTCCTCACCGGCTCGGGGATCTCGATCCACTGTTCCGCGCTCGCCTCTTGCTCGATGAGGCCCATCGGGAAGAGCGGCAGGAGGTCGTCGGGCGTGACGGGTTCGAGGGTTCCCGGATGGAGCACGGGCGCCGGCGGCTTGGGCAGGTCGG
>JAKJEM010000024.1:0-13555 GCA_022705425.1 Planctomycetota bacterium
TTCCAGATGTTGCACCCCAGGCCGCCGAAGCAATGCTTGACGACGGCAATGGCAAAGACCGACCCGATCACCGGCACCTGCCAGCGCAGCCAGGTCAGCGAGGCGACCTGCCCGCCTTCGAGCACCAGGGAGTGCGAGGGCAGGATATACGCCAGGAGCAGCCCGGTGACGACGGCGCTTCCGTCGCCGATGGTGACGGGTTTCCCGCGCCATTTCTGGATCAGGGCTTCGGTGGCGACGGCGCTGAGGACGCACAGGGCGATGACGTAGAGGGTCATCGCGCCGAAGAGGTACACCGCCCATACCCCTGCCGGCAGGAGCGCCAGCACCACCGACCACATGATGCGCCCCGTCGTCTCGCTGTCCTTGATGTGCGGCGACGGCGCCACCACCCAGTCCGTCTTCGCGGCGGTTGTCGTTTCGGCTTGGGTCACGATGGGGTCTCTTTCACTTCGCGCGCGCCTTGCGGCGGGCGACTTCGGCCTTGGCCAGCTTCACCTGCTGCACGATGGGCCGCCTGGCCGGACAGACGTAGGTGCAGCAGCCGCATTCCTTGCACTCGAGGACGTTCCACTCCACGGCGGCGTCCATGTTCAGCTTTTCGACGGCGCGGCTGATTTCGGCCGGCGTCAGGCCGTAGGGGCAGGCGCGGACGCACCGCCCGCAGCGGATGCACGGCCCGTAGGCGGCCTCGGGCGCAGCGGTCAGCGCCAGAACGCCGCTGGTGCCTTTGATGACGGAGACTTCGGACGTGCGCTGGGCAATGCCCATCATCGGCCCGCCAAGGACCAGGCGTCGCGCTTCCGGGCGCAGGCCGCACAGAGCCAGCAGCTCGGACACCGGCGTTCCCAAGCGCACCCGGTAGTTCCCCGGACGCTCGACGCCGTCGCCGGCCACGGTGATCACGCGGCGCGTGATCGGTCGGCGGAACCGCACCGCTTCCCACGTCGCGTAAGCCGTGGCGACGTTCTGCACCACCACCCCCACCGCCATCGGCAATCCGCCGCGCCAGGGCACCTCGCGCCCGAGCAGCGCCTTGATGAGCTGATGCTCCGCTCCCTGCGGGTACTTGACCGGCAGGAGGGCGACCGTGATCCGGTCGTCGCCGCCGAGGGCCTCGCGCATGGCCCGCGCGGCCTCCGGCTTGTTCGATTCCATCGCCACGATGCCGCGCGGACAGTTCAGCGCCCGCATCATGTAGCGGAAGCCATCGAGGACGCCCGCCGCCTCTTCGATCATGAGGCGGTTGTCGCAATTGAGCCAGGGCTCGCACTCCGCGCCGTTCAGGATGGCCGTGTCTATCGGCTTCTCCGGGGGCGGGCTCAGCTTGACGTGTGTGGGGAAGGTTGCGCCGCCGAGGCCGACGATGCCGGCGTCGAGCACGCGCTCGCGGATGATCTCCGGCGTCAGCGCCGAGACATCCTGCTCGACATCGGCGCCTTCGGCCCAGGCGTCCTCGGCGGCGTCGCGCTCGATGACCACCGCGGGCGTGCGTGCGCCGGTGACGGGGCTGGGGCGGTCCTCGATGGCAACGACGACGCCCGTGATCGAGGCGTGGACGGGGGCGGAGATGAAGCCGTGCGGCGCGCCGATGCGCTGGCCCGTGCGGACGCGGTCGCCGACGGCCACCGCCGGGCGGCAGGGGGCGCCCAGGTGCTGCGACAACAGGATCGCCGCCCGCGCGGGCGGGGGCGCGTCCACGATCGGCAGGCTCGCCGTGACGTCCTTGCGGTCGCACGGATGCACGCCGCCCTTGAATGATTCGGCCATCAATTCATCCTGCTGTTCGAACCCGGCGCCGGAAACGCGGCGCGACATCATACCACGTCCGCTGCGCGGTTGCGCAAGGGGTGTTGCGTCCGCCGCCTACGCGCGCGCGCCGGCGGCGGGAAAGGCCCGCCGGATCTGGGCCACGGCCTGGCGCAATCGTTTCTCGTTCTCGACGAGCGCCAGGCGCAGATATCCTTCCCCCGCCTCGCCGAACCCCGCGCCGGGGGCCGCCGCCACGAGGGCCTTCTCCATCAGTTCATAGGCGAACTTGACCGAGCCCATCCGCGCGTAGGGCGCCGGGATTTTCGCCCACACGAACATGCTGGCGCGGGGCTTCTCGGCCTCCCAGCCGGCGCGGGCCAGTCCCTCGCAGAGGATGTCGCGACGGCGCTGGTAGCGTTGCGCCTGCTCCGCCGCCTCCGCCGCGCAATGGCGCATGGCGATGATCGAGGCGATCTGCACGGGCTGGAAGATGCCGTAGTCGTAGTACGCCTTCAATCGGCCCAGCGCGCCCACCGCCTCCGCGTTGCCCACCGCGAAGCCGATGCGCCACCCGGCCATGTTGTACTCCTTCGACATGGTGCTGAACTCGATGGCCACCTCCTTGCCGTACTTCGTCTGGAGGAAGCTCGGCGCCTGGTAGCCGTCGAAGGTCGTCGCCGCGTAGGCCATGTCGCTGATGACGAGGAAGCGATGCTTTCGCGCCAGGCGCGCCATGTCCTCGAAGAAGTCCCGTTCCACCGTCCGCGCCGTGGGGTTGTGCGGGAAGTTCAGCACCACGGCCTTCGGGCGCGGCATCAGGGAGCGCATCGCGCGCTCGACGTCGCGCAGGAGTTGCTCCTCGCTCTCGAGGGGCACGCCCACGACGCTCGCCCCCGCCAGCGCCACGGCGAAGGAGTGGATGGGATAGGCCGGCTGCGGCACGACCACCAGGTCTCCCGGCCCCAGCAGGGCCAGGCAGAAGTGGGAAAATCCCTCCTTGGAGCCGATGGTACAGATGACCTCGCCGGCCGGGTCAATCGCGACGCCGTAGCGGCGCGCATAGACCTGGGCGACTTCGCGTTTGAGGTTGAAGATGCCGGTAGCCGTGGAGTAGCGATGGTTGCGCGGGTCGCGCACCGCCTCGCAGAGCTTGTCCACCACGCGCTTCGGGGTGGGGTCCATGGGGTTCCCCATTCCCAGGTCAATGATGTCAATTCCCTTCTGGCGCTTCTCGTACTTGAGGGCGTTGAGCTTGCCGAACAGGTAGGGGGGGAGCATCTTGACGCGGAAGGACGGGTCAATCTTCATTGGGGGGCCACTCCCGAGATGTCCGCGCTGGGGCGGATGATGGACTTGGCGCGCAGTTCACGCAGCCAGAAGGGGCGGCGCTCGCGCAGGAGGCGGGCGGTCACGTCGCGGCGCAAGGTCTCGCGCAGCTCGTCGAAGTTCCTGTTCTCGCCCGGGATGAGTTCCAGCACCTTGATGAGGTGGAAGCCGTCGGGGGTCTGAAGGACGGGGCTGATCTGGCCGGGCTTGAGCGCGAAGGCGGCGTCGCCGAGGGGCGACCCGCGCGGCTGCGGGGGCAACTCGCCTCCGGCGCGCGCGGAGACGCGATCCAGGGACAGGTCGCGCGCCAGTTGCGCGAAGTCCGCCCCCGCGTTCAGGCGGTTGAGCGTTTCCTCCGCCTCGGTGCGCGTGCGCAGGACGATCTGCTGGACGCGGGCTCTCGGGCCGTACTGGCGGTCGAACTCCGCGCGCACGTCGTCGTCGCCGACCTTCAAGTCCTGGCGCATCAGCTTCTCGGTCAGCAGGTTGAAGGCCGCCATGGGGCGATACCAGGCCGCCAGGCGCGCGCGCTCGGCGGCGGCTTCCTCGACGGACATCTTCCCGCGCGCGACGAGGTCGGCCTGGCTCTTCGCGCCCAGGCGCTGCGCCGCCGCGTCCAGTTCCTCCGCCGTGGCGCGCTGCGACTCCGCCTCGATCTCCGCCGCCGTGACCCCGACGCCGCGCCGCACGGCCTCCTGGCGGACGACCTCGACGGTGATGAGGGCATCGAGCAGCCGGTCGCGGTCGAGCAGGATTGCCAGCGCCGCGAGGCTCTCGCGCGACACGGGCGTGCCGTTCACCGTCACGATGACCTCGGGCGCCACGTCCTTCAGCGCCGGCAGCGCCGGCACCGACGGCGCATCGCCGCCGGCGCGCCCGAGGCCGCCGATGAGGCACGCCGCGCCGACAAGCGCCAGTAGCCGTCCTACGCGCCGCATGGTGGGACTCCGAGCCAACCTGCTGGAAGGGCCGCGCGGACGCGACGCCCGCGACGGCAGGGGGATTATACTGCTGCTGCGCGGGGGGCGCAACGCCCGCATTGACTCCCGCCCGCGATGCCACTATCATCAGGCGGGCCGCCCGACGCGCGGCGGCGCAGGCACGGGAAGGAGAGAAGCATGCCGGCATGGGACTACAAGACGGTCGTGCGTCCGCAGGGGGAGATGCTCAGCGAGGAGCAGCTCAATCTGCTCGGCACGCACGGCTTCGAGATGGTGGGAATCGTGGCCGTGAGCGAGAAGGTGACGATTGTGGGGCGGCAGGAAACGCACACGCAGGTGCACTACTTCTTCAAGCGGCCGCGTCCGGCCGCGGCGGCAGCGCCCCCGGCGGCCCGGGCGCAGACGCCCCCGGCCCCGGCGCGTCCGCCGCAGGCGCAGGCATAGCCCTTACGCCGGCGGCGCGCCATCGGCGGGGGGGCGCTCGGCGGCGGCGCGATGCCGCGAGCAAAGCTGGCCCTCGGCGCACTGGATGGCGGCGTTCAACAGGCTGCGCATCAACAGCAGCGACTCGCGCTGCACCCCGCGCACGTGCTGCGCGACGTCCGAGTTCTCGTAGGCGGCCTTGAACGCGCACAGCGGGCAGGCGCCGGGACGAGCGCCGGTCGGACGGGGATCGGTCTCCATGGCGTCCTCCTTACACACTTCGGGCTTCCTCGAGCCAGTCTGTCACATCTCCGGCAAAGGGTCAAGCCCTTCGTGCCGCGTCCCGGACCGGCCCGACGGCGGCCTTCTCCGGGAGTCCGTCACTTCGCCGGCGCGGCGGGGGCCTCCGGCGCAATGTTGCGGACGACCTTGGCGTCGCCGTTATCCTCGCACACCGTCTTGGGGCCGACGAGGATGATGTCGGCGGTCTTGTGTCCGGAGAGCTTGTTGCCGCGGATGACGTTCTCGTCGCAGACGGTCAGCTTGTCGCCGCGCTTGCCGGCCTTCTCCTCGATGCCGACCCATTGCGTGGGGGGATTCGTCGTGCTCTCGATCGTATTCCCCTCGATCGTATAGGCTCGGGCGTCCTCGACCGAAGCGTGGAGGGCGATGCCGGGATGTTTGCCGGGAGCGGAGGTCGAGTTGTCGCGGATCACGTTGCGGCGCAGGATGTTGTTCGAGACGATCCCGCCGTTGATTTCGATGCCGGGCCCGCCGTTGCGTTCGATGACGTTTTCCTCGAGGAGGTTGCCGCGGTCGCCGGGGTTGCCCAGTCCGGTGATGCCGCCGCCGCGATTGGCGCTGAAGGTGTTCTTGCGCAGGACATGGCCGCGGTTGTGCCAGCAGAAGTAAAGTCCGCTGCCGTTCTCGCGTCCGACGCACTCCTCGATGACGGTGTTCGTCAGCCCGGTGCCGGGATGGAAGCCGTTGCCGAGGCAGCCGGTGGCTTCGCAGCGGACGACGCGGCACTTGTCGCCGGTCTGCAGGCTGATGCCGTCGGCGGGCCAGTCGCGCACGGCCACGCGCTCGAAATGGCACTCGATGGTGTTGAAGGTGTGAATGCCGGAGAGAGTGTAACGGTTCTGGACGGTGCGCATGCCCTTCGGGTCTCCCTGCACCGTCAGGTCGCGCACGACAGCGTTGCGGACCTTCATCCCCTGGATCATCGGGAAGACGACCCAGTGCAGGGCGTTGTGCTTGGAGTTGCCGATGGTCTTGGTGTCGGGCCAGGCGGCGAAGGCGCGCACGGTGGGGGACTCGAGTACGACGGTGTTCCCCCGGATTTCCTTGACGAAGCCCACCGCCTCCATCGCTTCGTTCGGTGGCTCGTTGAAGCAGATCTGGTCGCCGACCTTGAGGAGCGAGGCGTTCTTGACGACGACCTCCGTGGCGCCCTTGGCAATGTCCTTCTCCGGGGCCAGGGCGTCGCCGTAGATCAGGAACCCCTTGCCCGGCGTCATCTTGCAGGGGCCGTAGGGCCATTCGACCACGAGGGTCTTCTTCTCGCGGTCCACGCTCTTGACCCACCCCGGCCGCGGCACGCCGTACCACGCCGGCGGCCAGGCGGGCACACTGATGAGCGCGCTGCCGATGTCGAGGTCGGCGGGGAGTTCGGCGAGATAGATGTTCCCCTCGGCGTCGGGGCTGTCCTTGACGACGTCCAGGCGCAGTACCTTGCGCGCCGGGGTGAGGACGGTCTTGTCCATCCCCGCGCCGGCCAGCTCGACCTTGTCGCGCAGCACCAGTCCGCGGCGCAGGGGGAAGACGCCCTCCGGCAGACGCACCACGCCCCCGCCGGCCTCGGCCGCCTGGTCAATCAACTTCTGAATGCCGCAGTCCGGCAACGTCCGGTCAATGACCTTGGCCGCGTCGAGCACCAGCGGCGCGGCGGGCTGGGCGGACAGGCCAAGGGCGACGCCGAGCAGGGCGAGGCCGGCAAGAACGCGCGCGCGGATCATGATGAAATCCTCCGACGATGGGGCCTGGGCGGCGGACGGTTTGCACGGACGGCAGTTGCGGACCGAGGGACGACGCGAGCGGCGAACGTTTCGAGGTTCAGCCGCCGATTCTGATCTGGATAGCGCCCCTTCCGAGGGCGGCTTCGTCGAGTTTCAGCGTCACCTTCCCGTCGGTGGCGGTCGAGGGGAAATCCTCGAAGGGCGCGCCGTTGTCGCGGCTGATCTGCGTCCGGCCGACGCCGGGAAGGGTTACGGTGCACGGGGTGTTCGCGCGGATGCCGTACAGCCCCCGGTCGAGGCGGGTGACGTGGACGAAGGTATCCAGGCGCAGCGTGTCGCCGGGACCGAAGACATAGGCGCTGAGCTTGGCCTTGCCGTTGCCGTCGGCATCGGCGAAGGACGTTGCCTCGAGCGGCGGTCCCTGCAGCTTCCAACGGAAGCTGGAACCGGCGTAGAGCGATTGCCACACGAAGGACTTGTCCTCGTTCTCCAGGCGGCGGTCGGCGAACTGCCATCCGCCGCGCTGATAGGCCTCTTCCCGGGGCAGGCGGAAGTAGAAGGTCTCGCCGTCGGCGGCGATGCGGGTGACCTCGAGCGTCAGGACGACCTGGTCCTTGAGGGAGACGCCGTCCTTGTCCTTGTCGGAGGGGCCGCCATAGAGCCGGAGCGTGCGCCGGCCGTCGCCATCGGCGTCGGGGAACATGTCCAGCGTCAGCTTGTTCGGCGACGAGCCGCGATAACCGGGGAAGCCCAGATTCATCCAGCGATCGCCCTCCTCCAAGGCGGCCTTCCAGAAGGCGTCGCCGCGTTCGTTGCTGACGGTGGCGCCGTCGCAGAAGCGCGTGTCCGCGCCGAAGACGACCGGTTCGATCTCGCACTCCACCGTTCCGGCGGCGGGGTCGAGGTTCATCACGGTGGACTGGTAGTAACGGGCGGTCTTCTCGTGCGTCACCCGCGCGCCGCCCGGCGTCGGCGCCACCGACTCGATGCGGAAGTTGTGGAGCATGCTTCCCGTGTCAATGGCCATCCACGCGCCGCCGAGCAGGCGGCCGGGCAGGGGCTGGTCGAGCATGAAGGACCGGTCGGCGTAGTTGACGGCGGTGATGCGTCCGGTCCAGGCGGGGCGTTCGGCGCGGATGGCCACGTCCCCCGCGCGCAGTTCCGTTCCGCCGACCAGGTGCGCCATGCGGAAGCCCTGGGCGTCCGAGGAGCAGTAGCCGAAGCGTCCCGCCACGCGCGCGCCCCCGGCCTGGCCCGTGATCTCGGGCCGCACGCTCGAGTAGAGGATGTCCGTGAACCCGCTCTGCGTCTTGAGTTCCAGCGCTTCGGCGGCGGGCTCTCCGGTCACCGGCAGGCGACGTTTCTCGGTGATGAACGGCTCGCCGGTGTACGGCTCCATGACGGACGTCCAGGCCGAAGACAGCCCCGGCTGTTCGGATCGGCGCTGCACATAGAGGAAGGGGAAGTCGTACTGATAGAACTCCGAGGTCGCGTTGCCGGCGAGCGCGTCGAGCCCGGCGACGTTGAAGAGATTCAGGCGCGTGACGGGGCGGCGGTCCTTCTGGTAGCTCGAACCCTGGTAGCTGCGCTGCAGCGCCTCGTCAATCATCCAGTCGGCCACGAGCGTATCGGGCGCCTTGGCCTCGATCCGCGTGCCCTCCTTGTGCCGGGCCAGATAGGCCTTGGCGTTTTCGGAGGCGGCCGGCTTCCACTCGACGTTGGACTGGAGGTCCTTCGATCGCGCGCCGTGGAAGCAGTAGGTGTGCAGGCGTCCCCCGTCCACGCGGAAGACGTCGAAGAAGTAGCTGTTGACGGCGTCCACGTCAATCATCGCCGTATCGCGCTGGTAGCGCGTCACTTCGGGGTGCGAGGTGGCGCGGGCGGCGTGGCTCATGAACTGCGCGCCGGGCTGGGGGCTGAAGGAGAGCGTCCAGCCGGTGCCGCTGACGGTGGAGCCGGCGTAGGTGTTCTCGAAGTTGCGGTCGTCCACCTCGACGAGGTTGTGGACCTTGTTCCAGCGCATGTTCGGACTGCCGCGGTTGGGACCTTCGTGGCGTCCGCCCAGGTCCGGGGCCATGCGGCAGCCGTGGGCGAAGAGGTCCAGGTTCAGCGTGTCCTGATGGGCGTGGCCGCGTCCGATGCCGGTATGGACGGCCGCGGCGCGCATCCGGAGGGGGTCTTCCTGCGCTTCGCCGGTTTCCAGCACGGCAAGTCCGAAGCCGCCGAGGATGCGCGAGGGGTGGCGCTCGGCCTGGGCGTTGCGCCCGACACGCAGGTCGCGCGCGTCGCCGATGACCAGCGTAAAGCCCCCGGCCACGTTCGTCTGGGCGATGGTCTTCTCCGCCTCGAGCATGTGGGGGTAGAGCTTCGGGTCGGTCATGTCGAAACGCGCGGGGCCGCCGGCCTGGCGGTAGCGGGCCAGCACGCGGGCGATCTGGAGAAGGTCGGCGCTCAGGTAGCCCACCGAGCCGATGTAATGGACACCGTCGCGGCTGTAGCTGCAGATCGCCTGGTCGTCAATCCCCCCGGCGTAGGTCATGTTCATGTCCATCGAGGCGAAGATGCCGGTTTCGAGCATTCGGTTGGACTCGTCGCAGACGCCCTGGACGAGCGGGGCGAGGGCCTTAGCCTCGTCGCCGCCGCTGATGTACGTCCTCATGCACTGGTCGAGTCCGGCCTGGATCAGGTTCGTGTCGAGGAGGCGCAGGACGTCCTGCGGCGTCTTGACCCAGGGGATCCTGGCGCCGACGTACTGGGCCAGGCGCTCGTTGCCGTTAATGAAATCGAAGAGACGGTCGTAGGCGCGGAGGATGCGCTCGTAGTCGCTGCCTGCCCAGCCGCGATAGACGCTCTTGCCCGGCGGGGCGCTGAAATGGAAGGGGGGATTGCCGGCCTTGTCGCGGTCGAGGTTTGTGTAGGGGCCGGTGGCCTGGACGAAGTAGTCAATCGCGGGGTACTTTTCGGCCAGGGCGCAAAGCGCCACGGCCCCGTCCCAGCCGAACTCGGGGTTGCCGGTGCGCTCGAAGGCGTCGGCGGCGTCGGCCACGATGCCGGGCCGGTCGCGTCCGATCAACCAGCCGTACTTCGGGTCGCCGTGCCCGGTGGGGGCGTTGAAGTCCGGCGCCCACGCCCACAGCTTCTCATTGCGCGCCAGGCGTTCCTCCAGCGTTCGTTCGCCCAGGTCGCCGCGGAAGGTCTCCTGGCCCACGCGAACCTGCTTCTGATTCCCGGCGGCGAAGGCGGCGCGCTTGGCGGCCAGTTCCTCATCGCTGGTGAGCATGCGTCGGGTCTTGAAGGCGCGGCGGGCGCAGTTGCCCAGCACGTCGCGCAACTCCAGCCGGTCCACCAGCAGCGGCTGTTCGCTCCGGGGGTCCAGGGACATGGTGGCCGAGTACTTCCCGCCGGCATAGGCGGGAAAGTAGATCTGGGCGACCGCGAAGTATCGCTCGCGATGCGTCGTCAGAACGGTCCAGCTCTTCTCGTTGCCGGTGGCGGCCTCCACGACGCGCAGGGTGACGTGGTTCGGCTTGCGCGGCAGCGCGGCATTGCCGTCGGCGGCGCGGGCGATCATCCACAGGCAGTAGAGTCCCTCCGGGCGCAGGCCCTCGAGTTCCACCGAAATCGCCGGCGCGCCGGGGTTCAGCAGCACCGCCTTGCTCCCGCGCCCGCCGTTGCCCTGCGGGTCGTCCTTCACGGACGCCGGAGGGAAGCCCTTGCACTGCTCTGCTTCGTATTCCTGCACCAGCGGGATGGGCCGCCACGTCTTGATGAGCGTATCCCACCATGCCGGGGCGGGCGTTGCGAAGAGCAGCAGGAAGAACAAGGACGCGAGAAGACCCGGCACAATGCGACGGTGGGAGAACGCCATGGATGACCTCCTGGGTCTGGGACCACAAGATTCAGTCTTGACAACGGCGGCAGCGACGCCTATTATACCGGGTGCAATCGGTTGCCGCAACCGGTGTTCGGCGGCGTGGGAGAGCAGGGATGAATGACTTGGAACGTCCCGCCGCGAAGTACTCGATGGCGGACGTGGCACGCATGGCGGGGACGTCGAAGTCCACCGTCAGCCGCGTGCTTTCGCGCCGGGGGACGATCAGTCATGCCGTGCGCGAGCGGGTGATGCGGGTCGTCGAGGAGACCGGATTCGTGCCGGACGCCTTCGGGCGGCAGCTGGCGCGGGCGCGTTCGGTGCGCGTCCCCTTCCGCCATCACGCGATTGCCGTCGTCTTCTGTGTCTCGCACGTGGGGTTCTCGCGCTTCTGGGATGAAACCTATACCGGTGTGATGGCCAGCGCGCAGGAGCGGCGGCTGTCCGTTCTTTCCGTGCTGCTGCGCGAGGAGGAACTGGCCCAGAGCGCCCCGCCCGAGGCCCTGGCGCGGATGCAGTTCGACGGGCTGCTGATCCTGCCCTCCGATCCCGTGCCGGCGTCCCTTCTGCGCCGGTTCGGGCCCTGCGTCCTCTTCGGCGCCACGACCACCCCCGGCGCCGACCTGCCCTCCGTGGAACCGGACAACGAGGCGGGGATCGCCGCCCTGGCGGAGCACCTCGTCGCGCAGGGCCACCGGCGCATCGAGTTCGTGCAGGGCGACGACAAACACACCGCCTTCGAGCGGCGCTGGGAGGCGTTGGGGCGGATCGCCGAAGGGCACGGACTGCGCCTGAGCCGGCGCGCGCCGCTGGACGGGCGCTTCCGCGCTTACGCGGAAGGCTTTCTGGCCCTTCCCCCGGAGGAGCGCCCCACGGCGATCATGGCTTCCGAGGACCAGACGGCCATCAGGCTGATGCACGCTCTGCTGGAGCGCGACGTTTCCGTCCCGCGCGAGGTGTCCGTGGTCGGCTTCGACGGCACCCCCGCCGGGCTGAACAGCGTTCCCCCGCTGACGACGTGGCAGGTGGACTGGCGCGGGCTGGGGCGCATTGCCGTCAAGACCCTCATGGACCGAATCGAAGGCCGTCCGACGGCGTCGCGGGCGCTCGTGGGCGGCAGTCTGGTTGTGCGCGAATCCACCGCGGCGCCCTGCGCCGTGTCCGAGGCGGCGGTCGCCACGGCGTGATGCGCTGGGAAGCGCCGGGCAGGTTTTTATGTGAAAGGACTGTGTCATGGCTCTGCGCAAGTGGCTCTCGGCCTTTACGCTGATCGAGTTGCTGGTGGTCATCGCGATCATCGCGATCCTGGCGGCGATGCTCCTGCCCGCCCTGGCCAGCGCGCGGGAAAAGGCGCGGCGCAGCAACTGCATCAGCAACCTGAATCAGATCGGCAAGGCGCTGGAGTTCTATGGCTCGGACTACGCCAGCTACCTGCCGGGCAAGCCGCACTGGGGCTACCAGTATGCCTTCGGCGGCAAGGGCGTCTATACAAACAACACGGGCTCGATCTACGATTCCTGCGGCGGACGCGACCAGGACCGGCGCGCGGACATGCGCTGCATCGCGTCGGGCTATATTGACAACACAGCCATGCCTCCGGCCGGGGCGCTGCGCACCGCGCCGATCAGCCTCGGGCTGCTGCTGGCCACCGGAGGCATGGGCGACGGAAAGGCCTTCTACTGCCCCTCCGCGATGGGGGCCGTGGAGATCTGCGCCCACAACACGACCTATCACGACCGAGGCCCGGAGTATCCCAGTAACAATGACAACCTGACCGACTGGATGGCTGCCGGCGGCTTCGACGCCTACACCTTGACGAACGGCAAGTGGCCCAAGCGCAACTACAACACCACCGCCACCGCGCTCAACGACAAGGTGACCACGGTCCTCAGCCAGTACAGCTACCGCAGCCAGCCGGGGTGGTCCTACAGCACGCACGCCACCTATGGGCCGGGGATGGGGCGCATGCGCGTAGGGGTGCGCTATACCCTGCCGGTGGTTGTAGCCGACGCCGGATGTCCCGTCTTCAAGACCCAGAAGCTTCTGGGCAACCGTGCCATCGTTTCGGACGCCTTCGGCAAGAACACGTCCGCTGCATACACGCAACGTCCGGGCTTCGCCAACAAGGCCCATCGCGACGGCTACAACGTCCTCTACGGCGATTTCCACACCGGCTGGTACGGCGACGCCGAGCAGAAGATCATGTGGTGGGACACCGCCGGCATCCTCAACGGCATTCGCGGGTCGGGGACATTCTTCTCCGACCATTACTTCGGCGCCGACGCCAATAACTGGTGGGACACGGGCCCGGACGATATCAACCCGCAGACGCATCTGCCCGCGCCCGGCTGGCGTGGCGACGCGTCGTCGGTCTCCCACGCTATGGCTGTCAACGGCGTGCCGCTGATCTGGAACATGTTCGACAATCTTTCCGGCGTGGACGTGGGAACGCCGGCCGGAAACGGGAGGTTCTAGTCTGGCGGCGGAAGCCGTTCAGATCGTGTCGTAGAGGCACACGTCGGGACGCGCGGCGCGTCGTCCTGCGCCCGGCGTCCCGACGTCATTTTTCCGAGAGGAGGCGAGAGAGGATGCGGAAGGCGATGTGGCGGCGGTTGCGGGACGCCTTTACGTTGATTGAGCTTCTGGTGGTGATCGCGATCATCGCCATCCTGGCGGCGATGCTCCTGCCCGCCCTGGCGAGCGCGCGTGAGAAGGCGCGGCGCAGCAGTTGCATCAACAACCTCAATCAGATGGCCAAGGGGCTCGAGGTTTATTCCGGCGACTACGGCGGGTATTACCCCGGCAACCTGAGCTGGTACTACGGCGGCGAGCCGCGCGGCAGCACGGCCGGCTGGCCGGGGATGTTCTACTCCCACCCGGAGCTTTACACCGACCGCGCGGACCAGGTTCTCAACGGCGGCCCCGTTCACGTGCAGTACGCCGGCGACAACCGGCTGGAGTACTCGTGCATCGCGTCGAGCTGGTACCCGACGCCCGCGGCGGCATCGAGTTCGGCTCTGAAGCTCAGTCCCTACGCCCTTGGACTCCTCATGACGACGAACGCCATGCCCGACGCCAAGGTGTTCTACTGTCCTTCGGCCGTGGGCGCGGCGCACTACGACACGGGTCGCGGCTGGGGCGGGATTTCCGGCAACTCCGACCGCTTCAACCTGCGCGGCTGGCAGAACGCCGGCGGTTTCGACGCGGCAACGCTGCTGCGCGGG
>JAKJEM010000024.1:13626-41308 GCA_022705425.1 Planctomycetota bacterium
TACCGCCAGAACGGCCTCTACATGCAGTACAACTACCGCAACATGCCGATCTACAACATGAGCACCCATGCCAGCGGCGGTCCCACAGCGGCCTACACCGAAATCCCCGTGGCCTACACCAAGCCGCAGGTGAAGACGATCTCCGGTTGCCCCGTCTTCAAGACGGTCAAGTTGAATGCCGGCCGCGCGCTCGTCTCCGACTGCTTCAGCCGCGGCAACGAGGCGGCGCAGGCGAATCTGCCCGGCTTCGGCTGGTACGATCACCGCGACGGGTACAACGTGCTCTATGGCGACCTCTCGGCCGCCTGGTTCGGCGATGGCGAGATGCGGATTGCCTACTGGGACCTCACCGGCACGTGCGTAGCCAGCCACCCCGGCGGCACCTGGAACGCTTCGGCCTACTGCGGCAGCTTCGGCGACAGCTACCATAACGCGACGTGCCGCAGCAACGACTCGCCCCTGATCTGGCACAACTTCGACATTGCGCGGGGGATTGACGCGGACAAGACAACCCCGTGAGGGGCTGACGGCGGACGAACGACGGCGGGAGAAGGATCGAGAATCCTTCTTCCGCCGTTTTGTCTTGGACGCAGGGGGCGCTCCGGACGGAGGGGTCAGCGCACCATGTCATTGCGGATGAAGAGCCACTCGTCGAAGCCGCGGTCGGGGGGAATGCGTCCGGCGAGCAGTCCTTCGAGGACGTCGCGCAGGGGGCCGTCGCTCGAGCCCAGGGCCAGTTCCTCGCGCCAGTCGGCGAGGGCTCGGTCGCGTTGGCCGAGCTGCGCAAAGATCACGCCGCGATAGAAGCGCGAGCCGGGGGTGCGCGGATCGGTCTCGACGGCCTTGTCGAGGTATTCGAGCGCCCGCGCCAGGATGGCGGGGTCGTCGCGGAGAAGGTCCTCGGCGCCGCGATGGCTGGTCCAGAGGCCCATCCAACCGGAGGCCGCGTTCCGCAAGGCGCGCGCCCGGTCGGCGGGCGACAGGCGCACCCCGTCGCGATAGCGCCGCACAGCCTCCCCCCAGCGCGCGCGCCAGCCGTCCGCCGGCTGCGGCAGGCGCCCGGCTTCGAAGAGCGCCTCTGCCGCGCAGAGCGCGATCATCTCGTGCGTCGCGGGTCGGGGGTGGCAGTGGTCCCAGAAGAGCGCCTCGCCCAGGGGCGCGCCGGCCCCGGCTCTGCGCAGGGCGGCGACGACGTCCGCAAAGTCGGCTCCGCCCGTCGCCGCGGCGCGACGTGCCAGTTCGTTCTGAGACGGGCGCGCGCGGTAACAGACGTTATCCAGGTCCAGCGCGCGCGTGAAGCGCGCCGCCGCCTCCGCCGTGCGACCCCGCGCCAGGAGCGCCCGTCCAGCGAGGAAATGCAGGTCGGCGCGCGCGTCGTCCACCGCCTCCAGGCCGGACACGAGTTCGAGGACGGCATCGGCGTTGCCCGCCTTCCACGCGCCGATGGCCCGCGCGAAGGCGCTCCGCCAGGCCTCGCGTTCCGCCGCCGGGGTCGCCGGGCGAAAGGTTGAACGATAGGGCGGCCAGTCCGCCTCATTGGCCGCCACGGAGCAGAGCAGCAGGCCGATATTGCGTTCGGCGCAGAGTTCGGTCATGGCGGCCATGACGTAGGCGTAGTTGTCGGCGATGAGACGCCGCTCGGTCTCGGAGTAGGCCGGCGCCTGCGCGGCGGAATCGCCGACGAAGAAGGCGGCATGCACACGCGCCCGGGCGGGAAGGAGCGCGCGCTCGATGAGACGGTACAGGGCCAGGTGAACGGCGATACCGCGCGCCCCGGCGACGACCCGTCCTCCGCGGCGCACGTTCCGATAGACGTGATCGTTCGCATATTCGTTGTTGCCGGAATAGACGACGAAAAGGTCCGGCGCGTAGTCGGCCATCTCGCGCATCAGGCGCAGGCAGGTTCCCGCGGGGATGCCGTTCTGCGCCACGTTGAGGACGCGAGCGCGTCGCCCGGCGGGGAGAACGGCGTTCAGCCCGGCTTCGAGGAAGGAGGAGAAGGCCAGGCGCCCGTCGTGGGGATAGCCGACGGAGCTGGACCCGCCGAAGACGAAGATGCGTACCTCCCCGGAGGTCTTCCGCAGGGGGATCGGCTGGAAGTTTGCCGGGAACTCGGGGCGGATCCACGGGCAGACGTGCGCGGCCTCGCCGCCGGGAAGGGCGCCGGGGGCGTAGGCGCGGTCCACCGCGCCTCCCTCGACGAGGGGATCGCGCAGGCGCGGCGGCGGGGCGACTCCGCTCAGGCGCAGCAACAGTTCGACCGCTGCCATCAGCCCCAGCCCGAAGGCCAGCAGGGCGGCCTTGGCGCGCCAGGTCAAGCGGGGCGCTTCCGGGGCGGCGGACGACGGGCTTTCGGTCATGGCCGGCTCAGAACAGGGTATAGATGAAGGGGGCCAGCGGGCTGCCGCCCAAGGCGGCCAGCAGCGCCAGCAGCAGGAGCAGAACCAGGATCGGCAGCAGCCACCACTTCTTGGTGTGCCGGAGCAGTCCGAAGAGCTCGGCGAAGAGTCCGGCGCGCGGTCGCCGCGCGGCTCGGTCGAGGTCCTCCCGCGTCCGGGCCGGATCGCTCATGGCAGCGGTTCCTTTCAGAAGGGCCGGAAGTATCGTTCAAGGGGGGGCGAAGGCGGGCGGACGCGCCAGGCGCTGCCGTCCGGAGCGCGGGGGCGCAGTCCGAGCGCGTCGCGCCCGGCCCATCGCAGGATCAGCGCCAGCGGCGTCAGGACCAGGTACCAGGCGGCAGCCAGCGCCGTCAGCGTTATCGCGCCGCCGAGCAGCGCGCCCAGCGTCCTCCAGACGCGCCACACCGGCCGCAGCGCCCCCGGCCGCAGCAGCCCCGCCAGAGCCAGGACTGCGGCGATTGTCCACAGCACCCGCCCGGCCGCCAGGAACCCGGCGGCGACCAGGGCCAAAGCCGCCAGTGCGGCGAAGACGCGCAAGGTCCGTCGCTCTTCGGCGCGGTCCATAGTCCTCCCTCAATCGGGCGCGATGTCCGGCCGGTCGCGCCGCGCGGCGAGTGCGGCCGCCTCCGGCTGGCGTTCTTTCAGGAGCACGCAGCGTTCCAGGACCAGCGCGTCGAGGTCCGTGGCCATGAAGCAGCGCCAGGCCTCCGCCGGGGCGCAGACGATCGGCTCGCCCCGGACGTTGAAGCTGGTATTCACCAGAACGGGGCAGCCGGTGAGTTCCTTGAAGCGCTTCAGCAGTCCATGGTAACGCGGGTTCCGCCGGCCGTCCACGGTCTGCGCGCGGGCGGTGAAGTCCACGTGTGTAACTGCGGGGATGACGGAGCGCACCTGATCGAGCGAACCGAGCCCGCGCTCCTCTGCGCGGCCGGGTTCCCGGCGGAGTTTGTCTGCGCAGACGGGCCACACAAAGAGCATATAGGGATTCTCCGCGCCGCCTTCCCGTCCGCCGGTGTCGAAGTACTCCGCGGCGTCCTCGGCCAGAACGCTGGGGGCGAAGGGGCGGAAGGACTCGCGGAACTTGATCTTCAGGTTGAGGCGGCGCTGCATGTCGGGACGGCGCGGATCGGCCAGGATGCTGCGGTTGCCGAGGGCGCGCGGGCCGAACTCCATGCGGCCCTGGAACCAGCCGACGGCGCGCCCGTCGGCCAGCAGGTGCGCGGTGCGGTCGAAGAGCGTTGCGTCGTCCGGCAGCACGTCATAGACCGCTCCGGCGGCGTCGAGCGCGCGGCGCGCCTCGTCTTCGGTATAGGCCGGACCCAGCAGCGCGCCGCGCATCGAATCCGTCGGGTCGGGCCGGCGTTCGGCGCCGAGCAATTGATGGTGCGCGAAGAGGGCCGCGCCGAGGGCGCCCCCGGCATCTCCGGCGGCGGGCTGGACCCAGACCCGCTCGAAGGGTCCCTCGCGCGCCAGGCGTCCGTTCGCCACGGCGTTCAACGCCACGCCGCCGGCCAGGCACAGGCACGACAGGCCCGTCAGGGCATGGGCGTGGCGTGCCATGCGCAGGACGACCTCCTCGGTCACCGACTGGATACTTGCGGCGAGGTCGGCATGTCGCTGGAGGAGGGGCTCCTCGGGGCGTCGCGGCGGGCCGCCGAAGAGGCGATGGAAGCGCTCCGTCGTCATCCGCAATCCGTGCCCATAGGCGAAGCAGCCCATGTCCATGCGAAAGGCGCCGTCCTCTCCAAGGGAGATCAGCCGTTCGAGGATGAGATCGCGGTATCGCGGCGTTCCATAGGGGGCGAGACCCATGAGCTTGTACTCGCCGCCGTTGACCCGGAAGCCGCAGTAGCCGGTAAACGCGGAGTAGAGCAGTCCCAGGGAGTGGGGGAAACGCATCTCGCGGAGGAGTTCGATCCGGTTGCCCCGCCCGCGCCCGAGGACGGCGGTGGCCCATTCGCCGACGCCATCGAGGGTCAGGATGGCCGCCTCGTCGAAGGGCGAGGGGAAGAAGGCGGCGGCCGCGTGCGATTCGTGATGCTCCAGGAAGAGGAAGCGTCGCCGGAAGCGTCCGTGCAGCTCCCGGTGAAGCAGGGCCGGCACGCGCAGCCGTTCGCGCGGCCACAGCGGCAGGGCGTGTCGAAAGGCGCGGAAGCCTCGCGGCGCAAAGGCCAGCCAGGTCTCCAGGAGGCGGTCAAGTTTCAGGAGCGGTTTGTCGTAGAAGACGACGTAGTCCAGGGCTTCCGGGTCGAGCGCGGCCTCGCGCAGGCAGTAGTCCACGGCGTTCCGGGGGAAGGCGCACTCGTGCTTGCGGCGCGTAAAGCGCTCCTCTTGTGCGGCGGCCAGGAGGAGGCCGTCGCGCGCCAGCACGGCGGCGGAATCGTGGTAGAACGCCGACAGTCCCAGGATGTGAGTCGGCATGGGCCACCCGGACGCTGGCGCGACGCGCGCGTCTAGCGGCGCGCCGCCATCTGTTCGTATGCGAGCAGGACTTCTTCCGGCGATGCGACGCCGGTGATGCCGATCTTTCGGACGGTGACGTGTGCGGCGATGTTGCCCAGAGCGGCGGCTTCGGCGGGGCGGGCTCCGGCGCACAGCGCCACGGCAATGGCTGCCAGGGCGGTGTCGCCCGCGCCACAGATGTCCACCTCGCCCGTGGCCGCCACGGTCGGGGCGTCGGCGCGGCTTCCATCGGGGGCGAAGACGGCCATCCCTTCGCGCCCGAGCGTGACAAAGGCGACGCGCCCGTTCTGCCGCGCGAGGGCGGCGCCGGCGGACTCGAGGGCCGCGCGGGGGATCGCGTCGAAGACCCCCACGCCGGACGCTCCCGCTGCGGTGACGGCCTCGAAGTCGTTGACGACGGCGATCACCGGCGTGAAGACGCCGATGCGCAGGCGCGAGGTGGCCAGCACGCGCACCGTCCCCGACCGCGCGATGCGGTTCAGGCACGCGGCCACCGGCGGCGTCAGGACGCCGGAGCCCGCTTCGTCATAGTCGGCCACGATCAGTCCGTCGAGCCCCTCGGCGGCGGCCTCGAGGGTCTGTGCGAACCGCGACTCGGCCTCCGGCGAAACGGGACGGCGGTTGACGACGTCCCAGCGGACCTCGCGCGTCTGCGCGCCATCGGCCAGGCGAATCTTCTCGAAGGAGGGGGTCTGGCGGGCGGGGTCGAAGACCATGCGCTCCGTGTCAACGCCCTTGCGGCGCAGGACGTCGCGCAGCGTGTGGCCGAAGGCGTCGCGTCCGACCAGCGCCAGGGCAACGCTCTGCGCGCCGAGTTCGGCGACATTCCACGCGATGTTCGCCGCGCCGCCGGGGCTGAAGAGGTGATGGGTGATGCGGACGATGGGATCGCCCGTCTCGCGGGACTGCCCCCCGACCTCCGCCGTGCCGTAGCGGTCCAGGCAGAAATCGCCCGCGATGCCGAGGCGCAGCCCGCGCGCCTTGCCCAGCAGTTCCGTCAGACGGTCGCGGGACAGCATCCTTCCTCCCTGGAGCGTTCCAGACGCGAACCGAACGGCGTCGGACGCCGCGCCGGGGCGGCCGTCCTGGGCCGGACGAACGTATCATAGCATCCGCGCCGACGGGGCGTCACCTGGGATCGGCAGATCGGGTCTGCTCTGTCGGGGCGGGGGGCGCGGTCGGCGGCGCTTTCTGGAAGAACAGGCGCACGCCGGCCGCCGCGAGGGCGATGGCCAGCAGATAGAGGAGCTTCCGGCCCGTGATGCGCCGGGCGATCCGGGTGCCGACCTGCGCGCCCAGGAATCCTCCCACCCCTGCCAGCAGGGCCAGCGCGATCGGCAGATCGGTTCCGTGGCGGACGACGTCCGTCGCCACGGCGGCCAGTGCGCCCGTGGCGAGCACCAGGATCGAGGTCGCCGCGGCGATGTGCGGCGGGAAGTGGAGGAGTTGCGTCATCACCGGCATGTGCAGAATCCCGCCGCCAATGCCGAAGAAGGAGGCGATGAAGCCCTCGACCAGGCTGACGCCGATGCCCGTGCGCACGTTGTAGCCATAGGTGAAGGTGGCGCCGGAGGCGTCGGTGATCTGCCGCCGCCACCACCCCGGACGGATGGGGGTTTGATGCCAGCCGGTCTCGCCGGTGCGGCGCACCCGCCAGAGGATGAAGAGGGCGATGGCCATCAACACCCCGGCGAAGATCGCCGAGAAGTGCCGCCGGTCCACGTGGTCGCCGGCGAGGCGGGCGAGGATGGAGGTGGGGATCGTGCACACCCCCAAGAGCAGCGCGCTGCGGTAGTCAATCCGTCCCTGCCGCGCGTAGTTGAAGGCCGCCGTCACGGCGTTCACCAGGACGGCGAAGAGGCTGATGAAGGTGAGCTTCTGCTGCGGGTCGCCGGGGTACATGAGGAGAAGAACGGGCATGAGCAGGAAGCCGCCGCCGGCGCCGATGATCGAGCCGAACGCGGCGACCAGAAAGGCGGTGATGATGAGGACGGCTTCCTGCACCAGTATCTCCGGGCGTGGCGGGCGATGGACGTGTTCACCGAAGTATGACGGACGGCGGGGTGCGATGCAAGGGAAGGCGCTGCCCTGCAGGTTTGACAGGCCCGGCGCGCTCCTCTACGATTCGCCCATGGAAACGCTTCTCCTCATTCTGGCCGCCCTGGCCGTGACGACGCTGGGCACGCTGGTCGGACTCGGCGGCGGCTTCATCTTTGTGCCGTTGATGATCTTCCTGCTCCCGGAGCGGACGCCGGCGGACCTCACCTATCTAAGCCTCGTGATGGTGATGTTCAACGCGTGGTCGGCCACCCATCGCTACAGCCGGATGGGGCGCGTGGACTTTCGGACGGGGTGGATTTTCGGGGTGGCGACGGTGATTCCCGCCATCCTGGGCGTCTTCCTTGTTGCGCGGATGAAGATGGACAGCTACGCGCCTGTCTTCGGCGGCGTGCTGATCGCGGCGGCGGGGTTGCTCGTCTTCCGGCAACTGGCGCCGGCGGGGGTGACGCCCGGCGCCGGGGAGGGGCTCGGCGCGCAGCGGACGGTGCGCCGGCTGACGGATGCCGACGGCGTGGTCTATGAATACGCCTTCAATCTGCCGCTGGGAACGGCGCTGAGCTCGGGGGTGGGGTTCATTTCCTCCTTCTTCGGCGTGGGCGGGGGGATTGTTCACGTGCCGCTGATGACGCAGGCGCTGCGCTTTCCCGTCCATGTGGCCACGGCGACCTCGATGTTCGTGCTGGCGATCAGCGCGACGGTGGGCGTGATGACGCACCTGCTGCACGGTGAGCGGGGCGTCGGGCTGGCGACGGCGGCCGCGGTGGGGGTGGGCGGGTTGATCGGCGGGCAGATCGGGGCGCTGCTGTCGCGGAGAATGAAGGGGCGCACCATCCTCTTCCTCCTGGCGGCGGCCATGTGCGTCGTGGGGGTGCGGCTGGTGGCGCGGGCCGTTCTCTCCTGACCGGCCCTACGGCAGGGGCAGACCGATGACGTTCGCCGTGGGCGAATCGTCGTTCTCGCGGAACTCCAGGTGAAAGAGCCACGCGCCGCTCTGCTGGCCGACGCGGGCCAGGAGCTGATGCGGTCCGGCCTCGAGCGGCACGGTGTAGCGGCGGAGGGTGTCGGTGAGGGGGACGCGGGCCGAGGCGGAAAGCAGGAGCGTTTCATCGCGCCACAGGTCGAGGGCGTCGTCGGCCCCGGCGATGAGGGTGTAGATGCCGGTCTTCCGCACGTCAATGCGGGTGACGAACCAGGCGGAAAGGAACTCGCGCTTCTCGCCGAAAAGGCGCGCCAGGTCTATCGTGCCGGTCGGCCAGTAGTGATCGGGCGCCAGCACGCGCCGCCAGCGCTCCGGACGCGGAGCAAGGGGGGGCGGGGTGATGTCGAGCCAATTCGTGGCGCGCAGGGCGGCGGCGACCTCGGCATCGGCCGCGGGGGCGAAGGGCCCGAGGGCGCGCCAGTCCAGAGGGCGCAGAAGGACGGCGGCGACATCGGACCGGGCCGCCGGGGCGGACGAAACGGCGGAGACCTTGAGCCGGTGCCCGCGCCGCAGCGAGGCGATCGGATAGCTCACCCGCACCGGCAGGCGCAACAGGGGCGCGTCGGGCGTCAGGGTCGCCTGGATCCATTCGCCGGGGGTCAGTCGTGGCGCGTCCGACTCGATGCGCACGTCCAGCGCCAGCCGCGCGGCGGCGTTCGACCGCAACCAGAGCCATCCGGTCGCGGCGGGCGCGGCCTCCGGGCAGAGGAGGCGGCTTTCCAGGGCCAGGGCGCAGTGTACGAGGGGGATGTCGTCCGACTCCGTGTGCGGCGGCTCGTGGCGGAGCGCCACCCACGCCGGCAGCCGCGCGGCGACGGGGAGATAGGAGGGTTCGAGCGGCGCGGTCCGCCCCGGCGGTCGGGCGCCCTCCGGAAGGAGGGCCATCTGGTCAATGGCGAAGCCGTCCTCGCGCGCTTCCACGCGGAGAAGGTGGGGTCCGGCGGTCAGCCGGTCGGCGCGGCCGGCGTCGTGGATCCAGACCCACTGGCCGAAGTCTCCGGGGATGGCAAAGGGATAGCGCCCGATCGCGTGGCCCGGATAGCGATCGGTCGGGCCGAGGTCGAAGCGCACGGCGCAGGAGTCGCCGCAGCCGTCCTCGGGGCGGACGCGCATCCAGAGATGGTAGAGCCCGTCGCGAGGGACTTGGAGGAGATAGAGCGCCACGCCGCATTCGAGGGGGGACTCGCCGGGGACGGCAATGCCCTTGAGGCGAGGCAGCGTGTTGGGGGCGCTGCGCCGGCCGGTGCCCTCGCGCGCCCAGAGGACGGCATCGCCCCCGGCCTCCTTCATCGGCAGGCATTCCCAGGAGCCGGAAAGGCGATTGGCCCACTCGGCCTCCCACACGAGCGCGCCGTCGGCCCTTGGAGTCAGGCGCAGCGGCGCCGGCTTGAGGACGGCCGCATCCGGGGCGGCCCAGGCCAGCCCGGCGGTCAACGCGGCCGACAGGAAGGAGGGAAGAAGGCGCATCGCAGGGCTTCCGCGGCCAAAGATCGGCAGGAGAGACGGGTGCGCGCTACGTCGCCGCAGCCTCGCGGCGGCGGACGTCGGCAATGACATCGCGCAGAATGTCGTCCAGGCGTCGCTTGGGCGCGTAACCGATGCGCGCGTGGATCTTGGTCAGGTCCGGCAGCCGCCGGCGCATGTCGTCGAAGCCCTGGACGTAAGCCTTCTCATAGGGGACGTACTCGATGCGTGAGCGCCCGCCCGTCAGCTCGATCACGCGGTGCGCCAGGGCCTCGATCGTGATCTCCTCCTGGCTGCCGACGTTGTAGATGTGCCCGCGCGCCGCGGGGTCGGCCAGCAGGGCGGGCAGCGCCTCGACCACGTCGCGCACGTGCGTGAAGCAGCGCGTCTGCTTGCCGTCGCCGTACACGGTGAGCGGCTCGCCGCGCAGCCCCTGCGCGACAAAGCGGGGGATGACCATGCCGTACTGGCCCGTCTGGCGCGGCCCGACGGTGTTGAAGAGGCGCACGATGACGACAGGCAGGCGGTGTTCGGTGTGGTGCGCCAGGGCCAGGAATTCATCCATGGCCTTGGCGCAGGCGTAGCTCCAGCGCCGGTGCGTCGTCGGCCCCATCACCCGGTCGTCCTCCTCGCGGAAGGGAACCTTCTCGCTCTTGCCGTAAACTTCGGAGCTGGAAGTGAGGAGCACCGGCTTGCGGTAGCGCGCGCAACAGCGCAGGACGACGTCGGTGCCGCCGATGATCGTCTCGATCGTGCGGACGGGTTGCTCGATGATCAGCCGGACGCCCACGGCGGAGGCCAGGTGCATCACGGCGTCGCATTGCCGCGCGCACTCCGTCACCAGGGGGGCGTCATTGACGCTCCCGAGGACGAAGCGCATCCGTCCGCCGCTTTCCAGGTGGGCAATGTTGTCAAAGCGGCCTGTGCTCAGGTCGTCCAGGACCAGGACCTCGTCGCCCAGTGAGAGGACCTGCTCGCACAGATGCGAGCCGATGAAACCTGCGCCGCCGGTGATCAGGTATCGCATGTGGGCTGTATCCTATGGACGATGGACGGCGGACGACATCGGCGGATGACGGACGACGGACGACAACGGCGGACGGCGGACGACGGACGACAGACAACGGACGACGGACGACGGACGACAGACGACATCGGCGGACGGTGTCAGCTCCGCAGGCCGCGGAGGACAGCGGCCACGACCTCTTCCTGCTGCGCCGCCGTCAACTCGGGATAGACGGGCAGCGCCAGCGTTGTCCGCGCGGCGGCTTCGCCGGCGGGGAGGCTGCCCTCCGGGTAGTTGAGCGCGGCAAAGCACTCCTGCCGGTGCAACGGGACGGGGTAGTAGATTTCGTGGCCGATCTGTGCGGCCTGGAGCGCGGCGATTACCGCGTCGCGGCGCCCGACGCGCACGACATACTGATTATAGACGTGGCGGTGTCCCGGGAAGGGATCGCCGTCGAGTCGCGGGGCCGATTTCCCCGTCGAGGGGGACTCGTGGGGCAGGATGAGCGATGCGGAGGACTCGAAATCGCGCGGGATGCCGGCGGCGGCGTTGCACACAACGCCGGCTTCGGAGAAGAGGCGGTTGTAGCGGGCGGCATTGCGACGGCGCGCCTCGGTCCAGGCGTCCAGGCGACGCAGTTTGATGCGCAGGATGGCGGCCTGGAGAGCGTCCAGACGAAAGTTGCCGCCGAGGATCTCATGGTAGTACCGCCGACGGCTGCCGTGATTGCGGATCATCCGCAGCCGTTCGGCCAGGGCGGCATCCTGCGTGGTCAGCAAACCGGCGTCGCCGAAGGCGCCGAGATTCTTGGTGGGGTAGAAGGAGAAGCACCCGACGTTCCCCATCCCGCCGGCGCGAAGGCCGCCGCACTCCGCGCCGATGGCCTGCGCGGCGTCCTCGACCACGGCCAGGTGGCGCTCCTCCGCCAGGGAGAGTATCGCCGGCATGTCCGCGCACTGGCCATAGAGATGGACGGGGATGATGGCTTTGGCGCGCGGGGTGACCGCCGCGCACAGGGCGGGGAGGTCCACGTTGAAGGACACGGGGTCTATGTCCACGAAAACCGGGCGCGCCCCCAGCCGCGCCACGCTGCCGGCCGTCGCGAAGAAGGTATAGGAGGGCAGCAGGACATCGTCCCCCGGTCCGACATCCAGCGCCATGAGGGCCATGACCAGCGCGTCGGTGCCCGAGGAGCAGCCCACCGCGTGCGCACTGCGGCAGTAGGCCGCCGCTTCGGCCTCGAAGGCGTCCAGTTCCGGCCCGCCCAGGAGCACCTGGCTGTCGGCCACGCGGTCGAACGCCGCGCGGATTTCCTCCCGAAGGGGCGCATACTGGGCGCGAAGGTCGAGCAGAGGCACTGGCATGGAGCGGCCCATCCGCAAAGCGGTCGAAGCGCGGCGCGTCGCCGCGACGGCCCCATGTTACCGCAACGGGCCGGCCCCTTCAACCGCCCGCGACTTCTGCGGGGTGCCTTGAATCGTCGCCCGCCGCAAGGTATCGTGTTGGCCGTGCGGCGTTGGAGTTTCCACGGTCTTTGCATAAGCGAGCACTCCCATTAGAGTCCTCATCCTGGGCGTCAACGGGTTCATCGGGCATTCGCTGACGGCGCGCATCATGGCGGACACGGACTGGGAAGTCTACGGGATGGACCTGGCCAGCGACCGCGTGAGCGAACATCTGAAGCAGACGCGTTTCCGCTTCCTGGAAGGGGACATCTCGATCAACCGGGAGTGGATCGAGTATCACATCCGCAAGTGCGACGCGGTGTTGCCGCTGGTGGCGATTGCGACGCCGAAGACGTACGTGGACGCGCCGCTGCGCGTCTTCGAGCTGGACTTCGAGGAAAACCTGCGCATTATCCGGCAAGCGGTGAAGTACGACCGGCGGGTGATCTTCCCCTCGACGTCAGAGGTGTACGGCATGTGCCCTGACGCGCAGTTCAACGAGGAGACCAGCCCGCTGGTGCTCGGGCCCATCTGCAAGCAGCGATGGATCTACTCCTGCGCCAAGCAACTGATGGACCGGGTGATCTGGGCCTACGGCAGCGAGAAGAAGCTGCGCTTTACGCTCTTCCGCCCGTTCAACTGGATCGGGCCGAATCTGGACGACATTGACACGCCCAAAGAGGGGAGCAGCCGGGTGGTGACGCAGTTCCTGGGCCATCTGTTGCGCAACGAGCCGATCCGGCTGGTGGATGGCGGACAGCAGCGGCGGTCCTTCACGTTCATTGACGACGGCATCGAGGCGTTGATGCGCATCATCGCCAACAAGGACCGGTGCGCGGACGGGCAGATCTTCAACCTGGGGAACCCGAAGAACGACTGCTCGATCCGCGAGTTGGCGCAGATCATGATCGAGGTGATGGAGGAGTTCCCGGCGCTCAAGGGGGTGAAGGATCGGGCGGTGATCGAGGAGGTCAGCGCAAAGACGTACTACGGTCCGGACTATCAGGACATGCAGACGCGCGTGCCGGACATTGCCCGCGCCAAGGCGCGATTGGGCTGGGAGCCCCGGGTGGACCTGCGCGAGGCCCTCCGGCGGACGGTGAAGTACTACGTGCAGCGTCGCAAGGCCGGGGGCGGAGCGTCATGACGCACGGTCCCGCGCCGGAGCCCGGCACCGGCCTTTCCCCCGGCGGCGGGTCGCCGTGGCGCATGACCGCGCTGGCATGGGCTGCCGCCGCCCTGCTGTCCTTCACCGGTATCTTCGACCATTCCCTGTGGACGCCCGATGAGCCGCGCGACGCGGAGATCGGCCGCGCCATGCTGGTCGGGGGCGACTGGGTTGTCCCGACGCTGGCGGGGGAGCCCTTCCTGGAGAAGCCGCCGCTCTACTGGTGGGTGATGGCGGGGATGTATCGCGTGTTCGGGGTTTCGGACGGCACGGCGCGCGCGGTGAGCGCGGTGGCGGGGCTGCTGACGCTGATGCTGCTCTTCGACCTGATGCGCCGGGTGACGAACGGTCGGGCGGCGCTGGTCTCGGTGCTGGTGGCGGGGACCACCTTCGGCTTCTACCGCCATTTCCATCGGGCGGTAGTGGACCCGTGGCTGGCGCTCTTTGTGATGCTGGGGTACTGGGCCTTTGTGCTTTCGGCGTATCGGGGCCAGGGGGAGGAGGCGCGCAACGCGCGTCCGTGGGCGCCGGGGGTGCTTCTGCTCTATGTGGCGGGGGGGCTGGCCTTCCTGGTCAAAGGGCTCATCGGTCCGGCGACGATCGCCGCGCCGGTGGCGGCGGCCATCCTGGTCGGGCGGCGGTGGGGATATCTGCGGAGTTGGGCGCACCTGCCGGGGCTGGCGCTGTGCGCGGCGCTGTGCGCGCTCTGGCCGATGATGCTGTATCAACGCGGGGGATGGGACCTGCTCAAGGTCTTCGTGGTGGACAACCTGGTCTATCGCGTGGCGCCGCCGGACCCGGAGGCGGGGCTTTACGTCGGCGGACACCGTCAGCCCCTCTGGTACTACCTGCCGACGGCGCTCCTGATGCTGACGCCGTGGGTGATCGCGCTTCCGGCGCTGGCGTGGTGGCTCAAGGGCGAACGAATGCCGGCGGAGTGGAACCGTGGGGCGCTGCGCTTTCTGGCGTGCGTCCTGCCGGTGGGGGTGCTGATGCTGAGCGTGCCGGGTACAAAGCGCGAGGTGTACCTCCTGCCGCTGTACGCGCCCCTGGCCGGGGTGGTCGGCGCGTGGCTGACCGCCACGGCGCTGCCGGGCTACCGGCGCTCGCTCGACCACCGGACGCAGGGTTTACTGATCGGGCTGTTGGCGTTGGCGGGGATCGTCCTGGCGGCTGGCCTGCCGGCGGTGGACCACATCCACGCTGTGCGGCGTCTGGCGGGGGAGGCCTTCGGCACGACACCGCCGGCGGTGTACGGTTTGGCGCTGCTGCTGGCGGTGGGGACGGCGTGTCTTGCGGGGCGCGGATGGGCGCTGTGGCGGGCGCGGGAGGACCGGGGGGCGCTGGCGGCGCCGGGGCTGGCGGCGCTGATCGCCATCGTCGGCGCGACGGCCCTCTTCCTGCGCGCGGACCCGCCCCTTAATCTGCACCGTCTCACGAACGACCTGAAGGCGAAGAAGGTCTTCGATGCGCCGCTGGCGGGGTTCCGGGCGGACGAGGTGACGCGGGGGTTGATCCCGTTCGATACGGGGCACACGTTGCGCGACTTCCGCGACCCGGCGGCGCTGGCGGCGTTCCTGGCGGCGAATCCGCGCGCCCGCCTGCTGATGCTGGAGCGGAACACGACGCACCTGACGGAGGAGGTCCGGGCGAAGTTGCGCCCGGTCGCAAAGTGGCCTTATGGGAAGAGACGGGTGTATTGTCTCTATGAGTTCGAGGCGTAGGGGCGATCAGGCGTCGGCAAGCGCGGTCCTGTGGCGGGTCTTGGGATGACGAATGGCGCGGTCGGGATGACGGCAGGACGGCGGACGGGCCTCGGCGCGCCGACGTGGGCGGTGCTGTTGGCGTTGGGGGTGGCGTCGCTGCTGGCCTTCCGGTTCCTCGATGCGCCCGGCGTGACGTTCTTTCACGGTCTGGGGATATCGAACAAGAACCCCTGGCTGCTCAGCTTCGGCGAGTTGGGGAAGCCGTGGACGCCCCTGTGGTTGTTTCTGGTGTGGGCATGGGCGGCGAACCGTCCCCGGATGGTGCTGGCCGCGCTGGCGGCGATGGGGCTGGTGGCGCTGACGGTGACGCCGATCAAGCTTCTGGTGATGCGCATCCGCCCCGATGACCTGATGGAGGCGCTGGCGGGCGGAACGATGCCCCAGGGGCTCTTTGCGAGCTACTCCTTCCCCTCGGGGGATGCGACGCTGGCCTTTGCCGCGGCGACGGTGGCGGCGGCGTATCTCCGTCCGGGACGGCGATGGCTTCCCTACCTCCTGGGGGCGACGGTGGCGCTGATGCGGCTGATCCTGCTGCGTCATCACGTCAGCGACGTGCTCGCCGGCGCGGCGCTGGGGCTCCTCTGCGGGCAGGGCGGGTTGTGGATACGGGAACGGTGGCTGACGTGGGCGCTGCCACGCGCCTCGCGCGCCATCTGCGGCGCGGCGGCGCTGCTCCTCCCGCTGACCGATCTCTTCACCGACACGGCGATCCTCGACACGTTCCTGCCGGGGCTGGGGCCGCTGATCCCCGTGGTGTTGATTACGACGATGGGACCGGTCTGGCTGCGGTGGCTTGGACGGAAGGATCGGGCGGGTCAGTCGCCGCGCCGGGCGGGGCTGGTGATCGCGACCCTGGCGGCCGTGGCCGTGCTGCCGAGTCTGGGATGGTTGACGCTGTTCGACCGGGACGAAGGCTACTACGTCGAGTGCGCGCGGGAGATGCTGGAGCGCGGAGACTGGTTCGTGCCGCACTTCAGCGGCGAACCGTGGATGGAAAAGCCGCCGCTGGCGTACTGGCTGATGGCCGCTTCGATGAAGCTGCTGGGGACGACGGAGTTCGCGGCGCGGCTGCCGGGCGCGCTCTGCGGCATTGCGGCGGTGTGGCTTGTGTGGCGGTTGGGCCGCCGGATGTACGGGCTGCGCGCGGGGGCGCTGGCGGCGCTGGCGGCCGCAACGAGCGTCTTCTTCATGGCGATTCTGCGCCTGGCGCTGGTGGACATGGCGCTGCTGTGCGCCACCATGATCTCGATGGTCGGGCTGTGGCGGTTGACGCAGGGAGAAGGGCTCCGGGGACCGGTCCTCTTTCACCTGGGGTGCGGACTGGGCGTGCTGGCGAAGGGGCCGCTGGGGCTGGCGCTGCCGGTGATCGCGCTGGGGGGCTACGTCCTGTGGACGCGGCGCTGGCGCACGCTATGGGACGCGCGGCCCTTCCTGGGGGCGGCCATCGTGGGTGCGGTCGTGTGTCTCTGGGCGGTCCCGGCGACGCTGCAAACGCGGGGGGAGTTCCTGCGCGAGTTGGTGTGGGTACGGACGATCAAGCCGATGTTCGACCCCTTGCAGGGACACGGCGGATCGGGCCTGTGGCAGCGTCTGGCGCTGGTGCCGGTCTATGTCCCCATCCTGCTGGCGGGGCTGCTGCCGTGGACGGCCTTCCTGTGGCCGGCCGTGCGCCGGGCGTGGGCGGAGCGGCGCGCGTCGTCGCGGACGGCCTTCCTCTTTGGGTGGGCCCTGGCGCAACTGGCGGTGTTCAGCGTCATCTCGACGAAGCTGCCGCACTATGTGCTGCCCATCGTTCCGGCGGCGGCGATCCTGATCGGGGCGTATCTGGATGGGGCGATTTCGGGCGGAGAGGCGCGTTCGCCCGCGCCCGCGTGGGACTTGGCGACCGGGGGAGTGCTGCTGGGAGGCCTGACGCTGGCGGCGCCCTTCGTCACGGGGTTCCCGGACGCCTGGCCCTGGTTCCTGCCGCCGGCACTGGCGTTGATCCTTGGGGGGGGGTGGGCGGCGCAGGCGTCGAGGCAGGGCCGTTTGGCGCATCTGGCGCTGCGGCTGGGCGCGGCCATGGCGCTGGCCTTCGCCCTGCTGTGGCCCTTTTCCCTGGCGCGCTTCGAGGCGGGCAAGTCCTCGTGGCGGGTGGCGGCGCGCATCCACGCGCTGACCGGCGGGGCACTGCGGGGCGTGTGCGTCGGGGCGGCGGGGTATCGCGAGGTCTCGATCGTCTTCTACCTGCGCCATCCGGTGGCCTTGATTGCGGGGCCGCGCGAGGTGACGGAGTTCCTGGGGCGTCCGGAACCGGCGCTGCTGATCCTGTCGGAGAAGGAAGTCCGCCGGATTCCTCCGGAGCGTTTCGCCGCGTTCCGTGTCGAATGGCGCACGGAGGCGTGGATCGCGGAGAAGAACCAATGGACGCGCCTGTACGTGGTGTCGAATGAGGCCTTTGCGCGGAGGGGTCCCGCGCCGCGCGCCGCCGGGATGCCCGCAGGGAGGAGAGAGCAATGAGCGCGCCGGTCACGACGTGCAGCCTGAAGATTGACGTGGACACGCACGAGGGGATGCGCGACGGCGTGCCGCGCCTGCTCAAGTCCTTCCGCGCGGCGCGGGTGCGGGCCACCTTCTTCCTCTCCTTCGGGCCGGACAACGCGGGGAAGGCGATCTGGAATGTCTTCCGGACGAAGGGATTCCTGCGCAAGATGGTGAAGACGGGCGCGCCGAAGCTTTACGGCTGGCGCACGGTGCTTTCGGGGACGGTGCTTCCCGCGCGCCCCATCGCCACGGCCTTCCCCGACCTGGTGCGCCGGATTGCCGGCGAAGGACACGAGGTGGGCGTCCATGCGTGGGATCATCGGTTGTGGCAGGATCATCTGTCCGAGCTGAGCCCGGAACGCATTGCGCAGGAATACGCCTTGTCCTTCGAGGCGTTCGAGCGGATCATGGGGCGGCGGGCGGAGTCGGCGGCGGCGCCGGCGTGGCGGGCGACGGCGGCGAGCTGGCGCGTTCAGGACACGCTGGGCCTGCGCTATGCCAGCGATTGCCGCGGTGGCGACCCGTGCTATCCCGTGCTCGACGGCTATCGCTCGACGACGCTGCAAGTGCCCACGACCCAGCCCTGTCTGGAAGAGCTGTTGACGCTGGGCGAGCGCGACCTGGAGCGGTGCGCGGAGCGGCTGCTGGCGATTGCGCCGGAGACGCGCGCGCCCGTGCTGCCGCTTCATGCCGAGGTGGAGGGGGGCGCGTACGAACCCTTCCTGGAGATCGTGCTGCGCAAGATGCGCGAGCGCGGCCTGACCACGCGCACCCTGCGCGAGGCGGCCGATGCGGCGCTGGCGTCGTCCGAACCGCCTCCCGTGCGGACAATGTGCGCCGCCCCCCTTTCCGGACGGGCGGGGCGGGTCATCTCGCCGGCGGCTTGAGCGGAGGTTCCGTGAGCGCAACCCCAATTCCCACCGGGCGACCGCCTCTCGCGGAAGCGCCGGCGGACTTGTCGCCGGTGGCGCGAAACCTCCTGGCTGCGCTGGTGGTCATTCTATACCTCGGGGTGTGGGTCTTCGATCACGACGTCTGGGCTCCCACAGAGCCGACCGTGGCGGGGATCGTGTGGGAGATGTACACGGAGGGGGACTGGGTCGTTCCGCGCATCAACGGGCTGCCGTACCTGGAAAAGCCGCCGCTGTATTACTGGCTGGCCACGGCGGCGTGCCATGCCGGGGGGCGGGTGAGCGCGGGGCTCATCCGGCTGCCGGCGGCGCTGCTGGGCCTCCTGTGCCTGTGGGTGACCTACCGGCTCGCGCGGCGGCGTTACGGCGGAACGGCGGCCATGCTGACGGCGCTCATGGCGGCGACCTTCACCTCCTTCTTCGAGTACGCGCACCGGGCCAGCACGGACATGGCGGCGAATTTCTTCGCCTTCCTGTGCCTGGCGATCTTCGCCGATACGATCGAGCGCGCCGAGGAATCGCCGAGGGCGGAGCGCCGCGCGGACCTCCTCTTTGCGCTGGCGCTGGCGGTGTCCTTCTACAGCAAGAACTTCTACACCTTCCTGGTGGTGCTGCCGCCGGTGCTGGGATGGCTGGCGTGGAAGCGACGCTATGCGCGGGGGCTGTTCATTGTCGGCGTCACGCTGGGCCTGACGGCGCTGCTGGCGACGCCGTGGGCGATGGCGCTGTACCATCGGGGGGGCTGGGAGTTCCTGCGCATCGTCTTCGTGGACAACACCGTGGGACGTTTCTTCCAACTCAAGGACGTGCTGGCCGTGCCGGTCGGACCGCTGAACGACGCCTATCACGCGGAGAAGCAGAACCCGCGGTGGCTGTATCTGGGGGCGCTGGTGATGATGGCGCTGCCGTGGGTCCTGGCCCTGGGGGCGGCTGCGGCGAACCTCTTCCGGCGTTGGCGCGAGGTGGGGGACTTCCGGCGCTTCCTGGGGTGGACTCTGGCGGCGGTACCGCTGGTGCTGTCGCTGTCGAGCTCGAAGGTCGTCGAGTATCTGACGCCGATCTTCCTGGTGGAGTGGCTGATCCTGGCCGGATTCCTCCGCGACGCGCTGTCCGGCGGCACGGAGGCGCGTCCGTGGGAGCGGCGGCTGCTCTGGGCGAATGTGTGGATTATGGCGGTCGGGGCGCTGGCCGCGCCGGTGGCGCTCGTCTTCGTTCTCGGCCACGCCTGGCCGTTGCTCTGGCTCGGCCCGGCGGGGTTCTTCGTGTGGCATTCCTGGACGCGTGCGGCGCGCTGGACGCCGGACGCCGGCCTCTTGCGGCGGATGCTGACTTATACGGTCCTGACCTTCCTGGCGGCGCTGGCCTTCCTTGCGCCGTGGCTGAATGCCGCCAAGACGACGGAGCCTTTCTTCAACGCTATACGGCGCGAGGCCTCCGGGCGGGCGCTCTACACGACGTATTGCGACGACCGGCGACTGCCGCTGATCCCCTACTATCTGCGCCGCAAGCCGACGATCCTCGAGGATCGAGAAGCGGTCTTCGCGCTCCTGCGAGGCGACCGTCCTGTGGGGATCATCCTGCCGGCGGAGTTCTATCATGCGCGGCGGGCGGAGTTCGCGGCGATCCCGCACACGCACATTGCGGCGTTGCGCGGCAAGACGTTCTTTGCCTTTGTGGGGAATCTTCCGCCGGGCGGCGGAAGCGCGACGGGGGAACGGTGAGGGGCGTCCAAGGGCAAGTGGCGCTTACGCCACACCGCAACATGCGCCGGGCGCTTCAATCGGGCAACGTCCGGGTTCGGCGTGAACGCCCTCCCGTTTCGGTGAGGGGAGCCCAATAGCAGCCGATTCCCGCGTCGTTGGCCGATTCGGAAATCGGGGCCGGGCCGGGGCGGTCAGCGCTTGACGCCGCGGACCATGAGGATCATGCCGAGGATGCCGACGACGCCGACGGCCATGTACTGCGCGAACCACGCCGGCAGGTAAGCGTCGTCCGCCAGAAGTTCGCCGACCATGAGGAGGGGGTAGTAAACGAAGAGGACGGTGAAGAAGCTTATGGCCATGGCGATGACGACGCCGCCGTGTCGGCTGAGGATGCCGAGGGGGATACCGATAAGGGCGAAGAAGAAACAGGTCATGGCGCCGGCGTTGCGGAAGTGGAACTCCGCTTCGGCCTCCAGCAGAAGGGTCAGTTGCTTGCAGGTGTCGCGCATTTCCGTCTGTCGGCGAACATTCTCCTCGGACTCGCGCGCGCGGGCGTCGGCCTCGGCGTAGAGGCGTTCGGCCTCGTCGGCGCGGGCGCGGGCTTCTCCGAGCCGCCGGGCGGAGTGCGCCAGTTCGGACGCCAGGCGCTTGAGCTCGGCCTGCACGCGGTCCTCCTGCTGGGTGAGCTGGCGGACGCGTTCGGCCACGCGCGCGATCTGGGTTTCCTGGTCGCGGAGGCGATCGGGGGGCGTGTCGGGGTCGCCCTGCATCATGATCAGTTCGGAACGGAACTGCTCGATCAGGGCGACTTGCTCGGTCAGGGCGCGCGCGGAGTCTTCGTGCTGCTTCCGGGCCAGGGCATCGGCGCCGCGGATGGCGGACACGGCCCCTTCGAGTTGCTCGACGGTGGCGCGGAGGGTCTCGTAGGACTTGCGTTTGGCGTCGGCGTCGGCCTTGAGAGTCTCGTGGCTCTGGGTGATGAGTTCCAGCGCATCGCGCGCGCGGCGGCGCGCGTCCTGGGGGTGCTTGACGGCGGCGTATTCGGGGTTGCGCCGGATCTCATCGGTCAGCTTGCGGCGGCGGTCCAGCTCGCGCAGCAGGTCCGGCAGGGGAAGGAACTTGGGGCGGTCCAGGTCGGGGCCGCCGCGCAGATCGAGCGGCACCCGCACGGCGAAGCTGCGGAAGTTGGTCGAGGGGTACACGTCCTTGGCGGAGAAGTGCGGCTCGATCAACGTGCCTTCGTAGAGCGACAGGATGGCGGCCTTGCCTTCGGTGGGGGTCCAGCGGGCGCGCTTGGCCAGGAGGATGCGGGCGGGGATCTCGCCGGCGAACTCAACGACGGCGACGTCCTTCCAGGACTTGTCGCGGGCGTCCGTGCCGCCGATGTAGAGCCAGATGTTGCCCAGGGGGATGCACTTGCGCTGGACGGTGATGCGGCGGACCGCGTCGTCGAGGAGGCGGTCGCGCATGATGTTTACCTTGGCCATCGTCCAGGGAAAGAGGTAGTGGTTCATCCAGAGGCTGGCGAAGAACAGGAGCACGCCGACGCCGAGGACGGGGAGGATGACGTGGTTGAGGTTGACGCCGCCCGCGCGGAGGGCGGTGATCTCATTCTGGGCGCTGAGGCGTCCGAAGGTCAGGACGCACGCCAGGAGAAAGGCGGCGGGGATCGCGTACGGCAGGCTCAACATCGCCACGTACGGGATGATGTAGTACACCTGGACGATGCTGAGCCCCTGGCGGACGAGGGAGACGGAAAGCCCCACAAAGGTGATGCCCGTGAGGGCGGCGGCGGAGATGGCCGCAATATAGAGCAGCTCGCGCAGGACGTAACGTTGCAGGACGGTCGGGAACACGGGAGGCCTTTCCGGTGCGGGGCAGAATGCTCGTGCCCGGATAATACCATGCGAACGCAGACGGACGCCAGAGTGGGCTTACCGGCGGGCCGGCTTGCGGCGCGTTGCCGGAGGCCGGGGGAAGCGGATGAGGAAGAGCGTACCGCCGCCCTCGCGGGGCGCGGTCTCGATGACGCCGCCGGCCGCGGCGACGAGGGAATGGGTGACGGCGAGGCCGAGTCCGGTGCCCTTGGGGCCCTTGGTGGTGAAGAAGGGGCTGAAGATCTTCTGGCGATCCTCGGGGGAAATCCCGGACCCCGTATCGCTGACGCGCAGGAGGACCTCGCGGCGGTCGCGGGCGGCCTCGATGCGGAGGACGCCCCCCTCGGGCATGGCGTCCACGGCATTCAGGCTGAGGTTCAGCAGAATCTGCGTGAGGGCATTGGACGAGACCGGGAGGACAAGGTTCCGGGGGCGCAGGGCGGACTGGATGGCGATGCCCTGGGCGGCGGCCATGGCGCCGATAAGCTCGATGACGGCGGCGACGACCCCGGAGGCGGCGCAGGAGTCCGCGCCCGGCCGCAGGGGGCGATGGATGTTGAGGAGGTTGGCGACGACCTCGGAGATGCGCCGCACACTGGCCTGGATGAGTTGGACGCGGCGTCCGTCGCGCAGGACCGGGGGGAGTTCGTCCGAGAGAAGGCGCATCTGGGCCACGATCCCCTGCAGGGGGTTGTTGATTTCATGGGCGATGCCGGCTGCCATGCGGCCCGTGGCGGCCAGCGTTTCCATGCGCTGCAGTTCGGCGGCCTGCTTCTGTTCGGAGGCTTCGTGCTGGGCGCGGCGGAGTTCGGTCACGTCCACAATGACGCCCACATTTCGCGCGGGGCGTCCGTCGCGCCCGGCCAGGGTGCTCCCGCGCGCAAGGAGCCGGCGGACGCCGTCGGGCGTGAGCAGGCGGAACTCCGTCTCGGCATCGGCGGCGGGTTCGGACGGCGGAGCCATGAGGCGCGCGACGCGGTCGCGGTCCTCGGGGTGGATGAGTTCCAGGAGGCGGCGGGGATCGGGGGGGGTGTCGGCGGGCAGCCCGACCAGGGCTTTGAGTTCGTCGGACCAGGTATGTTCATTGCGCCGCAGATCCCAGTGCCAGGTGCCGGTGCGCGTGGCGCGGGTGATGAGGCGGAAGCGTTCCTCGCTTTCGCGGAGCGTGAGCTCGGCCCGGCGGCGCTGGTCAATCTCGACCAGGAGGGTTTGATTGGCATTGACGAGTTCGGCGGTGCGCTCACGGACGCGGCGCTCGAGTTCGTCGCGGGCCTTGCGGAGCGCCTCCTCGGCGCGGACGCGCTCGCTGACGTCGCGCGCCACACCGCAGACCACCGCGCGTCCGTTGAGCATGAAGGAGGAGGCCGAAACCTCGACGGGGAAGACGCTGCCGTCGGCGCGGCGGTGGCGACGGACGGGAAAACTCTGGGCCTGCGTGGTGACGGCCTTGAGGAAGGCGATCTGGGAGGCTTCGGACTCGGCGGAGAAATCAAAGAGGCTGACGCCGGCAAGCCGCTCTCGCGGGAGACGATACATGCGGAGCCAGGAATCGTTGGCGTCGAGGATGCGATGGGTCTCGGGGTCGAAGATGACGAAGGCGTCCTGGGCGGTCTCGAAGAGATGACGGTAGCGGACCTCGAGGTCGGCCACGTCGCGTTCGGCGCGGACCCGCCGCCAGATCTGCCCCAGGGCGGCCCCGAAAAGGAAGAGCAGATCGGCCTGGAGGGTGTCCATGGGCTCGGGGCTGTGGAGGGTGTCGGCGCAGATGCAGCCGAGGACGTTGCGCTCGGCGGAGATGGCGGCGATGACGGCGTCACCGCGCCCGACGATCTCACCGCGGTCGTCGCGCAGTTCGGCGTCTCGCTGCATGACGGTGGTTTCACCGCGAAAGAGCACGCGGCCCATCAGCGTCGGTTCGGAGACATGGACGCGGCTGGCGCGTTCGTCGCGGATCTGTCCGTGTTCGTCCACGCCGTAGCTGCCGGAGACGACGGCGGGGTCGTCGGTGCGGAACCATAGGGCCATGCGGCGGACACCGAGAGTCTGCGGACCTCGCTCGACGGCGACGCGGCAAAGCGCATCGAGGTCGCCGAGGGCGGCCAGGTCGCCCAGGAGGGTCGTCAGGGCTTCGAGTCGGCGGCGGTGGGCCGCCTCGCGCGTTTCAGTCGCCGGGGGCGGACCGGCCCTCTCGGCAAGATCGCTCATGTCCTGCGCGCTCATGGCCGTCACGCCCTCTTCGGTGAGTTGCCGGCGCGGATGCCTGTCGGACTGGCGCCATTACTCTACCAGAGCGGGCCGGCGCGGCCAAGGGAAATCGCGCGGGTTGCGGCGGGGCGTTTTCCGGCGACGCCGTCTTCCATTTCGGGGGCCGAGTCGCTATACTCCCGCCACGCGCGGCCAGAGAGCAAGGAGAATGCGATGGCGGAACAGGTAATCCTGGAGACGGACCTGAAGGGTCTGAAGCGACTGAACCGGGGCAAGGTGCGCGACATCTACGAGGTGGATGGCGCGCTGCTGATCGTGGCGACGGACCGGATCAGCGCCTTCGACGTCATTCTGCCGACGGGGATTCCCTTCAAGGGCAAGGTGCTGACGGGGCTGACGCTCTTCTGGCTCGATTTCCTCCGGGGGGTGGTGGAGAATCACCTGATCACGGCGGACGTGGAGCAGATGGGGGCGAAGGTGAAGCCCTACGCCGAGATGTTGCGCGGGCGCTCGATGCTGGTGAAGAAGGCAAAGGTCTTCCCGATCGAGTGCGTCGTCCGAGGCTACCTGGCCGGAAGCGGCTGGAGCAGCTACCAGAAGAGCGGGGCGGTGTGCGGGCTGGCGCTGCCGAAGGGGCTGCGCGAGTCGGAGAAGCTGCCGGAGCCGCTCTTCACCCCCTCGACCAAGGCGGAATCCGGGCACGACGAGAATATCACCTTCGAGCAGATGGCGCGCACGATCGGGATGGAGGCGGCCGAGACGCTACGGGCCAAGACGATCGAGGTCTATCGCCGGTGCAGCGACTACGCGCGCGGGCGGGGGGTCATCCTCTGCGACACGAAGTTCGAGTGGGGGCTGGCGGACGGGCGGATTCTGCTGATTGACGAGGTGCTGACGCCGGACTCCTCGCGCTTCTGGCCGGCCGACGGGTACGCGCCGGGGCGGCCGCAACCCTCCTTCGACAAGCAGTACGTGCGCGACTGGCTGATGCAGTCGGGCTGGAACAAGGAGCCGCCCGCGCCGAAGCTGCCGGAGGACGTGGTACGCCGGACCAGCGAGAAGTACCTGCAGGCGCATGAAATCCTGACGGGCCGCGCGTTGGCGTGATGCCACCGACGGGGCGCCCGGCGCGCTCCGCGGTCGGCGCCCGGATCGGACGGACGGGCCGTGAACAAACGCGAGTGGGACGACGAGGAGGACGCCGAAGAGACCGGCGAGGTCTCTTCGCGCGAGGACGTGGCGGCGCTGGGGGAAGAGGAGTGGCAGCGGGCGCGCGAGCGCGAGGAGTTCGAGGCGCGCCTGATCGAGGAGGAGCGCAGCTACTTCAATGTCACGCGCTCCCGCTCGGCCAGTCTTATCTTCATCCTGCCGCTGCTGATCATTTACGAGATCGGCGTCATCGTCTATCGGGCGGAGATCAACGGCGTCGCGGCGATCGTGAAGTCGCCGATCACCTTCCTGCGCCAGAACCCGGTGGAAATGGTCGGGGCGGGCGGGATGATCCTGATCACGTCCGTGCTGATCGGCCTGGTGGCGGGGGCCATCTGGCACATCGGGCGGCTGGGGGCCTTCCGGGCGCGCATCTTCGGGGGCATGCTCATCGAAAGCGCGATCTATGCGCTGCTGCTGGGGCCCGTTGCGCTGATCCCGGTCACGGGGCAGGCGCAGTGGGGCGGCTTCGAGCCGCAGATGACCAACGTCATGGAGAAGATCGTCATCGCCACGGGGGCGGGGCTGTACGAGGAGTTCCTCTTCCGCTTCGTGATCCTGGGGTTGCTGTACTACCTGCTGAAGGAACTGACGGAACTGAGCACGGCGTGGGCGGCTATCTGGGCGCTGCTGATCTCGAGCGCGCTGTTCAGCGGACTGCACCTGTTGACGCCGGAGGAGGGCGCCGGCTTCGGGGCGTTCAACTACCGCCTGTCGGCGGGGGCGCTGCTGGGGTTGATCTTCCTGTGGCGGGGCTTGGGAATCGCCGCGTGGACCCACACGCTGTACGACATCTACATCCTCTGCTTCAGCGCGGGGGGCGGAACCTCGTAGTCGCCTACGGGGCCAGGCTGATGGCGTCCACGGGGCAGAGGTCGGCGGCGACGCGGCAGGCGCCGCGGCAGGCGGCGGGTACGCGGGCGCGACGCAGATGAACGCCGTCGGCCTTGACGATGAAGACCTCGGGGCATACCGCTTCGCAGGAGCCGCAGCGCAGGCAGAACTCACGGCTGACCTTGACTCTCATCGCGGCGTAGTCCGCATTCAAGTCCAAGGCGGCGCGGCGGAGGGCCGGGCGCCCTCCGCCGCCCGCCTGAAGCGGTATTCTCACAGTCTGCTGCCCACCGTAGCGCGGATGGTGCGGTGCGCGGCGGCGTCCTCGGACGGCAGGGGCGGCACATCCCCTTCCCAGGCCAGGCCGCCTTCTTCCTGGGCGAACTCGCGCTCGGTCTCCTGCTGGCAGTGAACGCAGAGGGTGGCCTCGGGCAGCAGGCGCAGACGCGCGGCGGGGATGACCGCCGCAACCGGCGCACTTGCCGTAGGTCCCCTCGTCCACGCGTTCCAGGGCCTCTTCGACGCGCTGGATCTCCTTGGAGCGGATCTCCCGCACACGCAGATCGAGCTCCTGATCGAGCCCATCGAGGGCGCGGTCGAGTTCATCCACCGGCCCGGATTCCACGTGGCGGTCAGGCAGGCTGTCCGCTACCGACATGTTGGAAAGAATCCTGTGTCGCCGCTCGATCAGCCGCCCGCGCAGCGCGGCCCTCATGCGTCGGCGATGAACTGTTCTCAAGTCCTTGTGCTCAGCCATCTTACACCTGCCTTCCTAGGCGTCTCCTGTCCTTCGGACTCTCCGCCGCTCTTGTGACCCTCGGCATGAGCTTCCGTTACATAGTCTGCGCTTATTGAGACGCCGGAACAATCGAGGCTTACGGCTGACGGAACGTAGGAAATAGCGCTGGGAGAGCCTAAGAGATTCTCCTAACCCGGCCACGGCGCCGTCAGTGGACGGCGCGGGGGAGGGACGCGGGGGGGGGGGCGAACGCGCGGGGTCAGGCGCCCTCTTCGCGGACCCAGAGGACGGCGCGCTGGACGAGTTCGGCGGCGCTGGAGAGGCGGAGCTTGCGCTTGATGTTCTCGCGGTGCGCGTCAATCGTGCGGATGCTGCGGTGGAGTTCATGGGCGACCTGGCGCGTGCTGAGACCGCGCCCGAGCAGTCGGAAGACCTCGAGTTCGCGGTCGCTGAGCGCGTCAAGCGGCGAGCCGCCGGCCGGCGCGGCCCCGGTGGTGACGCGCGAGAGGACCTGCTGAGCCATGTGGGGAGAGAGGTACACCTCGCCGGCAAGGACCTTTCGGAGGGCGGCGACGACATTGCCGCGCGCCTGGTCCTTCATCAGGTAGCCGCGGGCGCCGGCCTTCAGGACGCGCTCGGCGTAGATGCTCTCGTCGTGCATGGAGAGGACGAGGACCGCGGTCTTGGGACAGCGGACGCGGAGGTCCTTGAGCAGGTCAAGGCCGTTGCCCTCGCGCAGGGTGATATCGAGAATGACGAGGTCGGGCTTGAGCTGTTCGGCGGCCTTGCGGGCCTCGGCGGCGGTCTCGGCTTCGCCGACGACGGCGAGGTCGCCTTCGAGCTCGATCAGCTTGATGAGCCCTTCGCGGACGATGGGGTGGTCGTCAACGATGAGGATGCGCGCGGCGGGTTTGGCGGGCCGGGCGCGGG
>JAKJEM010000024.1:41396-44792 GCA_022705425.1 Planctomycetota bacterium
CCGCCGATGGCCGCGGCGCGATGGCGCATGACGCGCAGGCCCATGCCGCCGGCGCGGTCGGCCTCGGGCGGCAGGCCGCGCCCGTTGTCGCGAACCATCAGGCTGAGCATGGCGGGGGCGGCGGAGAGGCGGAGGACGATCTGACGGGCGCCGGCGTGCTTGACGGCGTTGTGGACGGCCTCGCGGGCAATGAGGAAGAGGTTCTGGGCGACGACGGCGTCGCGCACGAGGACGGGGGCGTCGCACTGGAAGCGGCAGCGAATGCCGTAGAGAGACGCCGTCTCGGCGGCCAGCGATTCGAGGGCGCCCATGAGTCCCTCGGCCTTCATCTCCACGGGGCAGAGGCCACGGGCCAGGGCGCGGGCCTGGGTGGTGGCCTCGCCGAGCATGGCAGCGATGCGGGCGGCCTCGGCGGCCTCGGGCGCGGCGCGGCCCTGGAGTCGTTGGGCGAGGACTTCGGCCAGGAAACCGGTGGCCGTCAGTTGCTGGCCGAGGACGTCGTGCAGGTCGCGTCCGATGCGGGCGCGCTCGGCGGCGGCCGCGTCGAGCAGGCGGCGCTCCAGGGCGCGCAGTTCGGTCACGTCGCGGCCTTCGGCGATGATCCGGGCGACGCCGCCGCGCTCGCCGGCGACGGGCTTGAGGGAGAAGTCAATCGTCAACGTGCGACCGCCGGCCCCGTGGACCTCCTCCTCGTAGCGCACAAAGCGGCCCGCGGCGGCCTCGGCCACGGCGGCGCGCAGGCGCTTGCGGACCGACGCCGCCCAGGCCCACGCCGGCAATTCCCACAGCGGACGCCCAAGCGCCTCCTCGGGCGCGCGCCCGATAAAATCCAGGGCGGTGCGGTTGATCTGGAGCAGGGCGCCGGTGGAATCCAGGAGTCCCATGAACTGGAAGGCCTCGTCGAAGATGGCGCGCAGCAGCCGATGGCTCTCCGCCTGGGCCAGCCGGCTGCGGACGCGGTCGGTGCGGTCAATCAGGGCGACGACGAGGCTCTCGACGCGAGCGCCCTCGCCGCGGACCGGGGCGAGGATCCAGTCCCAATAGGTCGGCGCGCGCTCGGGCTTGCGGCGCAAGAGAGAGGGGCGCTCGACGAGTTGAAGGGGTTTGCCGGTGCGCAAGACCTTGCGGAAGAGCGCTTTGGCGTTGCGGTCGGGAAAGAGGTCGAAGTGGCGACGCCCCCGGTACCAGGCGGGCGGATGCCCTCCGGCGCGGGCGAAGGCGTCATTGACGCGGACATAGCACAGGCCGCGATCGAGGCAGGCGAACTGGATGTGGATATTCGAGAACATGCGCTCGAGGGCGGCGTTGCTCTCGCGGAGTTCGTCCTCGACGTTGAAGCGGTGGATCGCCTCGCCGATGAGGGGCGCGATGGACTCGACGAAGCGGATGACCTCGGCCCCCACGCGCCCCGGGCGGCGGTCGGCCAGGTGAATGGCCCCGACAATGCGCCCCTGGTAGAGGAGGGGGACGACGGCCACCGAGGAGAAGCCCGCGGCGACGCACGTGCCTCGATATTGACGCCGTTCGCGCGGCGAGAGGGCGCGCATGAAGGCGGCGGCGTCGTTGGCGGCGAAGGCGCCGCGGCGCGTGAGCAGGGCGGCCTCCGGCGGCGTCGGAGCGCGCCGCATGATCCGGGGGCAGATGCAGTTGTCGCGCGTGAGGGAGAGCCAGCATTCGGAGCGGAGAAAGGCGCGGTTGAAGCCGCGGGTGGCCTCGTAGGGGATTTCGTTGCGCGGGTTCAGGACGCGCACACCCAAACGGCGGCATCCCGTCAGGCGCGCCAGTTCGGCCACCACCGCCGCCAGGTAGCTCTTGCGGCTGCGGCGCTGGACGAACAACTGCAAGAGGGTGTACGCCGCGCGAAGGTAGCGGTGCGTGTCTCCGGCGCGCGCCGTCCTTCCTGGGCTGATCGCGGGCATCATCCGCCTCCGCTCGAACCGAACTCCTCCGCCGCGTGAATGATAGTCCGCCGCCGCGCGGGAATCAAACGTTCGAGCGGACGACTTCGGCGGCCCGCCCGCACCGAGCGCCGGCACGGTTGCTTCCGCCACGCGCCCGGCGGCGAAGCTCCTGCGCGCCGGCGTCTCGGTCCCCCCGGCGTCGCTTCCGCCGGCGCGTTCAACAACGCGATTGCGTGCCTGCAACGATAGCCGCCCATTCCAGAGAACTCCTTCAACCCCCTTGTGCGCTCCTTGCGTTGTGCTTCTCCATATCAGCGACGGTACTTCGCGAATGCTTCATGCAGCCATTCTTCCGCCATTGGGTTGCCTCCTTTTCGGTAAGATCGCGAATGACGCGATACGGGGCCTTGACAAGGATTCGCGGGCACTGCTATAGTTCGGTTCAGCGTCATTTCGCGCGATTTCAGGCGGAGGAAGGGTGATGCGGGCGAGGGCCATCGGGTGTGCGTGGGCGGCGGGGCTGCTCCTGGCGGCGGGGGCCGCGCAGGCGCAGGGGCCTGCGGCGCAGCCCGACCGGCTGAAGGACGCCGTGGACCGGATCAAGGTGATCGGCCTGGGGCACTCGCAGGTGGCGCTGGACCGGCAGACGACGGAGATTGACAACGCGCGGCGGGACTTGATGGGCCGGAAGGACGAGGCGCTGCCGTACGTGCTGCCGCTGCTGGACGAGAACGACACGACGCTTCGGGTGAACGGGGCGCTGATGCTGGCCGGGCTGGCGCGCGCGGGGGTGAACAAGCCGGAGCTCCTCGCGGGGCTGACGCGCTGCCTGAACGACAGCAATCCGGGGATCAAACGCTGGGGGTTGGACGGGTTCCTGCGTCCGTGGCCGGCGGAGGCGGCGGAGCCGGACGTGATTACGCTGAATGACCGGGTCTCGTCCGTGAGGGAGTGCCTGGACCTTTCAAAGCCGCGGGCGTTGCGGATGTCGGCCCTGATGCTGCTGGACGAGCGTCGCCCGAAGTTTGCGATTCCGCTCCTCGTGGCGCATCTGCAGGCGCTGCTCCCGGAGTACCTGACGCAGGTGGAGCAGATGTTGACGGTGGAGGAGACGCCGGCGGCGGGCGGAGTGCCTCGTCCGGGCACGGCGCTGCCGTCGCGTCCGGAGGCGCCGGCGCACACGCGCCGGGTGCTGGACCCGGCGGCCATGACGGACACGGAGCAGGCGGCGCTGATCGCCCGCGTGCAGCGGTCGCCGGCGGTGGCGGAGCTGCATTTCTGCGGGCTGGTGCTCGAAGAGATCATCAAGAAGGAATATCGGGAGCGCTTCTCGGAAACGGACGCGCATTTCGACAACCAGGCGCCGTGGAACCTGCGTGCGTGCGTGGAATGGGTGGTGAACGGGTGGATGCCGAAGCACGCGGAGGAGTTCAAGGACATTCCGCCCGCTCCGGCGGCCAAGCCCCCTGCCGCGGCGCCCAAGGCGCCGGCGGCG
>JAKJEM010000250.1:0-311 GCA_022705425.1 Planctomycetota bacterium
AAGTATTGGCGGCGTTCAGAATGGCCGATGATGACGTGGGTGCATCCCGCCGAGAGCAGCATGGCCGCCGACACCTCGCCGGTGTAGGCGCCCTTTTCTTCCCAGTGCAGGTTCTGCGCGCCCAGCCTGACCGGCGTCCCCTGGATCACAGCGGCGACGGCCGTCAAGTCAGTGAAAGGCGGGCAGAGCACCACCTCCGTCTCTGTCGCCGTCTTCATGCCTTCGACGACAGCCCGGGCCAGCTCAGCGGCCTCGGTGACGCTCTTGTTCATTTTCCAGTTGCCGGCGATAATCCGTTTGCGCATTGTATC
>JAKJEM010000250.1:321-626 GCA_022705425.1 Planctomycetota bacterium
GTTACATAAAAATTGTCGAAAAGCCAACAGTTTTATTACATCTTGCCCATTTTTTCAACGAGGTCGACGACGCGGCAGGAGTAGCCCCACTCATTGTCGTACCAGGAGACGACCTTGACGAAATTGCTCGTGCCCTCGAGCACCATCGTCGAGAGGGCGTCGAAGATCGAGGAGGCGGGGTTGCCGACGATGTCGATGGAGACAATGGGATCCTCGGTGTACTCGAGGATGCCCTTGAGCTTGCCGTTGGCTGCGGCTTTGATAGCGGCGTTGACCTGCTCGATGGTGACATCCTTGTTGAGTTC
>JAKJEM010000251.1:0-244 GCA_022705425.1 Planctomycetota bacterium
CCCTTCAGCATCATCGGAACGTTCAGCATCATGTACCTTCTGGGGTATTCGCTGAACAACCTCTCCATGATGGCCCTGATCCTGTCGGTGGGCTTCGTGGTGGACGACGCCATCGTCATGCTGGAGAACATCGTCCGCCACACGGAGGAGGGCGAAGCGCCCATGACGGCCGCTTTCATGGGCTCCCGGCAGATCGGCTTCACGATCCTGTCCATGACCTTATCGCTGACGGCCGTGTTCATTC
>JAKJEM010000251.1:348-625 GCA_022705425.1 Planctomycetota bacterium
CCGCTTCCTGCGGGTGGCAACCGGGCGGCGGAGCTGGCTGTTCAACGCCAGTGAGCGGGCGTTTCAGTTCGTGCTGAGGCTCTATGAGAGGAACCTGCGTTTCTCCATGCGTTTCAGGCCGGTGACGCTGGCGATCTCCATTCTGGTCATGGCCGCGACGGCCTACCTGTTCACGCGGATCCCCAAAGGGTTCATCCCCAGCGAGGACAACGACACGCTTTCGGTCACGGTGGAGGCCGAGCAGGGTACTGCGCCGCGCGAGATGTTCCGCTATGTG
>JAKJEM010000252.1:0-248 GCA_022705425.1 Planctomycetota bacterium
GCAACCCGCGCTCGTACTCGGGGTGAAAGTTGTAGTCCTGCGCGTTGCTGACCAACCGGCTGCGCGTGCAGTAGCGGCAGTAGGAGGCGCAGCGGTCGGTAATCAGGAAGAGCACCCGGTCGGGATAGCGATGCACGAGGCCCGGGACCGGCATCGTGTGCTCCTCGCCCACCGGATCGAGCAACTCCTCGGTAGCCACCACTGATTCGCCGGAGCGCGGAATGAGCTGTTTGCGCACCGGACAATCG
>JAKJEM010000252.1:288-619 GCA_022705425.1 Planctomycetota bacterium
AGCCCGCGCGCTCGTCCGGCGTGAGCTCCATCAGTCGCTCGAGGTCGGCGAGCGTGGTCACGCGGTTCTTGAGCTGCCATGCCCAGTCGTTCCACTGCTCGGCGGGCACATGACTCCAGAGGCCCTGGCCGGAGGTCCATTCGTCGCGGTTGTCGGTGTAGGGCATGGAAGTGGCGCGGACGTTAGGACCGCGCTCCGACCTGTCAAACGGCCGCTCGGGGTCGGACACACACTGGGTGCGCGTGCCCTCCCCCACGTCTGCCCAGTCCGATCTGCCGGGGCGGCGAACCAAACGCGGGGGAACGCGACGCCAAATCGGGATTCGCCCTCC
>JAKJEM010000253.1 GCA_022705425.1 Planctomycetota bacterium
ACCAGCCCACGGGATAATATCCATCGCGCAGATCCAACTTCGTCCAATGAGACAGAAAGAAGGGATAAGGGTGGTATTGATCGACTATCCTCACCCTGATCACCATGTACTGCACGCCCTCGGGCCTCGGCGGCGTCGCGTGCACGGGCAGATTCTCCTGCCCATGCATTATCGAGTCGTCCGCCGTGTAGAGGATCGCCATGGCTAGAACACCCCTCCAGGATGCTGCGAGGCGTGGCTCTCCAGCGTCGTGATCGTCGTCGGCGACGCCTGCTCCACGAAAGCCCCGCCGTCCCACTTCATGGTGTACTGCACCAGCTTCGGAGCGGAGCCTGACGCATCGTACTCCACACGCCCCGGTATCTCGAGGCCGATCGGAATGACGCTTCCCGAAGGCCCGACGTACCACGGGCTTTCGTCGTCCCCGCCCGCGCTCGCCATCACCCACGCCTTGAACGGCTGAATGTAGTTCGGATCTGATCCCGGCACGAAGAAAGTCACTTGGCGCGGCTGCATCTGGTTGTCCGCGTCCATCAGCGAGGGGTTCGCCAGAATCGTCGCCGCCCCGTCCGTCATCGTCGCCTTGCCGTCCACCAGCAAGTCCCC
>JAKJEM010000254.1:0-247 GCA_022705425.1 Planctomycetota bacterium
GTCGAAGTCGATGCCCGCCTCACGCAGCATCCGCCCCAGCTCGCGCGTGGTGAGCGCCACATCGACATCGGGGTTCCCGCCGGCAGTCATCTCCGGTCGCTGGGCCTCGAACTTCTTCGCCGTGCACGGCATTATGGACACTACGAACATGTCCTTCGGGTTGATGCCTGCCTTCTCGGCGTAGTACGTTTTGGCCAGAGCGCCGAACATCTGCTGAGGAGACTTGCACGTGGACACGTGCGACAGA
>JAKJEM010000254.1:352-605 GCA_022705425.1 Planctomycetota bacterium
GCAGGAGCTCATGACCTTCCTCCATTATGGTCAGATCGGCCGTGAAATCCGTATCGAATACGCGGTCGAAACCGAGCCTCCTGAGCGCGGCAACCATCTTCCCGGTGACCACTGAACCGGCCGGCAAGTCCAGTTCCTCGCCTAAAGAGGCGCGGATGGCCGGAGCGGTCTGGACCACTACATGCTTGGACGGGTCGGCTAGTGCCTCCCATACGCGCGCCGTGTCGTCTCGCTCTGTTATGGCGCCGGTCGG
>JAKJEM010000255.1:0-241 GCA_022705425.1 Planctomycetota bacterium
GGCCCCGGCCTCGACCGACTGTCCCTGGAACTCGAACAGCCGCCGACCGTGTTCATCTCGCGCGTCTCGGTCGGCACGCTCCCCCGCTCCGGCTCCTTCGCCTCGCTTCGCCCGGCCTCGCTGCAGCTGCTTGCGCTGAAACCGGCATTCGACGGCGACGGTCTCGTCGTGCGCGTGCGCGAGACGTCGGGACGCACCGCGAAGGCCGTGCTCGACTGGCTTGGCGAAAGGCTGAGCCTCG
>JAKJEM010000255.1:373-604 GCA_022705425.1 Planctomycetota bacterium
ACATCGCCGAGGTGTAGACCGGCTTTGTGGGTCGTTGTTGCGTTCCTGGTTATTGTTGTTGACGTCTGCCTCCTCTTTTTGATAACTTCAACCGCATTCGATCTCAATTCCGGGGTGTAGCGCAGTCTGGTAGCGCGTTTGGTTCGGGACCAAAAGGTCAAGAGTTCAAATCTCTTCACCCCGACCACTTCTAAAGCGAAGAGAATCAAGCACTTACTCGAGATCGCGGGC
>JAKJEM010000256.1 GCA_022705425.1 Planctomycetota bacterium
CATGCAGGTGAATGTGACTGAGCAGGCCAAAGTTGAGCCGTGAACGCGCGGGAAGCAGCCGGCTGGCCAGGTCCAGAGGAATTCCATCAATATAAACGCGCAGTAACTGACTCAGGCGAATGTCTTTGTGCGCCATTAGGGCTAACGGCGCCAGGAAATGCTGGCAGAACTGCCGATAGGCGACCCACGGGAGCCCTTCCTGGTAAGGTTCAAATGAGAGCGTGTCAATGAAAATCGGTTTGCCCGCAAGGAATTGCACGTTATAGGCGCTGGCATCTTACTCAAGGGCGCGCCGGGCGATGGAGAGCGTCAGAATCGCGGCATCCTTTAGCTGGTCAAAACACCATTCGTAGGGATAGGAAATAAAAGGAATGGGTTCAGGACGGATGACTTTATATGCCAGCTCTGCTGTGGGAGCGAAAGTCAGCGGTACTTCCTGGTGGGAAACAAGCGCTTTGGCTTTAGTGAGCCGCTCGTAGAGCCCCGACTGCATCAGCGCGTCGTACGATTCGCGGCCGGCCAGGTTCACCTGACGGTACACGACAGCATCCCTGATGAAAATAAAGCCGCTTGGGTCGCGGAAGGACGCGCCAGATTTCTC
>JAKJEM010000257.1 GCA_022705425.1 Planctomycetota bacterium
TGCGCTTCGAGTTGTCGACGCGCTTCGCGTTGTCCTCGGCCTTCTGGAAGCCGTGGCCTCCGAAGTCGGCGCAGATGGCCGCCAGCTCGAGGCCCATGCCGGTCATGCGACTCTTGAGCTCGCGCCGGCCGCCGGCATCGAGCTTGGCGGGCTGCACTTCGCCGGTCGTGGCGAAGATCTGCACGCCCTGGGCGCCGACCTCCATAGCCGCTTTCAGTCCGCCGTCGAGTCCCGCGCGGAACGATTCCACCATCACGCCGATCTTCATCGTGAGTCTCCCTGACTGCCTAGCGCAGCGTCTTGAGGAACTTGGCGATCCGCCTGACGACGGCGACCTCGTCGTCGTCCTTGCCTTCGTACTCGATGGACAGGAACCCGCGGAAGCCCGCCTTGGCGAGGATGTCGCGGATCTTCAGCCACTGGAAGTCCTGGTCGGACCCGTCGGCGGCCACGTTGAAGAACTTGGCGTGGACGATGGCGGTCTGCGGAGCGCAGGCGGCGATGTGATCGAGCTTGTCGGGCGTCCACGTGCTGGCGGGCGGGAAGTTGCCGGTGTCGAGCGTGAACTTCAGGTAGGGGCTGCCGACGTCCTTGT
>JAKJEM010000258.1 GCA_022705425.1 Planctomycetota bacterium
TAATCACAAATCCTTCCTTTCGCCCCCTGCCCTCCAGTGAATATATCTGGGCCTTAAAAGATATAAATCTCGAAGTAGAGCAGGGCACGGTCCTCGGCATCATCGGCAAGAACGGCGCCGGGAAGAGCACGCTGCTGAAGATCCTCAGCAAGGTAACAGCTCCTTCGACCGGCACGGTGCGTGCCCGCGGGCGCATCGCAAGTCTCCTGGAGGTAGGCACCGGCTTCCACCCCGAGATGACCGGCCGGGAGAACATCTATATGAACGGTGCGATCATGGGGATGACAAAAACCGAGATCACCCGGAAGCTGGATGAGATCATCGACTTTGCAGGAGTGGAAACCTTCATCGACACCCCTGTGAAGCGTTACTCCAGCGGCATGACCGTCCGCCTGGGCTTTGCCGTGGCTGCTCATCTCGAACTGGAAATATTGGTTGTAGATGAAGTATTAGCAATAGGTGATGAAGAGTTTCAAAAAAAGGCAGTTGGAAAAATGCATGATATTTCTATAGGTTTTGGAAAAACTGTATTGTTTGTTAGTCATAATATAAATACAATAAAAGTATTATGCAATAAAGCAATTATCATTA
>JAKJEM010000259.1:0-273 GCA_022705425.1 Planctomycetota bacterium
TGGGGAGGATTTACGATACGGACCATCGAGGTGAATTTGAGAAGGAATGAAAAACCGCGTGGATAATCATGGGAGGTAGGCGACTCCTTCATTTTCAGCCGCCTGGAGTAACCTCTGATCGAGTGTAGCCAAAGGGCAAAACAACCGGGTTGATAATTCGAGATACGAAGCATCATAAATCGTCAAGCCATGTTTATCGGCCAACCCTGTGATTTTGGAGACACAAGCGGGATATACGGATTCGCGATCAATGACAACCGGTATTTCGAGTAT
>JAKJEM010000259.1:357-591 GCA_022705425.1 Planctomycetota bacterium
TGGGCGTTTCTAAAAAAACAAGGATGGTACATGACCAACAAATATTCTATTCATCAATTTTTCAATTACAAAATCAGCGTAATCAGTTTCCTCTTTTAACAATCCCGCTATGATTATGGAACAATCTATAACGATCATCTCCTGCCTTCGTTTTTCCATTCCAGAATTTCCGCCAATGATCCTATGGGAGTTTTTTTCTGTAATTCACGCAGAGTGGAATACGCTTCCCTTGCC
>JAKJEM010000025.1:0-7156 GCA_022705425.1 Planctomycetota bacterium
GGGCCTCTCCGCCGGCCCAGTAGATCCGCCCCTGGCGCTCCGGAAAGCGCAGGGCGCGGGCGGACGCATCGAGCGTCGGCGTCGGCACAACGCTGCGGTTCATCACCCACCGGTGCTGCCATTCGCCCCGCGCGCCGCCGTAAACGACCACGAGGGAGGCCGGCGTCACGGCGTAGAGCGTCCACAGGTGCGCGCGCCGCTCCGCCAGGACACGCAAGCGCGGCCCCCCCGCGGCAACGGGGCTTTCAGCGAGCAGCACTTCCCACCCCTGCGGGGCGCGTTCCACGTTGCGCCGCGCGCTTTCGATCCCGTCCGCCACCGCCGTGCTGGCCCGGTCGTCCGTCGGCAGCAGGATGGGCAACTCCCGTCCGAAAGCGAAGCTCTGAAGTCCGCGCAACCCGAACTCATATCCGGCGCGCGTGCGCCCGCGGAAGGTGAGGCCCGTCTGGTAGCGGCGGCTGATGAGGGCGTAGTGGACCTCCTGCCGCTCGTACAGCGCCACATGGTCGGCGTACCAATCCGGCGAGGTCGGGGACGCCGGGTCCCCCCGGGGTTCCAGCATGGCCCAGATCAGCGGGGAGATGATGTGCCCCCGATAGGAAGAGGGCCGGCGCTCCTTCTTGTCCATGAAGCGGTCCGCCACGCCGCCGAAGAACCCCTCGTGGCGGGAGAAGCGCTCCATGAAGGGCAGGATATCCTGCATGTTGAAGGGGTTGGCGTACGCGCGACGGACGGAGGCGCCGGGGACGAGGGGGCAGAGGGAGGCGCTGTTGTAGAGGGCCAGCCACCGCGCGGCAACGGACAGGCGGGCGTCCATCTCCTCCTTGCCCGAGAGAAGCCGATAGAGATAGACATAGCTGAGGCCGGTGTAGGTGTAGTTGGAGCAGGGGCCGCCTCCGCCGTATTGCGCGGTACGCTCGCCGACTTCGCCGTCATCGAGAACGACGGCATTCACGATGGTCTCCGCGTGCGCCTCGACAGCGGCCGCGTACTCGGGCTTGTCGAGATAGAGGCCGCAGAGGGCGGTGACGGCGCACCAGACGACGCCGCGGTTGTTCATCTGGGTCGTGCGGTTCGCCAGGAGCCACTCGGCGGCGCGGCGGATCGCCCCCTCGATGGTCCGCCGGTCCTCCGGCGGGAAGTTGCCACCCACCCAGAGGTACCCGATCAGGATCGGCTCCAGCCGCCAGGCGTGCTCGTGACTCCCGGCCCAGTACATGTCCTGGTCGCCGGGCCACACGAAGCGCCCCTCGGGGGTGACGTGGGCGGCCACGGCGAGATAGGCGCGCCGAAGGCGCTCCAGAAGGGCCGGGTCGCCGTGCGTTCTGAGTCCGGGCGTCCGCCAGCAGAAGGAGAGCGCTCCGACGAGGTTGGTCTGCTCGCGGGCGCGGTAGCCTTCGCCGCCGCCGCGCTCGAGCCAGTCCAGGTCGAGGGCGGAGGGGGCGTCGGAGCCGGCGTCGAGGCGCGCGTTGATGAAGGCCAGGTAACGGCGGTTGCGCGCGTTGTCCGGGATGGTCTGGGTCACGTAATCCACGAGCCACTGCCGGTCGCGCGGTTCGCGGGCGCGGGCTTCGGGCGCTCCGGCCAGGCTGGCCGCCAAGGCCAGAGCGAGGACCCCGCCCGCCACCGTCCGGTCCCGTCCGGACCGGAGCGATTCCGTCGAGAGATGCGTCATCCTGTCCGCCCTTTCCACTTCTTCCGGCGCGAGGGACGGCCGGAGTTCCTCGGAGTCCAGTCCGAAAGGGGTTTCACCCCCATCTGCTTCTGCAGCGCCAGGATCCGGTCCCGGATGTCGGCCGCCAGCTCGAAGTCGAGCCGCTCCGCAGCGGCGTGCATCTCCTGCTCCAGGCGGTTGACCGCCTCCTGGGTGAGATAGGTTCCCTCCTCCTCGCCCACCGCGAGCCGGGCGGCCTGCGACGACCGGATTTCCATCTCGACGCCGTCTCGCACAGCCTTGCGGACGGTCTCCGGGGTGATGCCGTGCTCGCGGTTGTAGGCCTCCTGCAATGCGCGCCGGCGCTCCGTCTCGGCCATGGCGCGCCGCATGGCGTCTGTGACCTTGTCGGCGTAGAGGATCACCTCGGCGTTGACGTTGCGCGCGGTGCGACCGATGGTCTGGATCAGCGACGTGGCCGACCGCAGGAAGCCCTCCTTGTCGGCGTCGAGGATGCCGACAAGGGAAACCTCGGGCAGGTCGAGCCCCTCGCGCAGCAGGTTCACGCCGACGATCACGTCGAACGCGCCAAGGCGGAGGCTCTTGAGCAGGTCCACGCGTTCGAGCGTCTCAACCTCGCTGTGCAGGTACGTCACCTTGACGCCAACCTCCTGGAGATAGGCGCTGAGTTCCTCGGCCATGCGCTTGGTCAGCGTCGTCACCAGGGCGCGGTCGCCCCGCGCCGCGCGCTTGCGAATCTCCTCCACCAGGTCGGCCACCTGCCCCCGCGCCGGACGGACATGGATGACGGGATCGAGGATCCCGGTGGGACGGATGACCTGCTCGACGACTTCGCCGCCGCACTTCTCCAGTTCGTACGGTCCCGGCGTGGCGGAAACGAAGAGGACCTGGTGGACGCTCCGCTCCCACTCCTCGAACTTCATCGGACGGTTGTCGAGGGCGGAGGGGAGGCGGAACCCGTGCTCGATGAGGGTGGTCTTGCGCGTGAGATCGTTGTGGTACATGCCGCGAATCTGCGGAATGGATGCGTGCGATTCGTCCACGATCATCAGGAAATCCCTGGGGAAGTAGTCAATCAGCGTAAAGGGACGCGACCCGCGCGGACGGCCCGAAAGGGGCTGCGAGTAGTTCTCGATGCCGGGACAGTAGCCGACCTCGCGCAGCATCTCGATGTCGTACCGCGTCCGGCCCTCCAGCCGCTGCGCTTCGAGGAGCTTCCCGGCGGCCTTCAGCTCGACCAGGCGCTCGTTGAGCTCGGCCTCGATGCGCTTGACGCCGTCGGTGATCCGTTCGGCCGGCATGACGAAATGCCGCGCGGGGAAGAGGATCATCTCCTCCCGGCGCTCGACAAGTTCCCCCGTCAGCGGGTGCGTGACGGCCAGGCCCTCGACCTCGTCGCCGAAGAGCTCGATGCGATAGACGGCGTCCTCGTACGTGGGATAGACCTCGACGACGTCCCCCCGGACGCGGACCGCCCCGCGCCCGAAGTAGTCGTCCTGCCGTTCATACTGGATGTCCACCAGGCGCTGAAGGAGGTCGCGCCGGTCGAGGCGCTGTCCGCGCCGGAGCTGGACGTACATCGCCTGGTAGTCCTCGGGGGAACCCAGTCCGTAGATGCAGGAGACACTCGCCACAATGATCACGTCGCGCCGCGACAGGAGCTGGCTGGTGGCGTGAAGGCGCAGCCGGTCAATGTCCTCGTTGATCGAGGAGTCCTTCTCGATGTAGATGTCGCGCTGGGGAATGTAGGCTTCGGGCTGGTAGTAGTCGTAGTACGACACGAAGTAGCCCACGGCGTTGCGCGGGAAGAACTCCCGAAACTCGCCGTAGAGCTGGGCGGCGAGGGTCTTGTTGTGCGAGATGACCAGGGTGGGCCGGTCCAGGGCGCGGATGAGATGCGCCATCGTGAAGGTCTTTCCGGAGCCGGTGACGCCCAGGAGAGTGGCGCAACGACGGTCCGGCGCGCGGAAGGACCGGACCAGCTCCTCGATGGCCCGAGGCTGGTCGCCACGCGGCTGGTAGTCGGTGCAGAGGTCGAACATGCGTCACTCCTTCGGCGTCGGCGCGACCGGTTCGGTCGGGGCCGGACCCGCGCCGAACGTAACCGCGGGCGCCAGGCGCTCGACCTCGCGCGCGCTCATCCGCGCCGCCTTGCGGACCTCCTCCAGGCCGGCGAAGGGACCGTGCGCCGCGCGCCACTCGACAAGGCGCTTCGCCCGCGCCGGACCGATGCCGGGCAGAAGGACGAGTTCCGACTCTCCGGCGGCGTTCAGGTCCACCCGATAGCGTATCTCCGGCCCGCGAACGACCTCGATGCCTCCGCCCACGCGCGCGTTGCGGACGGCGATGACCGCCACGGTCGCCAGCAGCAGCGCCGCCAGCAACAGCGCCGCGAGGGCGTCCGGGCGCGTGGCCCAGAGCCTCGGCCGGGACGGCGCGCTCGGAGCGCGCGGTTCGGCGCCGTTTTCGCCCGTCGCGGTCATAGAATCTCCAGCAGCCGGCGGAGGTCGGCCTCGCGCACGACGTGGTCGGCTTCGGACGCCACGCCGGAGCTCTCGGGGAGAAAGGCTATGCTCTTCCCGGCGCGCCGGAACATCGCCACGTCGGCGCGCCCGTCGCCCACGGCAGCCACGTTCTCCGGCCCGATGCCGAGATCGTGGGCAGCTTCGAGCATGGCTTCGGCCTTGCGCGCGAAGGGCACCCGGATGTCCAGTTCGCCCGTCAGATGCCCCCGCTCAATGACCTCGCGGTTCGCCAGGACGCGCCAGATCGAAAAACGCCGCGCCAGGCGAAGCCCCAGGCGTTCGAGCCCGTTGCTGACGATGGCGGTGCGGATGCCGCGCGCGTGGAGATGCCCCAGGAGTTCCTCGCAGCCGGGCATCAGCGGCACCTCGGAGACGGCGCGGTCGAAGAGCGCCGCGTCCGCCCCCTTCCACGCAGCGACGTCCATCTGCGCAAAGCGGTCGTAGTCCAATTCCCCCGCCTTGAAGGCCTCCCAGTAGGGCCGCCCGTGCGAGTCCCATGTCCCGACCTTCAGGTGCATGATCTCCCACAGCGTCGGGTTGGCGGTAAGGGTGCCCTCCATGTCGAAGACGACCAGCTTGATCTCCGCGCGCGGCGCGGACCGCGCGGCCTTGGGGCCGGCGGGCGGGAGCGGCCGGGGGTCGCTCATGGCCGCCCTCCCGGCGGGCGTGCCGCGCCGATACGCCGGGCGGCCAGTTGCCCGCAGCCGGCGGCGATGTCGCGCCCGCGCCGGAAGCGGATCGTCACCGTGACGCCCTCCTTCATCAGCAGGTCGCGGAAGCGCAGCGTCTCCGGCGTTTCCGGCGCGCGGAAAGGCAGCCCCTGCGTGGGGTTGTACTCGATCAGGTTCACCTTGCCGTCGAGGCGTCGGGCGATCCGCACGAGTTCGCGCGCGGACGCGGGCGAAGTGTTGATTCCCCGCAGCAGCACGTACTCCAGGAGGACGGGCTTGCCGGTGCGTCCGGTGTAGGCGTCGCAGGCGGCCAGGACCTCGGCGAGGGGGTATCGGGCGGAGACGGGCATCAGTTCGCGGCGCTGATCGTCGAAGGGCGAGTTGAGGGAGAGAGCGAGGCGCACCGGCGCGGCGGACTCGGCCAGCGCCTCGATGCCGGGAATGATGCCGCAGGTGGATATCGTGATCTTCCGCGTGCCGAGTCCGAAGCGGGACGGATCCGCCAGCGCGGCGACGGCTTTGAGCAGGCTGGGGACGTTGAGCAGCGGTTCGCCCATGCCCATGAAGACGATGTTGGTGATGCGCGCTTCAAGGCGCGAGATCAGCAGCGCCTGTGCCAGCATCTCGCCGCAGGTGAGGTTCCGGGTGAAACCGAGCGTCGCCGTGGCGCAGAAAGCGCAGCCCATCGCGCAACCGACCTGGCTGCTCAGGCAGGCGGTCAGGCGTCCCTCCTCGCGCATGGCCACGGCCTCGATGTGCGCGCCGTCGCCCAGCGCGAAGAGGTACTTCGCGGTGCGGACGTCCTCCGAACGCGCCACCTCCTCGACGCGCGCCGCGCCGATGACGTAGCGCCGCCCCAGTTCCTCGCGAAGGCTCTGGGGCATGTCCGTCATCTCGTCGAAGGAGCCCGCGAGACGACGCCACACCGCCGCCAGAATCTGCCGCGCCCGGTAGGGCTTGTGGCCGAGCGCGGCCAGCGCGTCGGTCAGTTCCTCCGGCGTCAGGTCCAGCAGGTCCGTCTGCGCGGGCGCAAGGAGCGTCATGGGCAGTGGCTACCTCGGCGGTGTATGGGCGATAACGATCTCGGGATTCGCGTAACGGAAATCGTGCGGCCCCTGTTTCAGAATGGACTTCCACCCCCGCGGCCAGGCGGCGAAGCGCAGGACCGACAAGTGCGCCCCCTCGCGCCCGCCGAAAAGCCCCTCGTACGCGAGGGCCTCGGCGCGGTTCGGAGGGTCGCGCAGGGCCACGGGGGGGTACTGCACGTCGCTCGCCACCACCAGCGGAGGCGTCGGCGAGGGATGCGCCAGGTCGCGCCGCACGGCCACCAGCCGGTACTTCGAGGCGTCGAGCGCGGGCGTCTCGAAGATCCAGGGGTCGGCGGCGATCGTGTCCGAGACGATGCCGATCGTCTCCCCGGCCGGCACGTTCGCCGCTATCGCCTCCGCCGCCCGCGCGCGCGTGTCCTTCGCCGGATCGGAATAGAGCGCGGCGAAGGCCCAGGATTGCAGCCCCGTAGCCAGAACGACGGCGGCCAGCAGCAGCACCGGCGCCCAGCGCGCGCGCCGGCGCGAACGGGCATGCGCGCGCGCCGGAGCGGTGTCCGCCGCGCGAGCAGCCTCCTCCGCGCGCCGTGAAATCCCCGCCGCCGCGCCGTCGAAGAGGGCGAAGGCATAGCCCACCAGCAGCGCCGGCAGAAGCAGCGCCGGTATCATATAGCGCGCCATCGCCGGCTTCGTCAGCCACAGCAGCAGCGCGGGCAGGCCCAGCCCGATCAGGACGAACAGCCCCTCGCGCGCCGGGCGGACCGCCAGCAGCCACAACGACGCAACGGACGCGAGCGCGAAGACGATGCCCAATCCCGTGGTCGCCGCCAGCGCCGTCCAATGAAAGAGCCCGAGGGCGCCGTGGCTGCCGCTGAACTCGCCGGCGAACTCGCGCGCGAACTGCGGAAAGCGCGGGAGGACGTACGGATTCGTCAGGAGGAAGACGCCGAGCGACACGGCCCCGGCCAGCCAGAGTTCGCGCGAGAGCAGCAGCGCAGGCGCCCGGCGCCGCAGAATCCCGCGCTTGGCCTCGCCGGCAGCCTCCTGCAAAGGACGCGCCAGATGCGCCGCCACGATCAAGCATGCCGCCAGCGCCCCCTGGTAGCGCGTGCCCGCCGCCAACCCCAGGGCAACCCCGCACAAGAGGTACGCTTTCCATCCCCCGCCGCGAAGGATGCGCGTCGCCCCCAGCAGCACAAGGGCGATCCAGAAGAGCATCGGGATGTCGGCGGTCATGTA
>JAKJEM010000025.1:7173-43255 GCA_022705425.1 Planctomycetota bacterium
CGAAGAGCGGCGTCACCGCCAGCAGCACGGCCGCCGCCGCCCCTCCCGCGACGCCGAAGAGGCACGTCCCCGCCCGCCACAGAACGATCAGCGTCCCCACGGCGAACAGGAGGGTGACGACGCGCCCCACAACGTAGAGGCGAGCCATTTCCTCCGGGTTGCGGTAGTAGAAGTTCATGTCCGGCACAAGCCGGACCAGGCCGAGGCCGGAGGCGGCCTTGAGCGCCGCGCCGACAACGTAGAACTGCGCCGCCGGCCACCCGAAGAAGCCGTGAAAGAACTCCAAGCGCCCCGGATTCATGCCGCTGAGACTCTTGAAGATCACATATTCGTCGGGATGATAGGAGCGGACGGGATTGAACGCGCTGCGCGGATGCGTCCCCGTGCGCGGCGTGCCGTCGGAAAGATGGTTCGGATAGGCCGCCCAGGGATCGAGGCGCTCGGAGGAGGGCAGGTCGGGCGCGCGCCACGTTGAAGGATCAGGTCCCAGCGTCAGCCGGTTGCGCTCCGCCGAGGGCAGCCCCCAGCGCAGCCCCGGCAGCACCAGGGCGCACAGCAGCCCCACCGCCGCGGCCAGCGCCGCGACCGAGGCCGCCCACCCCGCGCGCGAGACTCCGCTCAAGCGCCCTTCCGGCGTCATGCCTCACCTCCGTCGCGGCGTCGCCGGCTTCCCCGAAGCCCGGCGACGGGGCAACAAGACGGGGAGAAGGTCCTTCCGCTCGCAGAGAGCAAGAGCCTCCTCCACGAGCCTGCGGCTCTCCGGAAGATGATAGAGAACGAGCGCCTTCTGCATGTCGCGGCGGCGCGCATCGCGCTCAACGGCGACGCGCCGCCCGGTGAAGGGATTGACCCCCGTGGCATACATGACCGTGCTGGCCGTTCCCGGAAGCGGAATAAAGATCTGGCACTGCTCGACCCGGAGCCGTTCCTTCCGCAGGAAGAGAGCAACCTCGATCATGTCCTCGAGGCGGCAGCCGGGATGCGCGGCGATCAAATAGGGCAGGAGGTACTGCTCCTTCCCCGCGCGCGCGCTGGCCCGCCGGAAACGCTCCAGGAACTTGAGGAAAGCCGCGCCGTCGGGCTTCATCATCACACTGAGCACGGACTGGACGGTGTGCTCAGGGGCGACCTTGGCGTGGCCGCTGGTGTAGTGCCGCGCGAACTCCTCGACGAACGGGTCGCACTCGAGCGCCAAGTCCATCCGCACCCCGCTGCCGACGAAGAGGTGCTTGACGCCCGGCTCGCCCCGCGCCGCTTCGAGCAGCCGCAAATAGGGACGCCCGTCGCGCTCGAGAGAGGCGCAGATCTTCGGCGCCAGGCAGGAGGGACGGGCGCACGGCCTGCCGCGTCCGCAGCGCATCCCCCACATGTTCGCCGTCGGGCCGCCGATGTCGCGGATCGTGCCGTCGAAGGCGGGATGGCGGACGATCTCGCGCACCTCGCGCAGGATCGAATCGCGCGACCGGCTTTGGACCACCTTCCCCTGGTGCGTGAAAATGCCGCAGAAGGCGCAGCCGCCGAAGCAGCCGCGATGGCTGGTGATCGAAAAGCGGACTTGTTCGAGCGCCGGAACGCGCTCGGCATAGCACGGGTGCGCCTCGCGCCGGAAGGGCAGGGCGTAGAGCGCATCGAGTTCTCCGGCGCTCAGCGGCGCGGCGGGCGCGTTGGCCACGACGCGATGCCCCGCGCAATCCTGATAGACGCCGCGCGCGCGGTGCTCGATCTCCTCCAGGAAGGCGCGCACGTGCGTCTCGGGGCGGTCGCGAACGCTCTCGAACGGCGGCAGGGCGTGGCGACCCTCCGGCGGCGCCTCCGAGGCGGCGCAGCGCCATACAACGCCGCGCACCTCGCGCGCGAGGGCCGCAAGCATTTCGGAGGGCGTCGCGCCGGCGCGCTCGACGGCCACGCGCGGGCGCATGGCGCGCGCAATCTCCATCAGCGGACGCTCTCCCATCCCGTACACGATCGCGTCGGCCGGGGCGTCCAGCAACGCGGGCCGGCGCACCGCGTCGTCCCAGAAGTCATAGTGCGCCAGACGGCGCAGCGACGCCTCGACGCCGCCCGCCAGGATGGCGACGGATTTCCCCCAGGCGCGCCGCAGCAGGTTGCAGTAAACGATCAGCGCGCGATTCGGCCGCCCCCCGCCGACGCCGCCGGGCGCGTAATCGTCCTCCCGCCGCGGGCGCCGCTGCGCCGTGTAGTTGTTAATCATGGAGTCCACCGCCCCCGGCGACACGGCGAAGAAGAGGCGCGGGCGCCCGAGACGCCGAACGTCGTCGAGGCTTTCCGCCCGGGGCCGGGCGATCACGCCGACGCGAAAGCCCTGGGATTCAAGCATCCGCCCCAGGAGCGCCGGCGCAAAGGAGGGATGGTCCACGTACGCATCTCCGGTGACGAAGATGACATCCAGTTCATCCCACCCGCGACCATGCGCCTCGTCGAGGCTCACCGGCAGAAAGGGGGCGTCCGCGTTCCGCGTCTGCAAGGCTCTTCTCCATTCCATGCGCCGTCGCGCCGCCCCGATGTCCATGCTAGTCCACCCTTCCCATGCCGTCAAGCGGAATCGGCCTGCGCGCGCATGGAGGCCGACGCCCATTGACGCGCAACGGGCGGCGGAGTACCCTTTGGCCGGACGAACGCGCCGGGCGAACGCGGCAATCTCTTCGAGGGACGACGATGGGAATCACCACACGACGAGGCGACGGCGGCTGCACGGGTCTGCTTTACGGTCCGCGCGTGCGGAAGGACCATGCACGCATCCGGGCCCTGGGCGCGCTGGACGAATTGAACGCCTGGTTGGGGCTGGTCAAGGCCCGGCACCCGCGCCCGGCGGTCCGCGCGACGTTGCACGACTGCCAGGAGGCGTTGATGACGCTGATGTCCGAGGTCGCCACCCCGCCGCAGGCGCGCGGGCGTCTGAAACGCCGCCTCGACGCGGCGACGGTGCGGCGGATCGAGGCGCACACGGCGTGCGCGACCGGGCGGGCGGGCGACAGGGGCCGAATCTTCGCCCTGCCGGGCGCCAACGAGCTTTCGGCCCTCCTCGACGTGGCGCGCAGCGTGGCGCGCCGGGCGGAACGGGACGTGGTGGCCTGTGAGAAGACGGAAATGACCGCGCCGGTCGGGTGTTGCCTCAACCGCCTGTCGGACCTGCTGTTTCTCCTGGCGCGCGAGGCGGAGAAGATGCCTTCTCCGCGGGCACGCCGCTGAGCCCGACGCAAAAGAACCGAGGGCCCTGCCGGGCCGGTGCAGCCGGGCAAGGCCCTCGAACGGCGCTCCAACCGGCGCTCAGTGCGCCACCTCCACGAAACGACTCTCGCGGATGAGCGTCACCCGGACCTCGCCGGGGTACGTCATCTCGTTCTCGATTTCCTTGGCGATGTCGCGGCAGGTCTTGCAGGCGATCTTGTCGTCCACCCGCTCGGCGTTGACGATCACGCGGACCTCGCGCCCCGCGCGGATGGCATAGGCCGTCTCCACGCCGGGGAAGGCCCCGGCGATCTCCTCAAGCCGCTCCAGGCGCTTGACGTACTTCTCCAGCGTCTCGCGCCGCGCTCCCGGCCGCGCCGCGGAGATGGCGTCGGCGGCGGACACCAGGACGCAGTACACGTTCGCCGCCGTCATGTCGTCGTGGTGTCCGGCGATCGCCTCGACAACCTCCTTGGCCTCCCCGCACTTCCGGGCGATGTCCGCACCGAGCTGGGGATGCGTTCCCTCCGCCTCCTGGTCCACGGCCTTGCCGATATCGTGCAGCAGACCGCAACGCTTGGCCAGTTGGATGTCCAGCCCAAGCTCCGCGGCCATGGTGCCGGCCAGGTGCGCCACTTCCGTCGAGTGCAGGAGCTGGTTCTGGCCGTAGCTGGTGCGGAACTTCAGCCGCCCCAGGCACTCGATCTCCATCGGGTGCAGGTTGTGCAGGCCGACGTCGAACGCCGCCTCCTTGCCCGTCTCCAGAATGACCTGCTCCATCTCCTTCTTGGTCTGCTCGACGACCTCCTCGATGCGGGCCGGATGGATGCGCCCGTCGCGGACGAGCTTCTCCATTGCCCGCCGGGCCATCTCGCGACGCACGCCGTCAAAACCGCTGACCACCACCACCCCGGGGGTGTCGTCCACCACCACGTCAAGACCGGTGGCCTTCTCAAAGGCGCGGATGTTGCGGCCCTCGCGTCCGATGATGCGCCCCTTCATGTCGTCGCCCGGAAGCTCCACGGCGGACACGACGCTCTCGGTCGTGTGGTCGGCGGCGTAACGCTGAATCGCGATGGTCAGGATGCGCCGGGCCTGGCGCTCGGCGTTCTCCTTCGCCTCGTTGACCATGCGCGCGACCATCTCCGCGCATTCCCGCTGGAGTTCGGTCTCCAGACGGCGCAGGAGCATCCCCGTGGCGTCCTCCTTCGACAGCTCGGAGATCTTGTGCAGCGTGGCCTTCTGCTGCTCCATGAGGCGTTCCAACTCGGCCTGCTCGGTGTTGATCTCCTTGCGCTTGAGGGCCAGACTCCGTTCGAGCCCCTCGATGTAATGCTCCTTCTTGTTCAGAAGGTCCACCTTGTGTTCGAGCTGGTCCTCCCGCTTGGCGATGCGCTTCTCAAGCTCGCGCAGCTCGCCGCGCTGCGTGTTCATCTCGTTCTCGAGTTCCTCGCGGCGACGGATAAACTCCTCCTTCGCGGCGATTTCGCCCTCCTTGCGGGTGCGGTCGGCCTCCTCCTTCGCTTCGTTCACAATCTGTTTGGCACGGCTGACGGCCCCATTGCTGCGGATCCAGCTGATGAGCGCCAGAACCCCCGCCCCGACAAGAAGCCCCACGACGGACGCCAGTACGATCCACACGAAGTTTGCCGGCAGTTGCGCGAGCGCCATGATGTCCCACCTTTCCTGTAAAACGTCATGCGGTGGAGGCAGCGATGGCGCGAGAACGCCGGGGGCGGAAGGAGGGGTCAGGCCTTCGGGAAGGCGGCGTACGAGAGGTGTCCGGACGGCGGCCTAGACGACCCGCCACTGCCGCCGGCCCCCGGGTTGCGCCATCCGCCGGCATCCTCCGGTCGGGAGGGCCGGCACGGGCCGGATCGGCTGCAACAGGGCAACGGGACGGGGCAGTGGGGAGAGCGCATCAGCCAGACCGTCAACGGCGGATACGACAGGCGTAACAAGCCGCTCAAGTCGCCTGTAGCCGAACAACGCCAAGGCAAGGACCACCGCGACGATGCGGGGAACCCGACCCATGGCCGGTTCGCTCATGATATGACGCTTGTTCTTCATCGGCCCGTTATGCTGAGTGCGAGACACCGGTTTCGTACGACGTAACTTCGTCTCAAGACTGCTATAACCCTCTTCCGCCAGCACGCCCGCGCGCCGTTGAACCCGGCGACGCCATCTGCGACCTGCCGCGAAAGTAAAGCCATTATAGCGTTACCAAAACCTCCCGTCAACGCGAAAAACGCACGGTTGCCCGCAACGGCATGAACCATCGAAAGCCATTGCGCCGGAAGGGTTTGACGATATAATGAAGCAGGGGGCGCTGCCGGCGAATGAGAAGCCTGGGAGAGGACCGATGAGCGAAAGCGCCTCGGAAGGTTCCCCCGCGCGGTGGTGGGCGTGGCGCATCATCGCCGCGTCCGCAGGGGCGCTATTCGTGGCGCTGGCGGTCTTCGTCTGGTACCCCCACTGGCGCGACGCGCGCCTCCAACGCACCTTGACCGAGGCCGACAACCTCTTCCAGACCGGGCGCGCCGAGGCCGCCCTCTCGCACTACGAGCGCTTGCAGCAGGACCACCCCGGCGTCTGGGCCTCCGACCGCGCCCTGGAAGAGAGCCGCAAGCTGCGCCGGTACATCGCACAGGCCGCCGACCTGAAGGCGCAGGCCGACGAGGCATACAAGGCCACCCGCTTTGAGGCGGCGCTGACGCTCTATCGGCGGCTGGTCGAGGAGTACCCCCGCAGCGCCAAGGCGCGACTGGCGCGCGCGGAACTGGACGGCTGCCTGGCGCGGGCCAGTGAACAGGCGCGCGATGCCGTACGCGCAGCCATCGCCGAGCGCCGCTTCGATCACGCCGCCGACCTCTGTGAAAAACTGGGCCGCCTGAACCCGGCCTTCGCGGAACTGCCCGCACTGCGTCAGGCGGTGGAGACGGAACGCCGGCGTTACGCCGAACCCCTGGCGCGCGGCGCAGAGGCGGAAAGGGACGGTCGCTGGATGGACGCGCGCCGAGCCTATGAGCAGGCGCTGGCGGTCGTGCCCGGAGACCCAGCGGCCACCCAGGGCCGTCTGCGCGCCTTGCAGCGAATTCCTCCCCCGCCGGGGATGCGCCTGATTCCCCCCGGCGACTGGCCCGCCCAACCAGGGCGCGCGCAGCACTGCCCCGGCCTCTACCTCGACGAACGCGAGGTCACAAATGCGGACTATGCCCGCTTCACCGCCGCCACCGGACGACGCCCTCCCCCCACCTGGCACGGGCCGCAGCCGCCCGCCGCGCTGGCCGATCTGCCCGTCGTCTGCGTCTCCTGGGAGGACGCCGCCGCCTACGCCGCCTGGGCCGGCAAGCGCCTGCCCGCCGCCTCCGAATGGGAGCGCGCCGCGCGCGGCCCGGAGGGGCGGCGCTACCCCTGGGGCGACACCTTCACCGCACGCGAGGCGGTCTTCGCCCGACGACCCGCCCCGGCGGGAAGCGCCCCGGCGGACCGCTCCCCTGAAGGTTGCCTGGACCTCGGCGGCAACGTTTCCGAATGGGTCGCCCCCGACGACGGAGCACCCCTGCCGACCGGCTGGAAACCCCTGCGCGGCGCCTCTTGGGCGGGGCTGGAGCAGGGCCGAACGGAACACATCGTGCCGTGGCGTCGCGCCGTCATCTCCTCCGATCCCCAACGCACCGTGATGACCGGCCTGCCCGACCTGTGGGGCATCGAAGCGCGTGCGCTAGTGGATGTCGAGTTCTTCTTCCGCGGCCTGGCCGGGGAGTCGGCCATCATGGAGATCCGTCGCTGGGTTCCCGACCTGCGCCGGGCCGTGACGACAACGGCCCTCATCGCCCCCGGCGGCGACATCGCCGTGGAACGCACCGTCCCCCTCGAAAACGCGGCAGACGGGCGGACCACGCGCGTGCGCCTGGAAACGGGACGACGCCTCCTGCGCATCGAGGGCGACGAACAGACCGGGCCGCGCGCGCTGTGCGCCGAGGCCGACGGAACGCCCTTCACCCTGCCGTTGAACCGCCGCGCGGAGAGCGAGGGACTGCTCCGCGCCGCGGAAGGCGTCGCCGACGCAACGCCCCCCGACGCCGCGTTCGAGGCGCTCACGCGCATTCTCTCCGCAGCCCCCCTCGCCGACGCCGCGCGCGCCGCCACACCCCGCGCCGCACCGGGCGTGGCGCGCTTCATCAACGTCGGCTTCCGCTGCGCGCGCGGACTGGATTAGGGCGCAGCGCCGCCGCGCATGAGTGCCCCCGCCGGCATCTGTCCGCCCCCCCTACTCCGCCCGCAGGAAGACCGTCCCCCCGGCCAGGGCCGCTTCGTCGAGGACGCAACGGGCCTCGCTGTTCTGAAGGGTCGCTTCCAGGTCCCGCCACGTCTCGCCGTCGGCGCTGATCTTCAACCCGCGACGCGCAGGCAGCACGACCTCGACGGGGGCGTTGGCCGTCAGCCGCCAGCGCCCGGGCGCCTCCCGCAACAGGGAGGCGTACGGCGTCACAAGCACCCGATGGCCGGGGCCGAAATGATAGACGTGGAACTTCGCCAGTCCGTCGCCGTCGGCGTCGGTGAAGTCCTCCACGCGCGCCCCCGCGTCCTCCGGCAGCGTAAAAGCCCCCATCTTGCCGGGCATGACGGAGGTCGAAATCCATTCCCCGGCCTCATTGACGATGTCGCCGCCGGCGTAGCTGCGCGTTCCGGCGTAGCCTGCCGGGAGCTTGAGGGGCTGGAAGGTGAAGCTGCGAAGGTCCGCGTCCACCTTGAGCACCTCCACGCGCATGTCCTCCTTCCACTCGCCGTGGGACTTGATGAGCAGCGTCCGCTTGCCGTCGCCGTCGGCATCGGGCACGCGCTCCCAGGAGATCGCCCCCCCCATGCGCGCGCCGCCGCGGAAACTCGTTCCCATCCAGCGGACGCTGCCGGCGTCGGCGTCAAGGACGGTCCAACCCTTATCGCCGCGCTCGTTTTCGAGCCACCCGCCGACCTGCTGGTGCTCCGGCTCAACGGGACCGACAATCTCGCGTCCGTTTCGGACAAGAAGGACCGGAGCGCGGTAGGTCTCGGCGGTCTTGGCAAAGTGCAGGACGGTCACGCCGTCGCGGGACTCCGCGCGCTCGATACGGAAGGGCTCCGCTCCCGGCCCGGCCAGAACCGTCGTGCCGGCGAGCAGCGACGACGGCAGCGCCCGATCGAGTCGCGCCTCGCGCTTGCGGTGATCCACGGCGGCGATCACGGCCTCGAGGACGGGCGCCTTCAGGCGCAGAGCGATGCCGCGCGCCTGCACCTCGGGACCGCCGACCAAAGCGCACGCGCGCGGGCCCGCCGCGTCAAAGGACAGGAAGGCGAAGCGCCCGGCGGCCTCGATGCCTCCCTGCGTCTCGATGCGGGCGCGGGCGGCGGGGTCGGCCGACTGATAGAAGAGGTCGCGCCGGTCCTTGCCGACCTGAACGGCCAGCGCCACCGGCGCCCCCGCCGCCCCCGCGCGCAGCGGCAGCCGCTGCACACCGGAAAGGAAGGGCTCGCCGGCAAAGGGCTCGATTACGGCGGGGAAGACGGAAACGGCCTCCGGCGCCTTCTCCTCGGTCACGCCGACGCAGAGGATGCGGTATTCCACCTGCTCGCTCGTGGCCACGACCGTCTTGACGCGCCGCCCCTCGGACCCGGACAGAAAGAGGCGGGTGAACTTGCGAGGGGCGTTCTTGTCGAAGGCCGCATCCAGGCGCTTTCCGCGCTCGGACGGGAACATGCGGAGGCGGCCGACCATGCGCTCTTCCATCACGCGGTCCAGCGGCCATACGGCCTGATAGAGGTCGCCGGGAACGCGTCCGTTGTCGGCGGGCAGCAGGTTATGCGCGAAGGCCTGCTGGCTGTAACGGAAGGGCGGGCGCGGCGCCTTGGCGGCCTCCTCGCCGAGGAGGTCGGCCATGGCGTCGGCGGCCTGCTTCTTCTGCGCCCCCTTCTTCTCATAGTACTCGACCGCGTCGGGCGTTTCCATCGCCTCCGTCTGCTGGCCGTGGAACCAGTAGGTGCGCTCGCGCCCGCCGGACGCGCGGACGACGTCGAAGAGGTAGGCCTCGTCGCCGGGACCGTCCACCAGCGCCACGAAACGGCGCGCGGCGATCTCCTTCTCCCCCCCGCCGAAGCCCGCCTCCATGCAGGGCACGCCGGGCAGGTGCGCCACAAGATTCAGCGTGGCCGTCCGCACGCGCCCGTCCACCGTCACCAGGCAGTGGCTCTCCGGCGCCGTCGTGGGCGGCTTGCCGTATCCCGGACGCCCGCCGAACTCCGGCAGGGCCACGAGGCCCTTGGAGAAGACCTCGAGGTTGAGGCTGTCGGCGTGGGAATGGCCGGCGCCGTAGCCCGCGCGCATGACGACGCCGGTGCGCCTGCGGAAGTCCGGCTCGCCGACGCGGTTCTCCAAGATGCCGACGCCGAAGCCCTCCAGGGCGCGCGAGGGCAGCGTCTGACGCGGGTCCTGGGGAATGGCGCGCGCGGCGGCGCGCACGGCCTCGGCGTCCGCCTTCGTCGCGTAGTCCGGGAGACCGTACACCCGGTCGAGCATCCAGGCGAAACGGGCGTCGCCGTAATGCCGCCAGGCCTCCAGGAGGACCATCTGCGCCGTCTCCGGTTCCTCGCCGTAGGTCATCGTCGGGGTGCCGGTGGGACCGGAGACATCGCCCACGCCGTTGACGTGGACGCCGGCGGTGTAGGGTTCGATCAGCCACAGCGCGGCCTGATGAAGGATCGGCGTGCGCCCGTGACGGACGAGGTCGAAGGCGTCGGCGTTGACGCGCCGGGCGAAGCGCGTCACCTCGGCCAGAGCCGCCCCGGACCCCAGCGACGGCCCCTTGGCGTAGTACATCGAGCCGATGAAGGACGTGGAATCGCGGCTGCGCTTGCAGGTGAGGGTGTCCAGAAGGGAGGCGAACTGGTAGTCGGACTGGTGCGTAATGCGGCGCAGCATCTCGCGTCCGGCTTCGTTGTCCCCCTGCACGAGGGCGATGGCCGGCTCGCAGCGCAAGGAGGAGAAGCGAATCTCGCCCCGCTCGCTGACGTCGAAGAAGTGCTGGACGAGTTTGACATCGAGCAACTCGACAAGGTCCTGGGGCGTCTTCACCCACGGGATCGTCTGCCCGACGGCCTCGGCGAGGGCGGCGTTGTCCTTGATGAAGGGGAAGAGCTTGTCGTAGGACATCACCAGCGGCATGTTGTCCTTGCCGGCCCAACCGGAGTAATCGAGCTTGCCGAACTCCCCGGCGTGGTTCCCCCGGAAGCAGTTGAAGGGATGCGTCCCCCAGGTGGCCAGCATGGTGCTCTGGACGGTGTAATCAAGGCTGGGGAAGGCATCGGCAAAGTGGGCCAGCATCACGGCCGCGTCGAAGGCGGTGCGCGGGTCGCCCGTCTCGTAGTACTGGTCGGCCAGGCGCTCAATGCGCGACCGCAGCGCCACCCAGCGTCCCTTGAAGGCCACCGGCAGGATGTTGAAGTAGAAGTTGTGCCCCATCTTGCCCGCGCGTTCCTTGGGCGAATAGTACCCGCCGCCGTCGTCCGGCCAGCGTCCGGGAAGGGGACGGAAGAGGGCGTAGTCTCCGGCCTCATAGCGCCCGACGGGGCCGGGCTTCTCCGTGCCCCAGTTGAACTCAGGCTTGTGCGCCGGAGGAACGCCGAAGCTGACGCCGCGGGCGCCCTTGGGTTCCGGCATGGGAATGTCGAGCTCGCGCTTGCGCGTCCCCGTCGCCGCCGCAACCTCGAAGGGATCGGCCTCCGGCAGCGTCGGGCCGGTCATCACCCACGGCTCCGTGAGGACATCGTTCATGCGCCAGAGCCAGCGATCCGCATTCGGCTCGGAAAGGCCCTCCGTGCCGAGGCGGAACTCCTGATAGTAGCCCTCCGTCGGCATCCCCCCGCCGGCGATGAGGGTGTTGCGCGGCGGAAAGGCCGCCGCAATGCCCCGCGCGCGAGCGAGGGCGTCGGCGGCGGGATAGGGCTCGCGGACGGCCTTGCCGCTTTCGAGATGGCGCGGCGCGGTGTAGATGCCCGACTCGCGCTTGAAGCCCTTCTTCCAGGTCCCCGCGAGAACGTCGCGCAGTTCCAGCCGGTCCACCAGCAGATCAAAGGCGCTCCCCGGCCCGAGGCTGAAAGCCAGATCGTACTCCCCCGCCGCGTTCGCGTCGAAGTAGAGGTGCGCGACATCCTGGTGCATGCCCGCCATGTAGTTCACGCGCATCCGCCACTGGGCCGACGTCGCCCCGCCGGGCCCGATGGCGGGGCCTTTCACGGCAAGGTGGACGTACATCGGCTCGCGGTAGGCGGAAGGGTTCTTCTCCGTTCGCGCAATGCACCAGAGGGAGTACGTGCCGCGTTCCAGCCGCCGCGTGATGCGCAGGGCGCTCCCCCCCGCCTTCAGGCGAACGACCCGCCCGTTAGCCGCGCGAGGATCGGGAAGGATGTCCTCCGCCGGCAGACCGGGGCACTCCTCCGCCTCGAAGGCCGCAACGAGGGCCGGCGGACGGATGAAGGCCTTCACGGCGTGGTCCGTCAGCGTGAAAGCCTCGGCGCTGACGGCGGCAAGCAGGACGCCGGTAAGCGCCACGAGGGCACGGCGACACGATGGATTCATGCGGAAGCTCCAGCCGGCGGGATGCGCCACCAGGACATCTCGGGAATGACGTTCGACACGACAACAGCATAACGCCAGCCCGGACCCGGAGCAACGTCAAGAGCGCCCCTCCGGCCGCCCCCGTGTGCCCGCCGAAGCCACCGACGAACTTAGGACCATCCATCATTGTCGTCCGTCGTCTGTCGTCCGTCGTCCGTCGTCCGTCGTCTGTTGTCCGTCGTCTGTCGTCTGTCGTCCGTCGCCCGTCCTCCCCCCAATCTCATTTGCGTCCAACCGCTCGCCTGAATAGAATGACCTGTATAGTCCCCTTGTATAAGAAAGGACCGACATGGACCGCACCGCGCAGGACTTCCTCCGCAAACTTGTCGAACTCCCCAGCCCCTCGGGATTCGAGCAGCCGGCGCAGCGCCTCATCCGCGAGCGCGTCAAGGACTGCGTGGATCAAGTCCGGGTGGACGTGCACGGCAACCTCATCGCCGCGCTCAACCCTTCAGCCCCGCTGCGGATCATGCTCGACGGCCACTGCGACGAAATCGGCCTGATGATCACGCACATTGACGACAAGGGGTTCATCTACTTCCAGGCCATCGGCGGCATTGACCCGAGCAACCTGGCCGGCCAGCGCGTCGAGATTCACTCCCCCGGCGGCCCGGTCCCCGGCGTCATCGGGCGCAAGCCCATTCACATGATGACCCCCGAGGAGCACGGCAAGACGGGAAAGATCAAGGACTTCTGGATTGACATCGGCGCGAAGAACCTGAAGGACGCGCAGAAGGCCGTGGCCGTCGGCGATCCCATCACGATCCCCCGCAAGTTCCAGGAGCTTCGCAACGGCCTCTTCACCGCCCGCGGACTTGACAACCGCGTGGGCGCCTGGACGGTCGCCGAAGTCCTGCGCCGGCTGAGCAAGACGAAGCTCTCGTGCGCGGTGTACGGCGTCTCCTCCGTTCAGGAGGAACTCGGGCTCCGCGGCGCGCAGACCTCCTCCTTCGGGATTGACCCGCACGTCGGCATTGCCGTGGACGTCGGCTTCACCAGCGACTGCCCCGACACGGAAAAGAAGCTTGTGGGCGACATCTCGGTCAACAAGGGCCCGATCCTCTTCCTTGGCGCCTACTTCGCCCCGAACCCGGTGCTGGCCAAGCTGATCCGCCGCGTGGCGAAGGAAAAGCGAATCCCGCTCCAACTCCAGGCCGAAGCGCCCTTCGGGCGAACGGACGCCAACGTGATCCAGACCAACCGCGCCGGCGTCGCCGCCGCGCTGGTCAGCATCCCCAACCGCTACATGCACACCCCCGGCGAAATCTGCTCCCTGAAGGACCTCGACGCGACGGTGGACCTGATCGCGGCGGTCGTCAGCGCCATCAAGCCCGACATGGACTTCACGCCGAAGCACTGAGCGGCATCATTTCCGCGTTGGGCCGTGTGCCGGATATCCTTCGTTGCCGCGCCGCTCTTCCGCAGAACGCCCCCTCCCCCGGATTCCCTCATGTCCGCCTCACCCGACGACCGGACGCCCCCCTCCCAAGCCGACGAGGGCCTGATCGAACCCTGCGTCAACTACGTGCGCGACTACTTCACCCAGCGCACGATCCACCCCGACCAGTTGCCCGACATCATGTTCAAGCACATCTACACCGGGGCGATGGGCAACGTGTGGGGCACACTGATCGCGGGCGTCTTCTTCGTCTATTTCGGCAACGCCATCGGCCTGACGAAGTTCGAGTGGGGCATCCTGAGCGCCGTGGGGTCGTGGGTGCTGCTCTCGGAAGTCCTCTCGGCGGCTATCACCCAGCGCGTGGGACACCGCAAACTGCTGTGGTTCATCTGCGCCTTCTCCGATCGCAGCATCCGCTTCATGGCGATCATGGCCTCGCTGCTCCTGTGGCACATGGGCTGGCCGCACGCCGGCCTCGTGCTCGTCTGCTCGATCACCCTGGCGACGTGCCTGGGCGCCATGGCCGGCCCGCCCTGGCTCTCCTGGCTGGCCGACCTCATCCCGGAAAAGGAGCACGGCGAGTTCTGGGGACGGCGCTCGGCATGGGTGAACCTCGCGGTGGTCTGCGCCATGCTCCCGGCGGCCCTCTACATGGACCGCCTCCCCGAGGCGACCAAACTCACCGTCACGATCTGGATCTTCGCGCTGGCGACGGTGATCGGACTGCTGGACCTCGTGATCCACGGCACCATCCCCGAGCCGAAGATGACGCGGCCCCGCGATCCCCACTTCTTCCGGCAGTTCCTCACCCCCCTGCGCGACCGGGGCTTCCGCCCCTTCCTCATCTTCTGCTTCTGCTGGACCTTCTCCGTGATGATCGGCGCGACGCTGCTGACCGTTTACATCATGGAGGACCTGGGGGGAAAGCGGAACCTCTTCGGGACCTCGCTGGCCACGGTGGGCGCCTATCTGCTCGGCGGGGTGCTGACGGCGCGCTGGACCGGTGCGCTCGTGGACCGCTGGGGGCCGAAGGCCGTCATGCGCTGGGGGTACCTCTTCTGGGCGCTGATCCCCTTCTCCTGGTTCTTCCTCACGCCCGCCAACGTGCTGTGGATCATCGGCGCGGTCAACCTGGTCGCCGGCTTCTTCGTCACCGCCGCCGCGAACGGCGCCCTCAAGATCCAGACGCGCTACCCGCCCCCCTCCCACCGCGCCATGTACATCGCCGTCTCCAACTGCGCCAACTACGTGGCCGCCGGCCTCGCCGCGCTGGCCGCCGCCTTCATGGCGCGACACCTCGAACACTGGACCTGGACGCTCGACCGGCTCACCTTCACCTCCCTCGACGCCTTCGCGGCGGTGTCGCTGGTCCTGCGTGTGGCAACGGCAATCCTGCTCATCGGGCCGATCCGCGAGCATGGAGAGGACAAGTCATGAACCGGAGGAGTCCATCATGACCAAACGCGATGTCGTGCAGCGGGTCTTCGAGGGCAAGCGCCCACCCTATGTCCCCTGGAACCTGAGCTTCACCCACGAAGCCCGGCGCAAGCTCGTCGAGTACGCGGGCACGGAAGACCTCGAACCCCTCCTCCAGAACCACCTCCTCGTCCTCGGCAGCGACATGGGCTTCTTCGAAGACATCGGCGGCGGATGCGTCCGCGACGTCTTCGGCGTCACCTGGGACCGAAGCGTGGACAAGGACATCGGCGTCGTCAAGGGCTGCGTCCTGCCGGAGCCGACACTGCGCGGCTACCGCTTCCCGAACCCCGTGGATGCCCGCTTCTTCCAAGGCTCGCGCGAGCGCATCGCGCGCCACGGCGACCGCTTCCGCGTCTTCTCCATCGGCTTCTCCCTCTACGAGCGCGCCTGGACGCTGCGCGGAATGGAGAACCTGATGCTCGACTTCATCGAGCATCCGGACTTCGTCGAGGAGTTGCTCAACGCCATCGCCGACTACAACATCGCCCAGATGCGCGAGGCGCTGAAGTATGAGATTGACGCCATCCACTTCGGCGACGACTGGGGCCAGCAGCGCGGACTGCAAATGGGACCCGCCACCTGGCGGCGCTTCATCCTGCCCGTGCTCCGCCGCATGTACTCCGTGGCCCGCCAGGCGGGCAAGTTCGTCTCCATCCACTCCTGCGGTGACGTGGACGAACTCTTCGACGACCTCGTGGACGCCGGACTGAACTGCTTCAACCCCTTCCAGCCCGAGGTGATGGACGTCGAGTCTCTCCTGCGGCGCTATCGCGGACGGCTGGCCTTCTACGGCGGCCTTTCCACACAGCGCACCCTGCCCTACGGAACCCCCGGCGACGTCCGCGCCGAGACGCAACGCCTGCTGCGCCTCGGGGCCGATGGCGGCTACATCTTCGCCCCCGCCCATTCCGTGGAAGGGGACGTGCCGCTGGAGAACATGCTGGCCTTCATCGAGGCGCTGAAGAAGCAGCGCGGGTTCGCCCCGAGCTGATCGCCCGCAATAGCCCGGCCGTCCCCCAAGCGATCAATGCCCCGGCGGCCGCGCTCAGACCCAGGTGAACGGCCGCCAGGATCAGCCCGACGATCACCATTCCGCCGGCCATGCCCTGCCCGATAAGGAACCCCAACATCCAGTAAACTTGCCAAAGCGGAAGCCACCCGAACTTGCTGCCGCTGTCCCACACGGGCACGAAGAGCAGCGCCACGAGGACCGCCGTTGTCCCGGCGATCGCACCGTGTCGGAACATGCCCGCTCTTTTCCTCGGCCCTTGCGGTCCGGTCCCTGAACAGCACCGTGGCCGACTGTAATACCTTCCGGCAAGAGGCCTTCTTGTGCGGCATGGCGCGCGGCTGCGGGCGCGGACGACCCCGTCACTCGCCGCTTGATGCAATCCGCTTCGCCACCGCCGCGATGAACTCCTCCGTCGTCACCCACGTGTTCCGCGCCGGCTCGTTCGCGTTGTGGACCAGCCGCGCCAGGTCCTTGGTCATCACCCCCTCCTCGATGCAGCCGAGGACGGAGCGCTCGACCTTGCCGGCGAAGGCGCTCAGTTCGGGCGTCTTGTCGAGCTGTCCGCGCTTCCGCAGTGCGCCCGTCCAGGCAAAGATCGTCGCCACGCTGTTGGTGCTCGTCGCCTTTCCGGCCAGATGGTCCTTGTAGTGGCGCGCCACGGTCCCGTGCGCCGCCTCGAACTCATAGCAGCCCTCGGGGCTGACCAGTTCGCTGGTCATCATCCCCAGCGACCCGAAACCGGCAGCCACCATGTCGCTCTGCACGTCGCCGTCGTAGTTCATCAGCGCCCAGAGGATCCCCCCCTCGTGCTTCATGATCTGCGCCACGGCGTCGTCAATCAGCAGGTAACGGTAGGAAATCCCCGCCGCCGCCATCTCCCCCTTCCGGCGCTCCGTCTCCTCCGCAAAGACCCCCTTGAAGAAGGTGTGGTACGTCTTGCTGATGGTATCCTTGGCGGAGAACCAGATGTCAATCCGCTCGTCGAGCGCATATCGGATGCACGCCTGCGCGAAGGAGCGGATGGACTTCTCGGTATTGTGCATCCCCATCACGACGCCCGGCCCCTTGAACTCGTGAACCAGGCGGCGTTCCGGCGCGCCCGAGGCCGGCGTGAAGAGCAGCTCCATCCGCCCCGCGCCGGGGACGGACATCTCCGTGGCCTTGTAGATGTCGCCATAGGCATGGCGCCCGATGACGATCGGCTTGCGCCAGCTCCGCACGGCGACCGGAACGTTCGCCGCCAGGATCGGCTTGCGGAAGACCGTGCCGTCCAGCTCGCTGCGGATCGTCCCGTTCGGGCTCGGCCAGGCCTTCTTCAGCTTGAGCTCCGCCACCTGGGCGATGCTCGGGGTGATCGTGGCGCACTTGACGCCCACGCCGTGCTTGCGGATCGCGCGCGCGGCCTCGTGCGTCACCCGGTCATCCGTCGCGTCACGGTGCTCCAGCCCAAGGTCGTAGTACTCCAGCGGCACGTCCACGAAGGGGTGAATCAGTTGTTCCTTGACCTGACGCCAGATGATCCGCGTCATCTGGTCGCCGTCCATTTCGACAAGAGGGTTCCGGGCGCGAATCATCGGGGGTCTCCTTCCCAGGTTGGCCGGGCGTCCGGCGCACTATACGGAAGCGGCGGCGGGGAGTCAAGAATGAGCGCCCAGGCCGGAAGAGTCCGCCAGGACGCGCCCTCTGTTGACGCCCCGCCGAAGACGGGCATATAATCCGGCCCATGTGACCGCTGTCGCCATCTCGTCCTGACCGGAGGGCGTCCCTTGGACCTGCCTCACGAGACCGTGCTGATCCTGGACTTCGGCTCGCAATACGTGCAGTTGATCGCGCGGCGCGTCCGCGAACAGCACGTCTATTCCGAAATCGTGCCGCATACAATCACCGCCGCCGCCATCCGCAAGCGGGCGCCCAAGGGGTTGATCTTCAGCGGCGGCCCGGCCAGCGTCTATACCAAGGACGCCCCCCGCTGCGACCCCGATATCCTCCGCCTCGGCATCCCCATCCTGGGCATCTGCTACGGCATGCAGCTCGGCGCCACGCTGCTGGGCGGCCAGGTGAAGTCCGCCCCCGCGCGCGAGTTCGGCCGCACCACCCTGCACATCCTGCGCCACGAGAAGCTCCTCGCCGACCTCCCCGGCGAAATGACGGTCTGGAACAGCCACGGAGACCAGGTGGACGGGATATCCGAGGACTTCATCCCGATCGCCCGAACCGCCACCTGCCCTGTGGCGGCCGTCAAGCACCGCACAACCCCCTTCTACGGCGTCCAGTTCCACCCCGAGGTCTCGCACACCCCCCAGGGCCCGGCGCTGCTGGCGAACTTCCTGACGACGATCTGCCAGTGTCGCGGCGACTGGCGCATCCGAGCCTTCATTGACGCCACCGAGGCCGACATCCGCAAGAAGGTCGGCCGCGCCCACGTCGTCTGCGGCCTCTCCGGCGGCGTGGATTCCTCCGTCGTCGCCATGCTCTGCCACCGCGCCATCGGCAAGCAGCTTCACTGCATCTTCGTGGACAACGGCCTCCTGCGCCTGAACGAGGCGCAGAGCGTCGAGAAGACCTTCCGCGACCACTTCAAGATGGACCTGATCGTGGCGGACGCGCGTCAGTTGTTCCTCGACCGCCTCCGCGACGTGGTGGACCCCGAAAAGAAGCGCAAGATCATCGGCCACGCCTTCGTCGAAGTCTTCCGCGAAAAGGCGCGCGCCATCCCCGGCGCGCGCTTCCTCGCCCAGGGCACCCTCTACCCCGACGTGATCGAAAGCCGGTCGCCCACCGGCGCGCCCTCGGCCACGATCAAGACCCACCACAACGTCGGCGGCCTGCCGGCCGAGCTGGGCTTCGACCTGGTCGAGCCTCTGCGCGAGCTCTTCAAGGACGAGGTGCGCCAGATCGGCCTCGAGTTGGGAATGCCCGAGGACATGGTCTGGCGGCAGCCCTTCCCCGGCCCCGGACTGGCCGTGCGCATCTGCGGCGAGGTGACCGCCCAGCGCCTGGACATCCTGCGCAAGGCGGACGCCGTCGTCCTCGATGAGATTCGGAAGGCCGACCTCTACCGCAAGCTCGGACAGAGCTTTGCCGTGCTCGTCCCCGTCAAGTCCGTCGGCGTCATGGGCGACGAACGCACCCATGAAAACGTCCTCGCCGTCCGGGCGGTCGAAACGGTGGACTACATGACGGCGGACTGGGCGCGCCTGCCCTACGACGTCCTCGCCCGCATCTCGAACCGCGTCATTAATGAAGTGCGCGGCGTCAACCGGGTGGTGTACGACATCTCCAGCAAGCCCCCCAGCACAATCGAGTGGGAATAACCTGGGACCTCGACCCGTGATCAACCTTGGCCTTCTCGGCTGCGGCCTGCGCGGAATGTACCTCGCGCGCGCGATGGGCCAGGACCCGCGCGTGCGCATTTCGGCCCTCTGCGACCTCGACGCCGAACGACTCGAGATCGCCCGCCGCCAGTCCGAACGCTTCGCCCCGCGAACTTACGCCCGCAGCGAGGACTTCCTCCGCGACCCGCAGCTCGATGCCGTGATTGTGGCCACCCATGACGCTGCCCATGGACGCAACGGTCTCGATGTCCTCCGCGCCCGGAAACACCTCTTCCTCGAAAAGCCCATGGCGCAGACGATCGCCGAATGCGACGCCATGATCGCCGAATGGAAGAAGGTCCGGACCGTCTTCATGATCGGGCTTGAACTGCGCTACTGCTCCCTCTGCGAACAGATGAAGAAGATCATCGAGGACGGCCGCATCGGCGAAGTCGTCCTGGGCTATGCCGTGGACAACGTCTCCGTCGGGGGGCAGTATTACTTCCACGGGCCGCGACGGAAGAAGGACTACATCCTCTCCCTCGTGCTCGAAAAGGGAACCCACACTCTGGACCTGATGAACTGGTTTATCGGCTCCTCGCCGAACCGGGTGTACTCCGAGGGCGGACTGAACGTCTTCGGACGGACGGCCCCCGCCGACAAGCGGTGCCGCGACTGCGACGAAGCGGCGGCCTGCCCCTACTTCGTTTCGCATACCAAGGGCATGAAGATGGACTACGGCGAGCAGACCCTCCAACAGCCCGACCTGTGCGTCTATGGGCGCGACGCCGACGTCCACGACAACTCGGTGCTGACCGTGCGCTACGCCAACGGCGCGCGCATGACCTATGTCGAATGCCACTTCACCCCCGACTACACCCGCGAGTTCACCCTCATCGGAACACGCGGGCGGATGTACGGCTTCTACAACAACCAGCAGAACTTCCGCATCGAACTGACCTGGCGTCACTCCCCCGCCAAGGAGGTGCTCTACCCCGAGCGCCGCCCCGGCGGCCACGGCGGCGGCGACCCCGGAATCCAGAAGGAGTTCCTCGATCGCGTCGAAGCCGGAAACCCGTGCGCCTTCGGCGTACGCGGCGCGCGCGACAGCGCGGCCATCGCCATCGCGGCGGCCGAGTCCGCCGAGAACGGACAGCCCGTTACTCTGCCCCCCTCCCCCGACGGCATTGAGTAACGCACTCTCCGTCCAGGAACGCAACCTCAACGCGTATAACGGTTTGCGCGCATGACCCTGCGCCAGTGCGCGCCGCCGTCCTTCTGCTGTAAGTCATGTATAAGCCATGATTTACAGCTTTCTCGCTCGCCCGGCTTGACAGCCCCCCCCCGCAGTGCTAGAATCACATTTCAGGAACCGTCTGGAAGTCGTCTCTGTGGTATTCCGGCCTTTCTGACGGGAGGGCCATGTAGCAAATAGAACTCAGGCCCGATTCGGCGTAGCGAATCGGATCAGCTTGCGCTGGGCGGCGCGGACTGTTTGCGTTGCCTGAGCCGGCGCCTTTTGCCGAGGCGCGGAAAGTGGGTTCGTTACGTCCCACTTTTTTTGTCGCCCATGCGTTGCAGCGTCCTGCTGACGGCGAGACAGGAGAGAGAGATGAACCCGGTCGAACTGCTGCGCCTGGTGGACAGCCTCCACCGCGAGAAGGGGATAGACTCGGAGTCGGTCTTCCAAGGGATCGAAGCCGCCCTCCTTTCCGCCGCACGCAAGCATCTCGGCGCCACCGAAGGCTTTGTGGTGCAGATCAACCGCGAGACAGGCGAAATCCGCGCCAGCGACGGCGAACGCGAGATTGACCCCGCCGAACTGGGACGCATCGCCGCCCAAACGGCCAAACAGGTCATGATCCAGAAGCTCCGCGAGGCCGAGCGCGAGTCCATCTCCCACGATTTCACCGACCGCGTCCACACCGTCGTCACCGGCGCCGTCCAGCGCTTCGAAGGCCCCAACATCATCGTCACCCTCCCCCGGACCGAGGGCTTCCTCCCCAAGTCCGAACAGATCGCCAACGAAACCTACCACATCGGCGAACGCCTCCGCGCCATGATCATCGAGGTCCGCGCCGTCGGCACCCGCATTCGCGTCGTCCTCAGCCGCAGCCACCCCGAGTTCGTCCGGCGGCTCTTCGAAATCGAAGTGCCGGAGGTCGGCGAAGGGATCGTCGAAATCCGCTCCATCGCCCGCGAGGCCGGTTACCGCACGAAGATCGCCGTCGCCTCGCGCGACCCGCGCGTGGACAGCGTCGGCGCCTGCGTCGGCGTCCAGGGCTCGCGCATCAAGAGCATCGTGGACGAACTCAACGGCGAGAAGATTGACATCGTGCCGTGGACCGACCAGACCGACACCTTCATCCTCAAGACGCTGAAGCCCGCCGAGGTGGAATCCATCCACCTCGACGACACCCGCCGCCACGCGCTGGTGATCGTGCCGGAGGACCAGCTTTCGCTGGCCATCGGCAAGCGCGGACAAAATGTGCGGCTCGCCTCCAAGTTGACCGGCTGGGACATAGACATCAAGTCCCGTCCGAAGCCTGAAGAGAAGGCCAGGGAAAGCGTCGCAACGGCCACGCCCGAAACCGCGGCCGCCGCCGACGCGTCCGCCCCGGCGGAGCCGGCGTCCGCAACGCCCGAGCCCGCGCCGGACGCCACGCCGGAGCCGCCTCCCGCCGTCTCCGCCACGGACCCCGCGCCTTCCCCGGAGACGCCGCCGGCGCCGCCGCCCATCCAGCCGCCGGAGACGCCCGCGTCTTCGGCCGGAGAGAACAAGTAGGAGCGTCCCGTAGATGCGTCTTTATGAGCTGGCTCGCGACCTGGGTTTGTCGAGCGCGGAAGCGATCGCGCTGGCGACGCAACTGGGCATCAAGGTCGGTAATCGCCTCAGTGGCTTGAGCGAACCCGACGCCGCCGCGCTGCGCAAGGCGGTCGCCGAGAAGGGCGGCCGCCAAGCCGCCCGTCGCCCCGACAGCGCGTCCCGGAGCCCCGACGGCAACGCCCGGCGCGCGCCCCCCCCTGCGCGGCCAGCCCAAGGGCCCCGTCACGCCCCCCCGCCCGCCGCGTCCGCCGCGCGAGACCTTCAAGGCCCAGATCATCGGCCGCATCGAACTGCCGCCGCCGCGTCCCCCGGCCCCCCCGCGCGGCGCACCGCGCCCGGGCGGACCCGCCTTCCAGCGCCCCGGTGGACCCGCCTTCCAACGCCCCAGCGGACCCGCCTTCCAGCGCCCGGGAAGCAGCGGACCCGCCTTCCAGCGCCCCTCGCAGCAGCCGCCGCGCCCTCCCCAGGGCGGACAAGGTCGCCCCGGCGCAATGCCCCCGCCCCCCGGCTTCATGCCGCCCAAGGGCTTCCTCCCCCCGCCGAAGCCCCGCTCCCAGGAAGAAACCAAACTCCGCCTCCCCGGCGACGACAGCGACGCCGCCAAGGGCGGACGCCGACGCCGCAAGGGCGGCACGGGCCGCCCTGCGGACATCGTAAGTGAGTTGGACATCCTGCAGAAGCCGCAAGCGGGAACGGGACGCTTCGTCCCGCCCTCGACGGTGCCGCGCTTCCCCCGGCGCGGCGGCATCCGCCGTTCGCGTCCGCGCTCCGCGCGCCCGACCGGCGCCCCCGGCGTCGCCCCGGCGCCGCGCCCCACCAGCTTCACCGTCGAAACGCCCATCTCCATCAAAGACCTGTCCGCCATCCTCGGCATCAAGGCCAACGTCATCATGCTCAAGCTGATGACGCAAGGCGCGCTCCTGAACATCAACGCCGTCCTCGGCGCCGACCAGGTGCGCCAGCTCGCCAAGGAACTCAGCCTCGATATCACCCTGCGCGCCGCCGAAACGGCCGAGACCGCCGTCGAGCACATTGAAGCCCGTGAGGACAAGGCCGAAGACCTCCAGCCCAGGCCCCCCGTCGTCACCTTCATGGGCCACGTGGACCACGGCAAGACCTCGCTGCTCGACTGCATCCGCAAGACCGAAGTGGCCGCCCACGAGCACGGCGGCATCACGCAGCACATCGGCGCGAACCGCGTCACCCTCGGCGACAAGACCGTCGTCTTCCTCGACACCCCCGGCCACGAAGCCTTCACGGCCATGCGCTCGCGCGGCGCGAACGTCACGGACATCGCCACCCTTGTCGTCGCCGCCGATGACGGCGTCATGCCCCAGACGGAGGAGGCCATTGACCACGCCAAGGCCGCCGGCGTCCCGATCGTCGTCGCCGTCAACAAGTGCGACAAGCCGGAGGCCAACCCGCAACGCGTCCGCCAGGAATTGACCAAGCTCGGCCTCCAGCCCGAAGAATGGGGCGGCGACACCGTCTTTGTGGACGTCTCCGCCATCACCGGCGAGGGCGTGGACGATCTCGTGGAGATGCTCGCCCTGGTGGCTGAACTGCGCGAACTGAAGGCCAACCCCAACAAGCCCGCGCTCGGCACCGTCCTCGACGCCAACGTCTCCGGCAGCCGCGGCCCGGTGGCCACCGTCCTGGTCCAGGACGGCACACTCCGCATCGGCGACGTGATCGTCTCCGGCGGCGCGTTCGGTCGCGTCAAAGCCATCTACGACGACCGCGACCGCCCCCTGCGCGAGGCCGGCCCCTCCACCCCCGTGGCCGTCGTCGGCTTCGACACGCTCCCCGACGCCGGCGACCGCCTCGTGGTGCTCGACGATATCCAGAAAGCGCGAGCCATCGCGGAGCAGCGCGTCGCGCGCGCCCGCCAGGCCGCCGCCAACAAGCGCGACCACGTCAGCCTGGAGAACCTCTTCAGCTCCATCGAGCAGGGCCGCGTCAAGGAACTCCGCCTCATTGTCAAGGCCGATGTCCGCGGCACCATCGAGGCGCTTAACAAAATCCTCGGCGAGATCGTCAGCAAGGAAGTCAAGCTGCACGTCATGCGCGCCTCCGTGGGCGAAATCACCACCTCCGATGTCCTCCTGGCCGACGCCTCGGACGCCATCATCGTCGGAATGAACGCCGTGCCGAACACCGCCGCCCGCGCCCTCGCGGAGCAGAAGGGCGTCGCCATCCACACCTACACCGTCATCTACCGCGTCAAGGAAGAGATCGAGAAGGCCCTCGCCGGCATGCTCTCGCCCGAGGAGAAGGAAGTCGTCACCGGCCACGCCGAGGTGCGCCGCCTCTTCCGCATCACCCGCGTCGGCAATGTCGCCGGCTGCTACGTCCGCGACGGCGTCATCGGCCGCAATCACCGCGTGCGTCTCCTCCGCGACGGCGTCGTCGTCCATACCGGCAAACTCGGCTCGTTGCGCCGCGAAAAGGACGACGTCCGCGAGGTCCGCGAAGGCTTCGAGTGCGGAATGCACATCGAGGGTTACGACGATCTCAAGACCGGCGACGTGATCGAAAGCTTCACGGTCGAAAAGGTGGCGCGGACCCTCAGCGGGTCCGCCGCCCCGACCGCCGGCGGTTAGGCGCGGGAGAGCGCGGATGGTCGTCGGCGTCCTGCGGTTGAAGCTCATGATTCCCGGCGCGCACTCGCTGAAGGACAAGCGCCGGGCGTTGCGCGGACTCAAGGACCGCCTCCGCGCGCAGCACAACGTCTCCGTAGCCGAGGTGGACGCCCACGACGTCTGGCAGACGGCGGTCCTCGGTGTCGCAGCCGTGGGCGTGGATCGCGCGTCGGCCGAAGGCGCGCTCGACCGGGCCGCCGCGCTGGCCCGCATGAGCAGCCAGGTGGTCCTGGCACGCGCCGAGAAGGAATTTGTTTGAGGTGGCGGATCCGTGTCGCGACGAACCGAACGCGTGTCGGCATTTATCCGCCAGGAACTGGCCGGTCTGATTCGGCGCCTGAACGACCCGCGTATCGGCTTCGTGACGCTGACGCGCGTCGAACTGGCGCCGGACTTCAGCGTCGCCAAGGTTTTCGTGTCGGTCATGGACACCGAAACGCGCGAGGGATTGACGCTGCAGGCGCTCAAGAGCGCGCGTCGCCGCCTCCAGATCGAACTGAGCGAAGCGATGAAGCTGCGCCGCTGCCCGGCGCTGGTCTTCGCCGTGGACCGGGGGATGAAACACAGCATCCGAATGAACGCGCTGCTGCACGACCTGGCGCGCGAACGCGGCGAAACGCCCCCCGCACCGCCCGACGACACCCCGCCGCCGGGCGAACCGGAGCCGCAGGAGGAAGCCGAAGACCATGACGAATGAGCAGAGCCGGCGTCTGGCGCTCAAGGCGCTCTCCGCGCTGAAACGCAAGTACGGAACCCCCGTCGCCCGCGTGACACGCCCCCCCCTCGAAGAACTCCTCGTCGGCATCCTGACCTCGGCCATGTCCGAGCGCAAGGCCCACGCCGCCCTCGACGCCCTCGCCGCGGGGTTCGTGGACTGGAACGAAGTCCGCATCAGCGACGTCAACGAAATCGCCGGCGTCCTCGGCGACATCGAAGAGGCCCTCCACCTCGCGCGCTGTGTGCGCTACGTCCTTCAGCGCGTCTATGACATCCACAACGAAATGTCCCTCGGTTTCCTCCAGGACAAGAGCTCCCGCGAGGCCGTCCGCCTTGTCGCCCAGATCGAACGCTTCCCGGAGTCCGCCATCGCGCGCGCCACCCTCCTCGCGATGGAACACGAGTCCATCCCCCTCACCCCCGGCCTGGTCAGCGTCTGCCGACGGCTGGGATTGATCGAAGACGCCAACGACCACCGCCTCGACAAGCACTTGCCGCGCCAGAAACTCTACGAACTCCACTGGCTCGCCACGCGCCACGCCATGACCGTGTGCCTCGCCGAAGAGCCGAAGTGCGAGATGTGCGTGCTGCGAACGGACTGCCGCGCCGGCCGCGCGAAAGGTCCCGTATCCCGTTCCACCGGCGGCGCCGGCCGCGCCGCAAAGGCAGGAAAGACCTCCCGATGAAACTCAAGTTCGGAATCCCGATCGGCAGCCTCCAGGAAGCCACGCTCGCCATGATGCAGCGCGCCGGCTTCAACGTCACCGTCCGCTCCCGCAACTACTACCCCGCCGTGGACGACGAGGAACTCGAAGCCCGCCTTATCCGCCCGCAGGACATGTCGCGCTTCGTCGAAAAGGGCGTGATTGACTGCGGCCTCACCGGCAGCGACTGGGTGGCCGAGAACGGCTCGCGCGTCCACACCGTCACCGAATTGACCTACAGCAAGCAGACGCTCAACCCCATCCGCTGGGTGATCGCCGTCCCCGAGGACTCCCCCGTCAAGACCGTCAAGGACCTCCGCGGCAAGCGCATCTCGACCGAACTGGTCAACGTCGCCAAAGCCTTCCTGCGCAAGCAGGGCGTGAAGGCCCACGTGGAGTTCTCACACGGCGCCACCGAATCGAAGGCCCCCGACCTGGTGGATGCCATCATGGACTGCACGGAAACGGGCAGCAGCCTCAAAGCCAACCGTATGCGCATCGTCGAGACCGTCATCGTCTCCAAGACCGTCCTCATCGCCAACCGCGCCGCCTGGAAGAACGAGTGGAAGCGCCACAAGGCCGAATCGCTGGCGATGCTCTTCCGCGGGGCCATCGCCGCACGGTACATGGTCGGCCTGAAGATGAACGTGACGCCGGAAAAGTTCGACCGCGTGCTGGCCGCCCTGCCGGCCATGAAGCGACCCACCGTGGCGCACCTGGCCAGGGACGCCGGTTTCGCCCTGGAAGTGATCGTGGACGAGAGCGTGGTGCGGAGCCTGATCCCGCAGCTCAAACGCGCGGGCGCCGAGGGCATCGTCGAGTACCCGCTCAACAAGGTCATCCCCTGAGGGAGAAGCGCATGGCGACAGAATGCCTCAGGCTCGCCGCGTCGGGCTGTCGCGTCTCGACAGGCCGCGCCTATGCCGGGCTGCCGCGGATTCTCGTCCGCCCCTTCCGCCCCCCGCCTGCCGCGCGCTGACCTCCCCCGTTCGCGTTTCTGCGGCCCGTTTCCACACGTCATCCAGGAGACTCCCCCATGTCCGGCCATTCACACTGGGCAACGATCAAGCGAAAGAAGGGCGCTGCCGACCAGAAGCGCGGCGCCATGTTCAGCAAGCTCGCCAAGGCCATATCCCTCGCCGCGCGCACCGGCGGCGGCGACCCCGACACCAACATCCAGCTCAAGTACGCCATAGACAAGGCCAAGCAGAGCTTGATGCCCCGCGACAACATTGACCGCGCCATCAAGAAGGGCACCGGCGAACTGACCGACAGCGCCGCCCTCGAAACCGTGAAGTACGAAGCCATCGGTCCCGGCGGCGTCTTCATCCTCGTGGACTGCCTCACCGACAACCGCAACCGCACTGCCTCCGAAGTCCGCAAAATCCTCGAACTCCGCAACGCCCGCCTCGGCTCGGTGGCCTGGGCCTTCGAGCCGAAGGGCATGATCACCCTCCCCGCCGAGGGCGTCAACGAGGACCAGTTGACCGAACTCGTCTTGGAGGCCGGCGCGGAGGACTTGCAGCGCTCCGGCAATGTCTTCCAGGTCACCACCGCCCCCGGCGACCTCGAGGCTGTGCGCCGCGCCCTGGCGGAAAAGGGCGTCAAGATCGAGTCGGGCGAACTGACGCAACTCGCCAAGACCCCCCAGCCCGTCGAGGCCGACGTCGCGCGAAAGCTCGTGGACCTCATGGGCGAACTCGAAGACCACGAGGACGTCCAGAGCGTCTTCTCCAACATGGAACTCAGCGAGGCCGTCATGGCCGAAATGTCCAGGAACTGACCCCCCGCCTTCCTGCCGCCGCAGACTGAAAGGAGACGGCAATGGCCGAAAAGCGCATCATCCGGCTCGTGGACGTCACGAACCGCGACGGCGTTCAGACCTCGCGCCTGGGACTCGCCAAGCTCCAGAAGACGATCCTCAACATCCTCCTCAACCAGATGGGCATCCATCGCAGCGAGTTCGGCTTCCCCTTCACCCTGCACGAACGCTTCTACCTGAATGCCAACCTGAAGCTCCAGGAGAAGGGCCTCCTCTCGCCGATCATCCTTTCGGGATGGTGCACCGCCCGCGCGAAGGAGGTCGAGCAGTCCTTCAAGCTCGTGCCCGCCCTCAAGCACATCTGCGTCTCCACCTCGACCTCCCGCCAGATGATCGAAGGGAAGTTCGGCGGCAAGGTGACGCGACAGGACGTCATCGCCATGATGCAGGAGGCCGCGCGGCTCTGCCAGGCGAAAGGGGCGACCCACGTCGGCGTGAACGCCGAGGACGCCTCGCGGACGGAGATGGACGAGCTCATCGAATACGCGAAGGCGGCGCGGGACGTCGGCGCCGCAACACTGCGCTACTGCGACACGCTGGGCTACGACGACCCCGCCACCGCATACGACCGTTGCCGAAAGCTCGCCGAGGCCGTCGGACTGCCGATTGAACTGCACTGCCACAACGACCTCGGCATGGCCGTCGCCGTCTCCTGCGCCGGCGCCCTCGGCGCGGTGGACGGCGGCGTGGACGCCTACATCAACACCACCGTGAACGGCATGGGCGAACGCGCCGGCAACGCCGACCTCGTCAGCGTCGTCCTCGCCCTCAAGTACGCCGCCGGCTATGCCCGACGCCAGTTGCTTGACCCGCGCGTGGACCTCTCCAAGGCCTGGGCGATCTCCAAGTACGGCTCCTACGCCTTCGACGTGCCCATCCCCATCAACCAGCCCGGCGTCGGCGCCAATGCCTTCGCCCATGAGTCCGGCATCCACGCCGACGGCGCGCTCAAGGACAGCCGAAACTACGAGCTCTACGACTTCGAGGAACTCGGGCGCGGCGGCCCGGAGGTTGTCGAGACCGGACGCCTCATCACCGTGGGCGAGTACAGCGGCATCAAAGGCTTCCGCAACGTTTACGGCAAGCTCCAGGTCGAGTTCAAAGACGACGAGGAGGCCACGCGCATCCTCGAACTCGTCCGCCACGCCAACGTCCATACGCAGAAACCCCTCGTCGAGCAGGAACTGCTCTTCGTGGCCAACTATCCGGACGAAGCGCGGGAGATCATGACGGTCACCCCCCCCTGAAACGCGCGGATCGCACCGCGGGAGTCCCTGAGGAAGCGAAGGCGCACCATGGCCGACATCACGTTGCGGAAGCCCGGCGTTCAAGACGCCCCGGAAATCCAGAAACTCCTGGCGCACTACGCGGCGCGGCAGATGCTGCTGCCCCTGACGACGGGGCAGGTGGTCGAACGTCTGCGCGATTTCGTGGTCGCCGAGGAGGAGGGCCGCCTCGTCGGTTGCGGCGCGCTCCACCTCTGGAGCGACCTCGCGGAAATCCGCTCCCTCGCCGTGGCCGAAAGCCACTGGCGGCGCGGCGTCGGCTCCACTCTCGTCCGCGCCTGCCTCCAGGAAGGACGCGACCTCGGCATCCGCCGCGTCTTCGTCCTGACCTACAAGCCGGAGTTCTTCGAGCGCCTCGGCTTCCGCCGCGTCCCCAAGGAAACCTTCCCGCACAAGATCTGGGAGGACTGCATGAACTGCCCCCAGTTCCCCAACTGCTCCGAAACCGCCCTCCTTACCGAGCTTTTGCCCGTCGCTTGACTCCCGTTCCCCCGCGCAATATACTGACCCATGGAGATGCACTGAGGATTGGTGTAATGGTAACACACCTGACTCTGACTCAGGCGTTCTAGGTTCGAATCCTAGATCCTCAGCCATGACCCGGGCCGCCCACAGGCGGCCCGAGCCGTTTAACGCGCGTTTGACCCCTCCGCGCCGCGACGATATCCTCTTGGCGGAGATTTCCCTCAGGAGGATGCCATGATCCACCGCGCCGTCGCCGCCGCCCTGCTTCTCCTTGCGCTCGCCCCCGCCGTTCAGGCCCAGTTTGCCGTCACCCCGCGCGACCTCACGGGGAACGACGGCATTCCCGAAGCCTGGGACGTCGAAACGCCCTGGTACCGCGCGCGCTTCACCTTGGCCGAAGCCGGCTCGGCCACCTCCCTGATCTACAAGCCGCTGAACCTCGAACTGCGGGCCGAGGACTACTACGCCACGCGCAACAACCTCTTCCGCGACTGGGTGCGCCAGGCCGACCCCGACCCCATCACCGGCTTCACTCGCCGGATCGGCCCCGAAATCCGCGCCGCCCAGTTCCCCGCCGCCTTCCGCGTGCTCCGGCAGACGCCGCAGGAGCTGGTCCTCCAGTTCGAGATCGCCTACACCAAGGCCGGCGGCCTGGAGTGGTTCGACAAGCTCCGCCAGCGGCGCCGCCTGACCTTCCGGGCCGACAGCCCCGCCGTGCGCGTAGAGAATGAAATCCTCAATACCGACGCCGAACCCCGCTCCGTCCTCTTCGACCTCTTCAACGGACTGGGACTCGGGCGCGTCGAGACCGCCGCGTGCATCCCCGGCCCTGAAGGCAAGATCGTCGGACGCGACCGCGCCACTGAGGACAGCTCCACCTTCATCTTCGCCCCCGAACCCGCCGGCGACTGGATCGGCGGCGTGAACGCCGAGGGCCAGGGCGCCGCCTTCAGCCTCGACTGGGCCGACGTGGACTCCATGGAGATCAGCCTGTGGAAGACGGTCGGCGCAACCTACATCGTCAACATGCGCCGCCGGACGATCCCCCCCGGCGAGGCCGCGACCTTCGTCTACACCTTCATGCCCTTCGCCGGACTCGGCGCGCTCGACGGAATGCGCGACGACCTCGCCGGGGGTCTCCTCGTCGGCGCGGAGGCGACCCATCTCCGCGACACCCCCTCCCGCAACCTCCAGCCCGGCGCAACCGTGCCCGTCAAGCTGTTCCTCGTCAGCGGCAGCCCCCGCGCCGTCAAGCTCCGCGTCCGCTGCGTTCGCCAGGAAGACGGACAGCCCGTCCTGGACGAAGCGCGCAACGTTGCGCTGGCGACCGCTGCGGCACAGACTACCGCCCTCGAACTCACCCCCCCTGCGCCGGGTCTCTACGTCCTGACGGCCACGGCGGAGGCCGACGGGACGACCCTGCGGATGGAGAAGGGCATCGAGGTCGGACGCACGAAGCTGACCTACGCGGCCACACCCCCGCCCGGCGAAAAGCGCGGCGCGCGCGACGCCGGCGAGTCCCTGGGGCCCGCGCCCATGAACCCCCAGTTCACCACGATTGACCGCGCCTTTCGCACCCCGCATCTACCCCTGGCGCGCAACGGCATCGCGGGCGCGGCGCGCGCCTTTTTCGTCGCGCCGGCGGACTCGACCCTCGGCCACATCCGCGAGATCGCCCAGCGCGCCGACGTCGAGTACGACTACGCCGCCATCGGAAAGATCCAAACGCCCCCCGACGAGTTGAACTTCCAGGACGTGGCCGCCTTCCGAAAGAAGCTGCGCGCCTCCGACGCCGAGGTCCTCGTCACCCTCGGCATCAACTGGCGCGCCGGGCTGCCCCGACCCGCCGTCCAGGAAATCCTTGAACGCGTCCGCGACGGCATGGGCCTTGTCGTTGCCGCGCGCAACATGGAGGAACAGCCCGACCTCGCGGCGGCACTCGAAGGCCTTGCCGAAGTCCCCGCCCCCCTGCCGCCCTGCGCCGTGCCCGTGCCGCCCGTCAAGCGCTACGAACTCGGCAAGGGCCGCGTGGCCGTGATCCTCTGCCGATGGAGCAACTACCGCGACGCCGGCGAGGCCGTGCTGGGCCAGTGGACCTCCCTCGCCACGCCGGAGCCGCGCCCCGTTCCCGAACTCCGCTGGCGCGGCTTCGAGTACAGCTACGCCTGGCTGGGCCAGACGATCCACTGGGCGGCGCGCCGGACGACGCCGGCGGCGCTCATCGGCGCATCCCTCGAAGGCCGCGCCGTCCGCCTGCTCGTGAATAACCCGGGCGAACCCTTCACCGGCACGCTCCGGCTGACGGCGCGCACGCGGCGTTGGGATGTCTGCGCCTCCGGAACGATCCCCCTGACGCCCCTTCCCGCCGGCGACGCCGCCCTCTTCATCCCCCTGGATGCCGCGCCCCCCGGCGGCCCCTTCGCCATCGAGGCCGCCCTCACGCGCCACGACGGCAAGCTCGCCGCCTTCGCCTCCTTCGCGCTCGCGCAGCCGGAGCCGGTCGCCCTCGCCCTGACGCCGAAGCCCGGGCCCTTCCAGCCCGCGCGCCGGCCCGGCTCCTGCCTGATCGAAGCCACCGGCGACGCGCCCGACGCGCGCCTGGAGGTCGAGGTGACGGACCGCTACGGACGCCTCCTCCTCCGCGAGGAACGCCCCCTGCTCTTCCAGGAGGGCAAGGCGCAGGTCGAGGTCGCACTCGCTTCCCTCAAGCCGCTGACGGCCTATCACGAAGTCCTCGCGCGCGTGACCTCCGGGGGCGTTCGACTCGCGGAGAGCGTTGCCGACCTCTTCCTCTTGTCCGATCAGCCCCCCTTCGCCGAGCGCTTCGTCCTCGGCGTGCCCGATTCCCCCGAGCGGCGGGCGCTGCACCTGCAGGCCATCCTGAAGACCGCGCGGGACCTGGGATTCGAGGCGCACTCCAACTGCTACGACGACCGCATGGGCCACTACAGCGGCGCGATCAAGTGCGCCATGGTCAGCGTCAGCCCCAAGTCGCGCTTTGCCGCCCAGGGCGAACGCCCCTCCCTGGACAGCAAGAACCTCGTGATGAAGCCCCCCTTCCTCCCCGCCCCGGAGGCGCTCGAACAGTTCAAGCAGCGCTGGCAGGGCCTTGTGCGCCGCCACTTCGATGCCGGCGCGCGATTCATCCAGATTGACGACGAGCGGCGCATGTCCGGCGACTTCGACTTCAGCCCCGAGACCCTGGCAGGCTTCCGCGCCTGGCTCAAGACCCGCTACAAGGACATCGCCGAACTGAACGCCGCGTGGGCGGCGCAGTTCGCGGACTTCGACGCGGTCATGCCGAAGCCCCGCGCCGCCCTGGGCGAATCGCCGAATCTCGCCCCCTGGCTTGAACATCGCATGTACATGGGCGAGCTGATCGGCGAGTACTACATGAAGAAGCCCGCCGAGTGGGCGGCGGAGATCAGCCCCCTTCTCTCCGTCGGCGAAATGGGCATCTACGACGCCTCCTCCGCATGGCCGGTGGACTGGAGCCGCTATGCCCCCTGCTACCGCTACACCCAGCGCTACGGCAACGACGACCTCCTCCGCAGCTTCGGGCAGGGCAGTCGCCACGGCCAGTGGCAGGGCTACGGCATGACGCGCATCAGCGCCGGGCGCCGCGTCGCCGCCTGGGCCTCCCTCCTCAACGGCGGCAACTTCGCCTGGTTCTGGGCCCTGATGGACAACGGCTACTGGAACTACGGCGTCTGCACCTCCGACCAGCGCCCCACCGAGGGCTACGCCGTCCTCGCGGCGGAGGAGTTCCCCGACCTCACCGGCGGCATTGACCGCGTCTTCATCGCCTCCACCTTCACCCACGACGGCATCGCCATCGGCTACTCCTACCCCTCCTGGGTGGCCGATGCCGCCGCGTTGGCGCAACCGGCCAAGAGCATCATCGAGGAACTCGGCTTCGAGCACCAGTACGTGAACCTCGAAGACGCCGCGCGCGGCGCCCTCCAGCGCGACGGCTACCGGCTCCTCGTCCTGCGCGACGCCTCCTGCCTCTCGCGCGAGCAGGCCGAGGGCATCGCGCGCTTCGTCGAATCCGGCGGCACGCTCCTCGCCGTCGGGCGCTGCGGCTGGCGCGACGCCCGCGGCGCCCCGCACGCCGCCGGACCGGTTCTCGACGCCGCCCTGGGGCTCGATTCCTCCAACGTGCGCGAAGTGGACCTGCCCCACGAAGCCACCCTGCGCAACCGTCCCGTCAAGCTCCGCATCGCCCTCGCCGGCGTTCGCCTCAAGGGCGCCGACGCCCTCGGAGAGGCCCGGATCGGCGATCGCGCCGAACCCCTGCTGACCGTGAGCCGCAGGGGCAAGGGACGCGCCTTCTGGCTCAACTCCACCCTCAAGGGGCACGAGGCCACCTTCACCGGCGGCGTCAATGCCGAACGCTCCATCACCCTCACCGGGCCCGAGGCGATCCGCCTTTCCCACTGGCGCATCTTTGCCGAAGTCCTCACCCAGGCCGGCCTGACCGCCCGCGCGCAACTCCTCAAGGACGGCGACCCGGTCTTCAACGCGCGGACATGGTACTACGAGACGCCCTCCAAACGCACGCTGCTGGTCGCCCGCCACCTGGACCAGGAACTCGCCGGACCGCTCACCTTGCGCTTTGCCCGCAAGGCGCACGTCTATGAGGCGCGCGACGGGCGCTACCTGGGCTTCACCGATACGGTGCAGGAGTCCTTCCCCCGCGGACGCATGAAGATCTTCGCCCTCCTCGACACGAAGCCGACGGCGCTGTCGCTGCGAAGCGCAACCCCCGCCCTGCGCCCCGGCGAAACGCTCGCCCTCACCTGCGCCCTCGCCGCCGAAGCCGGAATCCCGGACCTCCACGCCCTGCGCCTGCGAGTGCTCGGCCCGGAAGGAAAGGAACTGACCCCCTATCGCCGCACCCTTCTCGCCCCCGGCGGCGCGGCCGACGTCGAGATTCCGCTGGCGCTGAACGACCCCGCCGGCGAGTACCTCGTCGAGGCAACCGACGCCCTAACCGGCCTCACCGGGCGCTTGCCCTTCCGCATCATTCCCTGACGGCGCGCGGCGTCGCCACGCCAGCCCGGCCGCCAGCAGACACGCCAGCGCGGCGCAGAGGCTGCTCGCCGCGCCCACGCGCAGCATCGCCGGGCGATAGCGAAAGGCCACCGTGTGCTCCCCCGCCTCCAGGCGGACCGCGCGGAAGGCAAAGTCTGCCGGCACGATCTCTACCGGCGCCCCGTTCACCTCCGCTTGCCAACCGGGGAAGAAGTTGTCGCGCAGGACCAGCCAGCCCGACGCCGAAGCATGGACGCGCAGCACCACCTCCTCGGGCGCGTCGCGCAGGAACACGACCGGCTGCGGCGGGCGATCTATCCCCGGCGTCCGGTCCGGCGCCGCGGACTCGATCACGACCTCGCGGCGCGGGTCGGCGCCGAGCGTGGCCGCCAGCGCGTCCGGCGCTTCGGGCGCATATCGCGCCCGGTAATACAGCGCCGCGCGCGGCACGACATCGCGCGTCTCCAGCAACGTCCAGCGCTCCCCGGCGGCCAGGATGCGCCGGCCCTCCGGCGCCGCGCTCATGCGCATCGGCGCCACCACCCGACCGCAGGCCAGCCGGTCCGTCACCGCGCCCCCGCTCTGAACCTGGTAGAGGCTCGGCGCGATGTCGCCGGGGAGCCCCTGCGACGCCCGGAAGAGCAGGTGAAAGCGCGCCGGCGGATTCGGCTCGATCCCCTCCACCGCCAGAACGCGCTCGATCATCGCGTCGTTCAGCTCCGGCGATCCGATCGCCCAGGCGCGAATGTCCGACCCGGCCCGGCGCAACGCCTCCCCCGCCCCCGCCGGCCACGCGCTCCCCCGCGCGGAGAAGGTCCCCCAACCGCCGACGAACATCCACGAGAACGCCACCGCGTCCAGCGCCAGAATCCCCGCCGCCGCCGTCGGCGCCAGGCGCGCCGCCGCCCCGCGCATCCGAAGAATCACCAACGGCGACGCCGCCAGCGCCATCGCCAGACCCCAGAGCAGCAGATAGACCGTCATCGAGCCGGCCGTCGCAACGCGCGCCGGCGTCAGCCGTTCCCCGCTGCGCTTCACCATCTCCTGCAAGGACGGCATCGCCATCAACGCCAGCAGCATCGCCGCCGGAAGCCCGATGCCGATCCACGTCATCCACCGGCGGCGTTCCGGTTCCGCGCGCAGCAGCGCATCCAGCCCCAGCGCGGCCAGCGCCGATGCCGCCAGCGCGAAGGGCAACAGAAACTTCGAGGCCCCGCGCAGCGCGTCGCCAAAGGGCATCACCGCACCCAGGAGGCCCATCGCCGGCGTATGCCGCCCCAGCGACAGCAGCAGCGCAATCCCCGCCCCCGCCCCAAGCGCCCACGCCAGCCGCCGCGGACGCCCCGCCGCCAGCCCGTACAGCGCCAGCGCCAGGGCCGCAACTCCGAAGTAGGCGTTCATCTCCCAGTAGAAGTACCGCCCCCAGTACAGATGCCCCTCCACGCCGCCGAAGAGGCCGGGCACGAGCATCGTGAGCAGGCACTCCGGACCCAGGCTGAACTGGCGCGCCCACTCCGCCCGCATCGGCAGGCTAGA
>JAKJEM010000025.1:43353-43642 GCA_022705425.1 Planctomycetota bacterium
CCGCCACAAGCCCCAGTCGCAGCAGAGCCCCCCGCGCGCCGGGCCAGTCAAAGCCCACCCGCAGCGCGGCATAGCCCCCTGCCGTCAGCGCCGTGATGAGCACGTACTGCGGCACGCCGCTCAAGACCTGAAGGGCCACCGCCCCCGTCCCGGCCAGGAAGGGCCACAGCCCCGGACGTCGAATCGCCCATTCCGCGCAAAGGACGACCGCCGCCAGCCAGGGAATCGCGCACGTCACCCCCCAATGCCCGGCGGGCACACGCAGCAGTTGCGGCCCGCAGAAGGCGAA
>JAKJEM010000260.1:0-228 GCA_022705425.1 Planctomycetota bacterium
ATGGCTGCCTCTAAGTCAACCTCCTAGCTGTCTGAGAAATTTCACTTCCTTTCCCACTAAGGTAGAATTTAGGGTCCTTATCTGACGATCTGGGCTGTTTCCCTCTTGAGCACAGGAACTTAGCTCCCTGACTCTAACTGCCGTAATATACAAGATGGTATTTGGAGTTTAACTGGACTGGGTACTCTTTCGAGCCCCAGATCCAATCAGTGCTCTACCCCCATATAT
>JAKJEM010000260.1:268-590 GCA_022705425.1 Planctomycetota bacterium
GAGAACCAGCTATTACCAAGTTCGTTTGGCATGTTACCGCTAACCATAAGTCATCTCATAATTTTGTAACATTAAAGAGTTCGGGCCTCCATTTTGATTTCTCAAAATTTCACCCTGCTCATGGTTAGATCACTTGGTTTCGGGTCTCGTGCATGTGACTCAAATCGCCCTATTCAGACTCGCTTTCGCTTCGGCTCCCCAATAAACATGGTTAACCTTGCCACACACAACGAACTCACTGGGTCATTCTTCAATAGGCACGCCGTCACCGGATATACCGGCTCCGACTGTTTGTAAGCATACGGTTTCAGTAACTATTTCA
>JAKJEM010000261.1 GCA_022705425.1 Planctomycetota bacterium
CGCGACGTCCGCGTCCGGTCGCGCAAGGAGTCTCGCCGGCCATCGCCGGGGCGCCCATGACGAGGAAAGGCGGCGTGCGGCGTGGAGGAAATCATTCTCGCCGGGCGAACGGTGCGCTACCGCGTGCGCGTCTCCGCGCGGGCGCGGCGCGCCGGCCTGCGCATCGGCGCCGAGGGCGTTGAAGTCGTCCTGCCGCGCCGGGCGGCGGCGGTCTCCGCCGGGGCGCTCCTGCGTCAGCACGCCGACTGGGTCCTGCGGACGCTGGACAGGCACGAACGCCAGGCACAGGCGCGGCCCCGTCCTCCTCCGGGAACGCTGCTCTTCGAAGGACGTCTCATGCGCCTCGAACCCGCGCCGCTGGGCACACACTGGATGCTGCGCCCGGCGGACGGGGGCGCGGACGCCGCGAAGGAACCCGCGCACTACGTCCCCAGCGACGGCGCCCACTCCCTGCTTCGCTGGCTGTGCGCGCAGGCGGCGGAGCGATTGAACGAACGAGTGGCCGCGCGCGGGAAGGAGATGGGGCTGCTGCCGCGCCGCGTCTCGCTGCGGAACCAGCGCGCACGCTGGGCGAGCTGCTCCGGGCGCG
>JAKJEM010000262.1:0-246 GCA_022705425.1 Planctomycetota bacterium
GGCAGGTCCTCCGTCTTGCCGCCATGCTCGCGCTCGCCGCGACCATTGTCCTGGCCCTGGCGAAAATCCGGCGGCAGCTCTTCCCGGCCCACGACATGGAGGCCACGGGATTCGTCCGCATCGAGGATTTCCGGCGGGCCGAGGCCTTCCTGGGCCGCGCCATGGCCGGGACATTGCATGCGAAGCGGGCCTTCGCCGCCGACCTCCCGCCGGAACGTCTCCTGGCGCTGGGCGAGGGGCTGGCAC
>JAKJEM010000262.1:333-587 GCA_022705425.1 Planctomycetota bacterium
TTCGTCATCCACCTCATTCCCCGCCAGGGACAATTCCTCATCACCGACATCGCGGAGGCATCGCCATGAGGAACGGATCCCGCCTGGCCCGGGCAAGGTTCACCCTGATTGAGCTTCTGGTGGTGATCGCGATCATCGCGGTGCTGCTGACGCTGACGCTGCCGACGCTGAAGCGGGCGAAGTCGCTGGCCCAGGAACGGGTCTGCTCCTCGAACATGCGCCAGCTCCACCTTGCCCTGTCCGTGTATGCGGGC
>JAKJEM010000263.1 GCA_022705425.1 Planctomycetota bacterium
CATCCTCTCCGCCCTGCCCTTCGCCGGTTTCGGGGCCCTGCTGACGCTCATGGCCTTTCGTTCCGAACTGTCCATATACGCCTTCGTGGGCATCGTCATGCTGGTGGGTCTCGTAAAGAAGAATGGGATCATGATGGTGGATTTTGCCATCGAGGCCCAGCGGCAAAAGGGTAAAAAGGCGCATGACGCAATCCACGAGGCGTGCCTGATTCGTTTCCGGCCGATCATGATGACCACGATGGCCGCCCTCATGGCCGGTCTGCCCATCGCCCTCGGATACGGCGCCGGCGGCGAATCCCGCCGTCCCCTGGGACTGGCCGTGGTCGGAGGACTACTCTTTTCCCAGACACTGACTCTTTATGTCACCCCTGTTTTCTACATCTACATGGAGAAATTCCGGTCACGCATCGCCGGATGGATCAGGAAAAGGTATTCCGAAGAAAGTCTGACCTAAAAAACGATAGGATAATCTTTCCCGCGTCCCAAATTTTTTCTTCCCCCACAACGATATGTAGATTGCCTCTCAGTTCGCGCTGACGAGAATGTCCATCAGACTGATCCAGATCATCACCGTCGGGTTCACTGA
>JAKJEM010000264.1 GCA_022705425.1 Planctomycetota bacterium
GGTTGATTCCCACGTGTTACTCACCCGTGCGCCACTCGTGTATTGCTACACGCGTTCGACTTGCATGTGTTAGGCCTGCCGCCAGCGTTCGTTCTGAGCCAGGATCAAACTCTCAAGTTGATCGCGCGAACACCGTTGCCGGCGTTCGACAGAGATCAATGACGAGATCCCGCTCGCACTGATTGCGTGTCACACATCATCACGAACCCGAAGGTTCGCGATGAAGGGTTCGATGCACAGATCAGACGAGCGAGCTCGTTGTGGCAAGCCACGACGACACGCCGTCTGCGCATCCCTTTCCTGCTCTTCACTTGTCAAAATAGCGGTGCCCGACCTTGCTTCGGCCGCGAACAACTCGGTTCGGTTTGAAGCATCCAGCGGCGGGGGGACACGCCCGCGTGCCCGGGTTCGATAACCCCCCGGGCCGTGCTGGGGAGCGGCTATATATGCGGGCGGTTCCGGAGTGTCAAATGATTTTCTTAATCCGCCTGCGCGCGCCCCCGGGCACCGTTGCGCACCGCCTGACTTGGTGACGATTTCAGGAAAATCAAGGGCTTATCCGGATGTGCGCCGGCGGCGTGCG
>JAKJEM010000265.1 GCA_022705425.1 Planctomycetota bacterium
CGTGCACGTCGAAAAGGAAGGCCTCCACCTCTACGCCAAGGCGCTGCCGGACGGCTACTACCTGGTGCTCGTGCAGCGCCAGCCCGCGGTGGTGGCGCACGCCCGGCGGAGCCTCGACGACGCCGCCGCCCAGCTGGTGAGGGCGCTCTTCCCCGGCTCATGAACGGCGAACCGGAAACCGATACCGCCTCCCGCCCGCGCCTCTGGGAGCGCCTCCGGCGGGGCCTGAGCCGCACCCACGCCCGGCTCGTCGAGCAGCTCGGCGGCTACTCCCTGCGCGAGCTCCTCGTCGAGGAGATCGTCGGTCTGCTCGCGCAGATTCCGGCGCCGCCGGAAGAGAGCGCCGCGCCCCGGGTGACGCTCGTGGTCGGGGTCAACGGCGTGGGGAAGACGACCTCGATCGCCAAGCTCGCGGCGCGCGAGCTCGCCGCCGGGCGCCGGGTCCTGCTCGCCGCGGGAGATACCTTCCGGGCGGCTGCGATCGAACAGCTGACCCTCTGGGGGGAGCGGCTCGGGGTCGGGGTGATCCGGCAGGCGGCGGGCGCCGACCCGGCCGCGGTCGTCTACGACGCGGTCCAGGCG
>JAKJEM010000266.1 GCA_022705425.1 Planctomycetota bacterium
AGCTTCGATGCCTCCGTTCATTCCTGATTTCCTGAGTTCCAGATTAGCCCTCCCCCATCGGCCGAGCTTCGCCCCGTCACTTCCCGGGGAGGTGACTGCGTGGGCGCTGTTGGTGGCGCGCATGGTGGTGAACTGCGTTCGCGTAACGGGCTGCGCCCCACGCGATTTCGCTGATTCGTGACTCGTGGCAGGTGGGAACGTGAAGGTCCCCGGCCTGCCCTGACTAACCTCCGAAAAATGGGTCTCTGATCGGCGAACGACGCCGTCGCCGCTGTGCTGCCGTCCGTCCTTCGTTGTCTTCGTTACCTTCTGTGGTCTGCTTTATCTGTGCTATCTGTGGCTATAGCTTCCGTCGTCCGGCATCTATCGTCTGTCGTCCGTCATCTGCTTCATCTGTGCTATCTGTGGCCAAATATGCTGTCTTCCGTCGTCTGTCGTCCGTCGTCTGCCGTCCGTCGTCCGTTCCCCTGAGTTCCTGAATTCCAGATTATGATTTTCGCCCCAGGAACAGCTGCAGCAGCGGCAGGGCGTGGAGTGCCTTGCGGTGCCAGATGCGCAGGCTGTCGATACGTTGT
>JAKJEM010000267.1 GCA_022705425.1 Planctomycetota bacterium
GGTCATCAGCGCCATGCACTCCTCGACGGTCCGGCCGGGCGTGGCGCACACGGGGTTCTTCGTCATGATGTCGCGCACCGGCGTGTCCTTCGAGGCTTTGCCTTTGAGGATGACCTTGCGGGCGTAGTCGCGCTCGGTGATGATGCCGACCAGCCGCTCGCCCTCGAGCACGACCAGCGCGCCGATGTGATGGCGGTCCATCAGCTCGATGGCGCGGTAGACGGACTCGTTCGGGCCGATGCTCCAGACCCGGCGCCCCTTGTCCTCGAGAATGTGCCGGACCGTGTTCATGACAGCATCCCTCCTGTCATTGCGGCGGGCGTTGGCGCCGGGCGCCCGTCCGGTGAGTTGTGGACATCGGCGGCCCCACAACCGCTTCAGGCACGCGCCGCCGAGGGGGCTGGGCGAACCGCGGGGCTGCCCGCGACCTGCATCGTGCTCGCCCAGGCGCCAAGGTTACGATATCGAGCTCAGCCCGCGATGTCAACCCGGCTGCCCCTGCGGCGCTATGCTATGGCATGCAGAGTCCACTGTCCTGCACACTGATATTCATCAACTGGAA
>JAKJEM010000268.1 GCA_022705425.1 Planctomycetota bacterium
GATCTCAGCGACGTGAAGCGTCTCGACACCGTTGTCGCGGGCACGGACCAGGTGGCTGTCGATTCCTTCGGGGCGACGCTGTTCGGGATGAAGGGCAGCGACATCGGCAGCGTGAGACTCGCCGCGAATGCGGGCCTCGGGGTCATGGACCTCTCGAAACTGCAGATCAAGAAGATCGGTGTCTGAGGTGACACTGGCGCGCACGCGACGGATCGTCCAGGGACTGTTCCTGGCCCTGTTCCTCTTTCTCTTCATTCAGACGGAGTCGAAGGGGACCGACGAGCTGGGGTGGCCCGTCAGGCTTTTTCTCGACGTCGATCCCCTGATTGCCCTGACGACCTCCCTTGCCTCCCGTCGCGCCGAGGGGCTCTTCTGGCCGGCACTCGTCCTCGCGGGCCTCACCGCCCTGCTGGGGCGGATCTTCTGCGGCTGGGTCTGCCCCCTGGGCACTCTCAACAATCTTGCCGGGGGCCTCCGGACGACGCGACCCAATCCCCCCGGCGCCGGGGGGTTCAGGGTGAAGTATTACGTCCTCCTGGGCCTTATCGGCATGTCG
>JAKJEM010000269.1 GCA_022705425.1 Planctomycetota bacterium
GAAAGGGATTGTTCATTGGTGCGTGGGTCGGTGTGCATATAATCCATCCCGAATTTTTTTCCAAGCAATTCGATATGGTGGATAAATACGCCCACTTCCAGAATGGGATCACCACAAGCGTATGACAAACTCACGCCATCAACAGGCATATATTTCAGCAAGCGTTGACGTGAATCTTGGTCGAATTTCGGGAGCGGTTTTTTGTTGATGTAATCCTCCGCTCCATCCTCTCTGACTGCAAATCTTTCTTTGTGCGTGTCCATGTTGATATGTGGATTGTGTGTGTGGAAAATTTGGTGCGGTCGCCAGCCATTGGCAGATATTGCGGTGCATCATCACGGATGATGTGATTGCAAAATTTTGATTGCGCTTTCAGGAACGTTGCTGGGAATGATCCGACCGGGCCGTTGCGCTGCTTCGCCACAATCACCTCCGCCAGCCCTTCGGTGTTGTAGGCTTTATCGTTGATCTCATATGTCATCAGCTGATAATATTCGGGGCGGTACACAAAAAGCACGTCGTCGGCATCTTGCTCTTGGCTCCCGCTATCCCGAA
>JAKJEM010000026.1:0-3538 GCA_022705425.1 Planctomycetota bacterium
TCAGGTCCAGGCGCGAGCGGCGGCCCGCCAGGCGGACCCACAACGCCGCGCGCTCCGGGCCGCTCTCCAGCGTTTCCACGTGCGTCACGCGCCAACGCTCGCGCACCCGGTCCAGGTGCGTCGAGGCGCGTTCCTCCCCCATCCCGCCCCAGGAGCCGTAGGGGTCATCGAAGAGCGCCGCGGACAGGCCGTCGCCGCGCAGGACAGACTTGCCGCTGCGGAAGATGCGCAGCCCCTTGGCGCCGACGCGCGCCTCCACGCGATAGTACTCGTTCTCGATCACCCCCGCACGCGGCGCGGCGACGGGGTGCGACACGGGCGCGGCGCGCCGCACGCCCGGCGCCCAACCGTACTGAAGCACCGTCCACCCCAGGGGGGGCAACTCCACCGGCGCGACGATCCTCCCCCGCCACGGCGCCGTGGCCACGCAGAATTGTTCGGACGCCACCTCCTGGAAGGGCCGGGACCGCCCATCCGGCCCGATCAGGCGGATGGACTCGGGGCAACGCTCCTTCAGTGCGTAGAGGGGCCGGTAGTCCAGCGAGGTCTCGAACTCGATGTGCCCTTTGAAGGGCGTGGGATGCGGGTTCCATGCCAGAACGGCCACGGGCGTCGGCTCGTCCGGGTGGACGGGCCGGTTGACGCGGGTATCCAACCGCCGCGCGAGGACGTTGAGGGCTCGGAACTCGACGCTCTGCGCCTCGTGGAAGGCTGTGCCCATCTGCGCCATCTGGTCCACATAAGCGCGCTCGATGCTCGACCCCGGAAGGATGTCGTGGAAGGAGTTGAAGAGCACGGCATCCCACGCGCGCGACAGGCTGCCGGCCTCCTCGCCCGTCGCGGCCGCCACGGCGGCGGCCGTCCGCTCGGCGCGGAACAGATGCGCCTCCGTGCGACGGTAGAAGAACTTGAAGCGCGCCACGGAGGAATAGCACCCGCGCAGACAGAAGTTCATCTCCCCCCGATGAACGGGCAGATAGTCGGGTCCCCCTTCGGCCGCCTCCCGGTGAAGCGCCTCGATCAGCCGGTGCAGCCCGGAGAAGACAACCTCGACCTCCGGGTGACGGGAACGCCAGTCGCGGATTTCGTCCAGATGCCGCCGCGTGGGCCCGCCCCCGTGGTTGCCCAGTCCGTAGAAGACGGCGAAGTTCCGCAGGTCGCACTTCATGGCCGCTTCGAGAAGCCCATCGAGCTTCCGCAGGATACCATCGCGCTCCATGGTGTAGCTGCCGTAGAGGGAGCGGCAGGCCAGCAGGCGCGCCCCCCCCGGCCCCTCCCACCAAAAGGCCGGCTTCGGCAGCGGCAACAGGCGGTTGTTCGGACGGGTGAAGCAGAAACCCCGGAACCCGGCGGCGGACAGAATCTCGGGAAGCCCGGCGGCGTGGCCGAAGGAATCGGCCGCCCAGGCAACGGTCACCGGCTTGCCGAAGCGGGAGGCGAAGTAGCGCTGCCCGCGCAGAAACTGCCGCGCAAAGGTCTCCGTGGCGGGGAGGTTCGTGTCGGGCTGCACCCAGTTCCCGCCGACGACCTCCCAGCGCCCCTCGCGCACACGGCGGCGGATGCGCTCGAAGGTCTCCGGATCGGTGCGCTCGATGTGATCGTACAGCGACGCCTCGCCGCGCGTGAGGGTCAACTCCGGGTCCTCGTCCATCAGGTCGAGGAGGGTGCGGCTGGTGATGAGGCCCTCGTTGAGGCCCTCGCGCCAGTCCCAGAGCCAGACGGGATCGAGATGGGCGTTGCCGATGAGGTGGAAGACGATGCGCCGATCAGGCACGGGGTTCTCCTATGCACAGAAGCTGCGCTTGCCTTTGCGGACCACGCCGGGCACAATCCTAGCCGTTCAACCCATTGGAGGCAACCCACCATGCGCGCCGTCGTGCAACGCGTCAGCCGGGCGGAGGTCGTCGTCAACGGGGCCATCGTCGGACGGATCGGACGCGGCCTGGCCGTCCTGCTCGGAGTAGGACAGGAAGACACCGAAGAGGACGCCGACTTCCTGGCGGAGAAGATCGCGGGGCTGCGCGTCTTTCCCGACGCGGAGGACAAGATGAACCGGTCGGTCCTGGACGTGACCGGCGGGGTGCTGGTGGTGTCGCAGTTCACCCTCTACGGCGACGCGCGCCGGGGACGGCGGCCCTCCTTCGCCGCCGCCGCGCCGCCGGAGCGGGCCAAGGCGCTCTACGAACGCGTCGTCGCCCGTCTTCGCGCCCACGGCGTATCCGAAATCGCCACCGGCGAGTTCCAGGCCATGATGGACCTCACCCTGACCAACGCCGGACCGGTGACGATCCTGCTCGATAGCCGGAGGGGGTTCTGAGTGGCCCGGCGATCGTTCCGGCGGTCGCAGCGGGAACGGCGCCTTTGCGGCCTTTCCGGCGGCGGCTCAGTCGCCGAAGCAGGTGTTGACGGCGCGCGCGGTGGCGACCCAGTGGCCCTTGGGGTCCACCAGCCGCTGGCGACCGGAGACCTCCTCGATGGGCACGGTGACGATGTCCGGCCCGCGCAGACCGACCATGATATTGCTGCGCCCGGCCAGCGCGTGCCGCGCAGCGTCCATGCCGAAACGCGTGGCGAGAAGCCGGTCGAAAGGCGTCGGCGTTCCGCCGCGCTGCAAGTGGCCCAGGATGGTCGCGCGCGTTTCGATCTGGGTGGCTTCCTCGATCTCGTTGCGAAGCTTGTTACCGACGCCTCCGAGCCGCCGCGCCTCGGAAGCGTCGGCGACCATGCGCTGAACGACCACGTCCCCACCCTCCGGACGCGCCCCCTCGGCCACGACGACCAGACTGAAGCGCTTGCCGGCCCTCTTCCGGTCGTGGATGTAGCGCCGGACCGACTCGAGCTTGTAGGGAATCTCCGGAATGAGGATGACGTCTCCCCCGCCGGCAATCCCCGCGCCCAGGGCCAGCCAGCCCGCGTTGCGCCCCATCACTTCCAGAATCATGACGCGATGGTGCGCCTGGGCCGTGGTGTGAAGCTTGTCCACCGCCTCCGTGGCCGTAACGAGGGCCGAGTCAAAACCGAAGGTCTGGTCCGTACCGTAGAGGTCATTGTCTATCGTCTTCGGGACGCCGACGCACGGAATACCGAGGCGCGTCAGTTTCTGGGCAATGGTAAGGCTGCCGTCGCCGCCGATGACGATCAGCGCGTCGGCCCGAATGGAGTTGAAGGTCCGCAGCGCCCGATCGGAGTAGTCCTCGAAGGTCACACGCCCCTGCGCGTCCTCGACAGGATAGGCGAAAGGGTTGGCCTTGTTGCTGGTGCCCAGAATTGTTCCGCCCTGGGTGAGGATGTTCGAGACATCGAAGTAGTTGAGGCGGCGGACGCGATCATGGACAAGTCCGTCGAAGCCGTCTTCAATGCCGATGACTTCGGCCTTGAATTCGAGCATGGCGGTCTTGGCGGCCGCGCGGATGACGCCGTTGAGGCCGGGGCAGTCTCCCCCCCCCGTAAGGATGGCGATTCGAGGCATTCCATTCTCCCGGCGCAGAACGCGCCGCGTTGCAGTTCCCTGGCGTGCGTCAACGCAGAGGCTCTCCGG
>JAKJEM010000026.1:3548-39979 GCA_022705425.1 Planctomycetota bacterium
CGCGCGCCAGGCCACCGCCGCGAGCCGGACCGCCTCACACTTCAATCACTTCTTCTTCGACGCCGGCTTCCTGGCCGCCTTCCGCGCGGGCTTCTTCGCCTTGCAACCGCACTTCGTGCACATGATTGCGCTCCTGCAAAGAGACGGGATAGCGCGGCAACGCACCGTGACCGGCTGGATTATAGACCGCGCCGCGCCGGGGAACAAGTTCACAAGTGTGACAGAACCTGCTCATGTGGTCTTGCCGCCCCGGCGCCCGAGCACGCCGCAGCGGCAGAATACCAAACGGAATGCAGGCGGACGCCCGCGCCGCGACGGCAGAGACTACGCTTCGGCGGACCTCGCTCCGTCGGGGAAGAACTCGCTCGAAGGCGTATAACCGGTGCAACCCGCCTCCTGCCCGGTTTCGAGAAAAAAAGTGCCATGCGCCCTTGCATTTGGAGGATGGGCCGGTACAATACAACTACCCCGTGTGAAACTTTTCACTATGCTTGTTGCCCGTACCGTGAAAGTGGTCACACCGTGAGCGGACTCACGCCGCTCGCTCTTTCTGTCACGCTGAGACGCTGACTCGGAAAGGAGACCTGATGGCTGCCGATGCGGCAACCTGCCCCTGTGCGCAAGTGCCCGACGCCAAGTTGATGGAGCGCCTTGATGCGGTGCTGAAGGAGTACAAGGGCAAGCCGGGCGCGCTGATCCCCGTCCTGCAACAGGCCCAGGGGATCTTCGGCTACCTCCCCGAGGCCGCCCTGCACCGCGTGGCAGAGGCCATGAACAAACCCTACAGCGAGGTCGCAGGCGTTGTCGGGTTCTATGCCTTCTTCAGCACACAGCCGCGCGGCAAGCACGTCATCCGCGTGTGCATGGGAACGGCCTGCTACGTGCGCGGCGGCAAGAAGGTTCTCGAAGCTCTCCGCCAGAAGCTGAAGGTGGACGTCGGCCAGACGACGCCGGACACCCTCTTCTCCCTGGAGGTGGCGCGGTGCTTCGGCGCCTGCGGTCTGGCGCCGACGATCAGCATTGACAATGACGTTTACAAGCGCGTGCGCCCGGCCAAGATCGGCGAGATTCTGGATGCGTACTACCCGAAGGCGGCGCAAGGAGGGAAGGCCCATGGCAAACGCTGAACCGGCCCGCATTCGCAGCCTGAAGGATTTGCAGGCCATCAAGGAGAAGGTGCTGCACGAGACGTCTCTGCGCGAGGACGGCTTCAAGACCTGCGTGACGGTACACATGGGCACCTGCGGCATCGCCGCCGGCGCCCGCGATGTGATGTCCGCCGTCATGGACGAACTGGCCGCCTCCAAGCGCCGCGACATCCGCCTGACCACCTCCGGGTGCATCGGCGTCTGCGCCCAGGAACCCTGCATGACGGTTGAAACGCTCAAACAGCAGCCGGTGATCTACGCCAAACTCGATCCGGCCAAGGCGCGACTCATCTTCCGCGAACACGCTCTCAACGGCAAGGCCCTTTCCCAGTTCGCCATCGGACGCGGCACAGAATAGAGGTCGAACACGAGGCGCTCCATGAAAACTCCCCGCATGCACGTGATGATGTGTTTCGGCACCGGCTGCGTCGCCAGCGGCGCCCCCAAGGTCAAGGATGCGCTCCAGCGCGAGTTGGAGAAGCGGAAACTCGCGGATGAAATCGCCATCGTCCAGAGCGGATGCAACGGCTTCTGCGCCGGCGGACCCATCCTCGTGATCTATCCCGGCGGCTATTTCTACCACAACGTCATGCCGCAGGACGTGGCGCAACTGGTCGAGGAACACCTGCTAAAGGGACGGCCCGTTGAACGCCTGATGTTCCGCCATCCGATCACGCAGAAGGTTATCCCGCTGGTCAAGGACATCCCCTTCTTCGCGCGGCAGACGGTGCGGGTGCTGCGGAACAAGGGGCGCATCGCGGCGGAGAGCCTGGACGAGTACATCGCGCAGGACGGCTACGCGGCGCTGGCGCGGGCGCTCACGGAGATGACGCCGGACCAGATCGTAGCCGAAGTCAAGAAGTCGGGGTTGCGCGGGCGCGGCGGCGCGGGCTTCCCGACCGGACTGAAGTGGGAGTTGTGCCGCAAGGCCCCCGGCGACGTGAAGTACATCCTGTGCAACGCGGACGAAGGCGATCCCGGCGCGTTCATGGACCGGAGCCTTCTCGAAGCCGACCCGCACGCCGTGGTCGAAGGCATGATGATCGGCGCGCGGGCCATCGGCGCGCAGGAGGGCTACATCTATTGCCGCGCGGAGTATCCGCTGGCCCTCGAACGCCTCGACCTGGCCATTCGCCAGTGCCGCGAGCGCGGCCTGCTGGGCAAGAACATCCTGGGCACGGACTTCTCCTTCGATCTCTTCGTGGCGCAGGGGTCGGGCGCCTTCGTGTGCGGCGAGGAGACGGCGCTCATGCGCTCCGTCGAAGGTCTCCGCGGCGAGCCGCGTCCGCGGCCCCCCTTCCCGGCCTACAAGGGTCTCTGGGACAAGCCGTCGGTCCTCAACAACGTCGAGACCTTCGGCAACGTGCCCCTCATCATTCGCAACGGAGCGGACTGGTTCCGATCGGTGGGCACCGAAAAGAGCCCCGGCACCAAGATCTTCGCCCTGACGGGGAAGGTGAACAACATCGGCCTCGTCGAGGTCCACATGGGGATTTCCCTGGGCGAGATCATCTACGACATCGGCGGCGGCATCCCCGGCGGCAAGAAGTTCAAAGCGGCGCAACTCGGCGGGCCCTCGGGCGGATGCATCCCGAAGGAACACCTGAACGTGCCGGTGGACTACGAGTCCGTGGTGCAGCTCGGGGCGATCATGGGATCGGGCGGGCTGATCGTGATGGACGAGGACTCCTGCATGGTGGACATGGCGCGCTTCTTCCTCGACTTCGTCCAGGACGAATCGTGCGGCAAGTGCCCCCCCTGCCGGATCGGGACGAAACGAATGCTGGAAATCCTCGACCGCATCTGCGAAGGCAAGGGACGCGAAGGGGACATCGAGCGCCTGGTGGAACTCGGCAACCAGATCAAGGACACCGCGCTCTGCGGCCTGGGGCAGACCGCGCCCAACCCGGTGCTCAGCACGATCCGATACTTCCGCGACGAGTACGTGGCGCACATCCGCGACAAGAAGTGCCCGGCGGGCGTCTGCGCGGAGTTGGTGCGCGCCCCCTGCCAGAACGCCTGCCCGGCGGGGGTGAACGTTCCCGGCTTCGTGTCGCTGGTGGGCGAGAAGCGCTACGCTGAGGCGCTGCGGCTGCACCGCGAACGCAACCCCTTTGCCTCCGTCTGCGCGCGGGTCTGCTTCCACACCTGCGAAAACAAGTGCCGCCGCTCCACCCTGGACGAACCCCTCGCGATCCGGGGAGTCAAACGCTTCATGGTCGAGCAGGAAGTCACCATACAGCTCCCTGAGATCCGCGAGAACGACCGGAACGCCAGGCGGAAGGTCGCCGTCATCGGCGCGGGGCCGGCCGGGCTTTCCTGCGCCTTCTTCCTGGCCCGCCTGGGATACAGGCCGAAGGTCTTCGAGGCCGAACCGCGCCCCGGCGGAATGCTGGTGCAGGCGATCCCGGCCTACCGGCTGCCGCGCGAGGAACTGGCGCGCGAGGTGCGGATGATCGAGCGCATGGGCGTCGAAATCGAGACCGGCGCGACCCTGGGCCGGGATTTCACCCTCGATCAGTTGCGCAAGGACGGTTACGAAGCCGTCTTTCTCGGCGTGGGCGCGCCGGAGGGCGTCCGACTCGGGATTCCCGGCGAGGATTTGACCGGGGTGACGGAGGCCATGAGCTTCCTGCGCGAATACAACATCCGCGGTTCGGCGCCTGTGGGACGCAAGGTCGTCGTCGTCGGCGGGGGCAACGCGGCAATTGACGCGGCCCGAACGGCACTGCGGCTCGGGGCGGAGTCGGTGACCGTCCTCTACCGCCGCACGCGCGCGGAAATGCCCGCCTACGAGGAAGAGGTCGAGGAGGCCGAAAAGGAGGGCGTCAAGCTCGAACTCCTGACCGCGCCGGTGGAGGTGACCGCGCGCGACGGGCGGGTGGCCGGCGTGAAATGCCGCCGGATGCACCTGGGCGAGTTCGACCGCAGCGGGCGGCGGCGTCCCGTCGCCGGCGCGGATGGCGAATTCACCCTCGAAGCCGACCAGGTCATCGCCGCCATCGGCCAGGCGCTCGACGCCAAGACCCTCCTCGGCGACACCGCCGTTGAGCTCGCGCCGAACGGGTTCGTCAAGGTCAACCCGCTCACCCATCAGACGTCGCTGCCGTGGCTGTACGCGGGCGGCGACGCCGTCAGCGGCCCCTCCTCCGTGGTCGAGGCCGTGGCCGCCGGCGAGAAGGCGGCCGTGGGGATGGATCAAGCGTTCAACGGAACCCACGACGCCTTCTGGCGGCGGGAGATCGAGGTGGACACCGCCTTCGACCCGGACGCCGACCCGGTGGAAGTGCCCCGGGCGCAGATGCGCCTGCTCTCGGTGACCAAGCGCCGCCACAACTTCAGCGAAGTCGAGCTTCCCTTTACCGAGGCCGTGGCCGTGCGCGAAGCGAGGCGCTGCCTGCGATGCGATTACCGCGAAAAGGAATGAGTCCTGCGGCCTTCGAGCCCCTCGGCGCGACGGACGCCGGACCCTCAAGGAGCGATTGATGCCCACCCTGACCGTTGATAACGTCAAAGTCAGCGTTCCCGACGGAACGACCATCCTCGACGCCGCGCGCTCGATCGGCGTCAAAATCCCGACCCTCTGCTTCCTGGAGGGCTACGCGCCCCAGGGCGCGTGCCGCGTGTGCCTGGTCGAGGTCGAGGGCGCGCGCACGCTTGTGGCCTCCTGCTCCATGCCCGCGGCCGAAGGGATGCAGGTGCGCACCAACACCCGCCGCGTGCGCGAAGCGCGGCGCACGGTGGTCGAACTGATCCTGTCCGACCACGACGGCGACTGTCAGACCTGCAACCGCAGCGGCGACTGCGAACTCCAGGAACTGGCGCGCGACCTGGGCATTACGGAGATTACCCACGTCGGCGAGAAGCACCGCCGGACGCTCGACGCGACGACCCCGGCGCTGGTGCGCGACACGGCCAAGTGCATCGCCTGCCGGCGGTGCGTCTCCGTCTGCAACCACTTGCAGTCCATCGGCGGCATCTTCCCGCAGAAGCGCGGTTTTCAGACCGTCATCGGCCCCGCCTTCGGCCAGGGGCTGGACACGGTCACCTGCGTGCAGTGCGGGCAGTGCGCGGCCGTCTGTCCCGTCGGCGCGCTGGGCGAGCGCGACCAGATCGCCGAGGTCTGGGCCGCCCTCGAGAACCCGAAGAAGCACGTCGTTGTCCAGACGGCCCCCGCCATCCGCGCCGCGCTCGGCGAGTGCTTCGGCTACCCGCCGGGAACGCTCGTCACGGGCAAGATGGTCTCCGCCCTGCGGCGCCTCGGTTTCAACGCCGTCTTCGACACGAACTTCGCCGCCGACCTGACGATCATGGAGGAAGGCACCGAGCTTCTGGTGCGCCTGAAGAAGGCCCTCGTCGCCAAGGAGAAGGTGGCGCTGCCGATGTTCACCAGCTGTTCGCCCGGTTGGATCAAGTACATGGAGTACTTCTACCCCGACCTCCTCCCCAACCTCTCGACGTGCAAGAGCCCGCAGCAGATGTTCGGCGCGCTGGCCAAGACCTACTACGCCCAGAAGATCGGCAAGAAGGCGGAGGACGTCTTCGTGGTGTCGGTGATGCCGTGCACGGCGAAGAAGTTCGAGGCGCAGCGCGAGGAGATGAACGCCAGCGGCGCGCGCGACGTGGACGTCGTTCTGACGACCCGCGAACTCGGCCGAATGATCAAGCAGGCCGGCATTGACTTCGCCGCGCTGCCGGACGACCGGATGGACAGCCCCCTGGGCCTGTCCTCGGGCGCTGCCGACATCTTCGCCAACACCGGCGGGGTGATGGAAGCGGCGCTCCGCACGGCCTACGAGATCGTGACCGGACGCCCCCTGCCGGCCGAGAACCTCCACATCAAGCCCATCGCCGGCCTCGACGGCGTGAAGGAAGCAGCGCTGACGATCACCGGCACGCTGCCGGAATGGTCCTTCCTCGAGGGCGTGACGGCGCGCGTGGCGGTGGCGCACGGGCTCTCGAACGCCCGGAAGTTGACGGAGCAGGTGCGCGCGGGACAGGCCCCCTACCATTTCATCGAGATCATGACCTGCCCTGGCGGGTGCATCGGCGGCGGCGGCCAGCCGCGCATCACGACAAACGCCGTCCGCACCGCCCGCATCGCCGCCATCTACCGCGAGGATGAAGGCAAGAAGCTGCGCAAGTCCCATGAGAATCCGGAGATCAAGCAGATCTACGCGGAGTTCCTGGGCAAGCCGCTGGGCGAGAAATCGCACCACCTGCTGCACACCCACTACACGCCGCGCAAGCGCAACTGAGCGCGCCCGGTCTCCTACGGCGTCCAGCGCGTGCCGGCGATGTGCCGCACCCCGCCGTCCACGCTGACCGGGTCCTCCGCGGCGTTGAAGTAGTAGGCGGTGAACAGGTCGCCCCCGTCGAGCTGCACCGTCTTGGGGTAGCCGAGGTCCCAGCTCTTCCCGTCGTCGCGCAGCACGATCTCAGCGCCCCACGTCGCGCCGCCGTCCTCGCTGAGACGGGCGCGGATGCCGAAGGGGCAGCTGCGGTAGCCATAGGTCGCGGCCACGCGCCCGTCATCGAGCAACAACAGGTGGCACGGGGCGCCCAGATCATTCACCCGCGAGAGCAACCCCCACGTGCGCCCGCCGTCGTCGGAGGCATAGACCAGGGACCAGAAGCTGAAGGCGTGCCTCTGCATCTGCACCCGCACGGCGGCGATCATGCGCCCCGAATCCAGCCACACACCGGAGGGCATGATGACCATGTGCTGCCGGGGTTCTTCGCTCATGTAGGAAAAGAACTCCCAGGACTGGCCGCCGTTGCGCGAAATGTAGCAGACGGGCCGACCCTCGACGCCGGTGGTGGTGGAAACCGTGGAGAAGAGCACGCAAGCGCCGTCCGGGCGGATGACGTAATCCGGACGGCCCATCACCTTCTCATGCCCGGCGTAGGGCAGGCGGACGCCATGCGGAAAGCTGCGGGCGCGGTCGAGGCTCAGGATCACGGCGTCGCCGCTGTGGAAGATCGCCAGATCCGGGTGGCGGAGGTCGAGCGGGGCCTGGGGCGCGGCCAGACGGCCCGCCTGAGCCCGCTGGGCCAGGTCTATCGTCTCCGTGAAGCGCCGCTCCTTCCACGTGACGCCCCCGTCGGTTGAGCGCGCCAGATAGAGCCCGCCGCCCCCCTCCGGTGGCGCGTAGCCGTGGTTGACCTGCCAGGGCTCGGCGTACTCGCACCGCCGCCGCGCGTAGCCGACGACGATCTCATCGCCCCGGTACTTCCAGACCCCGACGTTGAAGGGCCAGGCGGCAAACTGGCGATCATCGCGATAGATGACGACATGCTCGGCTCGACGGGGACGTACGACATCGAGGCACACCACGGCGTTCTCCTTTTCGGGCGTCAGTCCACAAGGAAGACGGCGGTCTCAAGGTGCTCCAGGGGCAGCCCCGTGGCGATACGCCACGCGCCGGACGACGCGCGTTCGATCTGCGCGGCGCACGCACGCCAACAGCCGTCGCCGCCGAGGGCCTGCACGCGGCGCACGGAATGGGCCGGATCTCGAAGTTCGAGAACGACGTTCTCGATCGGGTCCGAGTTCCCGTTGACGACCCCCACAACGGAACGGTCCGGGAGACGACTCAGCAGCGGCAGGACGTTCGGCGCATCGGGGACGAAGAGGTCCGGCGGCGCGCCGGCCAGCCAGGTGAACACGTCGTACAACTGCCGCTGCCGCCCAAAGGAGGCCTGGAAGACCGGGCGCGCCATGCCCGCGCTGCCCTCGACGTGCTTCAGCCCACCGAGTATCTGCGCGTCGAAAGGCCACACCGCCGCGCGCCCGCCGAGGGCGTTGGTGAACACCGTCAGGCCGTGTCCGGTGCGGACCGCCCCATAGCCGAGCATCTGCGAGACGGCGCGCGCGCCCGGGAGCAGCGCGAACTGCGCCGCCCTGCCCCCCTCGGCGCGCGTATTGAGCACCTCGCCCGCCTGCCCCCCGAAGGCCGGGTCCTCGATGACCTCCTGGCAGGCGTCCACCGGATCGAGCACCGCGCCGAGTCCGATCAACTCCCCGTCTCCAAGCGCGATCAGCGTCGCGGCGGCGCGCGCATCGAGCAACACGCCTCGACTCAGCAACGCCCGGCGTCCGACCCCATCGAGGCACGCGATGGCTTCGCCGGAAAGGATAGCCACGTCCGAAGGACCGTAGGTCGTGGCGAAACCCATCAGGCCGAGGGTGTGGTCCCACGGGCGGCGACGCTGAAGAACGGTGAAGGGGTCGCCGACTTCCCGCGTGCGCGCCACGGCGGCGACGTTCTCATGCCAGAAGAGACCGAGGCCGCGTTGCCGTCCGGGCGTGAGCGCCAGATCGCTGATCGCCTGCAATCGCGGCTTCAAGCGAGCGAGAAAGCGCGTCACTTTGCCGGTGACCGGGTCGAGATCGAGCCCCCCGCCGAAGCGCAGCACTGAAAGGGTGATCTCGCGCATCCCCATCAATTGGGAAACGGTCATCTCCGCCGCGGCCAGCCGCCAGGACTTGTTGAAGGACGTATGCGGGTAGTTCTCAAGTTCCGGGGCCAGACAGTCCCCCCCGCCGGCCAGAAAGGGAACCTGCCGCACATTGTTCATGCCGGCCAGGTTATCGCCCACGGCGCCTTGGCTGTAGGGTCCGATGTGAGGCCGGGCCAGAACCGGATGCGGACCGCAGGCCGCCTTCATGTGCGCCGCCCAGCGGCGGCCCTCGGCAAAGTGCGTCTCGAGGTTCGAGTGCATGACGCCCATGCGCGTCTCCGGCGACACGGCGTGCACGGCCTCCCGAAGCCGGGAAACGATGCGCAGCATGATCGCCTCCTGGAAGCGCAGCCAGATCTCGCGCACGGGGTTGGGGGGATCGGCCAGGACGGCGCGGAGCAGTTCGTCGCGGTCGCGGGCGCGGCCCGTGCGACGGGCCATCTCATCGAGACAGACGGAACAGAAACACGCCCCGCGGATTTCGCCCCGGAAGCGGGCCTGGACGTCGTCGTCGAGCCACATCGCACCGGGCCGCAGTTCCGCGAAGACGGCGTACATCCGGCACGCCTGTTCCAGCCAGCGCTCGTCCAGCGGGCAGGCGCCCGTATAGTCGGACACGCCGCGAGCGCTGACGGCCCAGCGGAAATCGAACTTCCCGCGCAGGTCGCGCGCCGCCAGGCCGAAGTTGCTGAAGGACTTGGTCCACCAGATATTCACGGACGGGACGACACCCATCTCCCGGAGGCGGTCGAAGAGCGGGCGGACGGCGTCACGCGCCTCCAGGCACTCCCGTTCCGTGCCCAGCCCGGGCGACATCTCCTCCGCGTGAGGCAGGAAGAACATCACTTCGTCAATGCCCGCCTCGCGCACCACGCGGTAGAGCGCCTCCCCCTCCGTGCGGGCACGGGCGGGAAGGACAGTGGCACGGAGATGGTAACGGACGGCGCGCGGGTTGACTTCGGGCATGATGCGGGCACCCTTTGCGTTCATTGCCGACACCGGCGCGCGACGGGAGACAAGTGCCGGATGCCGGACGGAGGTTGCGTGCCGCCGCGCCCAAGCCATACTATCTTAGCCCCGCCTCAGGTTCAAGACGTTGTGCGGAAATGCCTTGACACCGCTTCCGCCCGGCAAGACAATGGACGCAAGCGCGGCGCGGCCGCGCCGTTCCTCAATCGCCGTGGCGGGGAGTCCGATGAACGTAGCCTTTGCCCTCAGACATGCGACGTCGGTGGTGTTCTTCGGCCTGCTCTGCGCCGGCGCGGCGCAGGCGGAAAACCTGTTGCGCAACGCCAGTTTCGAGATGCGCGCGCGCGACGTGATGGTCTCCGGCTACAACCGCTACATGGCCATCCGGCAGACCTCGGAACTGGGGCTGCTGGAGATGGGGCTGGAGCGGCGTTCGAACAAGGAAGAGGCGCTGGAGGAACTGGAGGGCGGCGCTCGAAGCGCGACGCCCGAGCGCGGCTGGCGGCTGGCCTATCAGAAGGGCGGCGGCGCCCACGGCGACCACTTCCTCGCCTGTGAAATCACCGACAGCATCGGCTTCGGCGTCGAGGTGGAGGCAGGCACATACACCTTCTCCATTGCCGCGCGCGGCAATGAGGACGAGATGGTGAAGCTCCGCATCCGCGACATCCGGGGGCAGAAGGGTGAAATCCGGAACGACTTCGAACGGGCCTTCAAAGTGGGACCGAAGTGGACCCGCGTCTCGATCACCACCGGCGTCTTCGCCGGGCCCGTTACCTGCTTCATCGAGACACTGGGCAAAGGGCGCGTCGAGGCTGACGCGATTCAGCTCGAACCCGGCAACAAGGCGACGCCGTTCGAACTCCACCCCTGGGATCAGACCCCGCCTCGGGAGATCAAGGACCACGCCGCGCCGCTCCATCCGCCCACGGTGCAGCGCGTGCCGGTGCACTTCGTGCAGGAGGTGCTTCGCGGAATCGCGCCGGCCCCGGCAGAGGCGGCGGGACACCCCGGACAGGAGGGCAGCCTCCCCCTGCACGTCAGCGTGCCCCCGCGCGGAACGCTCTTCCCTGCGCCCTGTTCGGGCGGCATCCCGATCCCGCGCGGCCACCTCTTCGACGAGCGGCGCGCGCGCCTGCTCGATGAACAGGAACGCGAAGTCCCCTTCCAGACGCGCGTACTGAGCCGCAACGTCCTCGACGGCTCGATCCAGATGCTCCTGGTGGACCTGAACGCCCCGGCGGCAGACTCACGCTTCACGCTGCACTACGGCCCGCAGGTGCGGCGCCAGGAGGCCCCGTCCCCCCTGTCCGTGCGCGACGGACCGGACGGGATTGAGATCGGCACGGGGCCCCTGCGTTTTCGGGTGCGGAAGGCCGCTTTCAACCTGCTCGACGCGCTGTGGTTCGACGCGAACGGCGATGGCGCCTTCGGCCCGGGCGAGCAGGTGATCGTTCCCTCGGACGAAGCCGGACCCTGGACGCACGACCCGGCGGGGCGCATGTACTGGGCCGGACGGGGGCGGCTGGACGAGGTGCGCGTCGAGGAGTCGGGGCCGGTGCGGGTGTGCATCGCCGCCTCCGGCACACATCGCAACGCCGCGGGACAGGAGATGTTTCGCTACGGCGTGCGCATCCACGCCTACGCGGGCAAACCCTGGCTGCGCATCGAGCACTTCTTCAGCAACGAACAGCAGCCGTACGCCACGGTGATGACGGGCGCGGGGGTGCGCCTGGCGCTCAAACCGGGGCTCTTCCGCACACTGCGCATGGACGACCGCGCCGTCTGCAACGTTGCCCCGGCGGAGACGGCCTACCTCGTTGAAGGCGTCGGGGGACGGCATTGGCAGGGGGAGAAGACGCGCACGCTGCGCGCGAACGGCAACGGCGTGGCCACGCTGACCGGGCCGGGCATCGCGCTGGCGGCGGCGATCCGCGAATGGGACTGGATGCCCCCCAAGGAGTTCTGCTTCGCGGGCAGCGGGGCCTTCGATCTCTGCGTGTGGCCGCGACACCTGACCAGCGGCCTCGCCGTCCCACGCGGTGTGGCGCGTTCCCATCGCATGTGGCTGGCCTTCCACACCACAGAGCCGGGCGCCGCCGACCGCGCCGCCTGGCACGCGTTCGTGCAAGGGGAATGCCTCGTGGAAGCCGAGCGCGCGGCTTACTGCGACAGCACCGCCTTCGGCAAGTTCTCCGTCGCGGACGAGGAAAGCTTCCCGGTTTACGAGCGATTCATCCGCCCCGGAGAAGGCACGCCGGGGCGCTTCCCGAATCCCGGCGAATACCGCTGGAGCGATTTCATCACCTACGGCGACGATCGCGGCGACGGCGGCTGGGGCAACATGGAGACGATGCTCGACCACTGCATGTGGCTGCTCTATCTGCGCTCGCACGATCCCTGGTGCTTCCGCCGCGCGGCGGACGCCTCCATTCACTACCGTGATGTGGACACCTGCCACCCCTGGGGGCAGATGCGCGTCCACTGCCACAACCACACCCTTGTGCCGTGGGACGGCTCGCACGACTGGCTCAAGGGCCTCCTCGACCACTACCTTCTGACCGGCGACGAACGGTCTCTCGAGACCGTCAACGAATACGGGCGATGGGTGCGAAGCCTGCCGCCGGACTACAAGGTGGCCGAAGGGTCCCGCCGTTTCACGCGCCTGGTGCAGAACCTCGCCGATCTCTACCGCATCACGGGACACCGCGCCTATCTTGAGAACTTTGTAGCGCGGATGGACAGCGCGGAGACGCTGCGCGGGGAACACGCGCACGTCAGCCGCTTCGACCTCGGAAAGGTCCACCGCCGCAAAGACCCCAACACCCCGCCTGAGTCCTCCTACGGGCGCATCGGCTTCATGCAGTACTACGGAATCTGCGGGCTGATGGACATGGCCGAGGCCACGGAGGACCCGCGCTGGAAGAAGCTCTTCCTGGAGGAGGTCGCCTTCATTGTCGGCAACGGCGAAACGGGCAAGCCCCTGCAGACGGTGGAGGAGTTCGTGGCCTGGGGAAAGAGCCGGGGCCAGGGGGTGCGCAGCGGGCGCGACCGGATGTGCTACCCGCCGCTGAGCTACGCCTGGCAACTCACCGGCGAAGAGCGCTGGAAGCAGGCGCTGCTGCACGCCGTCTTCACGGAGACTACGCGCCCGCCGGAGACCGAAGCCTGGGCATCGTTGGGTTACGCGGACCGGGTTCTGACGGCGCACGGCGTCTATTGGGCCCAACGCGACGGCCAGGGCCCGGACTTCGAAAGCGCCATGCGCGGCGAGGCGAAGGCCTTCCTGCGCGACACCCTGCGCGACGCCGACTTCGAGGAGCGCGGCATCAACGCCTGGATCGCCGGCCACGACGCGACCGTGCTTCAGATGATGCGCAAAATCTCCGTGGTCAAGGACACCGAGGTGAAGCGCGCCGGCGAGCGAAGCCTTCTGGTGGACGTTCCGGGGCTGACGGCCGCGAACCGGGACCTCGACCGAACCTATCGCAAGCGTCCCCTTACGCTGAGCCGCAACTACGTCGTCCTGAAGGAACCCGGCTTCTACGAACTCTCGGGCTGTGTCAAGTTCGCCAGGCACGACCGCCCCGACGTCACGGTGATGCTGAACGGTCTCGCCAGCGAGAAGCGGCGCGACCTCCCCCTGAACCTCGTTGCGCTGCTGCCCAAACCGCAGTACGAGGGGATGATGGGGATACACTCCAGCGGGCCGACCCTGACGGCGGACGGCGAAGCGGCCACGCCGGCGACGCGTGCCGCCCGGGCGGTGGAGGACCTCGACGGCCCCAAGACCGCCGAAAACCCCGACGACTACTGGTGGCGCTTTGTGTACGCCTTCGAGATCACGGAACCCACGCGGGTCGGCATCTTCCTGCTCGACCACTTCGGTCTCATGGCGCCGGGCAAGGTGTGGTTCGACGAGTTCGCCGTGCGCAAACTGCCGGCAAAGCCCGCGCGCCTGGAGACGGCAGAGGTCAAACGAGATGTCAAAGCCGCTCCCGCGACGCCCGCCGGGGCGCGATAGACGCCGGACGCGAGATTCTGGTCGGAATGGCCCGGAACGACGCCAAGAAATGAGCAACAACGCGTGAAGAGGACGGAGGTCATCTTCCTGACGGGCTCCCTGCGCCTGGGCGGAACGGAGCGCAACATCCTGCACCTGGCGACGGCGCTGGACCGTTCTCGCTTCGACGTCGAAGTGTGGAGCGACTATGAGGGGGAGCCGATCCAGCAGGAACTGCGCGGGCGCGGCATTCCCTGCCGGTCGCTGAAGGGCGCCCCCTCCCTCGGGCAGCCCCTCTGGTCACGGGCGCTTCGGCGAAACCTCCCCTACCAGTGGCATCTGCGGCAGATGCTCTCGCACCGCCGCCGGGCGGTCATCCATGCCTTTGGCTTCCCCATGATCTACTACGCCGTGATTCTCGGGCGACTCGCCGGATGTCGGCGGATTGTCTATGCCGTGCAGGACTGGGACGTGTGGAAGCGTTCCGGGCTTTACAGCGGGCTGGACCGCCTCTGTTCGCGCCTGGCGGCCCATGCAGTGGCCGACGGCGAGGGCGCGCGCCGGTTAGCCGTCCGCCGCCAAGGCATGGCGTCGGAACGGATTTCGACGATCTATGACGGCGTCAACGCGGAGGAGCTTCACCCGGCGCGAACCGTCTCGGAGACTCGGCGGAGCCTGGGCCTGGCGCCCGATCGCGTGACCGTGGGCGTCATTGCCCGCTTGGACATCCGCAAGAAGGGACAGGATGTCTTTCTGCGGGCGATCGAGCGACTGGGACCAGGCGCAGGAGCGCAGTTCGTCCTCATCGGCGACGGGCCGGACCGGGCGCGGATCGAGGCCCTGGCGGCGCGACTCCCGGCGGCGATTCGTCCGACGCTGGCCGGGTCCAGGACGGACCTGGCCGACGTCCTGAACGCGCTGGACGTGCTGGCCATCCCCTCGCGCTGGGAGAGCGTCCCAAAGGTGCTGCTTGAAGGCATGTGGCTGCGGCGGGCGGTGATCGCATCGCGGACCGGCGACATCCCGGAGATTCTGGACAGCGGTTGTGGACTTCTCACCCCGCCGGGAAATGCGGCGGCGCTGGCGCAAGGGATCGAGGCCCTGATCGCAAATGCCGTCTTGCGCGAACGTCTGGGCGAGGCGGCGCGCGAGCGCATCGAGAGCCGCGGCCTGACCCTGGCGGGCTCCATCGGCAGGTATGCCGCGCTGTATGAAGCGCTGGCGCAGAGTTGAGGCGACATGGAATCCCATCGTCTTTCGGACTATGACTATGCGCTGCCGGCGGAACGGATCGCCCAGCGCCCGGCGGAACCGCGCGACAGCGCGCGCCTGTTGATCCTGTCGCGCGAGACGGGGCGCATCGAGCACGCCGTCTTCCGGGAGATCGGGCGCTTCCTGCGGCGCGGGGACCTGCTGGTGGTGAACAACACGCGCGTCTTCCCCGCGCGGACCCTCGGACGCCGCGCCACCGGCGGCGCCATCGAGGTCTTCTTCCTCCGCGAGGAGTCGCCGGGCCGATGGCACGCCCTGGTGCGGTGCCACGGCAAGCCCAGGAACGGCGAGCACGTCGAACTCGAGGACGGGCGGCTGACGGTGAAACTGGGGCAGAAGAGCGCCGACGGATCGTGGATCGTGGGGATTCCGCGCGGCCTGGACCTTCTGAAGACCCTTGGACAGGTGGGCCGGATGCCCCTGCCGCCGTACGTGGCACGCGACGCGAACGACACCCGCGCCGACGAAGATCGCGACTGGTACCAGACGGTCTACGCGCGCGAGACCGGCGCGGTGGCGGCGCCGACGGCCGGGCTGCACTTTACGCCGGACCTTCTCGCGGCGCTCGATACGGAGGGGATCGGGCGGGTGGAGGTCACCCTGCACGTCGGCGCGGGAACCTTCCAGCCCGTCAAGGAGGAAGACATCCGGCGTCACACCATGCACGCGGAGTACTACTCCATCGGCCCCGAGGCCGCCGCGCGCATCCTTGAAACGCGCCGCGGCGGTGGCCGGATCGTGGCGGTGGGGACGACGGCCTGCCGCACGCTGGAAACGGCGGCGCAGGCGGAGGGCGGCTTCGCGGCCGGCAGCGGCTGGACGCGCCTGTACGTCTATCCGCCGTGGACCTTCCGCATGACCGACGCGCTGCTGACCAACTTCCACCTGCCGCGTTCGACGCTGCTGATGCTTGTCTCGGCCCTTGCAGGACGCGAGCGGATTCTGGCGGCCTACGAGGAAGCCAGGCGGGAGGGATACCGCTTCTACAGCTACGGCGACGCGATGCTGATACTCCCCTGATCGGAGGAACGCCCACCCATGACGGAGGTGAGTCGGCTTGGACCGGAGCGCCGGACCCCCTCGGCCCCGGCGATCTTGCTCGTCTATGTGCTGCTGGCAACGGGCTCCAGCTGCAACTGGGGCTTTCTCTCCTGGTGGGGGCTGGCGCTTGTCATCGCCGCAGCGGCCTTCGTCATTTACTTCCAACTGTGCCCGGACTGGCAGGGCCCCTCCACCGATGGCATGCTCGCAGGCATCCTGATCGGCTCTGTCGCGGCGCAGACGTTGCTCTCAACCGGCCAGCACCAGGAGATCGTGCGCTACGCGGCCTCGACGCGCCTGACATGGCCGGGGATCGCCATCAAGGCGCTCATGGCGGCGGCGCTGGTCGGCGCATGCGCGTATCTGACGCGGAATCTGCTGCGCTGGCGCTTCGGTAGCCTGATCGCTCTCGCGATTGCGGCGCGTGTCCTGGTGCTCTTCTCCTCCCCCCTACCGCAGATTGACGTCTTCGTGAGCCAGACCTGCGCCGGGCGCGGGCTGATGGACGGCTGGAACATCTACGGAATGGAGGGCATGCCCTCACCGTATGTCGCGGGACAGACCTTTTGGCATTTTGCATATCCGCCGTTGGTAGTAGGCTGCAACGCGGCGTCGTGGCTGCTTTTCAAGGACGTGCGCGGGGTCTGGATACTGTGCGACCTGGCGGCGGCGGGGTTGCTTTACCTCCTGGCGCGCCGCAGCCGTCCGGACGACCGCCTTTTCGCGGAACTTCTCGCGCTGGTCTGGCTCTTCGCACCGCGCTCACTCTTCGTCATCGAGCAGTCGTGGACGGAACCGCTGGTGACGGCCACGATGGCGGGCTTTGCCTTGGCGGTCGCGGCGGGGCGCGGGCCGATTGCCGCCGGCGCGGCCTTTGGTCTGTGGCTCAGCAGCAAGCAGTACGTCGTGCTGGCGGTTCCCCTCGTCGCCCGGCTGCGGCGGCTGCCGCTGCGTGCGTGGGGCGCGGCGGTGGCGCTCAGCGTGCTCCTGGCCCTGCCCTTCCTGGCTTGGAACTTCGAGGGCCTCCTCAACAACCTCGTGGTCTTCTTCCTGAGGTCCGACCCGCGCCCGGACTCGAACTCTCTCTTCGGGCTCGTCTATGCGCTGACGGAGCAGCACATTCCGTGGGGGGTGGTGCTGTTCTACTGGCTCGGCGCGCTGGCCTGGTTCACATGGCGGACGCCGCGCACGCTGGCCGGAATGCTCTTTTCGACGGCCGGGCTTTGGATGTTCTTCTTCCTGATGGGCAAGCAGGCCTTCATCAACTACTTCTACCTGATCGGCTTCACCCTGCTGCTGGCGACGGCCGCCCTGCCTGAAAGACCCCCCGTCGCGAATGGCAATGACGTCATCCGTCCGCCCCGGGAGGCTTAAATGGAACCGGCGCGCCGCTCGAAGCGGCGCGCCGGATTCCGCAGACAACCGGAAGTCTTACAGGCAGGCTTCCTTGGCGGCCTTGGCGACGCGGAACTTCAGGACCTTCTTCGCCGGGATCTGGATCGTTTCGCCGGTCTTCGGGTTGCGGCCCATGCGGGCAGCGCGGTTCACGATCACCAGCTTGCCGACGCCGGGAAAAGTGAAGCCGGACTTCGCCTCACGATACGCCAGCTTCGTCAGCTGTTCGAGAACGGCGGCAGCCTGCTTCTTGCTGATGTCCGCCGCGCCCGCCAGTTCGCCCACGATCGCCGTCTTCGTCATGGCCATCTCTGCTGTCCCTTTCCTCTTCAAAGGACCCGTCAGTGTTGCGCAGCCCATTGCCGCGCCATCTCTTTGCAACCAGACTTCAGCCTCCCAATGAGGCCGACCCGTCGTCTTCATCTTCCCTTGACAGTGATACATAACGACTTTGTCCGCGTTTTGCAAGGGCGATTTCACTTTTTTTCCCTTTTTTTCTGGTGGGGGTCCGGACAAAGACCCCCTACCCCTTGTAGTCGGTGGGGAAAGTGGATTACAATGTTTGCAGGAATTCAGGGGGCGCGCCAGCATTCGGGAGGACAGATGGAACCGGCAAAGCCGCGTCGGGAGTTCTCCGTAGGGCGAGAAGAGACCGGGCGCATCCTGTCGGAGTTCATCCTCCAACGTTGCCCGGAAGCGCCGGCGGGATTCCTTAACCGTTTGCTGCGCAAGGGGTTCATACACGTGAACGGCGCGCCGGCTCTGCCGGGAACGCTCCTGAGCGCCGGACAGCGCGTCGCAGTCACCCTTCCACCGGGGGCCTTCCTGGTGGCGCCGAATCGCGAGGTTCCCTTCACCATCCTGCACGAAGATGAGCATGTGGCGGTAGTGGCGAAACCGGCAGGCGTGATTACGGAACCGGGGATCGGACATAAGTTGGATACGTTGCTCAACGGCCTCATGGCGCGCTACGGGGAGGCCTTGGACCGTCTGGGCCCCGAACACGATTTCGGGCTGGCGCATCGTCTGGACAAAGAGACCTCGGGGCTGCTGGTTGTTGCGCGGACCGCCGCAGCGCACAGCGACCTCGTGGCGCAGTTCCGGCGACGCGCCGTGGAGAAGCAGTATGTCGCGCTCGTGTCGGGCCGGATGGAGCGAGACCACGGCGCCGTCCACGCGCCCCTGGGACGCGAGCGGCATGGCGGTCGGGCGGTGGGGTTACTCGACGGCGGCGCGACGCAACCGGCCACGACGACGTGGCGGGTGATCGAACGCTTTGCCGATGCAACGCTCATTGCCGCGTCCCCGAAGACCGGCCGGTGGCGGCAGATTCGCCTTCACTTCCAGGCCATCGGCCATCCCGTGGCGGGCGACCCCGACCATGGCGACCCCGAAGCGAACCGCAGGCTGTCGGCGCAGTGCGGACTTGAACGCATGTTCCTGCACGCCGAGCGCCTCAGCTTCATCCATCCGGCCACCGGACGGCGGATGTCCTTCGAACTGCCGCTGCCGAAGGAGTTGCGGGCCGCCCTCGGACGCCTGCGCGCGCCGAATCGTGCGCCGGCGCCCACCGCTCCGCCGCCCCGCGCAACGCCGCGCGGGCGGACCGGCCGCGTCCGCCCGGAGCGGCGCGCGGCCACCGCCCCCCGTCGCGGACGTGGGCGCCGACGGCGCGAAGAAGGACACCGCTGAACCCGCGCGCAGGCGGCTATTCCCCTGCCGGAACGGACACGCCCATCCGATGGTCTTCCCGGATGACGGCGGGGGCCGCTTCTGATAGAGTGAAGACGTGCCTGCGACGTCATGGTGTCGCACCCGGACCGATGCTTCCCCTTCTCCGGCGGATCGAGCGGTGAGAAAGTCCTCGCGCGACGGCAAGACCGGCCCCCCGACGCCCCTCGGCTCCGGCGGCGAACCGGCGTTCGATCTTTCGGCGGGCGTCGAACTTCAGGGGATTGACCACCCCCTGGCGGACTTGCTGACGCCCCCGAAAAAGAAGCCGATGCGTCCGATCTGGAAGGTCCTGGCGCTGGCCGTCTGGCTCATCGCCCTCGGGCTGCTCTGCATGACGGTGGCCTCGGTGATCGAGGAACATACGACGCTGTACTCCTGCCGCTACTGCGACCTGACCTTCGCCGAACACCGCGTCACCGTCTTCGGGCTGGCGGTGAAATCGCGCCAGACCGGTTTCTGGTCCACCGAGCGCACGCACACCTATCAGCAGCACATCGCCATCCCCCACCGCCATCGCTTCTACAGCCGGGGCGGATCGCGGCTGTCGAACAGCATCCTGCGCGTGGGCGAGGTTACCTGTACGCCGCCCGACCCCGAGGCAAGGCTCTGCGACTATGCGCTGCGGGTGACGGCGCTGGTGGCCGACGCGCCGGATGACTTCGCGACGGAACTCTATCTGGAGATGATGCGGGGAGACGCGCGGATGACACTGCCGGGGGTAGCGTGGATTCTGCGGACGAACCCGGAATCGCAGCAGCGCGAGACCGCCTGCGGCGTGTGGAAACAGTGGCTGGACAACCGCAAGGCGTACCGCGCCGAACAGGAGCGGCGGTTGCCCCCCGGCACAGACCCCTACGCGCTGCCGGAGTCCGCCGTGCCGACGACGACCCTCCCCGCACGGCGGCCCTGACTCCCGACCGCACGGCGGCCTAGCGTTCCTTCAACGTCTCAGAGACCTTCATGCCGAAGTGACGCGCCCCCCCCATGCGATGCGCCAGAACCTGGTCGCCGGCCTTGAGAGCGGCGACGCTCACCGGCGCGCCGTCCGGGGCGGTGAGGCGAATCGTCTCGGCGTTCTGAAGGACGAGGGCGATCTCGCGTCCGGAGGCTTCCGCCTTCACGAGAAGCAGCGGGCGACGCTCGACCTTACTGCGCCCGACGTATCCCACCTGCGTCCGCCCCTGGGGGTCCACAATCAGCACGTCGTCCCCGGCCTTGAGGTCGCTCAGGTACCGCGTCCTTCCGCCGGGGGCAAGGGTATAGGCATGGAGCGCCCCCGCGTTGACGCGGAAGGGCCGTGCGGCGACGTAGGGATTCTCGATACTCTCCGAATGCACCAGCAGGAAACCCTCCGTCGTGTTCCCGACCAGCATCCCCTGCCCCGGCGTCATCTGGGTGCAGGTGTCCACGCAAACGCGGTCGCCCATCCCCAGGATGGCGACTTCGCGGACGACGGCGGTCTCGAGGGCGACACTCTCCCCGGCTTCGCGGATGAGGCGGACGGCCTTGCGGACCTCGTCGGCGCATCGGGTGTTCAGGAGCACGCCGTCCACGCCCTTCTCCAGTATCCCGATGGCGGTGCGCGCGGACTCGGCATCCGAAACCTCAACGAGAATGCCGGCGCGCTGGGCGATGAGGTTCTCCAGGGGGATGATCGTCCAGTCCGCCATGCGCAGAAGGAGCGGCTTGCCCTCGGGAAGGCGGGCAGCGGCGACTTCATCGGCCTTCGACCGGACCTCCATCTCCACGAAGTCGCGTCCGGGCCGCAGGTCGCCGTCGGGCGCGACAACGGCCATGCGCCCGAGTTCGCGCATGCGGGGAGCGTCGCCGGCCGCCAGCGACACGGCGTCGGCCCCGCTTTCCAGGGCGGCGATGGCCAGGGACTTGTCCCAAGGGACGATTCGGACCCAGATCTTCTTCATGGTCGGTCTCTTCAGCGGTCTGGCAGACGAAAAAGGCGGACTACTTCAGGTGCTTCATGCCGACGGCAACGCTCTTGCCCCGGTGGACCAGAGCGCTGATGGCGCCGACCATGCGCAGGGGATCCTTGTGCTGGAAGATGTTGCGTCCGATGCTGACGCCCGCGCACCCGGCCTTGAGGGCGCCGTCCACCATCTGGAGGATCTCGCGGTCGGATTCCATCTTCTCGCCGCCGGCGATGACGACCGGGACGGGGCATCCCTCCACGACTTCGCGGAAGGTGTCGGGGCTGCCGGTGTAAACGACCTTGACGACGTCCGCGCCGAGTTCCGCCCCGACACGGGCGGCGTGTTTGACGAACTTCACGTCGAAGGGGTTCTTGATCTTCTCGCCCCGGGTGTACATCATCGCCAGAAGGGGCATGCCCCAATCGGTGCACTTGCGGGCGACGCGGCCGAAGCTGTTGAGCATTTCACTTTCGGTAGGCGCGCCAAGATTGACGTGGATGGACACGCCGTCGGCCCCGAGCCGGACCGCCTCCTCGACCTCGGTCACGTCCACCTTGGCGTTGGGATCCGGGCTGAGACTGGTGCTGGCGGACAGGTGGATGACCAGCCCGATATCCTTGCCCGAGCCGCGGTGCCCGGAAGTGACGATGCCCTTGTGCAGCACGATGGCATTCGCCCCGCCGTCCACGATGTCGTTCACCGTACGGGCCATGTCGGTCAGACCGGCGATCGGCCCCACGGTCGTGCCGTGGTCCATGGGAACGATGACGGTACGGCGCGAATTGCGGTCTATGATGCGTTCGAGACGTATCTTCTTGCCGATCATGGTCTCTCTCCGTGACGTCGGGAAACACTCCCCCTTGCGGCATTATGGGGCGCGCGGGAGAAGGTGTCAAGGACGTGTAGTGCGACGACGGACGACAAACGACAGACGACGGACGACAGACAGCGGACGACAGACGACGAACGGCGAACGGTCCTCTCCGATCGGGGCTTACAGCCACCGGTCCAGGAACCGCAGGGCTTGGGCGCGCATTTCGGCGGTTTCCATGTGCCCGCAGGGATAGAGCCGGAGCCCCCAGGCCTCGGGCGCGCCGTCGCGGCGATAGACCGCCCGCAGCTCGCGGTCAATCCGCCTCAGGCCGTCGAGCGGGGTCAGGCGGTCGTACCTCCCGGCCAGGCACAGATGGGGCCGCGGGGAGATGAGCGCGTTGATCCCCGCCGTGGTGAAGTGCTTGAGGAGGGCGGGCACGTAGTAGTAGATGCCGTGTCCGTCGAGGCCGCGCGCGCGGATGAGATCGTCGTAGTCCGTCATGCAGCAGAGGTCCACGCAGACGCGGACGCGCGTGTCGAGCGCCGCCGTCCACCACGCCATGGTGCTTCCCATGGAGATCCCGAGCGTGGCGATGCGATCGGGGAGGACGTCCGGGCGCGAGACGAGATAGTCCACGGCGCGAAGGCTGTCGTACACCATCATCCCCCACAGGACGCGCCCGCGCCAGAGCATCTCCTTGAAGATTTCGGATTCGGACCGTCCCCGGCGTTCGCCGAAGGCCCAGGTGTCGAAGCAGAGCGCGGCGCAACCGCGTCGCGCGAGTTCCTCGGCCCAGGGGGGCGACTGAAGGGCCGCGCGCCCGCGAAGGAGTTCGTCCTTGCCCAGGACGTAATCGCCGCCGTGCGCGTGGTTATAGAGCGCCACGGGAAAGGGCCCCGTCGCCTTGGGACGGGTGAAGTAGGCCGGCACGGCTTCGAGGCCGTTGAGGTCGAGGGTGAGCTTCTCCAGAACATAGGAGCCGCGGTCCTCCTCCGCGATCCTCCGGGCGGCGATGCGCCGCCGGCGCGGCGGAAGCTCTCCAAGCAGCGCGTACAACGTGCGGCGACGGGCGTCCGGTCGGCTCATGTCGAACTCCTGTCCATCGTTCAGTCCCCGCGCCCGGAGGCGACGTTCCGCGTTTCACCGCGGTCCATGGCGCGATTGGCGAGGGCGTCGGCGCGCGCGTTGCGTTCGCGAGGGATATGCCGGACGCGCCACGCGGCAAAACGCGCAAGTAAGGCGCGCGCCTCGCGCGCCAGGGGTTGCAGATGCGCCTTGCGGATCTTCCAGTCGCCGTTGACCTGGTTGACGACAAGGTCGCTGTCCATGTGGATCGTGAGGTCGGTGACGCCGTGGTCAAGGGCCATGCGCAGACCGGCGATAAGCCCGCGATACTCGGCCTCGTTGCTGGTGGCGTGTCCGATGCACTCGCCCTTCTCCGCCAGCACCGCGCCCGAAGGATCGAGCAACACCACGCCGAAGCCCGAAAGCCCGGGATTACCGCGCGAGCCGCCGTCGGCGTGCAGAATCGCCCGGCGAACCCCCTCCGGAGGCGGCGCGTCCTGAGATGCCGCCCCGGCGGCGGCTTCAGCGCCCCCCCCTCCGCACACGGGCCCGTTCCCGGACTTGACGAAACCGCTGAGGCGAAGGAAGAAGGCGCGAATCTCATCATCCGTAAGGCCGGGGAACTCCGCGCGAAGCGCCGCGCGGTCCACCTGCCGATAGACAGCGCGCAGCAACGCCAGGTCGCCGGGAGAGGGGCTCAAGGGCGGGCTCCAGACTCCTCGGACGGCGGCAGGGAGCGCAGTTGGTCGCGCAGGGACTTCTCGCGCTCATCAACCCCCGTGTCCGACGCCGTATCGGAGGGCATCAGGGTGAAGAAGAATTCCTGCCGGTCATGGAGGGTGAAGGGCCAGACATGCTCGAAGAAGAAGTCCAGCGGAATGACCTCATACCACGGGGGGACGGCCACGGCGCGCGTCTGAAGGCGGGCGCAGCCGGGAGCGCTGAGGAGGACGTCGTAAACGCCGTAGGTGGTGAAGGGAATCTCCGCGGGCGTTGTGCCCACCGGGTTGCCGTTCAAGTCCACCTCGGCGCCGGGCGGGTCGGAACGAATGACAAGCTTCCGCTCGACGCAACCGTGCAGGGCCAGACCCGAGGCGAGCAGAAGCGCCGCCGCCCCGGTGAAGAACGGACGCCGCATCCGGAGGCCGCACGGCGATCGAAGAGTGTCGCGCAGGTGCTTCACAGGTCGAGAATCTCCGCGTCGAGGGTGTCGGTGTCGAGGAGGGCGACGGTCGCCCGTCCGGTGAGCCAGCCGCCGGCCTCGCCGGGGTTCAGCAGAAGGACTCCGGCGGGCGTCCGCTCCACAAGGACGCGATGGGTGTGGCCGCTGACGACGACCTCCGGGGCCTGGGACCCGGAGGCGGGGGCCACGGGCGCGTGGGAGAGCAGGATGCGGCGTCCGCCAATGGCAAGCGCCACCGGCGGCTCGGAAACCTGCGGCCAGACCTGGCGGATCCCGGCGCGTTCGCCGTCATTATTGCCGAAGCAACCGTGCACGGGACCGGGGAACTTGAGCAGCTCGCGGACGGCAAAGGGCGCCACGAAGTCGCCGGCGTGAAGAACGCAGGCAACCCCGCGTTCCTGGAACAGGACCACGGCGCGGCGAATCATCGGAAGGTGGTCGTGAGAGTCGGAGATTACGCCGATCTTCATGGGAACGCTCCAAGCAGTCGCCGAGGGGGATTCTACCTGCCGGGCCCGGCCTTGGCAAGACAGCGCGGACGCGGTATAGTATGGCAACGCCGCACGCGGACGCCGTGGGTCTTCGGGAGAACACCGATGCCGACCGCCGAACGCGAGGCGATGCTCTACTGTACCGGGGCCGATGGCGCTTGCGAGTGCGGGCTGTGCGCCCACCGATGCCGGATTCCGCCGGGAGCGCGGGGCCTGTGCCGGGTGCGGGAGAACCGCGACGGTCGGCTTCTGTCCCTGGTCTATGGGATGCTGATCGCGGCCAACGCCGATCCGATCGAGAAGAAGCCCCTCTATCACTTCCTGCCGGGAACGATGAGCTTCTCGATTGCGACGCCGGGCTGCAACTTCCAGTGCGACTTCTGCCAGAACTGGCGCATTTCGCAGATGCCGCGCGAAGAGGGTATCGAGGGGGAGATGACGCCGCCGGAGGCCGTGGTCGCGGCGGCGAAACGCCAGGGTTGCCGGAGCCTGTCCTATACCTACACCGAGCCGACGATCTTCTTCGAGTACGCGCACGACTGCGCGCGGCTGGCGCAATCGGAAGGGTTGCGCAACGTCTTCGTGACGAACGGCTACCAGACCCCGGAGACGATCGAGCGCATGGCCGGGCTGATTGACGCCGCGAATGTGGACCTGAAGGCCTTCAGCGAGGTATTCTATCGCGAGCGTTGCCGCGCCCGATTGGCGCCGGTGTGCGAGAGCATCGCGCGGATGCGCGCGGCAAAGATTCACGTCGAGGTGACGACGCTCCTGATCCCGGGCTACAACGACACGCCGGAGGAGTTGGAACGGCTGGCGGGCTTCCTGGCGGAGATTGACGCGGAGATGCCTTGGCACGTATCGCGCTATCACCCGGACTACCGCTTCGACGACGCGCCGGTGACGCCGGCGAAAACGCTCTACCGCGCGGTGGAGGCCGGGCGCAAGGCCGGGCTGCGCTACGTCTATGCCGGGAACCTGCACGGCGACGACCTCGAAAACACCTTCTGCCCCGGTTGTCGGAACGTGCTCATCCGACGGTCGGGCTTTTCGGCGCGCCTGGTGGGGCTCGATGGCGTCCGGTGCCGGCACTGTGGACACGGAACGCCGATCGTCTTATGATGGTTGCGCCGAAGATCAAGGCGCGACGCTGCGGACAACGCGCCTGAGGTTATTTCGCCTTTCACGGAGTCTCCCATGCTCTCAGTGACGTTGCGAAACGTGACGAAGCGATACGGCGATGTGCCCGCCGTGGACGGCATCACACTCGAGGTTCATGAGGGCGAGTTCTTCTTCCTGCTCGGACCCTCCGGCTGCGGCAAGACGACGCTGCTGCGAATGGTCGCCGGCTTCCTCGACCCGGACGAAGGCGAAATCCTCTTCGGGGACCGACGCATGAACGACACCCCGGCCCACCGGCGGAATGCCGGCATGGTCTTCCAGAACTACGCCCTTTGGCCGCACATGAGCGTCTTCGACAACGTGGCCTACGGACTGGAACTTCGGGGGCTGGCCCGAACGGAGCGGCAGCGACGGGTCGCGGAGGCGCTGGAGATGGTGCAGTTGACGGGATTGGAGAAGCGCAAGCCGAACGAACTCTCGGGCGGCCAGCAGCAGCGCGTGGCGCTGGCGCGCGCGGTGGTGATCCGACCGGACGTGCTGCTCTTCGATGAACCGCTGAGCAACCTCGACGCCAAGCTCCGCCTGGAGATGCGTCAGGAGTTGCGCCGCATCCACGCACAGACCGGCATCACCAGCCTCTATGTGACGCACGACCAGAAGGAGGCGCTGTCTCTCGCCCATCGTGTGGCCGTGCTGAAGAGCGGGCGGGTGCAGCAGGTGGGGACGCCTCGCGAGATCTACCTGGCCCCGGCGACGCGCTTCGTGGCGGAGTTCATCGGCCAGGCGAACGTGCTGCCGGGAAGGGCCGAAGGCGCCGGAGAGGGCAGCGCGGTACGGACGCCCTTCGGAACGATCCGCTCCGCGTCGCGCGCGTCGGGCCGGGTGCTCTGCTGCATCCGCCCCGAGGCGCTCACGCCCTGCTCCGGGGGGCCGGGGCCGGTGAACCGCATTCGCGGCGTGGTCCGCGACGCGACGTACCTGGGCGACCAGGAGCAGGTGGCGCTGCGAATCGCCTCCGACGACGGGACCGCGCCGGGTGAGATGCTCCTGCTGCTGCACCATCCCAAGGCGGCGGTCGCGCGCGCGGGGGAGACGCTGGAGGTCGGCTTTGCGCCGGAGGATGTGATCCTGGTCTCCGAGGAGAGTTGAGCGGTGCCCTCCCCCCTGCCCGTTCGCGCGCAACGCGCGGGGACTTGGGCCTGGCTGCTGCTGGCGCTGACGGCGGCGCTGGCGACGGGCTGCGCGCCCGCCTCGGTGCTGACGGCCCCCGCCGGGATCGAGCCGGCGGCGGAGATCGTCTTCCTGGACGCACACGCGGCGGCGGCCTTCCTGGCCATGCCGGGGGACATGGCGCTGATCGAACTCGGCAATACGCCCCTGCGGCGCGCCGGCGTGCAGGTCGCCTTCTATCCCCTCGTGCTCCTGAATCTGCTTGACTTCCGCGCGCCCCCGACCAACTACTTCCACGTCGAGTTCGTGAGGGACATCACGCCGGAGCAGGGGTTGCGCACCTGGGGCTTCTCCCCGATCCTGCGGTCCTATCACCCCGACGAGTATCGGAACGCAGGAACCTACCAGATCATGCGAATGAAGGACTTCCCCGCCGCCTCCGCCGCGGCCTTGCGTCGCGACGCGAGCGCGGAATACCCGCGGACCGGCTTCTGCGGGGACTACGTGGCGTGGTGCTTCGAGGACCGCATCTACAGCTGGTGGAACCGCGCGCCGGGACTCCAGCGCGTCCTGGTGAACTACTGGCCGCCGGAGGCAATCCACACCGGCGACCACATCGCCTGGAGTCCGGACACGACAGCGATTTGCCGCGTCGTACGAGGGGCGCGCTTCTCGCCGGAGCTCGTGGACGCGCAGTATCTGGCGGCGGAAGTGGCCCGAGGGGTCGCCTCCGACCACGAGGCGATCCGTCGGCACGCCGCGGCAGTGCGTGCGAGGCTGATTGCGGCGGGAGCGCTGGACGAGACGGGGCGGGCCAAGGCGGCGGTTGTGCGTCTGCGTGTCCCGTCAACGCCCTGAATGTCTCCGGAAGCCGCGCAACCTCGCGCCCGGCAGACGTCCCCGGCTACTTTTTCGCGGCGGCCTTCGCCTTGGCGACGAGGTTCTCCACGGTGAAGCCGAACTTCTTGAAGACGTCCTTGAAGGTGCCGGAGGTCCCGAACGTGTCCACAAAGATGCCGTCCCCCCCTGCGCCGAGGTAGCTCCCCCACCCGTAACGGACGCCGGCTTCGATGGCGACGCGCGCGGTGACGGCCGCGGGCAGCACCTTCTCCCGGTAGGCCGCGTCCTGCTTCTCGTAAAGCTCCATGCTGGGCATGCTGACGACGCGAGCCTTGACGCCCTCCTTTGCGAGCAGCGGCTGCGCGGCCAGGGCCAGGCCGACCTCGGAGCCGCTGGCGATGAGGATGACGTCGGGCCGTCCGCCCTCGGCTTCGGAGAGGATGTACGCGCCGCGCTCGACGCCTCCGGCGACGGGGTACTTCGCCGTGTCGAGGGTAATGGTCTTCTGGCGGGTGAGCGCGAGGAGGGTCGGCCCGTCGCGGCGTTCGAGGGCGACCTTCCAGGCGCGCGCGGTCTCGTTCGGATCGGCCGGGCGCAGCACCACCATGTTCGGCATGCAGCGGAAGGCCGCCAGGTGCTCGACGGGCTGATGGGTGGGGCCGTCCTCGCCGACGCCGATTGAATCATGCGTAAAGACATAGATGACGGGCAGGTGCGAAATGGCGGCCACGCGGACCGCCCCGCGCATGTAATCGCTGAAGACCATGAACGTGGCGCCGAAGGGAATGACGCCGCCGTGGAGAGCCATGCCGTTGAGGATGGCGCCCATGGCGTGCTCGCGCACCCCGAAGTGCATGTTCATGCCGCCGAAGTTGTTGGGGCCGATGTGGCCGTACTTCGTCAGGAGGGTCTTGGTCGAGGGGGCCAGGTCAGCCGACCCGCCGACGAGGTAGCCCTCGAAGGCCGGGGCGATGGCGTTAATGACCTTGCCGCCGGCGTCGCGGGTGGCCATCTCCTCCGTGGCGGGGAAGGTCGGCAGCAGCTTCTGCCAGTCGGTCGGCAGTTCGCCCTTCATCATCCGAGTGAAGCGCGCCGCGAGTTCGGGATGGGCCTTGCGGTAGGCGTCGAACTTGCAGTTCCACTCCGCCTCTGCCGCTTTGCCTCGGTCGAGGGCCTTGCGGAAGTGAGCGGCAGCCTCGGCGGGAACGTGGAACTGCGGGCAGCAGTCCCATTCGTAGAACACCTTCGTCAGCGCGGTCTGATCGTCCTTCATCGGCTCGCCGTGAATCTTGGAGGTGTTGACCTCGGGCGAGCCGTAGCCGATCTGGCTGCGCGCCCAGATCAGGGTGGGCTTGCCGACGTCGGTCAGAGCGTCGCGGAGGGTCTTCTCGACGGCGTCGAGGTCGTTCAAGTCCCAGAGGCGCAAGACGCGCCAGCCGTAGGCCTCGAACCGCGCGCCGACGTTCTCGCGGAAGGCCAGATCGCGTGTGCGGCCTTCGATGCTGATGCCGTTGTCGTCATAGAGAGCCACAAGCCGCCCGAGACCGAGGAAGCCGGCCAGGGAGCAGGCTTCGGAGGAAACGCCCTCCATCAGGTCGCCGTCAGAGCACATGACGAAGGTGCGATGGTTGACGATGTCGTGCCCGGGCCGATTGAAGAGCGCGGCCAGGTGGCGCTCGGCGACAGCCATGCCGACGGCGCTGGAGATGCCCTGTCCGAGGGGACCGGTGGTCGCCTCGACGCCGGGGGTGAAGCCGGCCTCCGGGTGGCCCGGAGTCTTGCTGCCGAGTTGGCGGAACCGCTTGAGTTCGTCCAGCGGCAGGTCGTAGCCGGTCAGGTGAAGGAGGGAGTAGAGCATGGCGCAGGCGTGACCGGCGGACAGGACGAAACGATCGCGGTCGGGCCACCGGGGATTGGCGGGGTTGTGCTTGAGGAAGCGGTCCCAGATGACGTACGCGCCGGGCGCGGCGCCGAGAGGCATGCCGGGGTGACCGGACTTCGCGGCCTGGACCATGTCCACGGCCAGCATCCTCAACGTGGTAACGCACAGGCGGTCGAGCTTCGCATCGGCCATTTCAGCTTTCCTCCCTGGAATGATCACGGCGCACACTGAATGCGATAAAATACCAAAAAGGGCGGGAAGAGGGCAAAACACTTCGGGCGCGGGAAGTCCCGTCCCTTGCGCCGAACGAGGCTTTGGCGTATTTTCGACCGGGGACGGCGATGGACGATCCCCCAGTGAACCCGTCGCCGCAACGTCTTCTCCGAGAGGAATCATGAGCGCCGATGCCGCCGCCGCGCTTCTGACGTGCGTGGAGTCCTTTGCCGACACGGCCCTTGCGCTGTTCGCAGACCGATACGGCCCGGAGCCCAGCCCGCGGCTGGCCACCTGGCTCGATGCCCGCACCCGGCAGCCGCTGCGGATGCCGTCTGAAGATGGAACGGGCGGGGAGATGATCCTCTCGAACCTCGGGAACCAGCTCAACTTCCTGAGGACGCTGGCCGGTCTTTCGGCCCTGACGGGCCGGGCGCGATACCGGGAACGTGCGTTGGAGATCTGCCGCCATGCCCTCCGCCACGGACGACGCCGGGGGATGCTGCTCTGGGGTAACCATGCGGCGGTGGACCTGTGCTCCCGCAGGCCCGTCTTCCTCGCCGTCAAGGGCAAGGTCCATGAACTCAAGTCGCACTACCCGCCCTATGACCTGCTCCGCGAGGCCGCGCCGGAGGCCTTCGACGAGATGGTGGCCGCCTGCTGGCGCGCGCATGTGTACGACTGGGCGCGGCTCGATTTCAGCCGGCACGGCCGGATGGACCTGCCCGATTCCCCCCTGCCGCCGGCCCCCTGGGGGGCGCACTACGTCGGAGGCGATATCTTCTTCATCGGCGGCGGGTTGACCTTCATCAACGCCGGAAGCGACCTCTACTACGCGGCGGCGAGTCTGTCGCGGCTTTCGAACAGACCGGCGCCGTTGACGTGGGCGCGACGGCTGATGGGCCGTTACGAGGAGACGCGCCATCCGCGAACGGGCATGAGCGGCTACACCTTCAGTTCCATCTTCGACAAGAGCGACCCGGAGCGAAAGCGGTCGGGCGACCGCGCCCTCAAACAATTCCGGGAGCAGTTCCCGGAGCACGACCCGAAGGAGGGAACGCTGACGACCACCGGCGCGTTGCGCGCCATCGCGGCGACCTCGGCCCTCTGCCGGCTGCGCCTGGCGCGGGACCTGGGCGCACCGGCGGGCGCGGCCTTCGGCCATTCGGCGGCGGCCGACCAACTCGCCTACGGGAAGTGGGCCTATGATTCCGCAGATAGCACCTTCCATCCCGTCTTCACCGACGGTTTCCGCCTTACGGGGCAGCGGATCGCGCAGTCGGGGTACTACGGTCCGGCCGGACAGGTCTTCGCCCCGCGCAGTGGCGACGGGCTGTTCTTCTGGGCGTACGCGGCGGGGTGGCGTTTCTGCCGCGATGAGGCGCTCTGGACGATTGCGCGCAATATCGGCCTGCACGCGGGGTTGGGGGAAATCGGCGCGCGCCCCGGCGAGCGCCCGCGCCTGACGCCGCCGCCGGGTCCGGACTCGCCGGCATGGTGCTTCGGGTTGCTCGAACTCGACGAGGAGTTCCCCGGCGCGGGATTCCTGCCCGCGGCAACGGACTTGGCGCAACGCATCATCGCGGAACGCTTTCACGAGGGGCTCTTTGCGGCGAAGGACGCGCCCGTCGTCGGAGCCGACGCGATCGAGGCGGTGGCGCTCCTGCACGTGGCCGCGCGGCTGACGGGCCGCACCGAGGCCGCGCCGGTCTTCTGCAGCAGTTCGCCGCTGACGCCCCTGAGCGGCTGGACACGCGAGGGCGATGCCGGAGTATAATGCGCCGGCGGTCATCGGCGCGGTTCTTGAGGAAGGATTACACACATGGAACTCGAGTTCAGACCGGACTTCGAAGCGGTACGCAAACGCTGGGATGCCTTCTGGCGCGGCGAGAACCCGCGCCCGATGCTGCTGGCGCAGGCGCCGCGCGAGGGAATCGAGCCGGTGGCCTATCCCCTGTGTACGCAGGTGCTGGAGGGGGACATCCGCCCGCTGGCCGACCGGGTGATCCAGTGGGCGCGGGCGCGCGAGTTCCTGGTGGACGCCATCCCCTGGTACTACCTGGAGTTCGGTCCCGACCAGTTCACGACCTTCCTGGGGTGCGACATGATCCCGGCGCCCGACGGGCGCAGCGGCGGCTGGGTGGTGCACAACCTTGAGGATATCGAGGCCGCCGACATCCGCTTCCGCCGCGAGAGCAAGTGGTGGCGGCGCTACGCGGAATGCGCGCAAATCCTCCGCGAGCGGTGCGACGGGCGGATGCTGGTCGCCAGCTGCACGCTGGTGGCGAATCTCGATTCGCTCACCGCGCTGCGCGGGGCGCAGAACCTGCACCTGGACCTGGTGGAGAAGCCGGAGGCCGTGCGCCGGGCACTGGCGCAGATCACCGCAGCGCACGCCGATATCCTCGACGCGCTCGCGACGCTGTACGACTACCGACGCCTCGGCAGCATCACGCGGCACGGCGTTTACTCGCGCGGGCGGACGAACGTCCCGCAGTGCGATTTCTCCTGCATGATCAGCCCGGCGATGTTCCGCGAATACGCGCTGCCGTGCCTGCGCGAGGAGATGGAGCGCATGGACGCGGTGACCTATCACCTCGACGGGCCGGACTCGATCCGGCACCTGGAAGCGCTGTGCGGCATCGAGAAGCTGGACATTATCCAGTGGCAGCCGGGCGCGGGCAACGCGGCGGAACAGGATTGGACCCCCCTGTACGAGCGGATCGTGTCGCTGGGCAAGGGCGTCATCTACCACGGACCGGCGAAGACCTTCCTGACCCTGGCGCGGCGGCTCGGCACGAAACGCCTGATCGGCGTCATCTCCGAGAAGAGCCGGCGCGAGGCAGAGGAGTGCCTGAACGCGCTGGAACGGATGCGCTTCTGACCGCGCCCCCCTACCGCCAGTGGCTGAGGTCGCGCCCGAGCATCTCGCTGAGCCGCTCGATCTCCTCGCGATAGACGAGGCGCAGTTCGGCGCGGATCTCCGCCGGCAGTCCGTGGGGGCCGTCTATCGTGCCCCGGTCGGCGTTCGCGGTGACGCCGATGATCGCCGGACGGAAGGACGGGTCCACGCCGAGCCACTCGAAGTAGCGGCGGGCGTATGCGGCGTTGTCCGCCGCGAGGTCGTCGTAGAGCGTGACCAGAACGCGTTCCCTCGGGAAGAGGCGGAAGATGCGCCCGAGGTGCAGCGCGTAGAAGCCCGGCTCCACCCACATGCGGAACCACTGGTGGCCGTGATGGTGCAGAATCCGCGCAAGAGGCACCATGCGCCCCTGGTCGGGGTCCCAGCCGTACTTCTTCTTCAGGTGCGAGTGCGCCCACTGGAGCCAGACGCGCTCGACGGGGTTGCGCAGCGTCAGGGTAAGGCGCACTCCGGGCAGGTCGCGCGCGATGCGCTGGAGGGCGGGCTCGAACATCATGTAGGAGTTGCTGAACTCCCCCACCGCCTTCTGCCCCCCGACGGCGGCGAAGTAGCTCTTCTTGTACCAGTCCAGCCCGCGATGGTAATGCACGGTGAAGAAGTTGACGTTGTCGGGACTCTCGGGGACGTAGATTTCCGGATGCTCCTTGCAGACGCGCCAGAGCCAGCCGGACGCGCACTTGGGCGCGCCGATGTGCAGGAAGTTGGGCAGCACGCGCATTTCTCCGATTCGCGGGTTCAGGGGGCCTGCTTCTTCCCCGCGGCGGGGAAGAGCTTCTCCATCTCTGCGGCGATGCGGTCAAGACTCTTCAGATTGCTCCCGACGAGGAAGCGGCGACCCGGTTCCACAACGGTCATCTGGAAGGAACCGACGACGTCGAGCTTCCACGGGGGCGGATGGACGACGGGATCGAGGACGACGGCGGCCTCGGACTGCTTGAGTTCGAGGAAGAGGCGCTTGTCGAGCAGCGACGCGCCCCGGGCGTCCTCCAGGCGCAGGTGCGCCAGGCTGCGGAAGCCGACCTTCTCGGAGCCGAACTTGAGGGTCACCGGGCCTTTCTCCAGGGGCAGCAGCCAGGCGAGGGTGTTCATGCCAAAGCAGGCTTTGCCGTTGCGCAGCAGGGCCGCCTCGTGGGGCAGGTCGGTCTGCGGGATGGGCGCCCAGGCGCGATGGGCGCGGAACTCCAGCCGATAGAGGCCCGTCTCTCCGTCGGCGGGGATGGTTTCGGGCGTGGTGCGCTTGTCCGTGTCCATGCGGTCAATCTTCAGCAACGCCTTGCCGGAGGGGCTTCGGAGGATGGCGCTGCACGCATTGCCGCTGAAGCCGAGCTTGACGGTGAAGGGCTGGTCCTTCTCCTTCAGGGCGACCACGGTCACGCTATCGGGGAGGTTGAGGTGGGTGAAGCGCTCCGGGGCGGCGGGGTAGGTGCCGCGCGGCGGGTCGGATTTCGGAAGCTCCGAGATGCCGGCCTCCTGAAGCATCTTCAGGAAGTATCCCCAGGAGAGATAGCCATAGTAGCCGCCGAGCGGACCTTCGCCCCGGCCGAACCAGTCGTAGTCGCCGCCGGGGTCGCGGTGGAAGCCGCGCGGCCAGTCGCGGACGTACGGCAGATGCTTCTCGAGAAACCTGCGGTCGCCGGAAATCTCATACGCCTTGCCGCAAAGGGCCAGGGTCCAGGTGGACTCGTCGTTCGTCCACATGTCGGCGTACTTCAGGATCAGCGGAACATAGTCCGGGTCGCGGGTCTGGTCATAGTAGCGGTTAACCCAGAAGGGATGCCATAGCGGACCGGGGCGCTGCTTCTCCAGGGGCATGATGGTCCGCAGCGCGCGCGCCGGCGAGTGAAGGGTGGGAAGCAGGGTGGGATCCCAGGAGGCCTGGTAGGCTGTGACGGCATAGGAAAGGGTGTTGTTGATCTCGCGGGCGTAGCCCCAGATCTGGCTGAGCATCCTGCGGCGGTAGGCGTCGAGCCACAGGGCGTAGGTCTCGCGCCCGCGCGGGTCGCCCGTCGTGTACCAGCACCAAAGCATCCCGTCGGGGTCAATGAAGTGCCCCGTCGAGCCGCGGAACTGGCCCCAGGCCTCCTTGTGGGCGGAGCTGGCCCAGTGCTGTTTCCAGCCCATGTGCTGCATGGCGCCGAGTTCATGGTCCTGGAAGGGGATCGGATTCTCGCGGTCCACGTAGTTGCAGACGTCAATGTTCATGAAGTGATCGGTGTTGCGCCGCGCCCAGCGGAGCAGGTCGGGGCTGCCGGAGCGGAACCAGAGGAGCCAATTCAACCCCATCTGATGGTAATGGCAGGCCTGCCAGACACGATGAAGCGCCGGACGGTTCTCCTCGACATTCCAGATCGTGTGCGTGTCGGCGTAGTTGAACATCCCGTAGTCGTTGTTGCGCTCGACGGAGCGGTTCCAGGAAAGATACCCGCGCTCGACGGCTTCCTCGAACTCGGGAAAGCGCGCGCGGTCGGCGGCGGCCATCGGGCCGAGGGCCGCCGTGGCGGCGTTCCACTCCGGGGCCGCCGGCGCGGCGGGATCAAAGAGAAAGAGCCACGCCAGGACGCCGGGGTCGCTGCCGGCGGGGTGGGCCGCGGCGCCGGTGGGCAGGAAGGCCAGCGCGAAGTCGTTGGAAATGACCACCCCCTGCGCATTCGCGCTGCGGGTGGCCGCCTGTTCGCTCTCACGCCACCAGCCGCCGCCCTCGTTCAGCTTGGGGTCCTTGGCGTACTCGTCGAAGCGGGCGGGGTACCACGAGGGCGTCAGCAGGTTCAGCGTCTTGCCCTGATGGAAGCAGAGGAACTTGTAGATGTTCCGGAGGGAAAGCTCCTCCTCGCGGCTGAAGGCCTCGTGCCCGTGCGCGGGCCAGAAGTGAAGGGTCAGGCCGTCGCGGGCCATCTCGACCTCCTTGGGAAACTTCTGCCAGATGTCGCGCAGAAGGAGGACGGGGCGCGGGGCGTTGGCGTCGCGGCGGACGCTGAACCAGCCGTCGGACTGCCGTCCGGCCCGGTCGCCGGCCCCGACCAGGCGGAAGCGGTCGTGGCGGTCCTGGTGGAGATAGACGGTCTGCGGCGGCGGAGGCAGCGCACCTGAGATGGCGGCCCCGTCTGCGCCAAGTTCAAAGTCCTTCATCCCGGACAGCGGAAGATGGAAGGCGAGGTCGTTCAATTGCTTGAAACGGGTGTCGTAGGTGATGTACGTCTGGTGGCTGACGCGCAGCATGGCGCTGCCGGGAGTGGCCGTGATGCGGCTGGTAAACCTGCAGAGCCGCTTCTCCGGCGTGTCGGAATTGCAGTACCACCCGGAGGCGGCGATGACCACGCGGGCGGGACCCTGCTCCTCAATGACAACGGAAACCTCGTTGTCCCGCGCGGCCTCGAAGCGCGCGCCTTTCTCGTCCAAGAGCCACGGACCGCCCGGGAGGGTCGAGGCCGGCGTCGGTTCGTTGCGGTACTCCCCCCTGCCGGCGGGGTCCAGAGCGATCTGCTCGATCCCGGCAAAGGCTTTGCGCGAGACGCGGAAGCGCAGTGCCCCGGTCTCGACGACGACGGCCTCCTCGGTAACGCGGACCTTCAGGGGCGAGGCGACCGGCGCAGGCGGCGCGGCAAGGTACTTCAGACGGTATTCGCAGGGCCTGCCGCCGGCGTAACGCCCGGTGAAGGAAAGGTGAACCCACTTCACCGCGCCGCCGGGGGACCACGTGGCGACGGGAAAGACCTGGAAGGGGACGGAACGCCCGTCCTCAAAGAGCGCGAGACGGGCCGGATCGGTGACAGCGTT
>JAKJEM010000026.1:39989-40264 GCA_022705425.1 Planctomycetota bacterium
CGGGGAAGCGGCACGCCCGCCGTCACCGGCCAGCGAGCGTCGGGGATGAAGGGCTGCGCCTCCAGGCGCAGCGGAATGCCCTCAGAAGGAATCGCCAGAACCGGATGACGCCGGGCCGTCTTCTCGAAGGGCCACCGCGCCTCGGAGGTAATCCGCCCGTCGGGGGACGACAGGCACAGGCGGGCCAGGTACTTCCCCGGCGGCAGGGTCGTCAGGTCAAGCAGGAAGCTGATACGCCCGTCCTCGGCCGGGGTCGCGCGCTCGGCCAGCCGGGT
>JAKJEM010000270.1:0-256 GCA_022705425.1 Planctomycetota bacterium
AGCCAAGGGGTATTCGGCCCGGCAGTAGATTACGCCTTCGGCTGCTCCTATGGCGTATCCGGCTATGGCCATTCCTTCCAGTACGGAATGGGGGTCGCTTTCTAATACGCTGCGGTCCATGAAGGCTCCGGGGTCGCCTTCGTCGGCGTTACAGACTATATATTTGATTTCGCCCGGGTTGTTTTTAGCGGCATTCCACTTAAACCAGGTAGGAAATCCGGCTCCGCCCCGGCCTCTTAAGCCTGAGGTTTTGATT
>JAKJEM010000270.1:266-555 GCA_022705425.1 Planctomycetota bacterium
CTATTATTTCTTCGGGGCTCATGGTTATGGCTTTTTTAAGGGCTTCATAGCCGCCCCGGTCGGTATAGTGTTCGATTTGTTCGGGGTCGATAATGCCGCAGTTTCTTAAGGCGACTCTTACTTGTTCGCCTAAAAAGTCATTGGGGTTTTGGCTGCTGTTAACCAGGTGTTTTTCGACCGGGTTTCCTGCTATGACATGTTCTTCAATTATGGCTTTAACGTCTTTTTCGGTTATTTTGCCATAGGTAAAGGTTTGGCCGTTATCGTCTATGACGTCTAAGAGGGGTTC
>JAKJEM010000271.1:0-300 GCA_022705425.1 Planctomycetota bacterium
CGATCAACATGGGCGGTCTCCTTGATTCATGATCATCCCCACATGGGCGAACCGAGCGTGCCCTTCATCTCTTCGAGCTTCTTATCATACTCGATCAGGTCAAGTCGAATGCGCAGGTGGCGGTGCTCGATCCAGCGCTGCGCGAGATGGAAGAAGAAGAGCCAGGGACGCGGGACACACCGGGTGCGCCCTTTGAGCGCGCGGCGGAGGAGCCAGGTGGGGATGTGCTGGTTCCAGCGGTAGAGCAGTTCATCTTCGAGGCAGAGGTAGAACTCGGCCGACCCAGGGTCGCCTTGGCGG
>JAKJEM010000271.1:310-554 GCA_022705425.1 Planctomycetota bacterium
AGCTGGCGGTCGATGCGGCGCGCCTCGTGCAGTTCGGTTCCGAGCACGTGCAGCCCGCCCAGTTCCCCGACGTCGGGGTCGAGCTTGATGTCCACGCCGCGTCCGGCCATGTTCGTGGCGATGGTCACCTTGCCGTGCGAGCCGGCGACCTTGATAATCTCGGCCTCCAACTCATGGTTGCGCGCGTTGAGGACATTGTGCTCGATGCCCTGCTCGGTGAGGATGCGGCTGAGGGCCTCGCTGC
>JAKJEM010000272.1:0-241 GCA_022705425.1 Planctomycetota bacterium
GGCGACTCCTTTGCAGGCCTGGTGGGAAATCCCGCGTTGTTCTGTCGCAGACTTTCAGCCTGCGATGCGTCCTATCCGATTTCCCAGGGCGTTGCCCTGGGCTGATGAATGATGCCCTTTCAGGGCGCCGGAGCGGAAGGCCGCCGCGCGGCGCCGCGAGCGATGTTTCGTCCTGCCATGGTCGGCGCCCCCAGTGTGACGGCGGCGGTCCTTAGCCGCCTCCCTGGGAGCGCCGAGCATC
>JAKJEM010000272.1:291-551 GCA_022705425.1 Planctomycetota bacterium
GGGTCGCGCCTGGTTCGCGGGACCTACTCCTTCGGCGCCTCGGCGAAGCGCTGCGGCGGCTGTGCGAAGAGGCCCTCGCCGTGCAGCCGGCAGATCTCGACGTCGTCATACCAGATCGCGTCCTCGGCCTGGCGCTGCGAGGCCGCCCCCAGGAGGACGACCAGCGAGCCGACCTCCGGCGGGACGGTCGCGACGGCCGTGATGCGGCTCCAGCCCTCGGCGTCGGGCGTTCCGGCCGGCGCCAGGACGTCCTCCGTCTC
>JAKJEM010000273.1:0-239 GCA_022705425.1 Planctomycetota bacterium
CTTCTACTGCCGCGTCCTCTGCCCCCTGGGCGCCCTGCTCGGACTCGTCGCCCGCCTCGGTCTCTTCCACGTCCACCGCAACCAGTCCCTCTGCATCCAGTGCGACCGCTGCCAGGCCCTCTGCCCCGGCGCCGCCGACCCCCACCTCCGCCTCCGCCGCGCCGAATGCTACGTCTGCCTCAACTGCCGCGAGGTCTGCCCCGTAGATGCCATCGCCTTCCGCCCCATCCCCCCAGATC
>JAKJEM010000273.1:288-546 GCA_022705425.1 Planctomycetota bacterium
GTCGCCGCGCTCCTCTCCGTGCCCCTCCTCAAGTCCTCCGTACGCAGCGCCAACCTCCCGCCGCCCGGCGTCATCCGTCCTCCGGGCGCCCTGCCCGAGGCCGAGTTCCTCGCCCGCTGCGTCAAGTGCGCCAAGTGCATGAAGGTCTGCCCCACCAACGTCATCCAGCCGGACCTCTTCGAGTCGGGATTCGAGGGACTCTGGACGCCCGTCATGGTCAACCGCGTCGGGTACTGCGACTACCATTGCACCCTCTGC
>JAKJEM010000274.1 GCA_022705425.1 Planctomycetota bacterium
GTACATGACGGCGAAGGTGCCGACGATCGAGAACGGCAGCGCGAGGCTCGGGATGATCGTCGCCGACGTGTTCCGCAGGAACAGGAAGATGACCAGCACGACCAGGCAGACGGTGAGCACGAGCGTGAACTTCACGTCGTGCACCGACTCGCGGATCGGCTGCGCCCGGTCGCTGCGGATGTTCAGCTCCACCGAGGCGGGCAGCTGCTCCTGCAGCCGGGGCAGCAGCGCCTTGATGCGGTCCACCACCTGCACCGTGTTGGTGCCCGGCTGCCGCTGCACGGCCAGGTAGACGCTGCGCGTGCCGTTGTACCATCCCGCGTTCCGCTCGTCCTCGACGCCGGCGTAGACGTGCGCCACCTCGTTCAGCCGGACCGGGCTCCCGTTGCGCCACGCCACGACGATCGGCTCGTAGCCGGCGGCCTCGAGCAGCTGGCCCGACGCCTGGACGACGAAGTTGCGGTCGGGGCCGTAGAGCGTGCCGGTGGGGCGGTTCGAGTTCGCGGCGGCGATCGCCGAGGCCACCTGGTCGATGCCGATCTGCCG
>JAKJEM010000275.1 GCA_022705425.1 Planctomycetota bacterium
CCCAGCTTTCCGCCGGGATTCGACATCTCGTTGGCCCGCAGCCCGCGCAGGCAGTTGTTGGGCCCGCGATAGACCATGCCCGTGAAGTTCATCCCGCAGACGTCGGCGACGCGCGCGCCTTCCGGCGTGGCGGCGCTGATGGCCTTCTCGGCCGCCGGGCAGACGAAGTCGACCGGCCAGCGATTGTCATAGACCCCCGTCCGGTCCGCGACGCCCAGCAGCCGGCGGCACATGCTGTTCTGGTACCAGTTGATCGTCGTGACGCCGTCCGCCTTGTAGTGCCTCTGGGGAATGTACCAGTCAGGAAACTCCCCCGCGTACATCTCGTTGGCGGTCCCCACGCTCCGAAGCATGGCCAGGCAGACCGTGCGCCGGGTTTCGTCCCGCGCCGCCGACAACGAAGGCAACAGCAGGCTGACGAGCAGCGAGATGATCGAGATCACCACCAGAAGCTCGATCAGCGTGAACCCCGCGATGCGCCGGTTCCTGGCGAGATTCCTTTGTTTCGTCGCCCGCATGGGCTGGTCCTTCCGTGTTTCCTG
>JAKJEM010000276.1:0-237 GCA_022705425.1 Planctomycetota bacterium
GGCGTGCGCGAGCACCTCGTTGAACGCCGTGATCAGGTCGAACAGCCCGACGTCGCCCAGCGGCCTCTCCTCGGCTCCGGCGTCGCCCTCGCCGATGACGGCCTCGCCGCCCGGCGCGAACACATTCTGTTGCTCGTACTCGCGCTCCTGGAGGCGCGAGGCGGCGTCCTTGAAGCGCTTGTACTCGACGAGTTGGCGCACCAAGTCCCAGCGCGGGTCCGTGCCCTCCTCCTCGTC
>JAKJEM010000276.1:308-538 GCA_022705425.1 Planctomycetota bacterium
GCCCGCGATATTGAGGTCGAGCATCTCCATGACGCTCAGATACTCGGAGTACTGTTTCGCGACGCGCTCGATCGGGATGTCATAGATGTCCAGCTCGTCCCGCCGGATGAGGTAGAGCAGCAGGTCGAGGGGGCCTTCGAAGACCTCCAGATTGACCTTGTAGTCGTCGTGGGGAAGCGGGATGGGCATCGGTCGGGCTCCGGGCTAGGCGATTCCCACGGCATGGCGGG
>JAKJEM010000277.1 GCA_022705425.1 Planctomycetota bacterium
TCGAACTCTTCGTCGAGCGCGGCGCCTCCCAGCGTATCCTCTTCGGCACCGACCTGCCCTGGTTCTCGCCGCTGCACGGCATCGGATGCGTCCTCTCGGCCGACATCACCGACGACGACCGACACAACATCCTCCACCGCAACGCCGAGCACCTCCTCCAGCCGCACCTCAAGCTCGCCCGCTGATCTCGCCGTTCACTTGCCGTTCCACTCGATGACAATCACCGGCGTCACGCGCCGCTTCTCCGCATCCCACCTGAACGCCAGCTTCTGCACATACCCCGGATGCATCCGGCAGACGATCTCCGGCAACCGCCCGATCCACTCCGGCTCGCCCTCGCCCACGCCCCGGCTTCCGCCCTTGCCGTAGCTGAACGTGTACGCGTCGCCCGCCCCCTTGGTCAGCGGACACGCGAAGAACGCCTTGAACGCCGCCGGGTCGTCCGTCGACACCGTCCCCAGGTACGGATCGCGCGCCGCCCAGCTCGCGCCCGCCCGCCGCCCGAAGTCTGCCACGAACTCATCGAACGTCGG
>JAKJEM010000278.1 GCA_022705425.1 Planctomycetota bacterium
TGGGTGCCGGACGCATCAACCCGTCGATGATGATCACCCACGTCGGCGGCCTGACCGCGGCCCGCGAGACCACTCTGCACCTGCCGGATATCCCCGGCGGCAAGAAGCTGATCTACACCCAGGTCGACTTCCCCCTCACCGCCATCGCCGACTTCAGCACCCTCGGCAAGGACTGCCCGGTGTTCGCCGAACTGGGCCGCGTCTGCCAGGCCAACAACGGCCTCTGGTGCCTGGAAGCCGGGGACCTACTCGCCCGGCGCAGCCTCCGGTGTTGCCGCGGCCTGAAGGCACGCTTCCGGCCGAAGCCGGTGCTCTGACGGAGGAAGGGTACGTCGCGTCGTGGCGAGCGCCGCCCTGTGGCAGACTTTCAGCCTGCAATGCGTCATGTCTGAGTTTCCCAGGGCGTTGCCCTGGGCTGACGAATGATGCCCTTTCAGGGCGCCAGGCCGGAGGCACGGCCCGCGGTGAGGCGCTGCCAGCGGTGTTTCGACGTGTCCTGCCCGGCGCCCGTGCGCCGGGGATTCGGCGGTAG
>JAKJEM010000279.1:0-250 GCA_022705425.1 Planctomycetota bacterium
TTGACCTGGTACTCTCCGGCCTTGGGGGTGTCGGCCGCCGCGGCAGGGGGCAGCGCCGCCTGGATCAGTAAGGAGAGCGCGAACAGGAGCGCAGGCAGCGCGCGCGGATAACGGCGCGCCCTTCCGCTCCGGGCTGTATGCCCCGCACGCGGACACGAGGAATGGAATCTCGCGGTGAGAGTCATTGCTTCCATGTGACTATCCCGATCATGCTACATCCTACCCCGACACCGCTTCCCGGGCGGGCAGG
>JAKJEM010000279.1:288-528 GCA_022705425.1 Planctomycetota bacterium
CTCCGCGGCACAGCGGTAGGCCTCTTCCGGCGTGATGCGCTTCGTCTTCAGGAGGTCGAGGATGTGCTGGTCCATGAGCTGCATCCCGTCCTTGCGCGCGGTCTGGATGATGGACGGGATCTGGAAGGTCTTTCCCTCGCGGATGAGGTTGGCGATGGCAGGCGTCCCCACCATGATCTCCATGGCGGCCACGCGCCCCTTGCCCTCGGCCACCTTCAGGAGCTGCTGGCAGACGACCCC
>JAKJEM010000027.1:0-18669 GCA_022705425.1 Planctomycetota bacterium
GCCGGTCGGCGGCAAGGCCGATGGAGGCGGCGGGCGCAAAGAGCGACTCGCTGTCGCGCGCGCGCAGGTAGAGCGCGCCGACCTGCGACCCGGTGGATTCGACAAGGGCGCGCAGCAGCAAGCGGGCGAGACCGGGCACGTCATGGGCGGCCACGAGGCTTCCGGAGACGGCCGCCACTCCGCGCTGTACGGTCATCACCGACCGGAGGGAATCGGTCATGTGGTCGAAGGACTCGGCCAGGGCGGCGAGTTCGTCGCGCCGCTGCACGGCGCAGCGGATGGAGAGGTCGCCCTTCCGGACGCGCTCGACAGCGGCCCGGAGACGCAGGACGGGGCGGGCCAGGGCGCGCCCGATGAGGAGAGCCAGGAACAGGGACAGGGCGATCGCGAAGAGGCCGAGGGCGGTCAACTGGCGAAGGAGGGCGGTGATGGACGCATACGCCTCGGCCTGGTTCTGTTTGACCACCAGCCCCCACTCCAGGGCGGGGATGAAGGTGTAGGCGCCCAGCACCGGCACGCCGCGGTAGTCGGTCCCCTCGATGATGCCTGTATTTCCGGCTGCCGCCTCGACGGCGGGGCGGGCGGAGATCTTGAGGCGCAGGGGGGCGTCCTCCTGTTCGCGCAGGGGGCTCAGGGCAATGGCGCCGTTTGAGACGATCAGCGATTCTCCCGTTTCGCCCATGCCGGAGCGGTCCAGGAGTATGGGATAGAGGGACTGCGCAACGTCCAGACGCGCCCCCAGAAGGCCGGCGACACTCTCAGTGCCCCCGCCGCTTCTGAGGAGGGGAAGGGCGGCCAGCATCTGGACCTGTGCGCCGTCCGCTGCGCGATAGGGTTTTCCCAGGCTGAGATCCTGGGCGCGTAGCGCCGTCTGGATGAAGGGGTCGTTCCCGCAGAGCCGGCCCTCCTGCTGCGGAAGGGTGGAGATCAGAATCCTTCCCGTGGCGGCATCAGCGACGAAGAACTCGGCGTAAACGGGGTGGGCGGTGCGGAAGCTGAGAAGGAGTTGGCGCGCGGCGTCGCGAGGAGGCGTCTGCGTGGAGTGCCCGGAGGGCGCCTCGGCGATGGCGCGGAGTTCGGGGGTGCTGGCCAGGGCGCGGAGGTCGCCGCGGCGTTCATTCAGCCAGTTTTCGATCTGCCGCGTCTTCAGGTCGCGGATAGTCTCCAGTTTGAGCCACGCCTGCTGCCGGTTGGCCTCGGCGCGCTGGACATAGACGGCGACCACCAGCCCCGCGAGCGGCAGCACGGTTGCCACGATGAACCAGAAGATGAGCTGATTGCGGATGCTGGAAAAGCGGAAGAGACGGGTCATGTCGTTCTCCGGGCGGGGTCGTGCTTGCGGTAGAGGTGATGGCGTGCGTCGAATTCGAGAAGGCCGTGCGATGCCGGGGTGTGCGCGGACTCGCTTTCGCCGAGGACGAGGAATCCGCCCGGCGTGAGGCTGCGGGAAAGGCGCGCCAGGACGATGTCCTGCACGGGGGGCTCGAAGTAGATCAGAACGTTGCGACAGAGGATCAGGTCGAAGCCCGAGAAGACGCTGGCGGCGGGCGCATCGCGGTCGGAGTCCATCAGGTCGTCGCGGGAGAAGTCCACCAGCGCGCGGAACTCCGGGCGCAGATCGAAGTCCCTGCCGTTCGGCACGAAGGCGGCGTCGAGAATTCCGAGCTTGACCTCGCGAAGAGCCTCGCGGGGGTAGCGTGCGATGCGGGCGCGGGCGAGGGCGTCGGCGTCAATGTCGGTGGCGTAGATTCGGGCCGCGCACGTCGCGCGGGTTTTCCGGGTGGCGTAGTGCAGGAGGATGGCCAGGGAGTACGGTTCCTCTCCCTGGGCGCAGCCGGCGCTCCAGGCGCGCACTTCGGTCGCGGGGGGGCGGCCTTCGGGGTGGAGCAATTCCGGCAGCACGACGGCATCGAGGAGCTCGAAGACCAGGGGGTCGCGGAAGAAGGCGCTGACATTGATGGCAATGGCCGCGGCGAGTTGCGCGCATTCGGCGGGGTCCTGGCGCATGCGGTGCAGGTAGAGCGTCGGGTCGGTAATGGAGAGGCGATCCATGCGGGACTGGACACGTCGCTCGATCATGGAGCGGCGGTATGCGCGGAGGTCCAGACGCGTGTGGGCCAGCATCGCGTCCATGATGCCGTCAAGATCGGTCAAGTTTCTCCCAACTCTCTCGAAGAACATGGCGATGAGCATGACGGCCCCTGGTGCGAATGGTATCCCGGCCCGGCGCAGGCGTCAAGAGCGCCGGAAGGATTCCGGCGTCGCCGCGCGTTTTTCGCGCGGTTGACCTCCCCGGCGGGATGTGTTAAAGTCAGGCCGTTACCGCCTTTATCAACGGGAGGCGTATGCGCGTAACCATCAATGGAACGGCACAGGAATTGCCGACGCCTGTGACGATTTCGGAGTTGCTCGACCGTCTCCAGGTTCCTCGCGCGGCCGTGGCCGTGGAGGTCAATCGGGAGATCGTTCCGCGCGCCTGCCATGCCGCGCGGACGCTGCAGGAGGGGGATACGGTCGAGATAGTGACGTTCGTCGGCGGAGGTTGACGGCCAATGTCGGATGATGCGCTGCGGGTCGGCAAGTACGCCTTGCGTTCGCGTCTGATCGTGGGCACGGGCAAGTACGCGACGCTCGAGACGATGAAGGAGGCGCTCGAGGCTTCGGGGACGGAGATGGTGACGGTGGCCGTGCGGCGGATGCAACTGGCTGACCGTCCCGGTCAGACGCTGCTGGACTATATTGACCGGAAGAAGTACATCATCCTTCCGAACACGGCGGGGTGTTTTTCGGCGGAGGAGGCGGTCCGTACGGCGCGGCTTGGGCGCGAGGCGGGCCTGTCGGACCTTGTGAAGCTGGAGGTCCTCGGCGACGAACGGACGTTGCTGCCGGACCCCGTGGAGACGCTGAAGGCCACGGAAATCCTCGTCAAGGAAGGGTTTACGGTGCTGGTGTATACCTCGGACGACCCGATCATCGCCCGGAAGCTGGAAGACCTGGGCGTGGCGTCCGTCATGCCGGCCGGTTCGCCGATCGGCTCGGGGCAGGGGGTGCTGAACCCAAACAACATCCGGATCATTCTCGAGTCGGCGCGTACGCCGGTGATCGTGGATGCCGGGGTGGGCACGGCCTCGGACGTGACGCGCGCCATGGAACTGGGGGTGGCCGGCATCCTGCTCAACACGGCCATCGCCCACGCCCGGGATCCCGTGGCCATGGCGCGCTCGATGCGCCTGGCGACGGAGGCGGGACGGCTGTCGTTCCAGGCCGGGCGCATCCCGAAACGGCTGTACGCGAAGGCGAGCAGCCCCGAGAAGGACTTCTGAGCGAGGGAAGGCATGGGCGAACAGGTGGCCGTCGAGACGCAGGAGCGCCCCGGGGAGCCGAAGGTCGAGAAGCTCTTCAAGATCATGGTGCGGCAGGGGGCGTCGGACATGCACCTCAAGTTCGGTCAGCCGCCCATCCTGCGCATCGGCGGCGTGCTGCGTTCGCTGAAGAGCGATCCGCTCACGGATGCGCAGATTCAGAAGTTGTTTTACGAAATCCTTCGTCCGGAGCAGGTGAAGCAGTTTGAGGAGGTGGGCAGTTTCGACTTCGCCCACGAGTTCGAGGGCGGCTGGCGGGTGCGCATCAATGTCTTCAAGCAGCGCGGGCACATCAGCGCCGCCGTGCGCCTGGTTCAGATGAAGATTCCGAGCTACGAGGAGCTTCATCTGCCGCCCATCCTGAGCCGGATTGCGGAGTTCCCCGTGGGGCTGGTGTTGATTGTCGGCGCCACCGGAAGCGGCAAGTCCACGACCCTTGCCGCCATCATTCAGCAGATCAACGCGAACCGGCGGTGCCACATCCTGACCGTGGAGGACCCGATCGAGTACTCCTTCCCGGACGTGAAGTCCATCGTTAACCAGCGCGAGATCGGCCTCGATGTTCCGAACTGGCAGTCCGCGTTGAAGTACGCCATGCGCGAGAACCCGAACGTCATCCTGATCGGCGAAATGCGCGACCCGGACACCCTGCAGGCGGGCCTGACCGCCGCCGAGACGGGGCACCTGGTCTTCGGCACGCTGCACGCGGCGAACGCCTATCAGGCGTTTACGCGCATTCTGGAGATGTTCCCGCCGGACAAGCACACAATGATCCGGCAGGGGTTGGCGGCGAACCTGCGGGCTATTGTGGCGCAGATGCTGCTGCCGGGGGCGAAGGAGGGCATCCGGCTCGTTCCGGCCGTGGAGGTCATGCTCGTCAATCCGGCCATTCGCAACTACATTGCGAAGGGGGAGGATGACAAGATTGCGGAGGTGATTCGAGGCGGCAGCGGGGAAGGGATGCAGGACATGACTGCGGCCATCGCGAAGGCCGTCAAGGAGGATCTGGTGCTCCGGAAGACGGCGCTCGAGTACGCGCCAAACCGCGAACGGCTGGAGATGGAACTGCGCGGGATCCAGGTGGGAGGCAAGATCGTCGGATGATTCCCCTCATCGGCGTGCGTCCGTGGCGGGCGGCGACGGCGGCGGTCCTCCTGGCCGCGTGCGCCGGCGCGGCGTCGGCGGAGACGACGATCGCCGACCCGGAAGCCGGGCGTTACATGAGCACCTGGTGGCTGTTCTGGCTGGTCGTGTACTGCGTGGCGTGGGTGGGCGTTTACGACTGGGTGGGGCGCGACAGCGAGCGCCTTCGCCTCCAGCAGCCGCGCTACAGCTTCATCATGATGTCGGTGGGGGCGGCGGGGGCCTGCCTGATGCTGTTCCTGCACATCTCGCTGGTCTTCATCGGGCTGATCGGGCTGGGGGTGGCGTTCGCGCTGTACCTTGTCCGGCGCAACCTGGCGGTTTCGGAGGAGCAGCGTGTGCTGACGCGTGCGCACCTGAACTACCTCTGGCGGATGCTGGCGGCGCGGTTGCACCTGCGGGCCGACGCCGGGGCGGCGGCGGGCGCGGCCAAGGGGGCGCACGAGGACAAGACGACGATCCAGCTCTTGCGCAAGGACGGCAAGTCCCTCGAAGCCCTCACGGAGAGCCGCCGCAGCGACACCTCCTCCGACGCCGTTCTCAGCGTGAAGGAGTTGATCGAGAGCGCGGCGCTTTCGCGCGCCACGGACATCCACCTGGAACCGAAGCAGACCGAGCTGCAGGCGCGTTTCCGCATAGACGGGATTCTGCACAACGTGCCGAGCTATGCGCAGGAGCTTGCCGCGCCGATGGTCTCGAGCATCAAGGTCCTGGCGGACATGGACATTGCGGAGCGGCGCAAGCCGCAGGACGGGACGTTCATGGGGCGTCTGGCCGGGCGGACGCTGGACTTCCGCGTGGCCACGGCGCCGACCGTCCACGGCGAAACGATGGTCATCCGAATTCTGGACCGCGAGGGGGGCATCCTCAAGCTCGAAAAGCTCGGCCTCCTCACCGACCATCTCGAAGCCGCGCGGCGCATCGCCCACTATCCGCACGGGATGTTCATCGTCAGCGGGCCGACCGGCGCCGGCAAGAGCACCACGCTCTACGCGATCCTGCAGGAGATAGATGCCTTCCAGCGCAACATTCTTACGATTGAGGACCCCATCGAGTACCGGTTGGACAACGTGTCGCAGACGCAGGTGAACGTCAAGGCGGGGGTGACCTTCGCGGGCGCGTTGCGCAGTTCGCTGCGGCAGGACCCCGACGTCATCATGGTGGGCGAGATTCGCGACGCGGAGACTGCCAAGGTGGCCTGCCAGGCGGCGATGACGGGGCACCTCGTCCTCAGTACGCTGCACGCCAATGATTCGATCACCTCGGTCTTCCGGCTCATGGACCTGGGTGTGGAGCCGTACTTCATCTCCTCCTCGCTCTCGGCCGTGCTGGCGCAGCGGCTGGTGCGGGTGCTGTGCACGCACTGCAAGGAGGCGTATGTGCCCGAGCCGGACTTCCTCCGCAAGATCGGCGTTCCCGAGGGCCGGCAAATCCAGCTTTACAAGGCGGTGGGCTGCGACCAGTGTCAGGGCACGGGGTATCACGGGCGCATCGGCATCTACGAGCTCTTCGAGGTCAACGACGCCATCCGCGACCTGATCCGCTCGAACCCCGCCTTGCAGTTGATCACCGATGAAGCGAAGAAGGCGGGGATGCGCAAGCTGCACGACGACGGGCTGGCCAAGGTGGTCAAGGGGATCACGTCCGTGAAGGAACTGATCCGGGTCACCAAGTAAGGGAGGGCGACGCCATCGGGTACTTCTTCTCATTTCTGGCGATCGTGATCACGCTCTTCTGGATCTACCGCGGGCTGGTGCGGGGGCTGTATCCGGCGCTCAACATCTTCCTGGTTCTTTTCCTGCCGCTGCTGATCACGCTGAACTACTACGACGTGTTCTTCGACCTCGTCGCCCGGATTTCGCCGGAGAGCAGCATGAGCATCCGGGAGACGATCAGCTTCATCGGCACGTATGTGCTGTGCCTGGTCGTCTTCATGTACTTCTGCATGTGGCTGTGCATTGAGAAGATGCCCATCAACAAAGGGGTGGACATGGTGGGCGGGGCGATCGCGGGGACGGCGACGGGCATCGTCTTCTGCGGGGTGGCGATGCTGATCTGGTTCGCCATGCCCTTCGCGGAGGAGCAGGCGCCGGTGGACGAGGGGCAGATGTTCTTCCCCGTGCACAGGCTGACGATGAGGATGACGACCTTTGTGGCGCAGCGGATCGAAGGCCGGCGCGCTTTTGACGGGGAGCGTTTCATGCGCGACCTGCGCTACGGTCTTCCCCAGCCTCGGACGCTCGGGGCCGGTTTCTACATCAGCTCCGTGCCCACGGGCCTGCGGTGCTTTATCGAGGGGGGTTCGTCCACCGGGGGAGGCTACCCGCCGGACCCGGCGCGTTTCGTCACGCAGGTGAAGGAGCGCCTCGCCCACCCGGAGATGGAGATCACGCCCAGTATGCAGCGGGCGAACTTCGCCGAACTGCGCCGCACCCCCTGTTTCCGCGAGATGGAGACCGGGGGCGCGTACGTGGCCGTCATCATGGACGACGTGCCCACCGAGGTCGGGCGCGACATCGCCGACGCCTCCAACATGTTCGTGAACGACGGGGAGATCTACTACTCGAAGGACACGCTGTCGGACCGCGTCTTCTTCATGAAGGTGTATTACGTGGACCGCAGCGAAGGCGGGATCGCGACCCTGGTGGCGCTCTTCCAGCCGACGGACAAGCAGAACTACCTGAAATACGTCGCCGTGCCCACCGGGGAGGACGACCGCGAGGCGCAGGCCCTGTGGCAACCGGTGCGCGCCTGTTTCAAGTTCGACGAGACCCGCATGGTTACCCGCCTCATGGAGGCGGGGGCCACCAACGAGGAGGCGCAGCGGCTCATTCCGCAGCTGCGTCTGGGCGGCAAGGCCTGGTTCCTCGGGCGCAACAAGCAGCCCTACATTGCCGAGGTCGGCGGCGGCGACGGCGCGTTCCGCGTGGAACCGGTCAAGAAGCCGGAGATGAAAGAGTTCCAGCAGAAGCGCTGACGCGGCGGCCCGGACCGCGAGCAGGAGGCCCCTTTGGGCGCAAGCAACTACAGCGGCGTGTGGAAGAATTGCGCCACGTGCGAGCATTGGTCCGGCGCGCGCAAGCCCCTGCCGGGACACGACGGGGTGACCGTGGACAGCTCCACCGTCGGGGTCTGCAACGGTTTCTGGAAGGGCAGCCGCAAGTACGCCAACGACAAGTGCGGCGGGTGGGCGAAGTGGGGGCACATCACCCAGGCGTCGCCCGAGCGGGAGATTTCGTAGCTCCGGGGGGCGAGTCGCGGGAGGGATCGAGGACAACCGATGGCGTGCCTGTATCTGAACGGCGTTATCGCAGAGGAGAGCGCGGCGCGGCTTTCCACCGAGGACCGCGGTCTCTTGATGGGCGACGGTCTCTTCGAGAGCATTCGCGCGTACGGGGGCAGGCCCTTTCGCCTGGGGGCGCACCTGGCGCGGCTGCGGGCGTCGGCGGAGGTTTTCCGGCTTCGCGTTCCCGCCTCGGATGAGGAGATCGCGTCGGCGATCGGCGAACTGACGCGCCGGAACGAGTGCCCGGAGGCATACGTTCGCCTGACGCTGACGCGGGGGGCGGCGGCGCGCGGCGCGCGGCTCGATGTGCCGAGGGAACCGACCTTCGTCATCCACGCGCGCCCCCTGACGCCGTATCCGGAGGAGCAGTATCGCCGCGGCGCGCGGCTGATCGTCAGCCGCTATCGCCAGAGTTCCGCCTCGCCGCTGGCCCGGCACAAGACCTGCAACTACCTCCTGTATCTTCTGGCGCGTCAGGAGGCCCTCGAGGGCGGCGCCAACGGGGCCGTGCTGCTCAACGAGCTCGGCCAGGCGACGGAGGAGGCGTTCAGCAACCTCTTCATCGTCCGCGCGGGGCGGCTGGCGACGCCGCCGCCGCACTGCGGGCTGCTGCCGGGCATCGCGCGGGCGGCCGTCATCGAACTCGCCGCGACGCTGGACCTCCCCTGCGACGAGCGTCCCATCCCGGCGGGGGAGCTCTTCGAGGCCGAGGAGATGTTCACGACGAACTCGCTGATGGAAGTCATGCCGGTGAAAGCGCTGGACAAGCGCCCCTTCGCCGTTGCGCCGGGCCCGGTGACGGCGCGCGTGATGCAGGCCTACCGGGAGCTTGTCGGCACGGAATGCTGAGGAAGCCGGTCCCGTTGCGGGGCGGCGGGATACGGGCGGGAGGCGCGAATGGGCGTCCGTATCGGCGTGATCGGCAGCGCGAACATGGACCTTGTGGCGCAGGTACCCCGCGTGCCGGCGGCGGGGGAGAACATTCGGGGGCGCGACCTCCGCGAGATTCCCGGCGGCAAGGGGGCGAACCAGGCCGTTGCCGCGGCGCGGCTGGGCGCCGAGTGCCTCTTCGTCGGCAAGGTGGGCAACGACGCCTTCGGCGCCATCCTCCGCGAGAGTCTTCGCCGCGAGGGGGTGAACACCGAGTATCTCGGTACGGAAGAGGGCGCGGCCAGCGGAACGGCGCTGATTCTGGTTGCTCCCGGCGGGCAGAATAGCATCGTCGTCTGTCCGGGGGCGAATGGCTGCCTGACGCCGGAGGACGTCGAGCCGCTCCGGGAGGAGCTGAGCCTGCTGGATGCCGTTATCATGCAACTGGAGATTCCGATAGACACCGTGGCGCGGGTCATCGAGATCGCGCGGGAGGTCGAAGCGTCGGTCATTCTCGATGCCGGGCCGCCGCTGGAGCAGGCGCCCGACGAGTTGTTCCGGGTGGACATTCTGATCCCCAACGAGGCGGAGGCCGCCGCCCTGGCGGGCCGCCCCCTGGGCGACCTGCGCGAGGCGGAGCGCGCCGCGCGGGAGTTCCTGGCGCGCGGGGCGGGCGCCGTCGTCCTGAAGCTGGGGGACAAGGGGGCGCTGCTCGTTGCCGACGGCATGGTGGAGCACCTGCCCGCGCGGCCCATTCGGGCGGTGGACACTACCGGCGCCGGCGACGCCTTCACCGCCGCCCTGGCGGTCTTCCGCGCCGAGGGCCTGCCACTGCGCGAGGCGGCGGCCCTGGCCAACTGCGCCGGGGCGTTGGCGGCCACGCGTCCGGGCGCTCAGCCGGCCATGCCGACGCGCGCCGAGGTTCTGAACTTTTCGCGGGCGCAGGGGGGCGGCTGTCAGTCCCATGGGGTATACTTCCTGTAGAAGGGAGGTGAGGTCCGATGTCGCTGCCGATCAGCCGCGCGCAGATTGCCAAGGTCTGGGCGTTGGCCCATGAACTGGGATTGGACCGGGAGATGCTGTATCTTCTGGTGCCGCGCGGTTCGATCAGCGCGTTGACGCGCGCGGAGGCCTCGGATCTGATCGAGCAGCTTTCGGGACTTCACGCCCGCCGGGAGAATGGCCCGGTGGGCGCGGTTTCGGCATCGGTTCCGCCGCGCGATCGGAATGCCGCCGACGCGACGCCGGAGCAGTACCACTTCATCCATTTCCTGTTCGGGCGGCTGGGCTGGACGGGTGAGCCGGAGCGGGTGCGCGGGTTCCTGATGAAGTTCGCCGGTGTGCCGGCGGTGGAGCAGATTCGCGACCGGAAGCGCGCCGGTGCGATCATCGAGGCGCTGAAGGCCATCGAGCGCCGCGGGCGCGCAACGGGCGGGGCGTCCTCCGGGGGGGGAGTTGCGCCGCCGAGGGCCTCACGCTAGAGTGTTGCCATGATCCCGCTTCGCGACAAAGCCCCCTCCGGCAGGTTCCCCTTCGTCACGCTGGGGCTCATCGTGATGAACGTTCTCGTCTTCCTGCTGGAGTTCTCCCTCAGCGAGGCGGAACTGCGGCAGGTTTTCGAGACGTACGGCGCGGTGCCGCTGCGGCTGAAGGCGGCGGCCGGGGGCGACGCGGAGCAGGGGGTCCGCTTCGCGACGAGCCTCCTGACCTCGATGTTCCTGCACGGGGGCTGGCTGCATCTGATCGGGAACATGTGGTACTTGTGGATTTTCGGGGACAACATCGAGGGGCGGTTGGGGCGGGTGCGGTTCTTGATGTTCTACCTGGCGTGCGGGGGCGCGGGGTGTCTGTCGCACGCGATCGTTCACGCCGAGTCGCCCGTTCCCGTCGTCGGCGCTTCGGGCGCCATTGCCGGGGTGTTGGGGGCCTATCTGGTCCTCTTTCCCAAGGCGCGGGTGCTGACCTGGGTTCCCGTGCTCGTGGTGGGGTACTTCATCGAGTTCCCGGCGGTCGTCCTGCTGGGGTTGTGGTTCCTGATCCAGCTTCTGAATCAGACGCTGGCGCTGGCCGGGGCGGGGGAGGCGCAGAGTGTGGCGTGGATGGCGCACATCGGGGGCTTTGTGGCCGGGATGATCCTGGTGCTGCTCTTGCGGCGGGGGCGTCGCTGATTTGCCGCGGCGCTCAGAGGGGCGTGTCGCCGGAGGCGGCGGAGGCCGGTTCCTGAACGACGGAGGAGATCGCGCGCCAGCCCAGCCGTTTGCACGCCAGCAGCCGAAAGCGTCCGGCAATCAGCGTGTAACGCCCGCTGGAGGCGCGCTGGACCACGATCGGCTGCAGGAGGCCCATCTGGCGGATGCGCTCGGCCAGTTCCTCGATGTAGTGCGGGTCGGCCGGGCGCAGGGGCACGTTTTCTTCGGGGTCGTCAATGTGGGCGATATCCACGTCCACGGTCTTGGGCTGTGCGTCGGCGGCGAGGTCGGCGCGGTAGGCGCTGCCGCCGGCCCCGGCAAAACGGACGTTCTTCTCGGCCAGGATTCCGGCAACCACTTTGCGGAGGATGTCGCGCGCGGCCTGCGCGCGGGCGTTGTGCGGCGCCACGTACCGGAGGCGGGCCAGGATTCCCCCGGCGGTGTTTTCGGGGAAGACGTACGGCGCCTTGCCGGCCTCGCGGGCGGCGTCGCCGGCCACGTCCTGGGCGGCGGCCAGCATCACGCGCTCCGCCGCGTCGAGGTCGGAGTCGTACGTCAGCATGAAGACCTGCTCGCAGATCACCGGCTGCGCGGGATGGCGCGTGGTGCAGTTCACGACCATGTGGCGGAAGAGGGAGGTATTGGGGACGTAGATGTGGCGTCCGGTGCGCTCTTCGGCGCCGTCGGGGCCCTCGACGTGGGCCAGCCGGGTGAACATCAGGGTGATCTTGACGACATCGCCCTTGAGGCCCAGTGCGGGGAGGAAGACGCGGTCGCCCACCCGGAAGGGGCGGCGGAAGAGGAGGACGACGTAGGCCGTCGTGGCGGTCAACGCGGCAAAGAGCGCCGCGCCGAAGAGGAGCCCGGCGATGAGGGCCGTTTCGCCGGGGAGGCGGTCGAGGATGCGCGCGATGACGACGAGGAGCGCCACGATCACGGCCACGGGCAGGAGGGCCACAATCACGGTGACGGCGCGAATGCCCGGCGTCTCGTCGGCGTGGGGGAGGGTCGGTCGGTCGGGTGACTTCATCGGGGTGTCCTCGTCTTGTGGAACCTACTCGCGGATCTGGCCGTCGCCATAGACGACGTACTTGTAGCTCGTCAACTCGGGCAGGGCCATCGGTCCGCGCGCGTGGAGCTTGTCGGTGCTGATGCCGATCTCCGCGCCCATGCCGAACTGGCCGCCGTCGTTGAAGCGTGTGCTGGTGTTGATGAAGACGGCGGCGCTGTCCACCTGCGCGGCAAAGGCGCGGGCGTTCGCCAGGTCGCGCGTCAGGATGGCGTCGGAGTGGCGCGAGCCGTAGCGGGCGATGTGGTCCATCGCCGCGTCGAGGGAGTCCACGACCCGGATGGAGAGGATGAGGTCGTTGTATTCGGCGTGCCAATCCTGCTCGGCGGCGGGCTTCATGGCGGGGACCAGGGCGCGGGCGCGCTCGTCGCCCCGCAGCTCGCATCCGGCGGCGGACAGCCGGGCGGCCATGCGCGGCAGGAAGGCTGCCGCCACGTCGCGATGGACGAGAAGGGTTTCCATCGCGTTGCAGACCGCGGGGCGCTGGCACTTGGCGTTGAAGGCCACGCGTTCGGCCATATCGAGGTCCGCCGAAGCGTCCACGAAGGTGTGGCAGACGCCGCGGTAGTGCTTGATGACGGGGATGCGCGACTTCTCGACGACGGCGCGGATCAACCCTTCGCCGCCGCGGGGGATGACGAGGTCAATCCGGCCTTCGGCCTTGAGGAGGAGGTCGAGCGCGGCGCGGTCGGCGGTGTTGACGAGTTGGACGGCCTCCGGCGGCAGGCCGGCGCCGCGCAGGGCGTCGGCCAGCACGGCGGCGATGGCGGCGTTGCTGCGGAGGGCCTCCTTTCCGCCGCGCAGAATGACGGCGTTGCCGCTCTTGAGGCAGAGCGCCGCCGCGTCGGCGGTGACGTTCGGGCGGGCCTCGTAGATCATCAGGATGACGCCGATGGGCACGCGGACCTTCTCGATGCGGAGGCCGTTCGGGCGACGCCATCCGCCCATGATTTCGCCCACCGGATCGGCAAGGGCGGCAACCTGGCGGAGTCCTTCGGCCATCTCGGCAATGCGCCCCTCCGTCAGGCGCAGCCGGTCCATCATGGCCTTGGCCAGGCCGGCGGCCTCTGCGGCGCGGAGGTCTTCGGCATTGGCGGCGAGGACGTCCTGCCGGCGGTCGTGCAGCCCCTGTGCGGCGGCGCGCAGGGCGGCGTCCTTGCGCGCGCTCGAGGCGACGGCCAGGGGCGCAGCGGCCGCGCACGCGGCGTCAATGAGTCCGGCGACGTACTGGTCCATTGCGGAAGGCGCGCTCCCTGAAGAAGACGGTCTTGCCGCGCCACGGCGACGCGGGGCGGGGTGCGATGCCCGCCTCCGTGATGCTATCAGCGTCACAGCCGTGAATCAAGGACTTCCTCAACAAAGGCGACGGCGTTCTCCAGCGGGACTTCGTCCATGACCGGCTTGCTGGAGGTGAGGACGTAGCCGCCGCCGGCGCCCATCTTGCGTTTCAGGCGGCGCACCTCGGCCCGGATCTCGCGCGGCGTGCCGAAGGGCAGCAGTCGTTGCGTGCCGAGTCCGCCCCACAGGCGAAGGTCGCGCCCGTAGCGCTTCTTGATTTCGTACACGGGCATGGCCTCCGGCTGGAGGCTTTGCAGGACGTCGAGTCCGGCGTCAATCAGGTCGGGGATGATGTCGAAGACGCTGCCGCAGGTGTGCTGGAAGGTCATCTTGCCGGCGGCGTGCGCGCGCGCGTAGAGGCGGGCAACGCAGGGTTTGACGAACTGCCGCCAGAGGCGCGGGCCGATGATGACGCCGCGCTGGTCGCCGTAGTCGTCGCTGAAGATGATGCCGTCGCAGGGCAGCTTCACGAGTTCATCGAGGAGTTCGAGGTGGCGTTCGGTCAGGCGATCGAGCAGTTCGCGCGCAAAGGCGGGCTCCGCCACGAGGTCGCTGAAGAACTCCTCGTAGCCGCGGATCATCCAGGCGGCCTCGAAGACGCCGAAGCCGTAGCCGGCGACGGTCAGCGCGCGGTCGCGGCGGGCGCGAAAGAGGTTGGCCGCCTGGTCGTAGGAGAGCATGGGCAGCGCGGTGTGCCCGGACGGGCGATGCGCGGGCTGATCTCGCAGGCGGGGGGCGAGGGGCGGGATGTCGAAGCCGGCCATGGAGGGGCGCTTGAGGACGGGCTCGACGACGTGGACGGGGTTGCCCGACTGCCAGATCGTGCCGTAGATGTCGGCAAAGCGCCCGCCGCCCAGGTCGCGGCGCGGCTCCCAGTCCACCGATACGCGCAGGATGTGATTTTCGACACGGCGTTGCCAGTCCGGGCCGCCGTAGTGCGCGTCGAGGCGCGCCAGCGCCGGGGCGTCGAACCACAGGGTGTAAGGGGTCGGGCGGACTTCCTCGAAGGCCAAGGCGCGTTGCGCGCGCGCTCGCGGGGTCATGGCGGAGCTCCTCCATCCGGCGGAGCAAAGGAGACGGCGTGGAAGTCCACGCGGTTCACGGACGTGCCGACGTCCATCGGTCCGATCTGGAAGTTGCGGACGTAGGGTTTGACCAGGAGGTTCGTGCGCCCGTGCATGAGGAAGATCCAGGGGGCGTCTTCGACGATGATCTTCTCCGCCTGGCGGATAAGGGCCAGGCGCTCGGGGCCGAGAGAGCGGCGCGAGCGCAGGATGAGGTCGTCCACGCGGGGATTCGAGTAGCGTACGCGGTTGCCCGCCGAGCCGTGGCGGGCGCTGTGGAAGATGCCGAGGAAGTTGTCGGCGTCGGGGAAGTCGGCGATCCACGACAGGCGGAAGAGGTCGGGTTCGCCGTCGTGCGTGGCCTTGAGCAGCGCGCCGCGATCGAGGGGCTGCAGGCGGACGGGGATACCCACCTTGCGCAGGTCGCTCTGCACGGCCTGGGCGATGAGGTTCCCCGAGGCGCCGACGGTGAAGAAGAGGGTCATTGTGGGGGGCGGGGCCTCGGGCCCGTAGCCGGCGCGGCGGAGTTCTTCGCGCGCGCGCGCGGGGTCGTAGGTGTAACCGCCATCCGGGTCGGCGCCGGGCAGGCCGGGGGGCAGCAGTCCGCGCGCCGGCTCGTAGGTTCCGCCGAGGACCCGGTTGCAGAGGAAGTCGCGGTTGACGGCGTAGTTCATGGCGCGCCGGAGATGGACATTCCCTCCGGCGGGGGGGCGGGTCATGGTGATCCCGATGAAGAAGGTGCTCAGGGTGGGAACGGACCGGCATTGTCCGTCCCAGAAGGCGCCGCGCAGGCGTCCGAGGTAGCCTTCGGGCACGGCGCAGTGGTCGAGGCCCCCGGCGACATACTCCTGGAGGGCGACGAGGGGCTCCTTGATGACGCGGAAGCGGAGCCCGCGGAGGGCGGCGGGCCCGGCGTAGTAGTCGTCGTTGCGGGCGAGTTCGACCGCGTCATTGTCGCGCCAGCGCACGAAGCGGAAGGGTCCGGTGCCCACGGGACGGCGGCTGAAGGGGGGGGCGCCGGTGCGCTCGACTTCCTCGCGGGGCACGATGGCCGCGTTCCCCATCGCGAGGTGGCTCAGGAAGGGGCCGAAGGGCTCGCGCAGACGCAGGATCACCGTGCGCGCGTCGGGGGTCTCGATGCCGCTGACGGCGGGGGCCTTCCGGTCGCGGAACTCTGCGGCGCCGGCGATCGGCAGCAGTACCCAGGCGCTGTGCGAGAGGGTCTCCCGGCGCAGCAGGCGCTCGAAGGAGTAGCGGACATCGTCCGAGGTCATCTCGCGTCCGTTGTGGAAGCGCACGTCGGGGCGGAGGTGGAAGATGTAGCGGAGGCCGCGCGCATCCTCGGAGAGCTCCCATCGCGCGGCCAGGTCGGGGGCGGGTTGGAGGGTCTCGTCGAGCGTGACCAGCGTGTTGAAGATGCGGCGGGCCACGCCCTCGGAGTCCACGTCGGTGAAGCGCGCGGGGTCGAGGTGGATGGGGTTGCCGTTGATCGGGATGCGATAGACGCCGTCCGGGGGCGGGCCGGGGGGCGTCGCGCGCCGGCACCCCGCCGCGACCGCCAGCGCCAGCGCGGCGATCACGGCAGGCCGGAGCAGGGCGCGCCTCATGGGTCAGCCCCAGATCACCATGCCGGGGTCGAAGGGATGCACGAGGTCGTCGTGATCGGGCAGGACGCGCACGGCGAATCCGCGCCGTCCGCTGCGGTGGCAGGGCGCTTCGCCGCGATAGAGCGCCACGCCGTCCTGCACCCCCTCACTGCGCATGCGCGTGAAGACGCCGTCCTCGACGCGGTCCTCGCCGACGAAGTCGCCGTGATAGCACTGTACCTGGATGTCCTCGGGGCTGAGCCGGCCCAGGCGGACGCGGGCGGTCACCTGGAGGGACTGGCCCACGTGGAGGGCGGGTTCCACGTTCGAGGAGACCTCCTCGATCCGCAGGCCGCTCCAGTTCTGGCGGACGCGCGCGCGCCAGGCGGCGAGCGCCTTGGCGCGGCCCTGCCCGTCGCCGGCCAGGTCGGCGAACTTTGCGCCGGCCTGGAGGTAGTACCGGTCCACGTAGTCGGCGACCATGCGGCTGGTGTTGAAGTAAACGGCCAACTGGCTCATGGAGCGTTTCATGCGGGCGATCCAGCGGCGGGGGAGGCCGTCGCGCCCGCGGTCGTAGAACATCGGCACGACCTCCTGTTCGAGCGTTTCGTAAAGCGCGCCGCTTTCGAGCTGGTCCTGCAGGGCGGGGTCGCTGTACTCCTCGCCGCTGCCGATTCCCCAGCCGACCTCGGGGTCGTAGCCTTCGCACCACCAGCCGTCGAGGGTGCTGAGGTTGAGGACGCCGTTGCAGGCGGCCTTCATGCCGCTGGTGCCGGAGGCTTCGAGGGGGCGGCGGGGGGTGTTGAGCCAGATGTCCGCGCCCTGTACGAGGTAGCGCGCCACGTTGATGTCGTAATCTTCGATGAAGACGATCTTCGGGCGGAAGCCGTTGCCGCGCACGAAGTGAAAGAGGTCCTTGATGAGTTGTTTGCCGGAGTTGTCCATGGGATGGGCCTTGCCGGCGATGATGATCTGCACGGGGCGTCCGGGGGCGTTGAGGATCTTGGCGAGGCGTTCTGGGTCGCGCAGCAGGAGGGTTCCGCGTTTGTACTCGGCGAAGCGCCGCGCAAAGCCGATGGTCAGGGCTTCGGGGTCGAGGACCTGGTCGGCCTCCTGAAGGAGGTGGGGCGAGGCGCCGCGGCGTTCGGCCTGCTGGCGGAGGCGCTTGCGGGTGAACCACACGAGGCGTTCGCGGCGGCGCTCATGCGTGCGCCACATCTCCACGTCGGGGATCAGTTCTGCGCGCTTCCATACGGAGAAGTCCATCGGGTCGCGCAGGAAGCGCGGGCCGAAGTAGCGGTCGAGCAGATCGGCCATGTCGTGGCTCAGCCACGAGCGCGTGTGGATGCCGTTCGTCACGCTGCCGATCGGCACGTCATCCACCGGCAGATCGGGCCAGATGTTCTTCCAGAGGTTGCGGGAGACCTTGCCGTGCAGCGCGCTGACGCCGTTGCAGTGGGCGGCGGTGCGCAGGGCCAGTACGGTCAGGCAGAAGTCCTCCCCGGCGTTGCGCGGGTTCTCGCGCCCCAGGGCCATGAACTCCTCCCAGGAGAGCCCCAGGCGGCGAAGGTAATCGCCCAGGTAGCGGCCCAGGAGGGCGGGGTCGAAGCGTTCATTCCCGGCGGGGACGGGGGTGTGGGTGGTGAAGACGGAACTGGACCAGAGGACCTCGAAGGCCTCCTCGCGCGTGAGATGATGGCGCTCCATCGTCTGGCGGAGCCGTTCGAGGGCCAGAAAGGCGCTGTGTCCTTCGTTCATGTGGCAGACGGCGGGCTCGATGCCGAGGGCCGCGAGGGCCCGCACGCCGCCGATGCCGAGGAGGATCTCCTGTCTCAGCCGCATGTCGCGGTCGCCGGCGTAGAGCCGTGTGGTGATGGCACGGTGCTCGGGGCGGTTCTCGCGCAGGTCGCTGTCGAGCAGGTACAGGGGGCAGCGTCCGACCTGGACCTTCCAGATCTGGAACTGGACGGGCTCCTGGCCGAGTTCGATCTGGGCGCGGATCGGCTTGCCATCGGCGTCTGTGGCCAGGGTGACGGGCATGTTGTACCAGTCGTTCTTCGGGTAGTCCTCCGTCTGCCAGCCGTCGGCGTTGAGGCGCTGCTTGAGGTAGCCCTCGCGATAGAGCAGCCCCACCGCCACGAGGGGCAGGCCCAGGTCGCTGGCCGATTTCAGGTGGTCCCCGGCCAGGACTCCCAGGCCGCCGGAGTAGATCGGCAGGCCGACGTCTATGCCGTACTCCAGGGAGAAGTAGGCGATCGTGCGGTTGATGGCCTCGGGATGGGTCTTCTGGAACCATGTCGTCGCCGACATGTAGTCCTTGAACTCCTGATGGACGCGGCGCATGTTCGAGAGAAAGACCTCGTCGCGGGCGAGTTCCTCGAAGCGCTCCTGCGGGATTACGCCGAGCATGAGCGCGGGGTTCTGGTAGGTCTTCTCCCAGTATTCCGCGTCCATCCGGATGAAGAGTTCGACCGCTTCCCAACTCCAACTGAACCAGATGTTGTAGGCGATCTCGCGCAGCGGTTCGAGTTCGGGGGGGATGTGGGGCAGGACGTTGAAGGGGGTGACTTTCATGGACGGTTCCCGTTGGATAGGGGGACGCGCTGGGACACAACCGGTGGTATTCTGTCATGCCCCTGCGGCGGAGTCAAGGAGGGCGCGGAGGTCCTCAGGATAATGCGCGCGCGAGGAGGATGAACTCCTGCGGGGTGAGCGTTTCGGCGCGTGCGGCGGGGGCGATGCCCGCGCGCTCCAGGGCCGCC
>JAKJEM010000027.1:18679-39683 GCA_022705425.1 Planctomycetota bacterium
GCCTGCGCCTCCGGCCGGGCGGGGGTGAGGCCGGAGGTGACGAGGGCGCTGAGGAGCTGCTTGCGCCGGTGGCGGAAGACGCCGCCGGCGACGCGCAGCAGTCGCGCCATTTCGGGGGGGGAGGGGCGTTCTGGGCGTGGTATGAGGCGCACGATGGCGCTGTCTATCTCCGGTTGCGGCCAGAAGGCCTTGGGGCTGAGTCGGCGCAGCATCTGGGGACATGCGGTCAACTGGACAAGGACGGAGAGATAGCCGTAGTCGGGCGAACCGGGACCGGCGCACAGGCGCGCGGCGACTTCGCGCTGGACCATGACGATCATCTCCGCCGGCGTCGGCCGGCCGGAGAGGGCGGCAGCGATGAAGGCCGTCGAGGGGCCATAGGGCAGGTTGGAGACGACCTTGAAGCGGGCGGCGGGGCCATTCTTCATGGCGGCGGCCACCGCGCGGCGGGCCTCGTCGGCGATGTCGTCGCCCGGTCCGAGGATGTCGGCATGAAGGACGGAGACATTGGTCCGTTCGGCCAGGCGTCGGCGCGCGAGCTCGAAGAGGCGCGCATCGAGTTCGACGGCGACGACGGCGCCGGCGCGTTCGGCCAGGAGGGCCGTCAGGGCGCCCGTTCCCGGTCCGGGCTCCAGGACGACGTCGTCCGGCGTCAGTTCGGCCGCGCCGGCCACGAAGCGCATCGCCTCCGGGTCCACCAGGAAGTTCTGGCCCAGGCGGCGGTTGGGGCGCACGCCCGACTCGGCGAAGAGGCGCTTCAGTTCCGCGACGCCGGGGATGTCGCGGGCGGGGGTCATGCTCGCGCGGCCATTTCGGCCGCGAGGAGGACGGCCGCAATCATGCTGCCGGGGTGCGCGACGCCCTTGCGGACGATGTCGTAGGCCGTCCCGTGATCGGGGGAGGTACGGATGATCGGCAGCCCCAGCGTCGCGTTTACGCCGCTTTCGAAGGCCAGCATCTTGACCGGGATGGTTCCCTGGTCGTGATACATGGCGACGATGGCGTCGAACTGCGCGCGGCGCTGCGGGATGAAGAGGGTATCGGCGGGGAAGGGGCCTTGGCAGCAGAGGCCGCGGTCGTAGGCGGCGCGCACCGCCGGCGCGATGGCTGCGCCTTCCTCCTTTCCGAAGAGCCCGGCCTCTCCGGCGTGGGGATTGAGTCCGCACACGGCGATGCGCGGACGGCGGACACCGAAGCGAATGCGCAGGTCGTTGTGCGTGACGAGGATCGTCTCATACACGGCGCGCCGGGTGACGCGCTGCGGCAGGGCGGCCATCGGAGCGTGCGTGGTCACGAGGGCCACGCGCAGTCCGCCGCCAACCATCATCATCACGGGACGCGAAGCCTTGCATTGGGCGGCGATCATCTCCGTATGGCCGGGGTAAGGAACGCCGGCCCGGTGCAAGGCCTCCTTGCTCAGGGGGGTGGTGACGACGGCCTGAACGGTTCCGGCCAGGGCCATCTCCACGGCCTTCTTCACCGCTGCCGCCGCCGCCAGCCCGCTCTCGGCTGAAGGCTTGCCCGCGAGGGCGAGGCTCGCCGGGCACGGCGCGGCCTCGGCCAGAAAGGGCCCCGGCGCGCTTTCGAGGGCGCTCGTAAGGGTCATCGGCGCCAGGAGGGGCATGGGGATGCGATGTTTGCGGGCGACGCGGCGAAGGACGGCCAGGTTGCCGATGATGACGCAGCGGGCGGCCTGCCGGACGGCGTCGTCGTTCAGGGCGCGAAGCAGGACCTCGGGGCCGATGCCGGCGGGGTCGCCCTGGGTCAGGGCGATCAGGGGGCGGAATGGGGGCATCTTCAGGCGAACCCGTGTTCGGAAAGGAACTTCGCGGAGAGCCCGCCTCCGGCCGCGCCGGGGAGTTGCGGGAGGAGTTGTCGCACATACTTGCCGATGACGTCAAGTTCCAGGTTCACGCGGTCGCCGGGTTTCCGCGCGTGGAGAGTGGTGTTGGCGAGGGTGTGGGGGATGACGGCCACGGAGAATCGTTCGGCAGTCCGCGCGGCGACGGTGAGGCTGATGCCGTCCACAGCGATCGAGCCTTTGGGGATGATCTGCCCGGCCACGTCCGCAGAGGTTGCCACATCGAGTGTGGCCTGGCCCGGCGCTTGCTGGAGGCGGATGATCGTGGCCACGGCGTCCACGTGCCCCAGGACGAAGTGGCCGCCAAGCCGGTCGCCGACGCGCAGGGCGCGTTCCAGGTTGACCGGGGCGCCGCGCGTCAGGCCGCCCAGGGTCGTCACGCGCAGGGTCTCCGCGCTGACGTCGAACTCGGCTTCATCCGCTCCAATCCGGACGGCGGTCAGGCACGCGCCGTTCACGGCGACGCTGTCGCCCGGCTTCATTCCCTCCGTCAAGGCGCCGATGGCGACGCAGAGGCGTCCGGACTCGCCGGAGAGCGTCAGGCGTTGAACGGTTCCCACGCGTTCGATGATTCCCGTGAACATGACGGCTCCTTGGGGAGGACGGACGACGAACGGCAGACGACGGACGACTGACGACGGACGACGACGACGACGAACGACGACGACGGACGACGACGAACGGCGGGCGGCAACGATGAAGGATAGCCGGCGATGGCGGGCTACGGGCGGGGAGGCACGGACAACGTCTCCGCGACGGCGCAGAACTCGTGCTTCCAGCCCTCGGGCGGCAGGGGGGCGCGACGACCTCCGGCGTCCCGCAGCCACAGTCCGGGTTCGGCGACCACACGACCGATGCGAGTCATTGTGACGGGGGCGTCCGCACAGGTCAAGAGGCGGTCGGCGTGGTGCGGCTCAACGGCCAGAAGCAACTCGTAGTCCTCGCCGTCGTGGAGGGCGTGGCTGAGCGGCGTTCGTCCGCTGCGGCGGGCGAGGGTGTGTGCGGCGGCGCTGACGGGAAGCGCGTCGGCGTCGAGCTCGATGCCGACGCCGCTCTCGCGGGCGATGTGGGCGGCGTCGGCGGCGAGGCCGTCGCTGAGGTCAATCATGGCGCGCAGGGGGGCGCGTTCGCGGAGCCAGCGCGCTTCGCGCAGGCGGGGGAGGAAGGCGAGGTGCCGGCCCAGGATCGAGCCGCCGAGTTCGCCGGTGACGAGGAGTGCGTCGCCGGGGCGGGCGCCGGAACGGCGTACGACGGCGTCGGGCATGGCGGTGCCCAGCGAGGTGACGGTCAGCGTCAGGGGCATGTCGGCGGAGGAGATGTCGCCTCCCACCAGAGGGGTGTCCAGAGCGTCCGCAGCGGCCTTCATTCCGGCGAAGAGCTCCCGGAAGTAGTCGGGGGTCATGCGCGGCGGCGCGGCGAGGGCGACGACGACGGCCAGGGGGTCGCCGGCCATGGCGGCGATGTCGGAGAGGGAGCGCGCCACGGCCTTGTGGCCGATCTGGCGAGGCGCGGCGTCGGCGCTGAGGAAGTGTCGTCCGTCAATGAGCATGTCCGTCGTCACGAGGGCCAGCGCGCCCGGCGGCAGGCGCAAGGCGGCGGCGTCGTCGCCGATGCCGACGGGCACGGACGGGCTGTGGGGCGTCTGGGCGCGGATCCAGGCGATCAGGTCGAATTCGTTCAGGCGGCGGGCGTCAGTCATGGACCGTATCCCCGGAGGCCTTGGCGTCGGGCGGGGGGGGCGTCTGGCGAGGGTGTGCGGCCTCCTGTTCGCGGCGGATGCGCTCCAGGCGGTGGTGGGCGCGCAGGGCGGCCTTCTGCGCCTTGAGCAGGCGGTGGCCCGTCACGATGCGCAGGGCCAGCCAGTACATCGGGACGGCCAGGATGACTCCCACGATCGTCGCGCCGATCTCCATGGGGACGAGACCCGACCATCCCAGGCGTACGACCTCGATGGACTTCTCGCGGACCGCGCTCCAGAAGCCGTCGGACATCTCCGCCTTGAGGAGAAGGTGCTTGACCTTGGCGTAGCTGGGAGTATTGAAGCCGAAGAGCTGAACGATGAAGGCGCCGATCAGGTAGCCGCCGCCGTAGATGGGGACGGCCGTCAGGGGGTTGCTGATGTAGGCCATGGCCATGGCGGGAATGCGGCTGCATCGGAAGAGGGTGGCGAGGACGGCGGCCACGAACATCTGGCTGATGACGGTGGGGTTGCAGGCGACGAAGGTGCCGATGGCGACGCCTCCGGCGATCTGGCGGGGGGAGTCGTTGCGCTGGAAAAGGATGCGCGTGAACCAGCGCCAGTAATAGCGCATTCGGCGCGGCCAGGGCATAGGAGGGCGGGCCAGCGTCGTCTCGGGCATCGGCGAGGCCTTAGGGCGGGGGAGTCGCTCGCTCATACACGTGCAGTCTAGCACAAGGGGAGAGCGGAAGACAAAGGCGCGGTCTATTTGCCGAGCGTTACGCGCACGAAGGCGCCGTAGGTCTGGCGGAAGACGAGCATTCGGACGCGCTCGCCGGCGTTGAGCATGCGCAGAGCGGAGGCGGCGTCCTTGACGTTGCGCACGGAGTGCGGGCCGATCTGGATGATGACGTCGCCCGTGCGCAACTCGGCGCGCGCGGCGGGGCCGTCGCGGACCACGTCGGTCAGCAGCAGGCCGCTCTGGACGCCGATGCCCATCTGCCGCGCCAGGGCGGGGGTGAGGTCCTGTCCCGAGACGCCGAGGCGGCTGCGGAGGAGTTCGCGGGGCGAGGGGGGCACAACCGCGGCCAGCGTCACGGTGACGTCCTGTTCCCGGTCGCCACGACGGATCCGCAGGCGCAGGGTCTGGTCCGGCTTGGCCTGGACGGTCCGGATGAGCAGGTCGAAGAGGTCGCGCACGGGCTGCTCGTCCACGCCGACGATCAGGTCGCCGGGACGAAGGCGGCCGTCGGCCGGGCCGCGCGGTTCGACCTCGGCAACGCGCGCGCCCTGGCGTCCGGCGACGGTCTCGGCGCGAAGGCCGGCCGTGGCCTCCGCCACAAAGACGTTCGCCAGCAGCGGCGCGAGCGCCTCGCGCGCGCGGTCAATCGGGATGGCGAAGCCGATGCCCTGGGCCTGGTCCACCACGGCGGTATTGATGCCGATCAGTTCGCCATCGAGGTTGACCAGCGGGCCGCCGCTGTTGCCGGGATTGATGAGGGCGCTGGTCTGGATGAGGCCGGTGAAGTGGATCGGTTCGCCGCCGGCGGCGATTTCGATCTCGCGGTTGAAGGCGCTGAGGATTCCCGAGGTGACGGAGTTTTCGAATCCGAAGGGGTTGCCCAGCGCCACGACCGTTTCGCCAAGCATCAGGTCGGAGGAGGTGCCCAGGGGGATGGCGGGCAGAGGGACACCGGCCTGGGCGCGCAGGAGGGCGAGGTCGTGCGAGGCGTCGGCCGCGAGGACGGTGGCGTCGAAGGTTTTCCCGGAGTGGAGGGAGAGCTTGATGTTCGTGGCGCGCCGGACGACGTGCTCGTTGGTGATGACGAGGCCGTCGGCGGTGATGATGCAGCCGGAGCCGATGGGCTGTTGCACGCGCTTGCGTTCCATCACCGGGCCGCGGAAGAACTCCTCGAACATCCGCTCGAAGGGGTCGTTTCCCGGACCGAAGGAGGGGCCGAAGCCGCGCCGCACGGCGACGACCTGCTCCGTGCTGATGTTGACGACGGCGTCGCGGACCTTGGCGACGGCGGTGACGATCGGCGTGCGACGCAGGGCGATCGGGTCGTCCGCCGAGAACGCGGACGCGACCAGGGCGCAGGAGACGAGCGCGGTGACGCCGAGTCGCATCGTGTACTGCCTCCATCCGGCGCAGGGCCGGAAAGGAACGGGCGCGACGCGCCGGGATCAGGGTTTCGCCGGCGCAGGCGTCGGGGGCGTGGGCGTCAGGTCCGCCGTCAGTGATTTCAGGAGGTCTTTCGACACGGCATAAACGTACGGTCCCCCTTCGACCATGGCGTAGAGGCCCTCTCCGGTCTCCTTCCCCAGGAGCAGAACCTTGGTTTCCGTCTTGCCCTCGGCGGGGGTCAGCGTCAGCGTCAGTTTGACGGCCGGTGCGTCGAAACCGTAGCGGGCGGGGGCGTCCGCCTTGTCGGCGACGACGCGCTGCGCCTCGACGTAGGCGGCGGACCAGAGCAGTTGATCCACGGCGGAGGCGTTGGCTTCGGCGGGCGTGCCGGCGAGGAACCACTTCTTGTCCTTCTTCTCCAGGGACACGCTCTTGCCCGGCTGCGCCACGACGATGCCGGTGATCTGGTCGCGGGTGAGGTCGAGCACGCGGCGCGAGAGGAAGGCGACATGGCCGGCGGCAATGTCGGAGAGGATGTCGGCGGGCACGGTCAGGATGGGGCCGGTTTCGCCGCGGCGGGCGCGGAGCAGCTTGCCTTCCTTTTCGGTTCCGAAGAGGAGCTTGCGCGTTTCGCCGTCCTTTGTGGCGACGGTCACGGTTGCCTTGGGCGGGTCAATGCCGGCGGCCTTGAGGGCCTCGGTCGAGACGTCGTCCGCGCGGTCCTTGACTTCGAGGGAGGTCAGGCGCGACAGGAAGAGGCGCACGGCGTCGGCGGCGGGCGTCTGTCCGGCGGGTTCCTCCATCTTCCATTCCTCGCCGCTCCGGGTCAGGAGCACACGCGCGGGGCCGGCGATGTCGAGCTTGACGATGTCGGCGCTTTCGACGGGCAGGGCCAGACGGCAGCGCAGGTCGGCGGCGCCGGTCGGCAGGCCGTCCACGTCCTTCTTGTCCAGGGCGAAGACGGTGGGCTCGGCGTCGCGCATGGCGTAGAGCTTTCCTTCGCGCTCCTTGACCGGTCCGCCGATGAGGAGGGTCTTGCGCTTGTCGCCTTCGAAGAGGGCCAGAGTGAGGGCGGGGGCGTTGAGTCCGTACTGCGCCAGGTCGCCCGGCGCGTCCGAGATGAAGTCGTCGGTTGCGATGCGCAGGTTTGCGACGGCCTCGAGGAGCCGGGTGACGCTGGGGCCGTCGGTCTCGTCGGCGGCGGGTTGCAGCATCTTCCAGAGGGTCTTTTCCTTGACCAGTTCGACGGGCGAGCGCCCGTGCGGCGCGGCGGAGAGGCGCGTGACGGCGGACTTCTCGAAGCGCAGGACGGTCTTGTCGCGCATCTCGTTCAGGCTCATGGCGGCCTTGGTCAGGATGGCCTTGGGGACGACATAGACGAGCTTCTTTTCGGTCGAGACATAGGCGGAGTTGCCGTCGGTCGTTTTCGAGCCGAGATCGAGGCGGAAGGGGCGCGCGCCGATTGTGAGGGTGACGGAGCGCTCCGGCGCGGTCAGCCCGTAGGCGGCCAGGTCGGCGCCGCTCTCGCGCGACGGGTCTATCACGCGCGACGCCGTCAGGAACTCGATCTCGCTCAGGAGCGAGGAGACGATCCCGGAATCGGCGGGGTAGGCCACCGGGGCGGTCAGCCGCCAGTTGAGGGCCGACTTCGCGTCGCGTTCGAGGACGATGGCGTCCTTGCCGTGGCGCAGCTCAATCTTCGTGGCCAGGTCGCCCAGACCCTTGCGCGCTTCGCCGCTCTTCTGGAACTCGACGGCGGGGAAGACGCGTTCGTGGCGTTCCTTGTAGTCCTTGGCGCTCGGCTGCCGGAGGGAGAAGAAGATGAGGAAGGCGCCCAGACCAATGACGAGAACGAGCAGGACGAGCGTTGTACGGAACTTCATGCTTCGCACTCCTTTGAGGAGACCGGGCCGCAACGGAGGGACGACGGCGGAGGACGCATGGCGTCCGTCGCCGGGACTACTCGCGTCGGCGCGCCCACCAGACCAGGAGGCCGGTGACGATGGACGCCAGGGGCATGAGCACCACGGTAATCAGGAGGATCACCTTCATCCCCGTCGGGCCGGCCTTCAGTTCGGAGCGGTCGGGCTTGCTCGGGGGGATGCCCAGCTTCGATTCCTTTCGGGCGAGCCAGTTCACGGCATTCATCATGAAGACCCGGTTGGCCTCGTACTGGGTGAGCGTGGCATCGGAGGCAATGCTGGTGGAGCCGACGACGACAAGGCGCGGGCCGCCGGCGACGTCCTCGCGCGCGCCGGGTCCGGGCAGGGGACGCCGGGTGATCGCCAGCGCCAGGGGGAGGGGCCCCTTTTCGTCCTCGCCGGCCTCGAACTTCACCTGGCGCGCCGTCAGGTTGGTCTCGCCCCAGCTTTCCGCGCTGGAGCGCAGCAACTCCACCGCGACATAGGGCGAGAAAGGCATGTTGCGCATGGCCATCTGGCCCTGGGGCGGTTCGGGCATGAGCGACTTGACCGGGCAGGCCGCCTGGAGGAAGCAGTTCATGTTCGCCAGGTCGTCGGTGATCGGGTGCTTGGCGTAGTCCTGCACCACGACCTTCACGTCGCCCACGCTCGATCCGCTGAGGAGGTCGCGATAGACCTCGATGACCACGGCCTTGTCGGCGACGTCAACGTTGAAATCGGAGAGGAGCAGTTCGAGGCCTTCGACCGTGCCCTTGACGGCGCGGGGCTTGACCAGGAGGAGGAGTTTGCCGTCCTTGTCCAGGTACTCGCGCAGGAGGCGGGTTTCGGCCTCCTGCCAGGCGGCGGCCGGGCCGGCGACGACCAGCACGGTGCAATCGGCGGGGATTTCCTTGCGCGCCATGAGGTTGAGCGACTCGACCTTGTAGTTGTCGCGGCGAAGTTCGGCGCTGAAGCGGTTGAGGGCCTTGCCCTCCGCGCCTTCGGGACCGAGTTCGCCATGGCCGGTGACGAAGTAAACGACGCTCTGCTGGTCCTCCGTCAGGGAGACGACGGCCGCCGTGAGTTTCTCTTCGCCCTTGAAGCCGGGGGTCATGTCCTCGGGGGGCGGCGTCATGTAGTCCATCGGGGGCACTTCAATGAGGTCGCGGAAGGGGATCTGAACGTTCCGATCGCCGACCTCGACGACGAGGGTGTCCGGTTCGACATTGCCCTTGAACTGCGCGGCGAACTTGTCGGCGCGGGTCTTGTCGGCGTAGGTGTCAATCGTTTCGGTCTTCACGCGCGAGGAGGCCGCGCCGTAGAGGCGCAGGAGGTCGGCGACGCGCGTCGAGACGTCCACGGAGCCGAAGTAGCCCACGCGGACGCGCCCGGAGCCGAGCAGGACGGTGACCTTGACGTCGCGGTCGAGGCCCTTGAGGATGTTGCGCGTCTGGTCGCTGAGGGTGTGGACGCGGTTGCGCGTGACGTCCACGAACCAGCCGTCGGTCTGGGGAGTGACGGCGACGATGGCGTTGGCGACGGCGAGCAGCGTGACGCTGAGGACGACCATGGCCCACACGTTGACGCCGATCAGGAACTTGCGCCGGCGGACGATGGACCAGAGCCAATCGAGGTTCAGCGCCACGCCGGCCAGGAAGAGGACGCCGCCGGCGATCAGGAGGGCGAGGACGCCGGGGCTGCGGAAGTGGGCGCCCGGCAGCAGATTGCGGATCACATAACCGCAGACGGCGCACACGATCCCCGCCAGGATGGCCCAGCGCGCCGCCAGTTTCCACATCGGAGGCCGATTCTCGCTCACGGCTTACCTCCACCTCTTGCTTTCGAGCACGCGCACGGACAGGAAGAGCCAGAACGCGGCGAAACTGAGGAAATAGAAGGCATCGCGGAAGGCGATGCGCCCCGAACTGAAGGACTGGACGTGCTGCTGCGTGCCGATGTACCGGACGATCGGCGCGAAGTCGCCGGTCATGCGTTCGCCCACGGCGCCGAGCACCCAGATGATGAGCAGGCTGACGATGCCGAGCACGCCGGCGACGATCTGGTTGCGCGTCAGCGTGCTGCAGAACAGCCCGAGGGCGATGAACATTGCGCCCATCAGCAGCAGGCCCAGGTAGGAGGCGAAGATCGGCCCGAGGTCCGGGTTGCCGAAACGTTTGAGAATGACCACGTACAGCAGCGTCGGCAGCAGCATGAAGATAAAGAAGATCATCGAGCCGAAGTACTTGCCCAGGATCACCTCGGCGTCGGTGATCGGCGCGGTCATCAGCGATTCGATGGTGCCGCTGCGGTATTCTTCGCTCATCAGGCGCATGGTGAGGAGGGGGATGCTGACCAGGAAGAGGAAGGTGAGGATGCCCATCAGCCCGGTCATCGTCGCCTGGCGCGAGGCATCGAGGATGAGGTAGAAGAAGAAGCCGCTGAAGAAGAGGTAGAGCGTCAGGACGACGTAGGCCAGGGGCGAGAAGAAGGTGGCGTTGATCTCGCGCCAGGTGAGGGCGGGAATGTTGCGCATTACGCTTCCTCCTTGGCGGTCAGGCGCACGAAGATGTCTTCCAGCGAGGGCTGCTCGGTGCGGAGTTCGCGGAGGGTCCAGCCGTTGCGCACCGCGCGCTGGAACACCTCTTCGCGCACGTCGGCGCCGGGTTTTACTTCGACGTCCAGGCGCACCACGGGCTGGGCGTTGTCGGCGACGACGTGGAGGACGCCGGGCACGTCCTTGACGACGGCGACGGCGTTGGCCGCCGGCGCGCGGAGTTCGACCACCAGCCGCGTGCCGCCGGCGCGCTGCGCGGCGATGGTGTCCAGCGATTCCTGGAAGACCACGCGCCCGCCGTTGATGATGATGACGCGCTTGCACACCATTTCCACCTCGGGCAGGATGTGCGTGCTCAACAGGATTGTGTGGTCGTTGCCCAGGTCGCGGATCAGCGCGCGCACGTGGCGGATCTGGTTCGGGTCGAGGCCGATCGTCGGCTCGTCGAGGATCAGCACCGGCGGGTCATGCACCAGCGCCTCGGCCAGTCCCACGCGCTGGCGATAGCCCTTGGAGAGGCTGCCGATCAGGCGGCGGCGCATCGCCTTGAGGTCGCACCGCTCCATGACGTACTCCACGCGGCGGGCGCGGTCGGCGGCGGGCACGCGCTTGATCCAGGCGCGATGGCGCAGGTATTCCTCGACGCGCATCTCCTGGTAGAGGGGGACTCCCTCGGGCAGATAGCCCACGTGGCGGCGCACGGACAGCGAGTCGCGGAAGACGTCGTGCCCGGCGATGGACGCCGTGCCGGAGGTCGCCGGCATGTAGCACGTCAGGATGCGCATCGTTGTCGTCTTGCCCGCGCCGTTCGGCCCCAGGAACCCCACGATCTCCCCGCGCGCGACGTCGAAGGAGATGCGGTCCACGGCCAGCGTCGGGCCGTATTGCTTCGTCAATTGATCAACGTGGATCATGGTTCGTATCGCCTGCAGGACCCCGGATACACTGACTCACCCTTCCCGGCGGCGGGATTTTAACCGCACACGCGCCCAAGCGCAAGTCAGAATCGAGCGGTCGGGGGCGGCGCCTCGGAGGGCCGCCGGCGGGTTGCTCTCATGCGTTGGAGTTCGACCCAGGCGTGCAGCGCCGGGGCGCCGGGGAAGCGGGTGTGGGCGCGTTCGAGGTAAAGCGCGCGGGAGGCCAGGCAGCCGGTGCCGCAGCACTGGGCCAGGAGGAGCCCCCGCCAGAGCTTCGTCTTGAGGCCCGTCCAGGCGCGTTCGCACATCGGGGGGATGCGCTCGTCCCGCAGCCAGCCCTTCCAGTAGGCGCGCGCATAGACGGCGATGTACATCCACGCGCCGCAGCTGTCCTGCCGGCTGAGGCCCTCCGTGGCGGTGACGACGTTGTGCCACAGTCCATAGGGGCCCTGGTGGCGCAGGAGGCCTTCGAGCCCGGCGGCGAGCATGGCCTGGAACTCGGGTCGCGCGGGGTGATCGGGCGGCAGGTCCTCCAGCACCCCGCGGACGCCGTAGAGGAACCAGCCGTTTCCGCGGCCCCAGTGGGCGCTGGCTTCGGGGATGGGGCCGGAGAGATGGCCGCGATGGAGCCAGAGGGCGGCGGCGGGGTCGAAACAAGCCCGATGGACGAAACGGCCCAGGGCGACGGCGGCGTCAAGGTAGCGGGCGTCGCCGGTAATGCGGGAGATGGAGCCGAGGCTTTCGCCGTTGTTCGCGAAGACCTCATTGTTGACCCATCCGCCGGCCTCCCGGACGAACGGCGGCAGGCGGCCGTGAATCCGGGGAAGGAGGGCGTCGGCCTCCTCGCGGAGGCGTTCGAGCACGGCGGCATCGCGGGTGTGCTCATAGTACTTTGCGGCGAAGCGCTTGCCGCAGGCGATGGCTCCCCCCCATCGGCGGCGGTCGAGTCCGGCGCGCATGAACTCCCAGGCCGGCTCGAGCAGGGCGGGATCGCGGAAGTACTCGGCGGCCTCGAAGGCGGGCCAGAAGAAGTGATATCCCACGGGGTCGCCCCAGGCCCAGCCGGCGTCGGCCTCCTGCAGGACGCGGCGCTGGTCGTCGAGGCTGCTGCGCCACCAGGCGACCAGGGGGGCTTCGTCGGCGTTGCGGAGGCGGTCGAGGAGCGCCGGATCGCGCCGGGGCAGGGCGCACTCCACGCAGAGCTTCAGCGCCGGGCGGTAGAGGTCGCTCTTTGGGTCGTCGTATTCCGGGCCGGGCGTCGGGAAGAAGAGGCGTCCACCGCGCGCGCGGAACTCCTTCAGGCGCGCTTCGGCGGTTCCGCCGGAGAATTCGTCGCGGCGCGCGGGGTCTATCAGGATGCAGCGCACGCCGTCGAGGCCGGCGGGCAGGTCGCGCGGGAGGCGTTGCTCCGCGTCGAAGGGGAAGTCCACGCCGAGGTCCACCAGGGCTTCCACCCAGTCGTTGAAGGCTGTGTCGCCGAGGGAGCGGAACTTGCGCGGACCGGCGGGCTTCCACGGGGGGCGGGCGGGGTCGAGTTCGTGCGCGGGCGCCAAGATCAGGAGCGGGGGGTTCGGCATGGGGCCTCCAGGGAGAGAGCGGCGCGGGTCACCGCTTTCCGGCGCTCCGGACGAACTTGTGATCGTAGTTGTCCATCGCCGTCAGCAGCGCGCGGCACGTGCTGGCCGGCGCAGCCTTGCGGTCCAGGCATCGCTGGACGGTCTCGCGCAGGGCGGGGCGGATCTGGTTCTGCGGCGTCTCCTCGGGGTAGCGGTACCAGCGGGTGTAGGTGCGCTCGATTTCCATGAAGAAGCGGCGCGCCTCCGTCGTCTTGAGGGTGGCCAGCGCCTCGACGCCCTGATTGAAAACCTCGGCGGCGTGTGCGAACTCCCCGCGCAGGACGAAGAGGTGCGCGAGTTCGGCGTAGTGGGTCATTACGGCGGGCTCTTTGCGTATCAGTTCGCGGTAGAGGGGGATGACGCGGCTTTCGAGGCGGCGTTCGGCTCGAAGCGTCTGCCCCGGCGGGAGGAGGAGTTCCTCGCTGTGAGGGAAGCAGTCGGGATGGGCCAGGCGCAGCGCGCGGAGTCCGGGCGTCAGGTTCGACAGGACGATGGGCGTGCTCCCCACGCGGTTCCCGTCGAGGAAGACTTCGGCGCCTTCGGGGGTTGTCTCGACCAGGAGCGTTGCGCTTCGGGCGGACGTCAACTGCACGCGCAGCAGGCGACAGCCCTCGACGGGGGGGCCGTAACGCGCGGCGATCTCATCGGCATCGAGGAGCAGGTCCATGTCCTTGTGGTCGGCGCTGACGAGTTTGAGGAGTTTTCGCTCGCCCGGTTCGAGGCGCAGCCGGAAGGGGGTGACGGCGCTGCCGCCCTCGGGGAGGAAGGCGGTGGCGGGGACGGGCTCGGTGTCCAGGTAGAGATCGAAGGGGGCGGGAGGCGGGCCGGGGCGCATCCGTATCCGAGCGCCAGCGCCGACGCGACCAGAAGGCCCAGAACGCGCGGGAAGAGTCCGCCGCGCGGCGGGGAGGGGGGCAGGGCGTGTGGCATCGGGCCGTTCTTCATGGCGTCGGATCCCAGAGATAGAGGAATCCCGGCCTCTGCTGTCGCGTGAGCAGGGCCAACCCCTCTTCCAGGACGCCGCCGGGGCGCTGGGCGAGGGCGTAGATGTTCGAGTTGTACGCCGGCACGCGCTGGTACAGGATCACGTCGGCGGCGGGGATGCCGGCCAGGTCGCGCGCTTCGGCGATGGCGTCGTGGAGATAGCCGATGCGGTCGAGGAGTCCGAGCTCAAAGGCCCGTTGCGCGCCGACCACGCGCCCGTCCGATACGGCGGCGACGTCCTGGGGCGACATGCCGGGCCGGCGCTCGCGCACCACGGCGAGGAATCGCTCGAAGAGGGCGCGGTTCAGTTCCTGAAGGAGCCGCCGCTCTTCCTCGGTCATGGCGCGCGTGGGCGCTCCGATGTCTTTCATCGGCCCGGACTTGATCGTCTCGGGGCGCAGCCCGATCTTACCGAACAGCCCCTCGACGTTCACAAGGTTCATGATGACGCCGATCGAGCCGGTGACGGACGTCGGCGCGCCGACGATCCGGTCGGAGGCCAGCGCCACGTAGTAGCCTCCCGAGGCCGCCACGTCCACGCAGGCCGCCACCACGGGTTTGTCCGTGTTGCGCCGGAAGCGGCGGATTTCATCGTAGATGGCGTCGGAGGCGGAGACTTCGCCTCCCGGGCTGTTGATGCGCAGCACGACCGCCCGCACGGCGTGGTCGGCGGCGGCGCGGTCGAGCCGTTCCTTGACGTCCGCCACCGTCGTGCCCGCCATTATGCTCCACGGCGGCGCCCCGGCGCCGATGAAGCCGTCAATGTCTATCAGGGCGATGCGATTCGTCTCGAACCAGCGGCCCGAGGACTGCACCCGCACGGCGTGCAGCGGCGGCGGACCCAGGTTGACCTGGATGCAGCCGGCCAGCAGGAGCGCAGACAGGGCCGGCCAGAGGGCGGCAAGTCGTCTCATGGCGGTTTCCTCCGGTGCGGGAATCGGAGTTTACATTTCACTTCGGACATTCTACATTGTCGCATGTCCCGAATGCGAGAGAACTCCCTGGACACCCACGACATTGCGGAGCGGCAGCGCGACCGGGTTACCCTCGCGGCCCTTCTGGCGGCGGCGGCGGCCCTGCGGGGGGTTATTCTCTTTACCGGGCAGGCCGCCCTGCGCAGCGACGAGGCCGTCGTCGGGCTGATGGCGCGGCACATCGTGACGCGCGGCGAGACGCCGCTCTTCCTTTACGGCCAGCCCTACGGCGGGGGGCATGCGGCGGTGGCCTGGCTCGCGGCCCTGCCCACGGCGCTGTTCGGCCTGTCGCCCGTGCTTCTGACGGCGATTCCTGCGCTGTTCTCTCTTGGGGCCGTCCTTCTTCTCTGGCGAATCGTGCGCCGCTACGCCTCCTGGGAAGCGGCGACGGGCGCCACGGCCCTCTACGCCTTCGGGGCGCCGATCCTCTACCAGTCCGGTCTGGTCAATGGCGGCGCGGAGTCTTTCTTCCTCGCCCTGGCGGCGCTGGCGCTCTTCCTGCGCGCGTACCTGGACGGGGAGTCCACGCCGGGAAATGGCTTCGCCGTGGGGCTGTTGTGCGGTCTGGCGTACTTCGCCATGGATTACGCCCTGCTCTACCCGATCGTCTTCGCCTTGCTGTGGGTGACGCGCCGGGGCGCATGGCGCTATGCCGCGTACGCGGCGGCAGGTTTTGCGGCGGGCTGTCTGCCGCTGATCTTCTACAACCTCGCCAACGACTTCGCTCACCTCAGGTACATGTTCGCTTCCCCGTCGGGGACGTCGGTCGGCTTGCTCCGCCACGTCTTCGACGCCTTCGGCGGCATCTTCACCGGCGACCTGGCGGGCTTTTACGAGGGGGACATAGACGACTTCCACCCCGCCGGGGCGGGGGCTTGGGCGCAGGGAGTGGCGGCGATCGGCGCGGTCGTGGCGCTGTTGTGGCGTCGGCGCGGCGAGTTCCGCGCCTGGGCGGCCTGGCGTCCTCTTGCGCCGGAAGGGGGGGCGGCTCTTTCCTTTCCCGCCGTCATGCTCTCCTTCGTCCTCGTCTATGTCGCCATCTACTGCGTCGCCAAGTTCTCCCTTCCGGGGCTGCGCACGCCGCGCTACTTCCTGCCGCTCTATCCCTTTCTGCCGGTCATCACGGCCCTGGTCCTGACGGGGGGGGAGGGTCGGTGGAAGCGCGCCGGCGCGGCGCTGCTGCTCTTCCTGACGCTGCACGGCGCGGCGACGGGGCTGGCGGTGGGCATGCGTTCGTGGCACGAGGAGCACGGGGTGCGTACCTCCGCCCGCGAGATGGCCGCTCTAGGCGAGGCGGTGCGGAAGATGGAGATCCGCTACGCCTATGCCCCGTACGAAATCCAGTTCCGCCTGATCTACGAAACGGAGGAGTTCGTCACGGTCTCCTGCGCCGGGATCAGCCCCCTTTCGCGCTATCCGCCCTATGACGAAGCCGTCCGGCGGGCGGTTTTCGACGAGGGCCGCCCCTTTGCATTCATCTTTCGGAGGGACTTTGCCTTCGCCGAATGGGCGGCTGGGCGGCGGCTGGGGCTCATCACGCGCGACGTTTTCCGGCGTGCCTGCCGGGCGGCGGGGGTGGACCCCGAGGGGCGCCCGGCGGGGGAGGAGTTCGTCATCTACTATCCGCTGGACGCGCGCTTTCTGCAGGCGCTGACGCGGGAGATCGAGTCGGGGGGGCGGTGAGGGGCGCGGGCAGATGTCCGTTCCGGTAGGCCGCCGCCTCGGACTCCAACGCCGTCAACAGCGAGGCCGACGCCCCTGCGCCGGCCAGCCGCAACGCCTCCTCGGCGGCGCGCGCGGCGTCGCCATGGCGTCCGGATTCCGCCAGGACCCGGGCCAGCGTACGCAGGGCGGGCACATCCCCCGGTCCGGCAATCCCCCGCGCCCGTTCCGCCAGGCGCAGGGCTTCGTCCGTGTCGCGGAACGCCGGGTCGGGCGTGGCGGCCAGCAGCCAGGCCAGGCGGTTCAGGACAAAGGGCGTTTCGCGCAGGGCCAGCGCCCGGCGCAGGCGCTCGACGGCCTCGGCGGGGCGTCCGAGCCGCACGCAGTTCTCCGCCGACCAGACCAGCGCCGAGCTCCGCTGCCGCGCATCCTTCGGCATCTTTCGCAGCGCTTCGTCATACTGCCGGTTGGCGTCCTCGGTCTCCCCGGCGCGTTCGAGCGCGACGGCCAGGTTCAGGTTCGCCAGCCAGAGGGTGGGGCTGCTCTCCGCAGCGACCCGGAACTCGGCAACCGCCTCCGCCCAGCGTCCCATGAAGGCGTACAGCGTCCCCAGGTTGTAGCGGGTGAGCGGCGAGGAGGGGTTCATCCGCAGGGCGTCGCGGAGCGTCGCCTCCGCCGCGAAGAGCGCGCACACGCGGGTCGGGGCGTCGCCGCGCTCGGCCGCGCGCAGGATCGCGGCGCTCAGGTTGTTGCGGATGAAGACACTCCGGGGATAGCGGCGCAGGGCGGACTCCCACATTCCGACCTCGCTATGGTACTCGGCGTTGCGCGCGCGGGTGAGCGCCGTCAGTGTTCCGAGGGTCGCCAGAAGGAAGGCCAGGGCCGTCAGGGCGCATGGGCGTGGTCGGAGGCGCGGCGCGCCCCCCGGCGATGGCGCTTGTCCGCACAGGCGCTGGAAGAGCAGCCATCCTCCGCCGACAACCGCCGCGATCACCGCCGCCAGCGGCAGATACATCCGGTGCTCCGCGCAGGGATCGGCAATCGGCGCCAGGCTGGACGTCGGCGCCAGCAGCAGGAAGAACGCCGCCCCCGCAAAGCCGAGCGCCGTGCGACGGATCAGCGCCCAGGCCGTCAGCGCCAGGAGTGCGATCAGGATCAGGCCGGGAAGGAGGACGTCCGGCAGGGCGCGGGCCGCGGGCCAGTCGTGCGCCAGGCACAGCCCCGACGGCCAGAAGGCCAACCGGAGATAGTGGAGGATAACGCCGCATTGTGTCAGGGCGTATTGCGCCGGGGTGAAGAGCGGGTTGGCGAGTCCGGCCGAGCGTTCGGCATCGGGGAAGGCCAGGAGCAGGGCCACGGGGATTGCGGCGGTGGCCGCCAGCGCGGCGTAGAAGCTCTTTCGCCGCCGCAGCGCTTCGCGGAAGGACCCGGCGTAGAAGACGCCGTCGTAGAACCAGACGAGGACGGGGGCGACGATCATCGAAGGTTTGCTCAGCATCCCCAGCGCGCACGCTGCGACCGCCAGGGCCCGCGCGCCGGCGCCACCGCCGTCGAAACTCCGTGCCGCGAGGAGGAGCGTTGTCAGCATCAGGAGCCCCGTCATGGACTCCGAACGCTGCACGATGTACGTGACGGACTGCGTCTGCAGGGGGTGGACAAGCCAGAGGAGGGCGCAGAGGAGTGCCAGGGCGTCGGCGCGCGCCGCGATCTCCGGGGGCAGCGCCGGGCGGCGCAGCGTCCGCCGCAGCAGCGCGAAGAGAGTCCACGCGGCCAGCAGATGCACGGCGAGGTTGAAAAGATGGTAGTCGAAGGCGGCCGTCCCGGCGAGGGCGTAGTTGGCCGCCAGTGTCAGGGTGAGCAGCGGGCGGGGATTCAGCAGCAGGGCGCGGAGTGAGCGGGGGGGCTGAAGGGCTTCGTTCTCGACGATCCAGGGGAAATCGTCGAGGATCAGGGCGCCGTCGAGGCTGTTGGACCACGCGGCGAGGCCGAGGAGCAGGATCAGCGCGGCGACGGCGACCGTCCAGAGTGGGGCGGCGCGCGGCGGCGATGCGTCGGGCGCGGGGAAGGACGGCAGGGCCGGCGGCATAGCGGAGGCACCGTGGCTTTCGGGAACGCGTCCGGCGCGGGTCTGCGCCGCGACTCAGAGCGCTTCGGGCGCTTCGAGAAGTTCCTTGATGCGCTTGAGGAAGCGCGCGGCGATTGCGCCGTCCGTCGCGCGGTGGTCCGCGCTCAGCGTGACGGACATCATCGAGCGCACGTGCAGTCCGCCCTCGATGACGACCACCTTCGGCGCGATGCGGCCCGTGCCCAGGATGCAGCTTTCGCCGGGGTTGATGACCGGGCAGAAGTTCTCCACGTCGTACATCCCGAGGTTGCTCAGCGTCATGGAGCCGCCCTCGTACTCCTCGGGGGTCAGGCGCTTCGAGCGGGCCTTTTCGATCAGCCGCGCCGTGGCCTGCGCCGTTTCGATGAGCGGCAGGCGGTCGGCGTTCTTCAGCACCGGCACGATCAATCCTTCCTCCAGGGCGACGGCCAGTCCCAGGTTCACCGCCGCGCGACGCCGGAGGTGATCTCCGGCCCACGTTACGTTCATCGCCGGGTGCTCGACGAGCGCCGTGGCGCAGGCGCGCAGGACCAGATCGTGGAAGGCGACGCGCGTCTTTCCTTGCGCATTGAGCCTTGCCCGATGCGCGGCGGACGCGGTCATGTCAATGTCCATCATCAGGTAGAAGTGGGGCGCTTCGCGCTTGGAGCGGGCCATGCGTTCGGCGACCACGCGGCGCATGGCGCTCAACTCGATGCGCCCGCCGGCGAGCGCGGGCGGGGCCGCCGGAACGCCGGCAGGGGCGGCCAGCACGTCCTCGCGCGTGATGCGTCCGTCCGGGCCCGTGGCGCGGAGGCGGGTGATGTCCACATTGCGGACGCACGCCTCCGCCATTGCGGCGGGGGTGGCCTTGACGGCGGCGCGCCGGGCGGCGTAGTCCAGCACGTCCTGCTCGATGATTCGGCCGTTCGGCCCGCTGCCGCGCAGGATGGGGAGGGGCACGTGCTCCGTCGCGGCGCGCGCGCGGGCGCGCGGGCTGACGAAGAGCCGTCCGGAGGGAAGTACGATTTCCTCGGAAACGGCGTCCGAAGCTGGGGCCTCATCGCGGGGTTTCGGCTGGGCGGAGGCGACCGGGGCGGCCGGCGTTGCGGCTGCGGGGGCCGCCGGGCCGCCGCGCGCGACGGACTCCAGCTCCGCCAGGTTGGCCGGCAGGGGATCGCCCGGGTCGCCGACGAGCGCGATGACCGTGTTCACCGGGAGTTCCACGCCTTCCGGCGCCAGAACCTTCCGCAGGGTGCCCTGGACGATGGACTCCACCTCCAGCGTGGCCTTGTCCGTGGTGATCTCCAGGATCACGTCGCCACGGGCCACCGCGTCGCCCTCGGCCTTGCGCCACTTTTCGATCTTCGCGGCGGACATCGTCTCGCCGAGTTTCGGCAGCAGAACGCGCTGGATCATGGTCGGTCAGCCTTTGATCGTGTCGCGGATGGCCTGCTCGATGGCCGCTTCGTTGGGGATGGCGGCGTTTTCGAGGACGGGGCTCATGGGGACGGGGACATTCGCCGCGCAGAGGCGGCGGATCGGGGCGTCGAGCCAGTCGAAGGCGTGCTCATTGACCTTCATGGCGATTTCGCACACGGCGTTCCCCTCAGCGCAGCCTTCGGACACCAGGAGGAGGCGGCCGGTCTTCTTGACCGAATCGAGGACGGTCGGCAGGTCGAGGGGCTTCAGCGTCCGGAGGTCAATCATCTCCGCGTCAATCCCCTCGCCGGCCAGCTTCTTGCAGACGGCTTCGCAGCGGAGGGCCATGCGGGAGTAGCTGACGACGGTGACCTGCTTGCCCTCGCGGCGGATGGCGGCGCGTCCGAAGGGGGTCGTGTAGTCGCCGTCGGGCACCTCGCCCTTGGCGCCGTAGAGCATCTTGTGCTCGATGAAGAGGACGGGGTCGTTGCACCGGATGGCCGTCTTGAGCAGGCCCTTCGCGTCGGCAGGGGTGGCCGGGCAGGCGATGAGGATGCCCGGCACGTGCATGAACCAGGCTTCGAGGCTTTGCGAGTGCTGCGCGGCGATGCAGCGGCCCGCGCCGCCTTCGGTGCGCAGGACCATCGGCACGCTCGTCTTGCCGCCGAACATGTAGCGGTTCTTCGCCCCCTGGTTGCAGAACTGGTCCATGGACAGCGTCAGGAAATCCATGTACATGATCTCCGCCACGGGGCGGTAGCCGCACATGGCCGCGCCGACGGCGGCGCCGGCGATGACGGCCTCGGAGATGGCCGTATCGCGCACGCGCTCGGGGCCGAACTCCTCATAGAGGCCGCGCGTGGCGCCGTAGGCGCCGCCGTAGATCGCCACGTCTTCGCCCATGACGAAGACCTTCGGGTCGCGCAGCATCTCCTCGCGCATCGCGTCGCGCACGGCCTGCCAGTAATGAATCTCAGCCATCGTTCGCTCTCGAGTTCAGGGGTCGGTTCGTGGGGCGCTTCGCCGCCCCGTCATGCCTTCTTCACGGGCTCCAGCCCGTACTTGCCTTCGATCCACTCCGCGTAAACGTCTTCGAGCAGCGTGCTCGGGTCGGGATAGGGGCTCTCTTCCAGCGCGAACTTCTCCGCCGCCGCCATCTCCTCCTCGACGGACTTCCACGTTGCCTCGACCTCCGTCGGGGCGGCGATCTTCTGCGCCGCGAGG